>CP021371.1:2770000-3446250 GCA_002600635.1 Rhizobium sp. ACO-34A | reverse complement strand
CGTCGGCGGCGGTAATGCGATGGACCGCCATCACGCACTGGAGATCGGCGAAGTACAGCCGGACTACGTGTTTTTCGGCCGCCTCGACGGCGACATCAAGCCGGAGGCGCATTCCAAGAACCTCGCGCTCGGTGAATGGTGGGCGTCGATGATCGATATCCCGTGCATCGTGATGGGGGGAACGGATCCGTCCTCCGCCGTTGCTGTTGCCGCGACGGGCGTCGAATTCGTGGCGCTGCGGGATGCCGTTTTTGCCGATCCGGGGCAGGCTGCGACCGTCATTGCCCAGGTCAACGCCGAACTTGACGAAAAAGCGCCACGGTTTGAAGATTGATACGCAATATGCGCACTCGTCTTCTTCGTTCTCCAGTCCTTTTCGCCATGCTCGTCGCTGGCCCCATCTGCATGCCGTCCGTCGTTTCGGCGCAGCAGGTGGCTGACCAGCCGGTCCTGCGGCCGTTGACGCCGTCCGACACGGGATCTCTCGACCGGGGTCCCCGGCCGTCGGCTGAAACCGACAAGGAAAAAGGCAAGGGTGGCGCGGGCGACAAGGCGGAAGTCGAAGACGATCCGCAAGGGCTCAACATCTTTGCCCGCATGGGCGCGCCATTGCCGGATGCGCCGACGGAGAAGGATTTCAAGGGCAAGGTCGATGAGGCTTATGGCGCCTATCAGCGCGGCCTGTTCACGACGGCTGTCGACAAGGCCTTGCCGCGCGCGCAGCTTGGCGACCCCGCGGCGCAGACATTGCTGGCCGAATTGATGGGGCGCGGTCTTGGCGTGAAAAAGGACACCAAGGGAGCTGCCTTCTGGTATGGCCAGGCGGCTCAGGGCGGCGATCCTCCGGCGATGTTCAAATATGCCCTGCTGCTGATGGAGGGCAAGGATGTCCCCCATGACAAGGCCAAGGCCGACGAATTCATGCGCAAGGCGGCCGATGCCGGCAACAGTTCGGCGCAATTCAACTGGGCGCAGATTCTCGTTTCGGACAATCCCGGCGTCAAAGGCCTCACACTCGCTCTTCCCTATTACGAGAAGGCGGCGGAGCAGGGCGTTGCCGACGCGCAATATGCAGTCGCGCAGATCTACAGCGCATTGAAAGACCTTCCTGAAGAGAAGAAGTCGAAGGCGCGCGACTGGCTTGGCCGCGCGGCGAGGGCCGGTTTCGATACCGCCCAACTCGACATGGGTATCTGGATGGTCAACGGCATCGGCGGACCGCGCGATTATGAGAGAGGCTTCCGCTGGCTGTCGATCTCGGCCAAGCGCGGCAACGCCGTGGCGCAGAACAGGCTGTCGCATCTCTATATCAACGCGCTCGGCACGAGGCCCGATCCGATCGAGGCCGCGAAGTGGTATGTCCTTTCCCGACGCGCCGGCCTCAAGGATCCGGCGCTGGAAGACTTCTATCTCGGCCTGACGGACGAGGAACAGAAGAAGGCGATTGACGCCGCGAACAAGTTCCGCCGTGGATAGGCCGTGTCCATTGGGGCTGGGGAGGCAGGTTTGGATAATGTCGAGCTTTTCCAGCGCCTGGGACTGGCGATTGCCATAGGCGCTGCTGTCGGCGTCGAACGTCACTGGCGGGAACGTGAAGAGCCGGAAGGCGCGCGCGCCGCCGGTATCCGGACCTTCACCATGATCGGCATGACGGGCGGTGTCGCCGGCCTGCTGGAAAGCAGCGTAACCGTCGGGACAGCCTATACCGGGTTTGTCATCGTCGGTTTCCTGATCGTCGTCGCCATCGTCATGGCGATCTTCGAGCTGCGTCAGGCTATCGCCGAGCAATCCTATAGCGTGACCTCGGTCATCGCCGCCATCCTCACATTCGGGCTTGGAGCCCTTGCTGTCACCGGTGACATGGTGCTCGCGTCAGCCGGAGGGGTATCGCTGGTCGCGATTCTCGCCAGCCGGGAATTCCTGCACAGCGCCATCCGCAAGCTCAAATGGATCGAGCTGCGATCGGCGATCATCCTGCTGACGATGACTTTCGTGCTATTGCCTATCCTTCCTTCCACTCCGGTCGGCCCCTATGGCGGTGTCGTGCCGCGCAGCGTCGTGCTGCTGGCGATCACGCTCGCCTCGATCTCATTCGTTGGTTACATCGCGGTCCGCATGCTCGGGGCGTCGCTCGGCGATCTGGTCGGCGGGGCGGTCGGTGGTCTCGTTTCATCGACGGGTACCACGGTCGAATTCGCAAGGCGGAGCAAAGAACTCGAAGAGGCGGATGCTTCGGACGCCGTTTCGCTGGCCGCCGGTGCTGTCGCCGCCGGAGCCGTATCGCTGCTGCGGACGATCGTTCTTGTCGGCGCGCTTGCGATCAGCCTGCTGCCGCATCTGTTGGTTCCGCTTGCGCTCGGGACCGGCATCATGGCCGGCTACGCGATGTTTCTGGCCCGCCGGCAAGCGGGTGCCGCCGGCGAACGCTCCCTCGGCAACCCTTTCGAGCTGATGGCCGTCGCCAAGATGGCGGCGTTGTTGACGATCGTTGCCTTCATCGCCCGGGCGGCGACTGTGCATTTCGGCAGTGCGGGCCTCATGGCTGCATCGGCGATATCCGCTCTCGCCGATGTGGATGCGGTGGCCGTGACCGTCGCGGGCATGCTTCCCTCCCTCGATATCGCGACGGCGGGACGGGCGGTTGGTGTTGCCGTGGTGACGAACATGTCGGCAAAGGCGGTCTATGCCCTTGCCTTCGGTCGGCGGAACTTCGCCATGCATATTCTCATCGCCACAGTCCTTGCCGTGGGTGCCGGTCTGGTCGCGGAGCGGTTGCAGGCGGTGTCTTGAAACGGTTCTTGCTGCCCGTTTCGGCCAAGCCCCTTGAATTTCGGCCGCATTTGTGGTCTTGAACCGGCCCAACTGTCGCCGCGAGCAATCGCGCGCTTCTGCCGCCGTCATCCGGCGCCACATCGCTTTTCAAGGATATCGTTCAATGGCCCGTTCTGCTCTTCTCAATGTCATGGTTCAGGCTGCCCTGAAGGCGGGCAAATCCCTGTCGCGCGACTTCGGCGAAGTGCAGAACCTGCAGGTCTCCGTAAAGGGCCCGAGCGACTTCGTTTCCCAGGCCGACCTCAAGGCTGAAAAGCTGGTGCGTGACGAGCTGCTGAAGGCTCGCCCGACCTATGGTTTCCTCGGCGAGGAAAGCGAAGAGATCAAGGGTACCGATGGCGCTCACCGCTGGATCGTCGATCCGCTGGATGGCACCACCAACTTCCTGCACGGCATTCCGCAGTTCGCCGTTTCCATCGCGCTCGAGCGCAATGGCGAGATCGTTGCCGGTGTCATCTTCAATCCGGCGACCGACGAACTCTATACCTCTGAAAAGGGTGGCGGCGCATTCCTCAATGACCGCCGTATCCGCGTGGCTGCCCGCAAGGTTCTTTCCGACTGCGTCGTCGGTTGCGGCATTCCGCATCTCGGCCGTGGTTCGCATGGCAAGTTCCTCGTCGAGCTTCGCCACGTGATGGGCGAAGTGGCCGGCGTTCGCCGCATGGGCGCGGCCGCGCTCGACCTCGCCTATGTCGCCGCCGGTCGCCTCGACGGCTTCTGGGAAGCCGGCCTCTCGCCGTGGGACATGGCCGCCGGCCTGCTGATGATCCGCGAAGCCGGTGGCTTCGTGAGCGACATGCATGGCGGCACCGAGATGTTCGACACCGGTACCGTCGTCGCCGGCAACGAATATATCCGCAAGGAACTGATCGACGTTATCGCCCGTCCGGTGCCGAAGAACTGATCTGTTCCTTCGCTGTTTACGCGGCTTCAATTCGTCTCAATCTTCCGCTAGCTTCGCCGTGCGAGATTCCCGGAGGCTGAGGAAGACATGGCGAAAGTGAAGCTGGCGGACCTTGAGGCGGCGGAGACCGGGGGAGGGGACGACGGTCAGAAGCTGTCCAGCCCGATGCCGTTCTTCAGCACCATGGTGATCTTCCTGATCATCGTCGGGTTCATTGCAGCCATTCTCTACCGGCAGGCCCATGCGGCCTTCGTCACCAATCCCGGCCTGAACAGCCTTATTCTCGGTGTTCTGGCCATCGGCATCATCCTCGTCTTCACCCAGGTTCTGGCTCTCAGGCCGGAGGTGCGCTGGTTCAACTCGTTCCGCGCTGCCGGCGGCATCGAGAAGGCCGGACGCGAACCCCGTCTGCTGGCTCCCATGCGCACGCTGATCGGCGGTCGCCGTTCCGCCGCGATCTCCACCACGGCCCTGCGGTCGATTCTCGATTCGATTGCCACTCGTCTCGACGAATCGCGTGATACCTCGCGCTACCTGATCGGCCTTCTCGTCTTCCTTGGCCTGCTCGGCACCTTCTGGGGTCTGCTCGGCACCATCGGTTCGATCACGACCGTGATCCAGTCGCTCGATCCGACCGGCTCGACGGACAGCAACGATGTGCTTCAGTCGTTGAAGAGCGGCCTGACCGCGCCGCTGGCCGGCATGGGCACTGCGTTCTCGTCCTCGCTGCTCGGTCTCTCCGGATCGCTCATCCTCGGCTTCCTCGACCTGCAGGCCGGCCGTGCGCAGAACCGTTTCTACACCGAGCTGGAAAACTGGCTCTCCTCCGTGACGGATGTCGATTCCGACCGGGTGGCCTCTTTTGCCAACGGCAGCGGAGTGCAGTCGCAAGAGCTTTCGCGCCTTGTCGACCAGCTGGCGAAGATTGCGGAGCGGGAAGACGTTGCGGATGGCGACAAGTCGCTGACTGCCATCGCGGGCCTTGCCGAAGGCATACAGGGGCTGGTCAAGAACATGCGCAACGAACAGCAGATGCTGCGCGACTGGATCGAGGCACAGCAGGACGAGTCCCGGGCCATGCGAAAGACGCTGGACAAGCTGAACGAGAAGATCGGCGGGGGCAAGTAGGATGGCGCTCGCCCGCAACCGCCGTCGCGAACGGGGCGTCGATTACTGGCCGGGTTTCGTCGATGCTCTCTCGACGTTGCTGCTGGCGATCATGTTCCTGCTCACGGTTTTCGTGGTCGCACAGTTCATCCTCAGCCGGGAAATCTCCGGCCGTGACGAGGTGCTGAACCGGCTGAACAGCCAGATTGCCGAGCTGACCCAACTGCTGGCACTGGAAAAGAGTGGCAAGCAGGATCTCGAGGATACGCTCGCTTCGCTGCAAACCTCGCTCTCTGCATCCGAAAGCGAGCGGACCCGGCTGCAACAGTTGCTGGACAGCGGTGCCGGGGCTTCCGATGTTGCCAACCAGAAGGTCGGGCGCCTGACGCAGGACCTCTTGCAGGAAAAGCAGGTCAGCGAGCGGGCGATGAGCCAGATCGAACTCCTGAACCAGCAGATCGCGGCACTCAGGGCGCAGATCGCGGCCGTCGAGGAGGCCTTGCAGGCATCGGAGGCGCGGGATCAGAACTCGCAGGCCAAGATCGCCGATCTCGGCCGTCGCCTCAACGTCGCCCTTGCGCAGCGGGTGCAGGAACTCAACCGTTATCGTTCCGACTTCTTTGGCCGGCTGCGCGAAATCCTGTCTGATCGCGAGAACATCCGTATCGTCGGCGACCGTTTCGTCTTCCAGTCGGAAGTGCTCTTTCCTTCGGGCAGCAACGAGCTCAATCCCGCGGGCGCAGGGGAGATGGACAAGCTTGCGACCGCGCTGCTCGATCTTGCCCGCGAGATCCCGCCGGAGATCAATTGGGTTCTGCGCGTCGACGGGCATACCGACAACGTGCCACTCACCGGGGCCGGCCGTTATGCCGATAACTGGGAGCTTTCGGCGGCGCGCGCGATCTCGGTGGTCAAGTATCTGATCTCCAAGGGTGTGCCTTCCAACCGGCTGGTTGCTGCCGGTTTCGGCGAATACCAGCCGATTGCCGAAGGCGATAGCCCCGAAGCCCGTGCACAGAATCGCCGCATCGAACTCAAGCTGACCGAGCGTTGAATAGCCCGCCGCGCAAGATCGCGCGGCAGCTTGCGACATACTCCTGAAATAGACCCGTCGCATTATGAGGCAGGCGTGAACAGCCTGCTTTGCTTCGCTATGTGTTCGTTTCAAAACCAATTCCCCCAAAAGTTCGCAGGTTGTGCTAACCCTTACGTGCCCGTAAGGGTAAGTTCACGGAAGCGATCGGGGAGGATTGCGCTGATGGACTGCGATGTACTGGTGATCGGTGCCGGACTTTCCGGACTTGTTGCTGCGGCCGAGGCGGCGGAACGTGGCCTCAGGGTCTGTGTGATCGACCAGGAGGGAGAACAGAACCTCGGGGGGCAGGCCTTCTGGTCGCTGGGTGGTCTCTTTTTCATCAATAGCCCCGAGCAGCGCCGCATGGGCATTCGCGATACCGTCGATCTGGCGCGGCAGGACTGGCTGGGCTCGGCGGCTTTCGATCGCCCCGAGGATTACTGGCCGCGCCATTGGGCGGATGCCTATCTGGACTTTGCCGCTGGCGAAAAGCGCGCCTGGTTACACCAGCAAGGCATGCGCTGGTTTCCTGTGGTCGGCTGGGCCGAGCGTGGCGGATCGCGCGCGGACGGGCACGGCAATTCGGTTCCGCGCTTTCATATCACATGGGGAACCGGTCCTGCGGTTCTGGCGCCTTTCATCCGCCGTGTGCGGGAGGCGGAGCGGAAGGGGATTCTGTCCTTCCGGTTCCGGCATCAGGTGGACCAACTGGTCGTCACCAATGGCGCGGTCACCGGTGCGCGTGGCACGGTGCTCGCGGCTGACACGGCACCGCGTGGTGCTGCGACCTCACGGTTTCCCGAGAGCGAGTTCGAGATTACCGCGGGGGCGGTCATCGTCGCTTCCGGTGGGATTGGCGGCAACCATGATCTGGTGCGCAAGAACTGGCCGGTCGAGCGCCTTGGCCCTGCGCCGAAATCCATGGTGGCGGGCGTTCCGCAATATGTCGACGGACGGATGATCGCCATTACCCAGGCCGCCGGTGGCGATGTCATCAATGGCGACCGCATGTGGCACTATACCGAAGGTCTTCGCAACTTCGATCCGATCTGGCCGAACCATGGCATCCGTATCCTGCCCGGTCCCTCGTCCTTCTGGTGTGACGCTGATGGCAACCGTTTCGATGCGCCTGCCATGCCCGGCTTCGATACGCTGGCGACGCTGAAGGCGATCCGGGCGCGGGGAGACGAATACAGCTGGTTCATCCTCAACAAGGCGATCATCAAGCGCGAATTCGCCCTGTCCGGTTCCGAACAGAACCCCGACCTGACGGGCAAGAACATCCGGCTGTTGCTCAAGCGTCTCGGCAGCAACCCGCCGGGGCCGGTGCAGGCCTTCATGGACAAGGGCGAGGATTTCGTCGTGCGCGATACCCTTGAGGATCTGGTTGCCGGGATGAACGAACTCAGCGGCGAGCACCGGCTCGGCATTCATCATATCCGGGCGCAGATCGAGGCGCGGGATCGGCAGGTGAATAATGCGTTCGGCAAGGATGCACAGATGACGGCTATCTGTGGCGCTCGCCGCTTCCTCGGCGACCGGTTGATGCGGACAGCCAAGCCACACCGGCTTCTCGCCTCCAGCGCCGGACCGCTGATCGGCGTGCGCCTCCACATTTTGACACGCAAGACGCTGGGCGGTCTGCACACGGATCTCTCGGCCCGTGTGCTCGACGCAACCAATAAGCCGGTGCCGGGGCTTTATGCTGTAGGCGAGGTGTCGGGCTTCGGTGGCGGCGGCGTGCACGGCTACAACGCGCTGGAAGGCACGTTCCTCGGCGGTTGCCTGTTCTCGGGGCGCGTCGCCGGCCGTTCGGTCGGCGCCTGAGGTGCACTCCTACTTGGCAGCGGCAGAGAATTCCGCCGCGCCGTTTTCGAACTGCAGCCGGGCGAGCTTGGCGTAGAGACCGCCGTGCTGGATCAGGCTCTGATGCGTGCCTTCCTCGACGATGCGCCCGTCATCCAGAACCAGAATGCGGTCGGCCTTTAGGATGGTCGCAAGGCGATGGGCAATGACGATAGTGGTGCGGTCGCGCATCAGCCCGTCGAGGGCTTTTTGTACGAGGGTTTCGCTCTCGGCATCGAGCGCCGAGGTCGCCTCGTCGAGAAGAAGGACGGGGGCGTTGCGCAGCAAGGCGCGGGCGATGGCTATTCGCTGGCGCTGGCCGCCGGAAAGCGTGATGCCGCGTTCGCCGACTTCCGTATCGAAACCGCGTTCCAGCCGCTTGATGAACTCGCTTGCCTGGGCTGCTTCTGCCGCGGCCTCGACCATTTCACGGGTCGCATGCGGCGAGCCGAAGGCGATGTTCTCGTGGATCGAGGTGGCGAAGATGGTCACGTCCTGTGGTACCATGGCCATGCGATCGCGCAAGGCGTGAGGGTCGACGTCGCGGAGGTCGAGGCCATCGAGGCGGACAGCGCCGCGTGCCGGATCGTAGAAGCGCAGGAGCAGCGAGAAGACCGTGCTCTTGCCCGCGCCGGAGGGGCCGACGATCGCAACCGTCTCGCCTGCGTCCACCTTGAAGGACAGGCCCTTGAGAGCGGATTTACCGGGATGCGAGGGATATGAGAAGTGCACGTCCTCGAATGCGACCTGACCGAGCGGCGGCTGGGGCAGGGCGAGTGGGTTGGCCGGTACGGTGATTGCGGAGCGCTCCTGCAGGAGTTCGGTCAGGCGCTCGGCAGCACCCGAAGCCTGCGAGAGTTCGCCCCAGATCTCGGAGAGCGTTCCCATCGATCCCGCCGCGATCACGGAATAGAGCAGAAACTGGCCGAGCGTGCCGGCTGAGAGAGTTCCTGCGAGAACGCTTTGCGCGCCGAACCAGAGGACGGCGACGACGCTGCCGAAGACGAGCGAGATGGCGATGCCGGTCAGCAGCGCGCGCGACTTGATGGCGGAACGGGCGGCTTCATAGGCCTCCTCGACGGCAAGGTCGTAGCGTCTGGTGGCGGTTTCTTCGGCGTTGAACGCCTGAACCGTGCGGGCTGCTGCTATGGTTTCCGACGCGAAGGCGGAGGTGCTGGCCAGCCGGTCCTGTGCCTCGCGGGAGCGCTTGCGCACCGAGCGGCCGAATGCGACCAGCGGGAAGACGATGATCGGGATCGCGATGAGTACGAGTACGGAGAGCCGGGGGCTCGTGTAGATCATCATGCCCATCGCGCCAAGACAGAGGATGGAGTTGCGCAGCGCCTGCGAGGCGGTGGCGCCGACCGCCGACTTGATCTGCGTGGTGTCTGCCGTCAGGCGCGAGACGATCTCGCCGGACTGGTTGACGTCGAAGAAAGAGGGGGAGAGCGTCGCCACGTGGGCAAAGACTTCCCGGCGCAGGTCCGAGACGATGCGCTCGCCGATGGTGATGACGTAGTAGTAGCGCATGCCGCTTGCCACCGCGAGAACGATGGCCATGATGATGAGCATGCCGAAATAGTTGTTGATGAAGCCGCTGTCGGCCGACTCGAAGCCGTGGTCGACCATGCGGCGAACGGCGAGCGGCAGCGCCAGCGTGGTTGCGGCGGCAAGGCACAGGAAGAAAAGCGCACCGACGACCAGCGAGCGGTAGCGGGAAAGATAGGGCAGGAGGCGCGACAGGGGCTGCAGGGAGCGGCGCTTCTTTGGTTCGGTTTCGTCTATTGCTGACACTTCACTCTTCTCCAACGCGCGCGAGAGCGCTTTCGCGCCATGGCTCTTGTTATCCTCGCGCCCTTCATGTATAGGCACCGCATCGAATTGGGAAGCCGTGGCCTAATCGGACTGCGGCTTCATTTATTGAATAGGACCGCACGGCGCAATTGCGTCAAATGGACCTCCGGCACAGCAGGAAGAAAGTTATGAAGGCTGACATCCATCCCGACTACCACACCATCAAAGTGGTGATGACCGATGGCACCGAATACGAAACCCGTTCGACCTGGGGTTCGGAAGGCGCTGTCATGAATCTCGAAATCGATCCGAAGTCCCATCCGGCATGGACCGGCGGCAACCAGCAGCTCATGGACCGCGGCGGCCGTCTGTCGAAGTTCAACAAGCGTTTCGGCGGCCTCGGCCTCTGATCGACACTTCGATCGCATGTTTCGAAAAGCCCGGTTTGTCCGGGCTTTTTTTGTGCCTTCATTCCGGCGGAGGTGGGGACAAAGAAAAGCCCGGCGATGCGCTTGGCATGGCCGGGCAAGCATTTGCTGCGGTGGATACGTAAATCAGCGTCAGTTGTTGTTGAATGCGGTGCGCAGCAGGTTGAGCTGCGCCTGAACGCTGTTTTCATTGTCGGGCACGATCGGCGCGTCCGACGGGCGATAGATTTCGCGGTCGAGCAGGGCGATGCGGTTCTGCAGGCGGAGCGAGCGCTCGACCAGATCGCGGAAGGCTTCCGGCAGGTCGTTCCAGCCCGGTGCGTTACGGTCGACGTTGAAGCCGTCGAGGCGCACCTTGCTCTTTTCCGAGAGAACCTGATCGCGGCTCATTTCGCCGTTGTTGACGGCGCGCTGGAGCAGGAGCCATGAGGCCATCTGCATCAGGCGGGTGGTGAGGCGCATGGACTCTGCTGCGTAGAGGACGGAAGCCATGCGCGGCAGAACCTTTGCTGCTGCGCGGCCGGGGCCATCGAGATAGGCGGCGGTTTCTTCGACCAGTCCCATGCCTTCGGCATAGGTCGCCTTGAACTGCGACGATGCGGCCGCACGGCCCGCAAAGCTCACGGTATTCAATCCGAGTTCAGACATCGATTCACCCCTGATTTACGCATCACTTTTTTATCATGAGCGGGGGTGAGACTTACTTTGCCACCGCCGCCTTACATGACGCCACGATGCTATTATTACCGCAAACGCGCAAGCCGTTTCTTAAGGAAAGGTTAATTCCCACAATTTTGGGAAAATGGCTCGAAGCAGAAAAGAAGAGCCGCAGGAGCGGCTCTCAAGGTAAAACAGGGAGAAAAATCAGACGAATTCGCCATGTGGAGAAATGGCCTGAATCCAGAAGATCCGGATGGGAATACAATCGCGCAAAATGCTTAATCAAAGGTTAATTTCAAGCTAAATCTTTGAGTTTTCCCGCATTGGAACAGAGGCGGTGTAAAAACCGCTATTTTATACTTTGGGGCGGAAGAAACTGTCGGCTGCACGTTTGCTGTCGTCCTTTCGGGCGATTTCCGCCTCGATGCGCGCGATCTCCTCACGGAGCAAGGCGATTCGGCTGCGCAGTTCATCAGCGGATATGGCGGAAAGGTCGCTTCCGATCTCGTGGGAGACGGATTTCTTCGGGCGTTCTTCGTCTGATGTCATGCGTCTGCCTCCTTCGGCGGTGGATTGCCTCCCGTCTCCTCGGCCTCCTGAAGGGGGCTGCGCGAGGATCGAGCGTCAGGCTTTCCGGTGTGCTCATCGGCGAAACCGTAACCGGAATGTTGGGGACGTTCTCGCGGTCCTCAACGGGAACCGGTGCTCTCAGGCGGCTGCGATAGATGGCATAGGCGGTGAGCAGCACATGCGCCATGGCCGTCACCGAGAACAGGGCGTAGGGGCCGAGTTGCGTCATCACCGGGCCGCCGATGGTGGGGCCGATGATGGTGCCGATGCCGTAGAGCAGCAATAGCCCGCCGGAGACCTTCACGAAGTCATCTGTGGAGGCGAAGTCGTTGGCATGGGCCACCGCGATGGGATAGAGCGAGTTTGCCGCCGCACCGTAGAGCGCCACGAAGACGATCATCATGATCGGGTCTGCCGGCTGGAAGATGACGAGCACGAGCGCGGCAAGCGCCGCCATGCCGGACAGGGCCGCGAGCACATAGCGTCGATCGGTCCGGTCGGATGCCTTGCCCGAGGGAAACTGCATGATGGCGCCGAGGAAGATGGTGATCGACAGCATGGCTGCGATGACGCTCGGCGGCAGGCCCGCGCGGGCCCCGAATACGGCACCCAGCGTACCGTAAGCGCCGTTGGCGATACCGATCAGCAGGATGCCGACGAATGAGACCGGCGAATTGCGATAGAGCGTCGGCAGATCGAGCTTGATCGACTTGAGCGGCTGGGGAGTGGCTGCCGTGGAGATGGTGGTCGGCAACACGGCCACGCAATAGAGGATGCCGCAGATCATGAACAGGATGGTGGTCTTCGGATCGAAAAAACCCACCATCATCTGGCCGCCGACAACGCCGATCAGCGTGATGGAAATGTAGAACGAGAAGATCGTTCCCCGCGTCTCGTTGGTGGCCCGTTCGTTTAGCCAGCTTTCGATAATCATCGACGTGCCGGCGGTGCAGAAACCGGTTACAGCGCGAAGGGCCACCCACCAGTAATCGTCGACGACGATGCCGGTCAGCAGCGCGATCAGCGATATCAGCGAGACGAAAACCGAGAAGGCCCTGATATGACCGACCCGCATGACGAGCTTCGGCGCGATGAAGCAGCCGAGCACGAAGCCGGTGGCCCAGGAGGTTCCGAGAAAGCCGAGGATTTCGTTCGAATAGCCTTCCTCCGCTCCACGTACGGGCAGCAGCAGGCCATGCAGGCCATTGCCGAGAAAGAGGAAAAGAGTGCCCAGGAGAAGGGCCATGACTGGCAGGAGATTTCGTCGCATGGCGTCTCTGTCGGTCGGTTATGCTTCTGGTCTGAAGGAAGGGTCTCTAACGTTACAGTCTAGTGCAAGGTCCCTAGCGATATCTGAACGATATAGTGCTTGCCGAAGAAATTTCTGGCGGGCAAAAGTGTCGTCGTTGTGGCGTGCCAGAATCGGCACCATGAAAGGTTGCCTGATATCATGACCAAGATCATCGCCATCCTGCTGATGCTGGCCATGGTGATTCAGGTCATCAAGCCGCTTGGGCTTCCGGGCCTGCGCCGGCGCAAGGATTTCTGGAAGATTGCAGTGCTCGCCTTCGCGATCTGGACGGTCACGCTGCTCATCCGTCCTTAAGACGATCAGAGTGAAATCGAGCCGCGCGTGACTTCAACACAGCCGCCAGTGACGCGGACGTGTTCCATGACGCCGTCGCGGCTGTCGATATCGAGATGGATCAGGCTGCGGCGACCCATTTCCACGCCCTGTTCAATGAGCAGGCGCCGTCGGCCCGACGCCTTCGACAGGAAGGCCAGGTAGGCGCCAAGCGCGGCGGAGGCGCTGCCGGTCGCCGGGTCTTCCGGCACGTTGTCCAAAGGAGCGAACATCCGGGCGCGGATGTGGTCCTGGCCGGCATGGGTATAAAGGAAGGTGGAGCAATCGCTCGTCTCATGCGGAAAGGCGTGCTTCAGCTTTCTGACGGCATCGATGTTCGGCCCGGCGCGGCCAAGCGCATCAAGGCTTGCGACCTCGGCGACGATGAATTTCAGGCCGACAGAGACGAAGCTCGGCATGTGGCTGCCGGTGGCGATATCATCCGCCTGTAGCGATACGCATGGAGCGAGCGCCGAAGCCTCGACGGTGGAGCCGATCACGAGAGGTCCCGGCGCGCGGATGGTGGCGCCGGTGACCGTTTCGTCGGTCTTCGTGAGGGTGATCTCGACGAGACCGGCCTTTTCCTCGAAGCGCATCACGCTGCCGGCAGGCTTGCCGAAGACCTCGCCTTGCCGGCCGAGCACGAAGGCGGTGCCGACATTCGGATGACCGGCGAAGGGGATCTCCATTGTCGGAGTGAAGATCCTCACCTCGGCCGTATTGGCCTCATCGCGCGGCGGCAGGACGAAAGTGCTTTCCGAGTATCCGAACTCGGTTGCGATCTGCTGCATCTCCCCATCCGTCAGGTCGCGCGCGTCCGGCACGACTGCCAGCGGATTTCCGGAGAAGCGCGTGTCGGTGAAGACATCGACGGTGACGAAGGGGATGGAACGCATGATCTCTCCGCTTTCTGATGCCGTATGTGTGCCTCTTAGCCCGCGGCCTGGCTCCGATCCTGCCATTCCGGGATAGGGAAGACGCGGTCGTAGGCCCAATTGAAGACAAAGGCATAGACCATGTAAAAGAGCGAGAAGGAAACGTCCATCACCACCGCATGCCAGAAGCCGACATTGAGGTACCAGGCGATGAGGGGAGCAAGGACGATGAGCAGGCCGGCTTCGAACAGGGCTGCATGCAGAACACGCGCAGCGACGCTCTTGGCCGTGGTGCCGGTCAGCCTCTGCATCGCATGGTCGAAGCCGATGTTGTAGACGTAGTTCCACAGCATGGCGATGGTCGCGCTGGCGACGCTGATGACACCGATTTCCGATATGGGCAGGGAATAGACCCAGGCTCCGAGCGGCGTGATGATGCCGAGGGCGATGAGTTCGAAACTGATGGCGTGGCGGATTCTGTCGCTGGTCGAGCGCATTTTGATCTCCCGCAGAGGGTATGTCGGGTCGTCCCGGCCAGATGCCCATTATGGGGAGAGGTCGTCCTCAGCTGGCGTCAATATAGTTTGCCGATCCGGAAAGGCAAGCGCTGCCATACTGGAACGAAAAAGCCCCGCCTGACGGCAGGGCTTTGAAGATCTTCTCTAAAAGTGCCGATCAGGCCTTGTTGACGCTTGCGGCGTAGATCTGATCGATCGTACCGGCGAGGCTTGCATCGAACTCTGCGTCGCTCATGGTGACGCGCAGGTTTTCTGCGAGAGCGCGGGAGAAGCTGGCGATCATGCCGTGGTTATGGCTGAGCTTTTCACAGGCATCCGCGGTGCTGTAGCCGCCGGAAAGGGCGACGACGCGGACGACCGACTTGTGGGCGACCAGAGGAGCGTAGAAATCGGCGACCGTCGGGATCGTCAGCTTCAGCATTACGGTTTCGCCGGCAGGAAGCTTGTCGAGCTGCTTGGCGATCTCGTCGCGAAGAATGGCTTCGGCTTCAACCTTCGTCGGGCTCTTGATGGAAACTTCAGGCTCGACGATCGGGATCAGGCCCTGGGCGATGATCTGGCGGGCTACCTCAAACTGCTGCTCAACGACGGCGGCAATGCCGGCCTTGTCGGCATGAGCGATGACCGAACGCATCTTGGTGCCGAAAATACCCTTTTCGCGGCCGCGGATCAGGAGAGCGTCGAGATCAGGCATCGGCTTCATCAGCTGAACGCCGTTCTCTTCGGCTGCGAGGCCCTTGTCGATCTTGAGGAAGGGCACAACGCCGCGCTTTTCCCAGAGGTAGGAGGGCACGGCCTGACCGTTGACGTCGCCGTCCATGGTGCGTTCGAACAGGATGGCGCCGATAACCTTGTCGCCCGAGAAGGCGGGTGCGCTCATGATGCGGACGCGCATGGCATGCACCATGCTGAACATTTCCTCTTCACTATTGTAGTCGGATTCGGAAACGCCATAGAGACGCAAAGCTCCGGGTGTTGAACCGCCGCTCTGATCCAGCGCCGCAATGAAACCCGGCGCCGAGCTGATCTTGTTCAACATCTTCGCGTCCACCATACTTCACTCCTATCCCTAAAAATGGCGCGTCGCGCGCTCACGTAAGTTCTGTGATTTCACGACCAATCGGCAATGCCGGATTGATCCATCACCGGATGATATCTTCGAGACATCCAGTCATTCTCAGTCTCTCAAAACCAAGATGACTCCGGCGATAACAGAACTTCCACGACAGGAAAATGGCAGCCTAACCTATTGAAACGATTGAAATCACTTCAATCGTTTTAAAATTCAATAAAAAATACTTAAAGTTAACGGCGGCAGATTCAAAAATCTGCCGCCTTCGATCCTGCGCTTATCTGGAGGCGGAGAGAACCGCCACGCCGGGCAGTTCCTTGCCTTCCATCCATTCGAGGAAGGCGCCGCCTGCCGTCGAGACGTAGCTGAAATTGTCCGCAACGCCTGCATGGTTGAGCGCCGAAACGGTGTCGCCGCCGCCTGCGACGGAGACGAGCTTGCCGGCGCGGGTCTCTTCGGCAGCGTGCTTTGCGGCCGAAACCGTCGCTGCATCGAAGGGAGTGATTTCGAAGGCGCCGAGCGGGCCGTTCCAGACCAGCGTCGAAGCCTTGGAGATCCAGTCGTTGATCGCCGTGACCGACTTCGGGCCGACGTCGAGCACCATGGCGTCGGACGGGATGGATTTGATGTCGACCGTTTCGTTGGCCGCGCCTGCCTTGAATTCGCGGGCGACGACGCCGTCTTCCGGAAGGACGATGGCGCAGCCGGCTTCCTTGGCCGTGGCGAGGATCTCCCTGGCGGTCTCTGCGAGGTCATGCTCGCAGAGCGACTTGCCGACATCGATGCCCTGGGCGGCGAGGAAGGTATTGGCCATGCCGCCGCCGATCACCAGCGCGTCGACCTTCTTCACGAGGTTGGAAAGGAGGTCGATCTTGGTGGACACCTTGGCGCCGCCGACGATGGCGACGACGGGGCGTGCCGGATTGCCGAGACCCTTTTCAAGCGCCTCGAGCTCGGCCTGCATGGTGCGGCCGGCATAGGCGGGCATGTGGTGGGCAAGGCCTTCGGTGGAAGCGTGGGCGCGGTGGGCGGCCGAGAAGGCGTCGTTGACGAAGATATCGCCGTTCTTTGCCAGTTCGGCGGTGAATTCCGGCGTGTTCTTTTCCTCGCCCTTGTGGAAGCGGGTGTTTTCCAGAAGCAGGATGTCGCCGTTTTCCATCTTGGCGATGGCGTCCGCGGCTACCGGGCCGATGCAGTCGGCGGCGAAGGCGACCTTCTGGTCGAGCACTTCTTCCACTGCGGGAGCGATCAGCGAGAGGGACTGGTCGGCGACCGGTTCACCCTTCGGGCGGCCGAAATGGGCGAGCAGGATGACCTTGGCGCCCTTCTTCGACAGTTCCTTGATCGTCGGAGCAACGCGCTCGATGCGGGTGGTGTCACTGACCTTGCCGTCGGTGACGGGAACGTTGAGGTCTACACGGACAAGAACGCGCTTGCCTGCGATATCGGTGAGATCGTCGAGAGTCTTGAAAGCCGGCATGATGATACCCGTCGTTTTGGTGTTAACTGGGCTGACGGGCCGGACATTTACATCGCTCGCCAAACGACGCAAGGCGATCAGGTATTATTTTCGCCCTGTGCCGCAATGGCCCGTTCCGCGCGTTTCTTGCGAAGATAGTCGCGGAGAGCGTGTGCCAGTTCACGGATATTCAAGAAGATAGGCAGGTTGGTGGCGGGAGCCACCGGCTCCAGCGAAACGCCGACCGAGGCAATATGTCCCGATTCGTCGAGGTCCCGCACGATCAGAACGATGGTCCCGAGGCGTACGCGGTCGGCATATTCGCCGCTGCCACCGAGACGTTGCGCGATGAGTTCGGCGACGGTCTTCTGGCGTTCTGCTGCATTGATGAGCAGTGGGCCATAGGCCTGATCGAGTTCTTCCACGCGGGTTGCGGGCGAAATCGCGAAGGTGCCGAAGAACTCGCTGTCGTCCTCCGCCACGGGTGCCTTGCTGGCGAACAGGCGGTCCAGCAGCTTGGAATAGCCGGGCGCGATGAAGAGATAGACCTGATCGTTTTCCCGCAGCCGTCCGGCATACTGGTAGCGCATGGACTTGCCGTCACGGATGACGAGGGAGGGGGCGGCCCAGCGGGGGATACGCTCGCCGCGCAGCACCGGGCTGTCGGCGACCACACGGTAGGCCAGCAGTTCGTGGTTGGCGGCACCCGGCAGGTCGAGTTCCAGCTTGTCGATGGCGCCAAGGCGCTTGGGGATGATGAGGCCGAGCTTGCGGGCGACGGGCTTGATGGTCCAGCCCTGCAGCACCAGCGAGATCATCACCACGATGAAGGCGGTGTTGAAATAGAGCTGGCCGTTATCGAGATTGCCGAGGATGGGCAGGATGGCGAGCAGAATGGAGACCGCACCGCGCAGGCCGACCCAGGCGATGAAGCCCGTTTCGCGCTGGGTGTAGTCGAAGGGCAGCAGGCAGATCCAGACCGCGAGCGGTCTGGCCACGAACACCAGAAACAGGCCAAGCAGTACGGCCGGCAGCAGGATCGCCAGGAACTGCGAAGGGCTGGCGAGCAGGCCGAGTACGAGGAACATGACGATCTGCGCAAGCCATGTCAGGCCGTCCTGAAAACGGGCGATCGAGGCGCGCGAGGGGATCTTCTGGCTACCTGCATAAATGCCTGCGACATAGACGGCGAGGAAGCCGCTGCCGCCGACGGCACCGGTGTAGGAAAAGACAAGCAGGGCCAGCGCCAACATGAAGATCGGGGCAAGACCGCGCTCCACCTTGAGGCGTTTGAGGACGAAGACGATGATGGCGCCGCCGATCAGGCCGAGCGCAAGACCCAGCCCCATCTCTTCGATGAAGAGCCTGACCAGTTCCAGATCGAAGCCTGAAGCTCCCTTGCCGCTGGAAAGCAGCTGCACCAGTGCCATGGTGAGGAAGATCGCCATCGGATCGTTGGTGCCGGATTCGACCTCCAGCGTCGAACGCACCTTGTCGCGGATATTGATGCCGCCGATGCGCAGCAGGAAGAAAACCGCTGCCGCATCCGTGGACGCGACGATAGAGCCGAGCAGCATGCCTTCCATGAAAGAAAAGCCCAGCAAGAGCTGGGCTGCGATACCGAACAACGTGGCCGTCAGCAGAACGCCGACCGTGGAGAGCGTCAGTGACGGCACGGCCGAGAGCTTGAAGGATTGCAGCGAGGTTCCGAAACCGGAATCGAAGAGAATGATAGCCAGCGCAATCGATCCCAGCACATAGGCGAGGTTGTTGTTGGAGAACTGGATACCGAGGCCATCGGTGCCTGTCAGCAGGCCGATGACGAGGAAGAGCAACAGAAGCGGAGCGCCGAAGCGGAAGGCGATCAGACTGGAAAAGGCGGCCAGCAGGACAAGAGTAGTTGCCACCAGCGTTATGGCGTAAAATTCGTCCAACCCCGCGATCCCCTCTTACATGCAATGCCAAGTCCGGGCAGCACACACAATAGTCCCGCGCGCGCTGCCGGACAGTAGTCGCAGCGACGTTTCGCAGTCGTGACGGGCACGACAACGGTGCAATGGGACGATCAGGCAGAACTGCCAGAAGACGAGAACCAAGTTATCGTCTTCAATCATGATGAGAGTAGGGCGAAATCTGAAAAACATAAAGGCGGATCGGTGATCCGATCCGCCCTTTTCATGATGCGATCTGGTCGTGGGTTCAGATGAACTTGGCGAAGGCGACCGAGGTGTCGGCCATGCGGTTCGAGAAGCCCCACTCGTTGTCGTACCAGCTCAGGACGCGGACGAAGTTGCCTTCGAGAACCTTGGTCTGGTCGATGGCGAAGATCGAGGAGTGGCTGTCGTGGTTGAAGTCGCGCGAGACCAGCGGCTCTTCGGTGTAGCCGAGGATGCCCTTCAGGGCGCCGTTGGAGGCAGCCTTGATGGCTTCGTTGATTTCTTCCTTCGTGGTGTTCTTCTTGGCGACGAACTTGAAGTCGACGACCGAAACGTTCGGGGTCGGAACGCGGATCGAGGTGCCGTCGAGCTTGCCCTTGAGGTGCGGTAGCACGAGGCCGACAGCCTTGGCAGCGCCGGTCGAGGTCGGGATCATGGATAGGGCTGCTGCGCGGGCGCGGTACAGGTCCTTGTGCATGGTGTCGAGCGTCGGCTGGTCGCCGGTGTAGGAGTGGATCGTGGTCATGAAGCCGTGGTCGATGCCGACCGCGTCGTCCAGAACCTTGACCACCGGAACCAGGCAGTTCGTGGTGCAGGATGCGTTGGAGATGACCAGGTGGTCCTTGGTCAGCTGGTCGTGGTTGACGCCGAAGACGACGGTCAGGTCGGCGCCATCGGCCGGAGCCGAGACGATGACGCGCTTTGCGCCGGCGGTCAGGTGAGCGGCGGCCTTGTCGCGGGCGGTGAAGATGCCGGTGCATTCCAGCGCGATATCGACGCCGAGTTCGCCATGGGGCAGGGTTGCCGGATCCTTGATCGCGGTGACCTTGATCGGCTTGCCGCCGGCAACGGTGATGGTGTCGCCATCGACCTTCACATCGGCCGGAAACTTGCCGTGGATGGAATCGTAGCGCAGCAGGTGGGCGTTGGTTTCGACCGGGCCGAGGTCGTTGATGGCCACGACCTCGATGTCGGTGCGACCCGACTCGACGATGGCGCGCAGTACGTTACGGCCGATGCGGCCGAAACCGTTGATGGCAACTTTCACAGTCATTGCGTGGACTCCCGCTTTTGAAAAGAGCTTCGGATTATGATGCGTAAGGGCGCCCTTGAGCGCCCTTAGTCAACTGGAACTTTAGGCGAGCTTTGCCTCGGCTGCAGTAACGACCGCCTCCGGGGTGATGCCGAAATGCTGGTAGAGTTCCTTGTAGGGGCCGGAGGCGCCGAAGGACTTCATGCCGATGTAGATGCCGTCGGAGCCGATGATGCTGTCCCAGCCCTGGCGGATGGCAGCTTCGACGCCGATCTTGACCGGTGCGTTGCCGATGATCGCCTTGCGATAGGCTTCCGGCTGCTCGAAGAACAGCTCGAAGCAGGGAACCGAGACGACGCGGGCCGGAACGCCCTTGGCCGCAAGAGCGGCCTGCGCCTTCAGGGCAATCTCGACTTCCGAACCGGAAGCGAAGATCGAAACCTTGGCGTCGCTGGCCGAAACCAGTTCGTAGGCGCCATAGGCGCTGAGGTTCTTCTCTTCGTATTCGGTACGGGCTGCCACAAGGTTCTGACGGGTCAGAGCCAGGCCGGAGGGACGGTGCTTGTTCTCAAGCGCGACCTGCCAGCATTCCGCCGTTTCGGTGGCGTCGGCCGGACGGAACATCAAGAGGTTCGGGATGGCGCGCAGCGCTGCCATCTGTTCGACCGGCTGATGGGTCGGGCCGTCCTCGCCGAGACCGATGGAATCATGGGTCAGGACATGGATGACGCGGATGCCCATCAGTGCGGCAAGGCGGATCGACGGACGGCAATAGTCCGAAAAGATCAGGAAGCCGCCGGAGTAGGGGATCAGTCCGCCATGCAGCGCGATACCGTTCATGGCAGCAGCCATGCCGTGTTCGCGAATGCCGTAGTGGATGTAGCGGCCGGAGAAGTCGTCGGGGGTGATCGACTTGGTCTGGCTGGTCTTGGTGTTGTTCGAGCCGGTCAGGTCTGCGGAGCCGCCGATGGTTTCGGTCAGCACGCCGTTAATGACTTCAAGCGCATCCTCGGAGGCCTTGCGGGTCGCGACGGTCGGCTTGGTTTCAGCGAGCTTCTTCTTGTAGGCGTCGATGGCGCCGTCGAAGCTGCCCGGCAGGTCGCCGGCGAAGCGGCGGGTGAACTCGGCGCGCTTTTCTGCGTCGGAGGCTGCCAGACGCTCTTCCCAGTCCTTGCGGGTCTTGGTGGAGCGCAGGCCGGCGAGACGCCATGCGTCGAGCACGTCGGCGGGAACGACGAAGGCTTCCTCTTCCCAGCCGAGCGCATTGCGGGCGGCCGCGATTTCCTCGGCGCCGAGCGGCGAGCCGTGAACCTTGTGGGTGCCGGCCTTGTTCGGTGCTCCGAAGCCGATCACCGTCTTGCAGGCGATCATGGTCGGCTTGTCGGACTTGCGGGCGGTTTCGAGCGCCGCGGCGATCTCTTCCGGGTTGTGGCCGTCAACGGCGAGCGTGTTCCAGCCGGAGGCGCGGAAACGGGCGTGCTGGTCGGTCGAGTCGGCGAGCGAGATCGCACCGTCGATCGAGATGCCGTTGTTATCCCAGAGCACGATCAGCTTGTTGAGCTTCAGGTGGCCGGCAAGCGAGATCGCTTCCTGGCTGATACCTTCCATGAGGCAGCCGTCACCGACCAGCGCATAGGTGTAGTGGCTCTGCAGGTCGGAACCGAATTCGGTGGACAGCTTCTTCTCGGCGATCGCCATGCCGACGGCATTGGCAATGCCCTGGCCGAGCGGGCCGGTCGTGGTTTCGATGCCCGAGGCGTGACCGTATTCCGGATGGCCAGCCGTCTTGGCGCCCATCTGGCGGAACTGCTTGATGTCCTCGATGGTCATGTCCTCGTAGCCGGTCAGATAGAGCAACGAGTAGAGGAGCATGGAACCGTGGCCGGCCGACAGGACGAAACGGTCGCGGTCGGGCCACAGCGGGTTCTTGGGGTCAAAGCTCAGGAAGCGGGTGAAGAGAACGGTTGCGACATCGGCGCATCCCATGGGCATGCCGGGATGGCCCGAATTGGCCTTTTCCACTGCATCCATGGCAAGGAAACGGATCGCATTTGCCATCCGGTTATGTTTGTCGGGAGAAATCATGGCTGTTCCGCTTGTTCCGGGTCCTGGGAAACGGCCGCGCATTCACGCGGTCGTTTGAAAGCGGCTGATCCTTAGCAGGTGAATCGCGCAAGTCAACAAATGCCCGGTATTCTGGCGTTTAACGCGACAAAAAACACGTTTCTGCCTCTTTTCTATGCGCTGCACTATATCGGTTCATCGATGTCTGCGAAGAGGTGGCGATGGGCCGTTCGTCCACAAGATAGGCCGTGTTGCCACGAGGGCTCTTTATTGACGGGTGGCAATCCTGCCGCATACTGTCCGCCTTCAATTCAGCGTGTCTTTGATGGCGATTCGGGTCACCTTTTCTGGAAAGCAGGGGCTTCAGGGAATGCCGACGGAAAATTCGTTCGACACAGCGCTCGGCGCCCTTCGGCAGGCGATCTCCGGTCTCGAGAACGCCATCGACATGCGTATCGAGGCGCAGAGGGACAACAGCGAGGTCGCCAGCGAGGTCAAGCGCGTGCATGCCGACCGCGCGCGGCTTGCCCAGGAACTGGACCAGTCCGAATTCCGGGCCAACAGGCTGGAAGAGGTCAATCGCGAGGTTTCGCGCCGGCTGGTGACGGCGATGGAAACGATCCGGGCGGTTCTCGACAGGTAGGTCCGCCTGCCTGAATTCATTGAAATGCAAAGCCGGCGCCAAGGCGTCATTTGGGAAGACTGATGGCACAGGTGACTGTAACGATCGACGGCAAAGCCTATCGCATGGCCTGCGATGAGGGACAGGAAGATCATCTGATCGACCTCGCCACCCAGTTCGACCGCTATGTCAGCCATCTGAAGACGCAGTTCGGCGAGATCGGGGACCTCAGGGTTACCGTCATGGCCGGCATCATGATCATGGACGAACTGTCCGAACTCAATCGCCGCATTGCCACGCTGGAAGGTGAACTTGCAACCTTCCGTTCCGGCCAGGACGCGGCGATGACGGGTGCGCGGCAGCGGGAAGAGATGCTGACCCAGGTGATCGGCGAGCTGACCGAGCGGCTGAACGGCATCACCCGGAAGCTGACGGCGCGTCCGACTGCCGGAGCGTAAGCGGACTGTTTCGAAATTTCCTCGGATGTCGCTTCGGACCACTGGCGAACGCCAATGTTTCATCCTATATTCCATATGCGGTCTGCGCCTCTCGACAGGAACACACAATCCCTGGGGCCATACCCGATCCTAAGGGAGCTGTCCCTGACCCGGTCCGTGGGCTTGGTCATACGGCACCCACCTACTTTGTAGGCTCCCAGGATCGTAATCATCCATCGGTTGCGTGGATCGCACTTTTCCGTTTTCGGGCCCGCCCTCAGGTGGGACTTTTCTTCCCAGAACGACAGATCAGGCCGTAGGCCGACGCGCCAGTGCCAACATGGCACCGAAGGCTATCATCAGTCCGCCGCTGGCCTTGTTCATCCACGCAAAGACGTTCGAATTGCCGGCGAAGCGGCCGAGATGGCTGCCGATGAAGGCGTAGACGGCAATCGCTGCCATTTCCAGCAACAGGAAGATCACGCCGAGCACGGCGAAGCTGGTTGCGTAGTCGCCGCGGTCGAGGAATTGCGGAAAGAAGGCGGTGAAGATCAGGACTGCCTTGGGATTGCCGATCGCCACCCAGAATTCCTGCCGGGCAAGGCTTGCGGTCGTGCGGGCCGGCCTTGCCGCATCGAGGTCGCCAATCTTTGGCGCATCCGCGCGCAGAAGCTTGATACCGAGCCAGACGAGATAGGCGGCACCCGCCCACTTCACCGCCGAGAAGGCGACTTCCGACGCGATCAGCAGCGCGCCGAGGCCAAGCGCGGTAATGGCGATCATGATGGCGAAGGCAAGGATGCGACCGAGCGAAGCGGCAAGCGCCGCCGGAATGCCTGCCCGCATGGCATTGGTCAGGGCCAGAAGGTTGTTCGGCCCGAACGCCATGTTGAGCGCGAAGCAGGCGGGGATGAACCAGAGTATGGTGTCTGTCGACATGGCGGGAGTTTCCTTGGCCTCATTTGAGGAGGCGACGTTATCCTGCTGTCATTGTCCCGGCAATGTCCCGCTCGGATGCTCAGATGTCCAGGCCGAGTTCCTTTTCCTTCTCGATATAGGCGCGCTGGCGGTCGGTGGCGTAATCGCGCACGATCGGGGCGCCGTCGCGCTTTCGGGAGAGCTGGAGGTGAAACACCATCTGGCTGCCGGCCCGGAAGGTCATTTCGGCGCTGACGAGATAGAATTCCCACATGCGGGCGAAGCGCTCGTCATACATGGCGACGACCTTGTCGCGATTGGCCTCGAAGCGCTGCCCCCAATGGGCGAGTGTCATGGCGTAGTGCAGACGCAGCACCTCGATGTCGGTGACCCAGAGGCTGTTCTGCTCGGTGACCGCAAGCACCTCCGAGAGTGCAGGTGAATAGCCGCCGGGAAAGATATACTTGCGGATCCACGGGCTGGTCATGCCGGGCGGGCTCATATGGCCGATCGAGTGGATGACGGCCAGACCGTCATCGGGCATCAGGGCGTTCAGCTGTTTGAAGAACTCGTCGTAGTGCTGCACCCCGACATGCTCGAACATGCCGACGGAAACCACGCGGTCGAAGGTTTCCGTGACGTCGCGATAGTCCTTCAGCTCGAAGCGGACGCGATTGGAAAGTCCGGCGTCGGCGGCCCGCTTGGTCGCAAGTGCATGCTGTTCCTTCGACAGCGTGACACCGACGACCTCGACGTTTTCGAGCTGCGCCAGATAGAGAGCGAGATCGCCCCAGCCGCAGCCGATATCCAGCACCTTGAGGCCCGGTTTCAGGTCGAGCTTGGCGGCGAGCAGGCGCAGCTTGTTGCGCTGGGCCTGCTCCAGCGTCTCTCCTTCTTCGCGGAAATAGGCGCAAGAGTAGAGCATGTTGTCGTCGAGGAAGAGCTTGTAGAACTCATTTCCGAGATCGTAGTGGTGAGCGACGTTGCGCTGGGCCTCGCCCTTCTTGTTGGATTGCAGCCGCTTGCGGAAGCGCATCTTGATCTTCCGCAGAACCTTCTGGATCGGATACTTGCCGAGCGACAGGCGGTTTACCGAAAACAGCATGAGGAAATCGCGCAGCGTCGAGCCTTCCTCGAAGCGCATCGTGCCGTCCATATAGGCTTCGCCGGCCACGAGTTCTGCCTTGAAAACCAGACTGCGATAAAGCTTTGGGTCGGTCAGACGCATGGTGACCTGCGGACCAGGTTCCATGCCGCCGAACACGTGACGCTTGCCCTCGGCATCGATCACCGTCAGTTGGCCCTTGCGGATGAATGACTTCAGCATGTGCGACAGAAGAAACATGTACACCTCATAGCGAGTCGGACGACCAGTTCCGCATGTTAGCGAAAAAGGTGGCGGGCGCATCTGGAAATAGAGAGGCTAGACTACGCCCCGCAAAGGTGTGTGCTGGTTTTATTGTGGTAATCTATCGATGAAGATGTGACGCGGGAGGACCGGTTTACGCCAGCAGCGCGTTTCCATTTCGCGATCAGGAATGAAAAACACCGGCGCAGCGAAAGGCTGCGCCGGTGTTTTGTTGGGTCTCTGCTGTTGTCTGGCTGATTGCCGGCTTGGCTGGTTCAGCCTCAGAATTCTTCCCAGTCGGCGGAGGCGGCAGCGGACGCAGCGCCCGCGGAGGGGAATGCATTGGCGAGCTTGCCTGCCATGGCCCGGGCGGGAGAGGAGACTGCCCGGGAGGTCGCATCCGCGGTGCGGGGCGCTACGGATGCCTTGGCCGGTGCGGGTGCCGCCGGTGTCGAGGTTGCCCGGCGACTGGATGCTGCGACCGCATCGGAGGTGCGGAACTGGGCGACCAGGCCCGAAAGCGTCGTGGCGCTGTCGGCCAGACGGTGCGTTACCGCTGTCGTTTCCTCGACCATCGCGGCGTTCTTCTGGGTGAACTGATCCATGTGGTTTACCGAGGAACTGATCTCGTTCAGACCGGCCGACTGTTCGCGGGCCGCGGTGGCGATTGCCGCGATATGATCGTTGATGGAGGCAACCTGACCGGCAATCTCCTGCAGGGCCTTGCCGGTTTCACGTACCAGTGACACGCCGCCTGAAACTTCCTCGCCGGATTTGGTGATCAGTGCCTTGATGTCTTTTGCCGCATTGGCTGAACGCTGGGCAAGTTCGCGGACTTCCTGTGCGACGACCGCGAAGCCCTTGCCGGCTTCGCCTGCACGGGCCGCTTCGACGCCGGCGTTCAGCGCCAGAAGATTGGTCTGGAAGGCAATCTCGTCGATGACGTTGATGATCTTGGATATCTCGGCCGATGCATTCTCGATACGGCTCATGGCTTCGATGGCATCCGAAACGACCTTGCCGGAGCCTTCCGTGCTCTTGCGGGCGGCCATGGCGAGCGTGGACGCTTCGTCGGCCTTGGCAGACGAGCTGCGGACCGTGGAGGTGATCTCTTCAAGCGCGGCGGAGGCTTCTTCCAGCGACGACGCCTGCTGTTCCGTGCGCTTGGAAAGATCCTGGCTCGCCGAGCGCATTTCCGCCGAACTCGCCTCGATCCCGAGAGTTTCGTTGCGAAGCTGCGAGAGGGCGCCGTTCAGCTTGTCGATGGAATGATTGAAGTCGGTGCGCAGGCGGTCCAGCCCGCCATCGAAATTCTGGTCGATGCGGACGGTGAGGTCGCCCTCGCTGAGACGCTGCAGACCGGTCGCCAATGCATCGACGGCGGCCTGTGTCCGGCGTGCTTCCTCGGCCTTGAGCGCTTCACGTTCGATACGTTCCTGCTCGCCGAGAGCAACGTTCTCCGCCGCCTGCCGCTCAAGTTCGATCTTCTGCTGGGCACTGTCGCGGAGGACATCGATAGCCCGCGCCAACGCGCCGATCTCGTTGCCGAGATCGCCATGGGGTACGACGACATCAAGGTGGCCGGATGCCATTTCGCCGGCGACGGCGGTCAGCTGGGGCAGGGGGCCGATGATGCGGCGGGCGATCAGCGTAATCACGATGGCGCCGAGCAGGAGTACGGCGAGGGCCGTCGTGCCAATCGCCCATGCCATCTGGTGGGCCATGCTGTCGATTTCGGCGGCGCGGACACCGGCATAGAGGATGCCGATCACTTCGCCGGTCGGCGCGAAGATCGGCTGGTAGATCGTGTAATAGGGGACGTCGAGAATGACAGCCTCGCCACGATAGGTGCCGCCCTTGGTGACGACAGGGTAGACGGCGCCCTTCTGGCCGAGCGCGGTGCCGACCGCGCGCTTGCCATCCGGCTTGATGATGTTGGTGGTCTTGCGCCAGAAATCCTGGCTGGCCGGGTCCCAGGCGAAAATGGTCGCGGTCTGGCCGGTCATGCGGCCGATGGTGTCGATCATTTCATGGGAAGCATATTCTGCGGGGATCGCGGTGGTCACGATGCGCTGGACATTGCCGTCCTTGCTCCATGTGATGGTGGTGCCGGGCAGGTCACGTTCGACGATGGTCGCCGCCGTCCTGAGGCTGGCGTTCTGTCCGGCGATCGCCTGTTCGGAAATGCGCGTCGCTATGTTTTGCGAGATTACCCACGAAACGACGGCGAGTGAGACCATCAATACCAGAACTGTCGTCGTGGTGACGGTCTTGACGATGCCGAAGCGCGAGAAAATCTTCATTTAGGCGGCCCTGATGGTTGAATTGGTCAGCATTCTAATTGACGAGTGTTAATTATCTTTTGGAAAAAGCCCGGAAATTCGATCCTAAAGCGCTTTGGATGGCGTGGTGCGTATAAGATCCACGGACGATTGCAAAAACCGGGATCTCGGATATGGTCCGCTCACTTCGAGGGATGCATGCACGATATGAGCAACAGGGAATGGAAGGCGGTCATTCGTCGCGAGCGGCTTGCCGCGCGGGACGCGATACCGGTCGACCTCAGGACTGAATACAGCCTTGCCATGGCCGATTTAGGTGGCGAACGACTGGCATTCCAGCCGGGGGCCATTATTTCGGGCTTCTTCCCGATCCGCTCCGAGGCTGACATCCGTCCGCTGATGTCACACTTGAGAGCGCGTGGAGCAAGGCTCTGCCTGCCGATCATACAGGACCGGGAAACCATCCTGTTTCGCGAACTGGTGGCGGGCGCGGAGCTGGTCGATACCGGCTTCGGCACGCGGGGACCCGGCCCCGATGCTGCTGTCCTCGATCCGGAAATCATGCTGGTTCCGCTTTCGGCCTTTGACGCTCGTGGCCATCGCATTGGCTACGGCGCGGGTCATTATGACCGCGCGATCGCCCGGCTGAGAGAAAAAGGCCATGATCCAAGGCTTATCGGCATTGCATTCGACTGTCAGGAGGTGGCAGAAGTGCCCTTTGAACCGCATGACGTCCAGCTTGAGGCTGTTTTGACGGAAAGCGGCTACAGGCAATTCTGACAGAGACTGGACAAGGCGAATGAGACTGCTTTTTCTCGGAGACATGGTAGGCAAGACGGGGCGCACGGCGGTATGGGAGCGGCTGCCTGGCCTGATCTCCGATCTCAAGCTCGATTTCGTCGTCGTCAACGGCGAGAATGCCGCCGGCGGTTTTGGCATCACCGAGGACATCTATCTCGAAACGATCAATGCCGGGGCCGATGTCGTGACGACGGGCAACCATGTCTGGGACCAGAAGGAAGCCGTGGTGTTCTGCGAGCGCCATGACCAGTTCCTTCGTCCGGCAAACTATCCCGCCGGCACGCCCGGCCGCGGCTCCGGCATCTATTACGCCCGCAACGGTGCCCGTGTGCTCGTCGCCAACATCATGGGCCGCGTGTTCATGCATCCCGAGCTCGACGATCCCTTCAAATCGGCGGAGGCCATCCTGGCTGCTTGCCCGCTGAAGGAACAGGCGGATGCGATCGTCTTCGACTTCCATGCGGAAGCGACGAGCGAGAAGCAGTGCTTCGGTCATTTCGTCGACGGCCGCGCGAGCTTCGTCGTCGGCACGCACACCCATGTGCCGACAGCCGACCACCAGATCCTGAATGGCGGCACGGCCTACATGTCGGATGCCGGCATGTGCGGCGACTACGACTCCTCGCTGGGCATGGAAAAGGAAGAGCCGCTCAACCGCTTCATCTCCAAGATGCCGAAGGGTCGTTTCGAGGCCGCGCACGGTCCCGCCACGATCTGCGGTGTCGGTGTCGAGATCTCCGACCGAACCGGTCTTGCCGAGAAGATCGCACCGCTCAGGATCGGGCCGCGTCTGACGGAAACCATTCCGGATTTCTGGCGCTGACGATTGCCGTCGAGGCGGAGCATGCCTCGCGGCCTCACGGTAATGTGACAGTGCATGCCCCGTCGGGCGCTTTACCTGATATCCAGCCTGTCGCATCCTCCGTCATCGGATCGATGAGCGGGGCCTGCGTGATGCTGCTGCGACTTGCGATGGCGTTCATTTCCCTGATGCTTGCCGCCTTCGGTGCGGCTGCCCAGGATACCAACCGGCAGGTCAGTCAGTGCCAGTTGATGGCGGAGAAACTGCCGTCAGCGACGTTTGCCGCCTTCAACCCTTCGGAAGATGCCGTTTCGCGGCAACTCGTGGCGCTTCCTGAAAACGTGACGATAACCTTTCTCGGCCATTCGACATTCCAGATAGATACGCCGGGCGGCATCTCGATCGCCACTGATTTCAACGGCTGGCTCCGGACGTCGAAGATCCCCGATGTCGTGACCATGAACAAGGCGCATTCCAGCCATTTCACGCTCACGCCGGATCCCTCCATCGTCAACGTGCTGCATGGCTGGAACGACGAGAAGCCGGGCGAGAAGATCGAGCACCGGCTGGTGGTCGGCGATACCTACATTCGCAATGTCTCGACCGACATCCGCTCCTGGGGTGGCGATTTCGAACCCAACGGCAATTCCATCTTCATTTTCGAAGTGGCCGGGCTCTGCATCGGGCATCTCGGCCACCTGCATCATGAGCTGACCGATGGTCACTATGCCGAGATCGGCCGCCTTGACGTTGTGATGGTGCCGGTCGATGGCGGGCTGACCATGGGGGCCGACAGCATGAGCCGCACGATCAAGCGGCTGCGTTCGGCGCTCATCCTGCCGATGCATCGCACCGGACAACCCGTCCGTGATTTCGTGGCCATGTTCGACCAGAGTTTCGATGTGAAAGTTTCGGATAGTCCGGGCGTTACGGTTTCGATGCGCACCATGCCGCGCAAGCCGTTGATCCTTGTACTGCGGGGAATGTGAAGTGGTACGCGGCCGAAGCCCGCTGGCGCCGGTCGTCGGTTTTGCCTCGCTTCCCCTTGAACGGTGAGGTTTTCACCCTTATAAGGCGGCCATTCCCAATATTTAGACCTGATCAGGGGTGCCATGGCTGGCCATTCACAGTTTAAAAACATCATGCACCGCAAGGGCAAGCAGGACGGTATCCGTTCGAAGATGTTCTCCAAGCTTGCGCGCGAAATCACGGTTGCGGCAAAGACCGGTCTGCCTGACCCGGCCATGAACGCTGCTCTTCGTCTTGCCGTGCAGAACGCCAAGGCGCAGTCGATGCCGAAGGACAACATCGACCGCGCCATCAAGAAGGCATCGGGCGCCGATGCCGAAACCTATGACGCGATCCGCTACGAAGGCTACGGTCCGGGCGGCACGGCGATCATCGTCGAAGCGCTGACCGACAACCGCAACCGCACGGCTTCCAGCGTCCGTTCGATCTTCTCGAAAGCCGGTGGCGCGCTGGGTGAAACCGGTTCGGTTTCCTTCTCCTTCGATCATGTCGGCGAAATCACCTACAAGGCTTCCGTTGGCGATGCCGACAAGGTCATGGAAGCTGCGATCGAAGCCGGTGCAGAAGACGTGGTTTCGGATGAAGACGGCCATACCATCTATTGCGGCTTCGAGGACATCAACGAGGTGTCCAAGGCGCTGGAAGCGGTTCTCGGCGAAGCCGAAACCGTCAAGGCCATCTGGAAGGCTCAGAACACCATCGAAGTCGATGAGGAAAAGGCGACCTCGCTGATGAAGCTCATCGACACGCTGGAAGACGATGACGACGTGCAGAACGTCTATTCGAATTTCGAAGTTTCCGACGAAGTTCTGGCCAAGCTTTCGGCCTGATCCGCCTTCGATTTAAAAGAAGAGAGGCCCGGCGCCAACGGCGGCCGGGCCGCTTTTGTTTGCGCGTCGCGTATCCGCCCCCTCATCCGCCTGCCGGCACCTTCTCCCCGCAGGCGGGGAGAGGCAATACGCCGACATGTCGTTGCCCATTTTATGGGGGCGTTCGGTTGCCAGGAATTGGAGCGGGCTTCAGTTCGAGGTTTGCGCCGCTTGTTTCTTCTCCCCGCCTGCGGGGAGAAGGTGCCGGCAGGCGGATGAGGGGCAATCCTTTGGAGACTTAAGCCGCCTCGCTGCGAACGTTGGCGATGACGCCGACGAGGTCGTTGACGATGCGCTCGATCTGGCCACGGTCGTCGCCTTCGGCCATGACGCGGATCAGGGGTTCGGTGCCGGAAGGTCGGATGACGAGGCGGCCGCTTTTCGAGAGTTCGCTTTCGGCGTCGGCGATGGCCTGCTTGACGGATGCGTCCTCAAGCGGCTTGCCGCCGGAGTAGCGCACGTTGCGCAGCAGCTGCGGGACCGGATCGAAGCGGTGGCAGATTTCGCTGACCGCCCTGCCGGTGCGTTTGACACAGGCGAGGATCTGGAGTGCGGCCACGAGGCCGTCGCCGGTAGTGCCGAAGTCCGAAAGCACGATATGACCGGACTGCTCGCCACCGACATTGAAGTTGTTCTGGCGCATGTGTTCGACCACGTAACGGTCGCCGACCTTGGTGCGGGCGAGCGAGAGGCCCTTGCCCGACAGGAAGCGCTCAAGCCCGAGATTGGACATGACCGTGGCGACGATGCCGTCGCCCTTCAGGATCTGGTCCTGCGCCCAGGTATCGGCGATGACCGCCATCAGTTGGTCGCCATCGACGATCGCGCCGTTCTCGTCGATGATGATGACGCGGTCTGCGTCGCCGTCGAGTGCGATGCCGATATCGGCGCGGACTTCATGCACCTTCTTCTGCAGGGCGGCAGGATGCGTGGAGCCGCAGTCGAGGTTGATGTTGGTGCCGTTCGGTTCGTTGCCGATGGTCACGACTTCGGCGCCGAGTTCCCAAAGCGCCAGCGGGGCTACCTTGTAGGCGGCACCGTTGGCGCAGTCGATCGCGACCCGCAGTCCGTGCAGGGTTACGTCGCGGGGCAGGGTGCGCTTGACGAATTCGATGTAGCGATAGATGTCGCCCTCGACGCGCTTCGCCCGGCCGATCTCCTCGGCGGGAGCAAGCTGGTCGTAAATGTCCTGTTCGAGCAGGTCTTCGATCTGTGCCTCAAGCTCGTCGGAAAGCTTGTAGCCATCCGGGCCGAAGAGTTTGATGCCGTTGTCGGCGAAGGGGTTGTGAGAGGCCGAGATCATCACGCCGATATCGGCGCGCAGCGAACGGGTGAGCATGGCGACGGCAGGCGTCGGGATCGGGCCGAGCAGGAAGACGTCGAGGCCGGCAGCGGTGAAACCCGCCACAAGCGCGTTTTCCAGCATGTAGCCGGAAAGGCGGGTATCTTTGCCGATCACCACGCGATGACGATGATGGCCACGCCGGAAGATGGTGCCTACCGCGATGCCGACCCGCATTGCGAGGTCAGGCGTCATCGGAAAGCGGTTGGACTGTCCACGAATGCCATCCGTGCCAAAGTAACGACGTGTCATGTGTTTTCCCGAAATGCTCCGTTTGCCGCCTGGTTGCGTCGGCGAGATAAGTACGCCGCGTGACGCGGATAACGCGATATCAACTGGGCTGGTCTTGCCACAAAATCAGCGGCAGGACACGTAAATTACCGCAAAAACCCATTACATCGCGTTACCGTCTACAAAAAAGCCACCCGCCGTTGCCGGGGGTGGCTCGATGTTTTGTGCTGAAACAGAGGGATCAGTGCGGCTGTGGTTCGAGGCCGCCTTCGTCGGTTTCGCCGCTCTTGGTGCTCGGGCCGTCCTTCTTGGTGCCGGCGCTGGGCACAGCGGAGCCGCGCGACGGCGGGCTGTCGTCGCCCAGGTCGCGGGCCGGCTTCTCACCCTTGAGCAGCGCCTTGATCTCGTCGCCGGTCAGGGTTTCGTATTCCAGCAGGCCTTCCGCGATGGCGACGAAGCCGTCGTGGTTTTCCGTCAGGATCTTGGTCGCTTCGGTATAGGCTTCGTCGATCAGGCGGCGTACTTCGCTGTCGATCTTCTGGGCGGTCGATTCCGACACGTTCTTCGACTGCGATACCGAATGGCCGAGGAAGACTTCCTGCTGGTTTTCACCATAGGCGACGTGACCGAGCACGTCGGAGAAGCCCCACTGGGTGACCATGGCGCGGGCAAGCTTGGTGGCCTGCTCGATGTCGGAGGACGCACCCGAGGTGATGTTTTCCTTGCCGAAGGTCAGCTCTTCCGCCACGCGGCCGCCCATCATGATGACAAGGCGGGATACCATCCACTTGTAGCTCATCGAATAGCGGTCGCCTTCGGGAAGCTGCATGACCATGCCGAGCGCACGACCGCGCGGGATGATGGTGGCCTTGTGCAGCGGATCGGCGACGGCGACCTTGAGCGCGGTGATCGCGTGACCGGCTTCGTGATAGGCGGTCAGCTTCTTTTCGGCTTCGGTCATGGCGGACGAACGACGTTCGGCGCCCATCATGATCTTGTCCTTGGCGTCTTCGAATTCCTGCATGGTGACGACGCGCTTGTTGCGCCGGGCGGCCATGAGGGCGGCTTCGTTGACGAGGTTCATCAGGTCCGCACCGGAGAAGCCGGGCGTACCGCGAGCCAGAACCTTGAGGTCGACATTCGGCGCCAGCGGAACGTTGCGGGCATGAACCTTGAGGATGCGTTCGCGGCCGACGATATCCGGGTTCGGCACGACGACCTGGCGGTCGAAGCGGCCGGGACGCAGCAGTGCGGGGTCGAGAACGTCGGGACGGTTGGTCGCGGCGATCAGGATGATGCCTTCATTGGCCTCGAAGCCGTCCATCTCGACCAGCAGCTGGTTGAGCGTCTGTTCGCGTTCGTCGTTACCGCCGCCGAGACCGGCGCCACGATGGCGACCGACGGCATCGATTTCGTCGATGAAGATGATGCAGGGCGCGTTCTTCTTTGCCTGCTCGAACATGTCGCGGACGCGGCTTGCACCGACGCCGACGAACATTTCAACGAAGTCCGAACCGGAAATGGTGAAGAAGGGCACGTTCGCTTCGCCGGCAACAGAGCGGGCGAGAAGCGTCTTACCCGTGCCCGGAGGGCCGACGAGCAGAACGCCGCGCGGGATCTTGCCGCCGAGGCGCTGGAATTTCTGCGGGTCGCGCAGGAATTCGACGATTTCCTCGAGGTCCTGCTTGGCTTCGTCAACGCCTGCGACGTCATCGAAGGTGACGCGGCCATGGGCTTCCGTCAGAAGCTTAGCCTTGGACTTGCCGAAGCCCATCGCGCCGCGCGAGCCACCCTGCATCTGGCGCATGAAGAACAGCCAGACGCCGAGGATCAGCAGCATGGGCAGCAAGGTGCCGATATAGCTCAGGAAGCCGGACGAACCATCCGTCTCGGGACGGGCGACGATCATCACGTTCTTCGACTGCAGCTTTTCGAGCAGGTTGTCGTCGATGACAGGCGAGTAGGTCTGGAAGGCCGTGCCGTTTTCGGCATAGGTGCCGAGAACGCGGTTGCCAGTGACGGTCACGTCACGCACGCGGCCAGAATCCACTTCGCGAAGGAACTGCGAATACGGAATCTCGCGCGAGCTTGTCTGTGACGGCGTCGTCTGGAACATGCTGAACAAGGCGATCAGCAGGAGGGCTATGATGGCCCATAGCGCAAAGTTCCGAAAATTTGGGTTCATCGAACTCCCCGAATAAGGTTCGCGGACAAATAGCCCGCCAGATTATCGACTAACATAGGATTGCACTGCGGCCTTGCCAAGGCAAAGCGGCGTTTTGCCTGCTTTTTCCGTCAATAAGGATTAAACGGCGGAGGGCAATAGTCCTTCCGTCCCATGAGGCCAGCGACAGCATTTGCCAAATCGAGGTCGAAAGACGGGAGGAAGCGGTCGAACAGGGGCAGGCAGGGTTCGATATCGATGAGGCCGGATGATGTATCCATCGGCATCACTATTGCTTTACCGGCGGTCACGGAGGGGCTGATCCGGTGCAGGTGGCGGACAAGACCATCGGAGAGACCCTGAACGTCGTTGGCGGACAGGGACGACTGACCGGGCGTGACAAGCATCATTTCCGTTCCGCGATTGGTGATGCGGAAGCGTCCGTCCCATTCCGCTGTTTCTCCCGCCGGGATCTCCAGCGGCGAAATATCGCGGTTCTCGCGCATGAGGAACAGGCCGTCCTTGCGTCGCTCGACGAGTGCACGGGAGAGAGTGATACGACCGATCCGGCCTGTGGCAAGGAATGAGATCAGCCGATCCATGCTGTCGCGGCCCGGCCGATGCGAGCGGCCACCGGCCACGGCGCAGAGTGTCGAAAGCGCATGCTGGAACGCAGGCGATTGAAGGTCGTGGGCTTCTTCCGGTGGCAATTTCACAACGAGCGAGGCGTAGCTGGTCGCGTGTGCCCTGATGAGCGTCGCTGCCTGTCGAGACCGTTCGGTTCGCTCGACGCCTGCGGCGCGGATCGCGTCAGGATCGATGGGGTGCCGATCCTGGCGCATCCGCACACGTTCATATTTGCGATCCTCGTTGCTGGGATCGTCGATCCAGTCGAGATCGAGTTGGTGGAGATAATCGCGGATATCCTGACGGCGAACCGAAAGGAACGGGCGCAGAAGCCAGAAGCGGCGGTCGAGGAGTGTTGCCTTCGCCATGCCGGCGAGACCGAGATTGTCGTCCGCAGCGCGGGTGGCGCGCATGGCGACGGTTTCTTCCTGATCGTCGAGCGTGTGTCCCGTGACGATGATCTCTGTTGCGAATTCCGTCGCGGCCTTTGTGAGAAGACGGTAGCGCGCTTCGCGGGCCGCTGCCGAAATTCCCGTTTTGGGCTTTTTATCGTTCCAGGCGATGGTGCGGTGAGGGATGCCGAGCGAGGCGCAGAGCCCGCCGACGGCTTCAGCTTCGGCAGTGCTCTCCGCTCTCAGCAGGTGATCGATCGTAACGGCGGTGAGGGAATGGGGTAGGCGGCGCGAGCGAATGGCGCGATCGAGAGCGATCAGCAGGCCGGTGGAATCGCTGCCACCGGAAATGGCGACAAGAAGCCTGCGCGAACCGGAGAGACGGTCGAGGAACCCTGAGGCGGCACTTTCGGGGGAATGGGAATGGTCCACGGCGGATCGGCCGAGCGGACGCGGATCAGCAGCCGAGGCGCTTCTGTTCGCTCGCCACCTTCGAAACCACCGCGCGGGAGGCCTTCGGGTAACGCTTCGACACTTCGCGCAGGGTGGCGCAGGCGGTGTCGGTATTGTCGAGCGCGGCCAGCGACATGCCGAGCTTCAGCAGCATTTCAGGGGCCTTGGGCGACGTGCTGTAGGCCTGATGGGCGTTCAGGAAGGTCTTGGCGGCCTCGTTGAAGTTGCCCTGCGAATAGAGCGCTTCGCCCAGCCAGAAATTGGCATCGGCGATCTTGTTGCTCTTGGGGTAGCGGGTGATGAAGTCGCGGAATTCGTTTTCAGCCATGCCGTAGTCGCCCGAAAGAACATGGGCGTAGGCAACCTGATAGACATCGCCTTCCGAGCCGCCTGCCGCTGACTGCGTAGACGAAGGCGCGGTTACGCCGGGCAAGGCCGAGGACTTGTTGACGGCATCCTGATTGATCGTCGCGGTCTGCGGCATGCCGCTGGAATCGAGATCGATGGAGCCGAGCGTCTGCTCGGGCTGGCCGAGCGACGGGGAGGAGGCGGCGGAGTTTCCGCCGGCTGCCGGTTCCTGGGTGATGATCTGGGCGACGGAGTCCTGCTGAGACGCACCGGTGTTCACCGGCTTGTCGAGCGCACCGCTCTTCTTGGCGCCGCCCTTTTCCAGATCCTGGAAGCGATACTCATTGTCTTCCTGGGTCTTGCGCATCTGTTCCTGCATCTGCAGCAACTGATAGCTCATTTCCTCGATGCGACCGTTGAGGGTGCGGATCTCTTCTTCAAGCTGCTGTACCCGGATGGACGGGTCGCCGCTTTGCGCGAGCTGCACGGGCTGGCGGCTGTTGGCAGCCGGAGCCGGCTGGCTCTTGTGCAAAGACGGGAACAGCTGCAACGCGTTTGCCGTCCCGTTCAGGCCTGCCAGCGAGGCCGTCGCAAGCAATGCGGCCATGACAAGTCTCTTCATATGGTTCGTCCTGTTATCCTTGAATCATCACGCCGAATGGCGTGCGCAGCGGATTTTTACAATTGACCGTAAAAAAGCAACTCAAGTTCGGCCAAAGTGTGGAGAAAAGAAAAGGCGGCCCGGGGGCCGCCTTCACATAGGGTTGATCGATCGGGCGTCGATCGATGTCCCGGATCAGAGGCCTGCGCCACCGAGAACGGTAACGGCGCGGCGGTTCTGAGACCAGCACGAGATGTCGTCGCAGACGGCGACCGGGCGTTCCTTGCCGTAGGAAATGGTCTTCATGCGGTTCGACGGGATGCCGCGCGAAGCGAGGTAGTCGCGGGCAGCGGCTGCACGGCGTGCGCCGAGCGCCAGGTTGTATTCGCGGGTGCCGCGTTCGTCGGCATGGCCTTCGACCGTGATGGCATAGTTCGGGTAGCGCTGCAGCCACTGAGCCTGACGGTCGAGGGTCTGCTGGGCATCGGCGCGAATCGAGGTCGAGTCGGTGTCGAAGAAGATGCGGTCGCCGACGTTGACGGTGAAGTCCTGCGTCGAACCCGGGGTGGCGGAACCGCCGGCGCCGAGGCCGAGTTCGGAAGCGCTGTTCGGGAGGTTCTTCTTCGATGCGCAACCGGCGAGCGCCAGGGTCATCGCGATGGCGACGATGGCGGGGTTGGTTGCCAGCTGCTGCATGCGGCTCTTCGCCGGGGTGTGAATGCGGCTCATCGCCGGTCTCCTTGATTCTTTCCGTTAGGGTTGCCGGACTTTAACCATTCGAGGTTAACCGGCTTCGAACGAACATGGTTAACAAACTGTCAAAACACTGCCGCAATGCGCCGATTCCCAACACATTGCGGCAAGAAGAGGGCGTGATCGCGCCCTATTCGAGAAGCGGCGACCAGGCCGGGTCGGAAGCGTAGCCCGGGGTCTTCACGAGCTGTTCGTTGTAGCCAGTCAGATCGATCGAGTAGAGCTGCGGACCGCCGGCACCCGCGCTCTGACGGAAGAACATCAGCACACGGCCGTTCGGCGCCCAGGTCGGGCCTTCGTTGTGGAAGCCGGTGGTCAGGATGCGCTCGCCCGAACCGTCGGTCTTCATCACGCCGATGGAGAACTTGCCGCCGGACTGCTTGGTGAAGGCGATCAGATCGCCGCGCGGAGACCAGACCGGGGTGGAGTAGGAGCCGTCGCCGAAGGAGATGCGCTGCTGGCCGGAGCCGTCGGCGTTCATCACGTAGAGCTGCTGGCGGCCGCCGCGGTCGCTTTCGAAGGCGATGCGGTTCCCATCCGGCGAGTAGGAGGGCGAGGTGTCGATGGCAGCCGTGGAGGTCAGGCGCGTCGTGGTGCGCGAGCGCAGGTCCATCGTGTAGATGTTGGCGTTGCCGTCCTGCTGCAGGCTCATGATGACGCGCTGGCCATCGGGAGAGAAGCGCGGCGAGAAGGTCATGCCGGGGAAGTTGCCGACGACTTCGCGCTGGCCGGATTCGAGCTGCAGGAGGTAAACCCGCGGCTGCTGGCCTTCGAAGGACATGTAGGTGATTTCCTGACGGCTCGGCGAGAAGCGCGGCGTCAGAACGATGTCCTTGCTGTTGGTCAGCGTACGGACGTTTTCACCGTCCTGGTCCATGATGGCCAACTGGCGCTTGCGGTCGGCCTTGGAGCCGCTTTCGGCAACGAAGACCACGCGGGTGTCGAAATAGCCCTTTTCACCGGTGATGCGCTCATAGATCGCATCGGCAATGATGTGAGCGACGCGACGCCAGTTTTCCGGCTGGGTGTAAAACTGCTGGCCGGTCATCTGCTGGCCGGCGACGGTATCCCACAGGCGGAACTCGGCGCGAAGCCGTCCATCGCCTTCCTGGCTGATACGGCCGACGACGAGCGCCTGGGCATTCAGCACGGTCCAGCTCTGCATGTTCGGCGTCTGGTCCGGATTGCTGATCTTCTCGATGAACGCGGCGCGGCTCACCGGAGCGAACAGGCCGGAACGCTTGAGATCCGCCTCGACGACTGCCGAGATCTTGGCGCCGATGCCGTTACTGGACGCGAAGTCCGTGATCGCGATCGGCAACGGCTCGACGTTACCCTTGTTGATGTTGATCTCGACGACCGCATGGGCCGGTGTGGCGAAGGCGCCGGCAAGGCCGACGACCACCGCCAGATATCTAAGAAGATTGAGTTTCATCATGAGTTCCAAGCCTTTTTAGCTTTTACATCATTTCGCTGGGGTCGAAGTTCACGATGACCTCCGACCAGGCGTCATATTTGTCACGTGGAAGATTGGTGAAGGGAGCGGAGCGCAGAACTGCGCGTCTTGCGCTACCCATCATGACTTGCTGCGTCGATGTCTCGCCGCCCTTGGCGCTCACTTCCGGATCGCCGACCAGATTGCCGGATTCATCCAACCGGAAGCGGACGGTAATGATCATGCCTTCCATGCCGGCCAGTCCGGGGATGAAGGACCAGTTGTTCTGGATGACACCCTTCAGCGCATCCATTTCGGTCTGGCTCAGCTTCGTGCCGCCGGTCGTCTTCTTGCCACCGAATGCGGCCTTGTCCTGCGAGGACTTGGCGCCGCCGGCAGTCGGGTCGTTCTTGTTGAGGAGGGCCGCGACATCGTCGGCGTTGAAATCGCTTTCCTTGGTGGATTTCGACTTCGCCGCTTCCTGGGTCTTGGTGTCCTTCTTCTTGTCGGGCGTCTTCGGCGTCTGGCTCTCGGTCGGCTTGGCTTCCGCAGCCTTCGGCTCCGGTGGCTTCGGCGTTTCGGGCTTCGGACGGACGGACGGAACAGGCGCCTTTTCCGGCAGCGGGATCTCTGCCGTTTCGTCAGGCTGCTGGGGGGTGGGTTCCGGCGGCTTTTCGGGAGCCGGCGGCTGCGTTACCTGCGGCTTTGGCGGTTCGGCCTTGGCCACTTCCTTCTGCGGCTCGGCGACCGTGTCTTCCTTGATGATGTCCTTGATGTCGTTGGTCTCGTTGTCCTGCTTCGGCTGGACCTTCTCGACCTTCTCCGGCGCTGCGGAAGACTCGGTGGCGTTCGGCTTCGCGTTCGGGGTCGGAACCGACTTCAGGTCGATCTTGTTGTCACCAAGGTTTTCGGCGTTTTCGACAGGGGCCGGACGCTTGGTGGGAACGGGAGCTGCCTTTTCCGCCTTCGGAGCCTTCTGGTCGCCCTGCTGGATCTGCGTCAGTTCCTCGATAGGGACGAGATCGACCGGCAGTGCTTCGACGTTTGAAACCTCGAATTTTTCGGGCGCGCCAATCGACACCAGTGCCCAGGTGAGCGCCAGAACGTGCAATACAGCCGATGTCCCGAGACTGCCTTTCATCGCGATACGATCAGTTATCCGTTTTCTGCTCAGTCACCAGGCCGATATTCGTGTAGCCTGCGGTCTGCATACGTGCCATCACGTCGGCGATAACGCCGTAAGGAGCCGCGCCATCGCCACGTACAAAGATGCGTTCGGTGTAGCCGGTGGTGGCAATGGCGGCGAGCTTGGCTGCAATCTCATCCGTTGCGATCGGGGATTCCTGCAGGAATACCGAGCCATCGGCCTTGATCGAAACCGTGATGGGCTGCGTTTCGGAATTGAGAGCCTTGGCGCCTGTCTTGGGCAGATCCAGTGGCACGCCCACGGTCATCATCGGGGCGGCGACCATGAAGATGATGAGCAGCACGAGCATGACGTCGACGAGCGGCGTCACGTTGATCTCGCTCATTGGTGCCTTGCGGCCGCCGCGCCTGCCACGACGTCCGCCGCCGCCACCGCTCGATCCAACAGACATACCCATTGCTTGCGTCTCCTAAGTCGGACGGATTACTGCGCCGCCTGACGGGGCTGCAGTTTCTCGTCGATCTGGCGCGAAAGAATGGCGGAGAACTCGTCGGCAAAGCCTTCCATGCGGGCGGTCAGCTTGCCGGCTTCGCCGGAGAACTTGTTGTAGGCGATAACGGCGGGAATAGCGGCGACGAGGCCGATTGCCGTTGCCAGAAGTGCTTCCGCGATACCGGGGGCGACGACGGCGAGGTTGGTCGACTTCGAACCGGCAATCGCCTGGAACGAGGTCATGATACCGACAACCGTACCGAACAGACCGACGAACGGGGCGGCCGAACCGATGGTGGCCAGCGATGCGAGCCGGGCTTCGAGCGTTTCCGACTCACGCGCCAGCGTCACGTCCATGGCACGGTCGATACGCATCTGAAGACCGATCGGCGACCGTGCGCCGCGTTCGAAGCTCTTCTTCCATTCGCGCATGGCCGCCACGAACATCGCGGCAAGGCCGGTATTGCTGCGCTCGGCCAGCGTCCGGTAGAGTTCCTCTAGCGACTGGCCGGACCAGAACACCTGTTCGAACTGGTCGAACTGCCGGCGGGCCCGCGAGTAGCTCATGAACTTGTCGATGACGATCGCCCAGGTCCATACCGAGGCTGCGAGCAGTCCCAGCATTACGAGCTTCACCACGAAGCCGGCCTGCATGAACAGGGCCCAGAGGCTCACGTCATGGGTCGCTGCTGCCAATCCAACTTCTTCCATCGCTTTGTAATCCCCGAAATCCAAACGCCCGGCGCATGACCGGGCGGTGAAAAAGCTCTGTTACCGGAAATTTGCGGTAGCCTTCGCCGAACGCCCTAATCCCGCTTCAAGCTCCCAGATTGCCTTCTTGCCTCGAAATTTGGTCAAAGGAAGGCGTGCGGCGCACAATTTCCCATAATGTTAGTAAGACATCATTATGGTTAAAGGACCGTTATCACCGCCGCATGTCAGCGGTGACGGATTGCCTTCGAAGCATTTTTGTTCTCTTGCCAGGGGATACTGCGAATCAGGCGAGGAACTGCGCGGCGAGATCCTCCGGCAGCCGGCGGGGGCGTCCTCGACGGTTGACGACGGCGATGACAACCTTTGCGGCGATCAGAAGGTCATCGCCACGCCGGATTTCCTGTTCCAGCACCATCTTGGCGCCGCCGGCCTTGGTGGTGGTCGTCCTGATTTCCAGTATGTCATCCATGCGGGCCGGCGACTTGAAGTCGATTTCCATGCGATGAACGACGAAAACGAGGCCTTCCTCGTCGATCCCGATCAGCGCGCTCTGCTCGACACCGAGGCAGCGAAGATAGTCGGTGCGACCCCGCTCGAGGAAGTGCAGGTAACGGGCGTGATAGACCAGACCGGAAAAATCGGTGTCCTCGTAATAGACGCGCTGAACGAGCCGGTGTCCGTGTTCCACCAGGTGTCCGGAAAGGGAAAAATCCATATTCGTCATCATGTTGTCCTTATTCGGGAAATGCCTGAATGCCGCGCCGGGAGGGCTTTTCTGCGGCGATTGTAGTTCTGTCATAAATCGGCATTATCAGGTTTGATACCTCATCGGCAAAGGAGAGCATCTTATGAAGATTGCAGTCATGGGCGGGGATGGTTTCGTTGGTTGGCCTACTTCATTGCACCTTTCCGATGCCGGCCACGACGTTCATATCCTCGATAACCTGTCTCGCCGATGGATCGATACCGAACTCGGTGTTCAGTCCCTGACGCCGATGGATTCCATTCAGGAACGCACCCGTATCTGGCATGCGGAAACCGGCCGGCGGATCCATTTCAACCTCATCGACCTCGCCAAGGACTATGAGCTTCTGAAGAAGTGGCTGGCCGAAGAGCGGCCCGATGCGATCATCCATTTCGCCGAACAGCGCGCCGCTCCCTATTCGATGAAGAGCGACCGGCACAAGAACTACACGGTCAACAACAACGTTTCGGCGACCCACAATCTGCTCAATGCTCTGGTGGAAATCGGGCTCGACGCGCATCTGGTCCATCTCGGCACAATGGGCGTCTATGGGTATTCGACCGTTGGCGCGGCCATTCCCGAAGGCTATCTGCCGGTCGGGATCGAAACGACCGAAGGCGAGACAGTTTCGCAGGAGATCCTCTATCCGGCCAATCCGGGCTCGATCTATCACATGACGAAGTGCCTCGATCAGCTGCTTTTCCAGTTTTACGCGAAGAACGATGGTCTGAGGATCACCGACCTGCATCAGGGCATCGTCTGGGGCACCCATACGGAACAGACCCGCCGTCATCCGCAACTCGTCAACCGCTTCGACTATGACGGCGACTACGGCACGGTCTTGAACCGCTTCCTGATCCAGGCAGCAATCGGCTACCCGCTGACGGTGCATGGCACCGGCGGCCAGACCCGCGCCTTCATCCATATCCAGGATTCGGTTCGCTGCATCGAGATTGCGCTGAACAATCCGCCGGCGCGCGGGTCACGGGTCGAGATCTTCAACCAGATGACGGAAACGCACCGGGTGCGGGATCTCGCGGAGATGATCGCCAAGCTTTCGGGCGCCGATATCGCGTGGCTGCCCAATCCGCGCAAGGAAGCGGCGGAAAACGACCTCATCGTGAAGAACGAGAAGTTCCTCGGTCTCGGTCTGGAGCCGATAACGCTCAAGGGTGGGTTGCTGGAGGAAATCGTCGATGTCGCGAAGAAATTCGCCTACCGCGTCGACCGGTCCCGCGTGCCGGCGGTTTCCGCCTGGACCAAGGATATCGCGCGGACGATCAATCGTGATCCGGAGGGCAAGAAGCTGAAATCGGTGTCATGATGATGGGGGCTGAACTGCTGAAGGGCATACGGCCGGCCACGACGGCCGGTTCTCGTGAAGCCTATGTCACGCTGGTGACCAATCGCGACTACGCGATGGGCGCGACCGCACTTGCGCGTTCCATCCGCCTGACCGGCAGTTCCGCCGATGTCGTCGTGCTCTTCACCGGCGGTGTGGAGGCGGATGCGCTTCTGGCGCTCGACCGGCTCGGCTGCCGGATGGTCGTGGTCGAGCACCTGCCATTGTCCGATGGCTTCAACCAGCGGCATGCGCGCGGCAACCTGCATGCCAATGCACCTTTCACCAAGGGGCGCAAGCCGGCCTTTCACTCGCCGCTCGACAATTTCTGCAAGCTCCGGCTCTGGCAACTCATCGACTACGAGACCTGCATCTTCATCGATGCGGACGCGATTGTTCTGCGCAATGTCGATCGGCTGTTCGACTATCCGGAATTTTCCGCCGCGCCGAATGTCTATGAAAGCCTTGCCGATTTTCATCGGCTGAATTCCGGGGTGTTCGTCGCGCGCCCCTCGCTTGCCACCTTCGAGGACATGCTGCGCAATCTGGATCAGCCGGATGTCTTCTGGCGGCGCACGGACCAGACCTTTCTGGAGAGTTATTTTCCGGACTGGCATGGCCTGCCGGTGTTCATGAACATGCTGCAATATGTGTGGTTCAACCTGCCGGACCTCTGGGACTGGCGTCAGATCGGCATTCTGCACTACCAGTATGAAAAGCCGTGGGAGAAGGATCATCCCAAGGCGGGGGCACTGAAGCCGCTGATCGATCTCTGGCACGCTTATTACACGGGGCACGGCATCCCGGAAATCGCCTCGCTATCGAGGCCCGAGCAGGCGGCTGCATGAAAGTTCTGGTATCCGGCGGAACGGGGCTGGTCGGGCGCTATATCGTCGAAGACCTGCTTGCCTCAGGCTATTCGGTCGTCATCGGCGCGCGTCATCCGCCGGCGGAAGGGCTGTTTTCGCGGTCTGTCGAATTTCGTCCGCTGTCGCTCGATCCGCAGGAAGACCAGGCCCATGCTTTCGACGATGCCTATTTCTTCATTCATGCGGCCTTCGACCATCTGCCCGGCAAGTATCGGGGCGGGGAGGGCGGTGATCCCGACCGGTTTCGCCGGCTCAATCTCGATGGCTCCATCCGTCTGTTCGAGACGGCGAGGCAGGCTGGTGTCCGGCGCGTGGTCTTCCTTTCCAGCCGGGCTGTCTATGACGGGCTTGCAGCCGAAACTGCGCTGGCCGAGGAGCAGTTTCTGCAGCCGAGCAGTCTCTATGGCGAGGTGAAGCTTCTGGCCGAGCGAGTGCTGGCCGATCTTGCCGCGCCCGGTTTTGTGACCTCGAGCCTGAGGGTGACGGGCGTTTATGGCGAAGCCCGGCCGAACAAGTGGGATGCGCTTTTCGCGGATTATCTCGCGGGGCGGGAGGTGCCGGAACGGGCCGGCTCGGAGGTCCATGGCCGTGACGTGGGACAGGCGGTTCGACTGATGCTGTCCACCGAGGCGGCGAAGGTCAGCGGCCAGTTCTTCAATGTTTCCGATGTCGTGGTGGATTCCCGCGATATTCTCGATATCTTCCAGTCGGTTACCCAATGTCCGCGGCTCTTGCCCGCGCCCGCGCCCGCGGACAAGGTGGCCGTCAGGACAATGCCGGTCGAGAAGATCACGGCGCTTGGCTGGAAGCCGGGCGGGTGGCCTCTGTTCGAGAACACGGTTCACTTACTGGCCGGCAGTTATTGAAATCCCTCGTCAGCTGAGGGTCGCAATACATATTCCGCCCTTGAAATGAACAAAGCCGCAGACGTGTTTGCGCCTGCGGCCCGATTGGTAACGCCTTGGCCTCTTAACGAGCCGTAGCGATGCCGGCGATCAGGCCGGAGGTGATGCCGATCAGCAGGTACTGATTGTCGACCCGGATCCAGCGCTGGTCGCGGCCCGGCTTGCGCAGACCATAACGGCGGTAGTCGTTGATCTCGTTGTGGCGGCGCCAGTCACGCATGCTCTGGCCCTTCTTCCAGTAGTAGGGCTTGGGTGCTGCCTTGTGCGGAGCAGGCTTCTGCGGCTTGACCTGATGATGCTGGGGCGGACGGCGATCGTCCGGGCGATACTGCTGGGCCTGAGCCATGGGGGCTGCGATCATGAGGCCGGCAATTGCAATCAGAAATGCTTTTTTCATTGGTGTGTTCCTCGTTGTCTATGACCTGAAGCTAGACCCCGAGATGTGAATGCAATATGAATATTATAATTAATAATTTTTAATGAAAACAGCTAATTGAGTATGCTGCTCATCTGTTCCTACTCTTCCTGCACGTCGTTTTGTCCTTGAAAAACAAGCCCGAACGCCGGCCCGGGAGGGCTTTGTATTACCTCTTCATCGCATCAGATCGTTTTCGTTCCATTCGAGCGCATTCATCTCGTTTTTCCGCGCCTGTGCATCGTCTCCCACGATGAACTCATCCAGTTGCGGAGGCCTGATGCTGGTGCCGGCGAGCATGGCATGCACCTGTCCGCGATGGTGGGTCTGGTGCTGGAAGAGATGGCTCAGGATGTCGTCGCAGCGGTCCTGCTGGATGCGCGTGCCACGGTGAACATCGACCGTTCGTGCGAGGTCTTCCGGCCCCAGGCCGTCACAGAATGCGAGCAACCGGTGGTCGACATCGGCTTGTGCTAATAAGAGCGCCTGTCGTTCGGGAAAGGGTATTTCGTCTTCCCATGCCTTCGGTCCGAGCGTTCCGCCTTCCAGCGCGTCGACATAAAACCAGTCCACCACGAGGATGTGGTTGAGCGTGGCCCGAATGGAGGGGAAGAAGCTGATGCGTTCCGCCTCGAATTCTCCGGGTTGAAGACGCGCCACCGCATCATGCAGCCTGAGATTGGCCAGTGCATTGTTGCGTGCGAGTTTTCGAAATACGCGGCATGGGTCGACAGGATCCGTCATGGTGCCACTTCCTTGCCCCGAGGTTTCATCATCATGCCGCCGGCGGGCCTGCTCCGCCGAGTTCGACCACGACGATTTCAGGCGGCGCGCCCAGCCGGATCGGCAGGTTTGAGAGACCGAAACCGGCGGAAACGATGAGATGGCGGTCATCCTCGACGATGTGGCCATAGGCATAGCGGTTGCCGAAGCGCGAGGGCACCAGCGGCGAGTAGCCGAAGAGCCTGAGCTGACCGCCATGGGTATGTCCCGAGAGCGTCAGCGCAATCCGTCCGGGAACCTCGACGAAAATATCCGGCTCGTGGGCCATGAGGATCGCGGGTTCATCGCCCTTTATCTGTGCGAGCGTTGCCGGAAGGTCATCGAGCCCCGGGATGATGCCGGAGCCGTCGGGCGCCGGATTACCGGGCTGGAGCTGATCGGCGAGGCCGGCGAGCCAGAAAGGGCGGCCGTCCTTTTCCATCCGGACGGCGAGATTGTCGTAGACCGGGATGCCGACATCACCGAGCGCCTTGTGCGCAAGCGTCGGGCCGTGACCGGCGGCAAGCGCTACCGGATCGTTCAGCCAGTCGTGATTGCCGAGGATGGCATGGACGCCAAGCGGCGCCTTGAGCCGTGACAGGGCTTTCGCCCATCTGGCCGGTTCGACGTAGCCGCTGTTGAACCACATGCTGGTCATGTAGTCGCCGAGCAGGAGGACGATGTCGCCCTCAAGGGCGTTCGCCTGATCGCAGATCGCGGCGATGCGTTCGGCCGGCATCCATGGTTCGCAGGCGTGGAAATCCGCGAGTGCGACGATCTTCAGGTTGAGATCCTGCGGCCAGTCGCGAGGGGTGAGGGCATATCGCGTGACGCGGGGTCGGGCGAAGGGCTCGATGCCGACCGCGTAGGCGCTGGTTCCGAAGCCTGCCATCAGGAGGCCGCCGAGAAGCTTGAGGAACCCGCGCCGCGCGATCATTCAATCCTCCTCGAGGGTCAAGCGGAACTGCGCGGCCTCCAGATCCTTCGGCGGCTGCAGTCCGAGATGTTTCCAGGCGATGGCCGTCAGGACGCGGCCGCGCGGTGTGCGCTGGATGAAGCCCTGCTGGATCATGTAGGGCTCGATGATATCCTCGATCGCATCGCGGGGTTCGGAAAGTCCGGCGGCGATGGTCTCGATGCCGACCGGGCCGCCGCCGAAGTTCATGGCGATCATGTTCAGGTAGCGTTTGTCGAGCTGGTCGAGGCCCATATTGTCGACGAGCAGGCGGGTCAGCGCCTCGTCGGCGATCTCGCGGGTGACCGCTTCCGCGCGGGCCACTTCGGCGAAGTCACGCACGCGGCGCAGCAGGCGACCGGCGATGCGGGGTGTGCCGCGGGCACGCCTCGCGATTTCGCGGGCGCCTTCGTCGGTCATGCCGAGGCCCATCAGGCGAGCGCCGCGGCGCACGATGCCTTCCAGTTCCTCGACGGTATAAAAGGAGAGACGGACCGGAATGCCGAAACGGTCGCGCAGCGGTGTCGTCAGCAGGCCGAGACGGGTGGTCGCGGCGACGAGGGTGAACTTCGACAGGTCGATCTTGACCGAGCGGGCGGCGGGGCCTTCCCCGATGATGAGGTCGAGTTGGAAATCCTCCATGGCCGGATAGAGGATTTCCTCCACCGCCGGGTTCAGCCGGTGAATTTCGTCGATGAAGAGGACGTCGCGCTCTTCGAGATTGGTCAGCAGGGCGGCAAGGTCGCCGGCCTTGGCGATGACGGGGCCGGAGGTCGAGCGGAAGTTGACGCCGAGTTCCTTTGCCATGATCTGGGCAAGGGTTGTCTTGCCGAGGCCGGGTGGGCCGACAAACAATACGTGGTCGAGCGCTTCGCCGCGGTTCTTGGCGGCCTCGATGAAGATCTTCAGGTTGGCGCGTGCTTCGGCCTGTCCGGTGAATTCATCGAGCGACTGCGGACGCAGCGCGGTGTCGATATCCTCGCCACGCTTTTCCGATGAAATGAGACGGTCGGCTTCACTCATGACAGTACTTCCGGTTGGCGGCCATGATGGCAGGGCGGAGGGGGCCGCTCAAGCGCCTTTGACCAGATTCAGTAGAAGGGGTAAAGCGCGGTATCACCGCGACAGCTCCTTGAGGCAGAGGCGGATCAGCTTGGCGCTGTCTGCGCCTTCGCCACCATTCTTCAGGGCCGCGGCGATAGCGTTTGCTGCCTGTTCGCGCGAGTATCCGAGGTTCGTGAGCGCCGAGACGGCATCCGCGACCGGAGCCGCGGCCACGCCTTCCCCGAGTTCCTGTTTCAGACCGATATTGGCGGCGGCTTCTCCGGCGAAAGCAGGAGCCTTGTTCTTCAGTTCGGTCATGATGCGGACCGCGACCTTAGGCCCGACACCGGGCGCGCGGGACACGGCCGTCTTGTCCTGCAGCGCTATGGCGTTGGCGAGTTCGGACGGCGTCAGCGTCGAGAGAACGGCGAGCGCCACCTTGGTGCCGACGCCCTGCACGCTCTGCAAGAGATTGAACCATTCGCGTTCCAGCGCGGTGAGGAAGCCGAAGAGCTTCAACTGGTCCTCGCGGACATAGGTCTCGATGAACAGGACCGCGGCCTCTCCGGGCGAGCCGAGCCGGGACAGCGTGCGCGAGGAGCAGTGAGCAATGTAGCAGACGCCGTGCACGTCGATCAGCGCATGGTCGTCGCCGATTTCGTCGATGGTGCCTTTGAGCTTGCCGATCATGAAGTGTGTCCGTCAGGGATGGGTTTCGGGGGAAATGAGGGGAACCATCGGGAAATAGGAGCGGTAGCCCTTGGTGTCCCGAGTGAGAATTGAGTAGCCGCGAATGGCTGCATGCGCCCCGATCAGGAAATCCGGCAGAACGCGCTCCCGCTTTCCGCCGCCGGCCCGGTAGCGCCTGAACGCTACCCCAGCGGCAAATGCCGCCGTCCACGGAAGGCTTTCCCTATGGAAGTCCGTTCGAGGAAGGAGCCGGTCGACCATATCGATATCGTCGTAGCGAACCGAGAATTCGGCGTAAATGACCGGATTAATGACGAGCGGCTGGGTTCGGGCTATGCGCAACAGGGCATTGCGAGACCATTGGAGCCAGACCGGATCGCGAACGGCGAGGTCCACGAGAACGTTCGTGTCCACGAGCGTCGTCATGGATCAGCGATCTCGTGTCATGGTCATGAGAGCATCGGCATCGATCGTCTGGTCGCCGGTTCCCTCCATGGCGTCAAGGGCGTGCATGAAGGCCTGCAGGCGCTCGCGCTCGACGCCTTGCTGTCCTTCCTTCTTGGGAGAGACAACCAGCTTGCCATCTTCGATCGTGAAAATGACTTCGCTGTTCGGTTCAATGCCGGCAAGCTCGCGCAAGTCGCGCGGAATGGTGACCTGCCCCTTCGATGTAACTCGCATTACCTTGCTCCTTTATTGAGTAAGAAAATATCTTACTGGTGAAACAAGTCAAGAACAAATCAGGCGGAAGCCAGCACCTTGCGCATGCGGTCGCCGCCGCGATTGTGGGCGTGGCAGATGGCGATGGCGAGTGCGTCGGCGGCGTCGTTGCCCTTGAATTCCGCCTTGGGCATCAGGATCTTCAGCATCATGTGGATCTGCTGCTTTTCGCCGTGGCCGACGCCGATCACCGATTTCTTCACCGCGTTCGGCGCATATTCGGAGACAGGCAGGCCGGCGCGGGCAGGAACCAGCATGGCGATGCCGCGTGCCTGGCCGAGCTTCAGGGTCGCGACCGCATCCTTGTTGACGAAGGTCTGCTCAACCGCGGCTTCATGAGGCTGGTAGCTGTGGACCACATCGGCCAGCCCGTCATGCAGCTGGCGAAGACGCGAGGCAAGATCCATGTCACCGTCGGAGGTGACGGTACCTGAGGCGACAAACCGCAGTGAGTTGCCAAGCGTCTCGATCACACCCCATCCGGTGCGCCTGAGGCCCGGGTCAATACCGATAATCCGAATCGTGTCTCGCATGGCGATATCCTAACTTGCTCATACATGGATCTGCCAGCGAAAAGTGAACAAACCAAAAACATCCGTTTCAGCGAAGCGCAACGTCGGTTCAAAAAGATTGCGGTGACGGTTCGGTAAAACCGTCATTTCGTTCTGGTATTGCTTTCGCGAGTATCTACATGTGAGGAAACATCAAGACCAGAACGGGATGCCGCGCATGATACCCTTTTCGATCCTCGACCTGTCACCGATCGCCGAGGGACATAGCGTGACGGAGGCGCTGGATGCGTCCCGCCGGATGGCCCAGAAGGCGGAGGAACTCGGGTTCAACCGTTTCTGGCTCGCCGAGCATCATGGCATGCCGGGAATCGCCAGTGCGGCGACCTCCATCGTGATCGCCCATGTGGGGGCTGCAACGAAGCGCGTCCGCATCGGCTCCGGCGGCATCATGCTGCCGAACCATTCGCCGTTGGTGATCGCGGAGCAGTTCGGCACGCTTGCGGCCCTGTTCCCCGATCGCGTTGATCTCGGTCTTGGCCGCGCGCCGGGAACCGACATGCGCACGGCGCGGGCGCTTCGCCGCAATCTGGACGCCGGGGCGGAGAGCTTCCCGCACGATATCATCGAGTTGCAGCGCCTCCTCGGCGACCCGGAGGACGACCAGGTGCTGCTGGCGGTGCCGGGTGCGCGCAGCCATGTGCCGATCTGGCTGCTGGGTTCCAGTCTTTACAGTGCTCATCTCGCTGCGGCTCTCGGGCTTCCTTATGCCTTCGCTTCCCATTTCGCTCCCGATTCCTTGTTGGAGGCCATCGCCATCTATCGCGAGCGGTTCCAGCCTTCGGCCGATCTCGACAAGCCCTATGTGATGGTCGGCGTCATGGGGGTCGGAGCTGAGAGCGATGAAGAGGCGCAATATCTCTTCACCTCTTCGCAGCAGCAGTTCGTCAATCTGCGGCGCAATGTCCGGCGTCCTTTCCCGCGTCCGGTGGAGAGCATGGACGGGTTGTGGACCGATATGGAGCGCATCGGCGTGGAGCACACGCTGAGCTATGCCGTGGTCGGCTCGCAGAAGACTGTCGAAAAGAAGCTCGAGGACTTTCTCGATGAGACCGGAGCGGACGAACTCATCGTTTCCATGCCCATCCATGACATCGATGCGCGGTTGCGCTCTGTCGAGATTTTCGGCGGCGTCATGCAGAAAGTCCCGGAAAACAGCTGAATTTTGCGGTGCATCAACCACCATAAATTGCCACCCTCTTTAACTGCCATTTAAACAACAACCTGAATGATGCAATCTCCGGGGCGTCCGCGTTGTCGCGGTTGTGCCTAAAATAGTTTGAAAGACCGCTGCGCTTGAGCAAAGGGCGACAGCGGCCGTGGGGATTCGCTTATGGTTTTTCGTTTCAACTCCCTTTCCTCCAAGGTGATCGGGATTTTCCTGCTGCTGACGGCACTGTCAGTGGGGATTCTCAATGTCCTTGCCTACTTCACTTCAAGTTCGCTTTTCGACAAGCAGACCTATCGTGCGATGGACGGGACGCTGACCTTCCGGGGTGACATGCTCCGGGAACAGTTGCAGCAGCTGGAAAATCAGGCGACATCGATCGCCAAGATCGAAGGTCTGCAACAGTCGTTCACCTCGATGAAGAGCGGCTGGAACACCATCGTCAAGAATTCCGGCGATGCGAAGGGGGAGCTTCAGGCGGTCTTCGTCAAGAACAACCCTTATCCGGCAGGCGAGCGTGAGAAGCTGCTGAAGCCCGAAGGGCCGAGCGGCTTCTACTATTCGAACCATGAAGCAACCCAGAACCTTGTCGCCAGCTATCTGCGCGATACCCAGTTCCGCGACCTGCTGATGGTCGATCAGACTGGCAACGTCATCTATTCCTACCGCAAGGGGCCATTCTTCGCGGAGAATGCCACCAGCGGCGAGCTTGCCGGCACCGGTTTGGGGCAGGCCTTTGCGCGCAGCGCCGATGTCGCCGGTAAGGCCGTCGAGGATGCCGCGCCGACCACCTTCTCGGGCCTCAAGACCGGCAAGGATGCGCAGTCTCCGGATATCTATTTCTCCGTGCCGGTGGTGAAGTTCGGGGCCTTCAAGGGCTCGATCCTGTTCCAGCTCAAGGATACTGCGATCACCAGCCTGCTTTCCAAGGGCATTGCCGCCGACAGCGTCGAGCGTGCCGCTGTTCTCTCCGAGGATGGTACGGGCATCAGCCTCGGTCCCGATGGCAAGCTCATGGACATTGCAGCGGCTCCCTTCGGCTTTGCGCCGGCCGCCATGCAGGGCAATGGCGGCATCGTCACCAGCGATTTCGCCCGCGAGGACGGATCGGCCAGGGCCTATGGTCGTGCGGTCGAGTTCAGCGGCCAGAAATACCTGATGGTGGAAAGCCTGACGCTTGCGGAGCTTGGCGCAGGTTCACTGCATATCGCGTTGACGCTGACGGCAATTGCCGTGGCGGCGCTGGCGGTCATGGCGATTGCCACGGGTGTTCTGACCCGACGTCTGTTTGCGCCGCTTGCGCGGCTCGCGGTGGTGACGGGGCAGGTGGCTGACGGCCAGCTCGAAAATCCCGTCGCCAATCAGGATCGCGGGGATGAAATCGGCACCATGGCCCGGGCGCTGGAGCGTTTCCGTACCGCGCTTATCGAGCAGCAGCAGCTGGAAAGCCGCGCGAGCGAGGAGCGTGAGCAGGCGGAGGCTGAGCGACGCCAGCGCTTCTCGGAACGCGAGGCGGAGGCACGCACTCTCGAAGGCGTCGTTGCGGCGCTCGATCAGGGCCTCGACCGCATGGCTCATGGTGATCTCGCCTTCGAGATCCGCCAGCCGTTCCCGAACGAACTGGAATCGCTGCGGGTCAACTTCAACAACGCGCTCTCCACCCTGAGCACCACGCTTTCCGGCATCGGAGGCAATTCGCTCGCCGTGCGTGGCGGTTCCGAGGAAATGCGTGCCGGCGCCGATCAGCTGGCCGAGCGCACCGAGCGACAGGCTGCGGCGCTCACCGAAACGGCAAGCGCCATCAAGGCCATGACCGATGCGGTCAAGGTTCAGATCGCCCGCGGCGAGGATGCCGAACGAAGCGCGCGTAACGCCAAGGACGAAGCAGAGCAGTCGCGTCACATCATGAGAGAAACGATTGCGGCGATGGAGGCCATCCGCGGTTCGTCGCAGGAGATCAACCAGATTATCGGCGTGATCGACGAAATCGCCTTCCAGACCAATCTTCTGGCGCTCAACGCCGGCGTCGAGGCCGCACGTGCGGGCGAAGCCGGCAAGGGCTTTGCTGTCGTCGCCCAGGAAGTGCGTGAGCTTGCCCAGCGCTCGGCCGGTGCGGCCAAGCAGATCACCAGCCTGCTTGCAAAATCGGCCGGCGAGGTGGCTCATGGCGTGAGCCTCGTCGAGAAGGCCGGTCATGCGCTGCAGGGCATCGGCGAGCATGTCCTGTCGATCAACGGAAAGATCGGCGACATGATGCATTCGACGCGCGAGGAGGCGCAGACGATCTCCGAGATCAACGGCTCGATCAATGCGCTCGATGTCATGACCCAGCAGAACGCCGCGATGGTGGAAGAGACAACCGCCGCGATCCACCGGCTGGCGACGGAAGCTGCCGAAATGGATCAGCAGCTAGGGCACTTCACGCTTGGTCAGCAGGCGGCGGCTTCGCGTCACGCCGGATCCCACGAAATGCGACGGGCAAGCTGATCGCTGAAACTTCGGGTTCAGTCGGAACGCGGCGGGTCAAACCCGCCGCGTTTTTTGTTTTCCCGGAAAACTGTTGACGCAGAAATGCAACCAATGGGTGAGTTTTCGAGCGTCTTTTGTGAGCGTTTTATTTTCATGAAACACGCTCATGGTAAGTAAAGTCTCAGCAAACACGGTAAACAGACGTAGTTAAGTCGACCTTAACTTTTTTCCTTCATTATCCAAGAGAAATCACGATGTCGGCCATGTGCGGGTCCGATAACTCAACGATAGATTTTGGAGTATCTAGCCATGAAGACGAGCCTTTTTGCTGCGGCGGCCGCACTGCTTGTCAGTACGACCGCTTCTTTTGCTGCGGATCTGTATCAACCCGAGCCGGCTCCGATCATGGATGCGCCGGAGGTCACGGTGTCGGAAGCTTCCGGCTGGTACCTTCGCGGCGATGTCGGTTATTCCTTCAACAAGCTTCGTGGTGCTGATTTCTTCCAGGGCTCTAACGGCTATCGCGCGGATTTCGCCAGCGCCTCGCTGAAGGACGCCTTCACTGTCGGTGCCGGTGTCGGTTATCAGGTCAACAACTACCTGCGCACGGATCTGACGTTCGACTACATGTTCAAGTCGGATTTCCGCGGCTCAACCTACGGCGGCGGCGCTGATTTCGGTGCATGCGTCGGTCCCTGCACCTCCTCCGATCGTTCCGCAATGCGGGCCTACACGCTGATGGCCAACGCCTATGTCGACCTTGGCACCTACGGCCTGTTCACGCCATATGTCGGTGGCGGTATCGGTGGCTCTTACGTCAAGTGGGACAAGCTGCGCAACACGTCCTGCGCCGATGACGGCAGCAGCTGCGACGATACTGTCGAACATGGCGGCAAGGGCAGCTGGCGGTTCGCCTACCAGCTTATGGCCGGCACCACGATCGATGTAAGCTGCAACGTGAAGGCCGATGTCGGCTATCGCTTCCGCCAGACGATGGGCGGCGACATGTTCGGCTATGAGCAGAACGGCGGTCCGGGCTACGACAAGGGCTTCTACAGCCACGAAATCCGTGCCGGTGCACGCTATGTGTTCGGCGCCTGCGAGCAGCCGGTGGCTTACGAACCGCCGCCGCCGCCGATCGTCTACAAGTAATACTTTTCTATACTCCAGTCGTGAAAAGGCCGTCCGCACGCGCGGGCGGCCTTTCTCGTTTTGCGTGCATTTATGGGCGCGTATCGCATGATCCGGGAGCGTCGAAAGATTTTCCAGGAGCGACACGAAATTCGCTTGACGGGAAATCGCGACAGGCGTAGTTCCGACGGCGGGACACCTCTCCCCAACGAGAGGCTAATTACCTGGAAGGGTATCTATATGGCTGATATCGTCGCCCCCGCCGCGCGTCCGGCGAATACTCATTTTTCTTCTGGCCCCTGCGCCAAGCGTCCCGGTTGGACACTTGAGGCTCTTTCCGATGCTTCGCTCGGTCGTTCGCACCGCGCCAAGGTTGGCAAGGCCAAGCTGAAGCAGGCCATCGATCTTACCCGCGAAATTCTGAATGTTCCGGCCGATTACCGCATCGGTATCGTTCCGGCTTCCGATACCGGCGCCGTCGAAATGGCGCTCTGGTCGCTGCTCGGTGAGCGCGGCGTCGACATGCTGGCCTGGGAAAGCTTCGGCGCCGGCTGGGTCACCGACGTCGTCAAGCAGCTGAAGCTCAAGGACGTCCGCAAGTTCGAAGCCGATTACGGCGTTCTTCCCGATCTCGCTGCCGTCGATTTCGACCGCGACGTCGTCTTCACCTGGAACGGCACGACCTCGGGCGTTCGCGTTCCGAACGCCGATTTCATCCCCGCCGACCGCAAGGGCCTGACCATCTGCGACGCGACTTCGGCCGCTTTCGCGCAGAACCTCGACTTCGCCAAGCTCGACGTCGTCACCTTCTCCTGGCAGAAGGTTCTGGGCGGCGAGGGCGGTCACGGCATGCTGATCCTTTCCCCGCGTGCTGTCGAGCGTCTGGAAAGCTACACGCCGGCATGGCCGCTGCCGAAGATCTTCCGCATGACCAAGGGCGGCAAGCTGATCGAAGGCATCTTCACCGGCGAGACCATCAACACGCCGTCCATGCTCTGCGTCGAAGACTACATTGATGCGCTGCTCTGGGCCAGGCAGATCGGCGGCCTTGATGGGCTGACCGCTCGTGCCGATGCCAATGCGAAGGTCATTTTCGACTTCGTCGCCGCAAACGACTGGATCGCCAACCTCGCCATCAAGGACGAGACCCGTTCCAACACGTCCGTTTGCCTGAAGATCGTCGACAAGGATGTGGCGGCGCTCGACGCCGATGCACAGGCGGCTTTTGCCAAGGGTGTTGTCGCTCTCCTCGAAAAGGAAGCCGTCGCTCTCGATATCGGTGCTTACCGTGACGCTCCGTCCGGTCTTCGCATCTGGGCTGGCGCCACCATCGAGAAGGCCGACATGGAAGCTCTGATGCCCTGGCTCGCCTGGGCTTACAAGACCCAGAAGGCTACGCTGACCAAGGCTGCGGCCTGAGGTTTTCCGGCTCCGCCGTCAAAAGGCGGAGCCTCTTTGAAAATTCCCAGAATTCATCGACACGAACTCTTTGAAGGAGGCCTCGCAATGGCACCTCGCGTTCTCGTATCCGACGAACTGTCGGAAACCGCCGTCCAGATCTTCCGCGATCGCGGCGTTGATGTGGATTTCCAGCCGAAGATCGGCAAGGACAAGGACAAGCTCTCCGAGATCATCGGCAACTATGACGGTCTCGCCATCCGTTCCGCCACCAAGGCAACGGAAAAGCTGATCGCCGCCGCGACCAACCTGAAGGTCATCGGCCGGGCAGGTATCGGCGTCGACAACGTCGATATCCCGGCCGCATCGCGCCGCGGTATCATCGTCATGAACACCCCGTTCGGCAACTCGATCACGACCGCCGAGCATGCCATCGCGCTGATGTTCGCCGTTGCCCGTCAGCTTCCGGCTGCCGACGCCTCGACGCAGGCCGGCAAGTGGGAAAAGTCGAAGTTCATGGGTGTCGAGATCACCGGCAAGACGCTCGGCGTCATCGGCGCCGGTAACATCGGCTCCATCGTCTGCTCGCGCGCCATCGGCCTCAAGATGCGCGTGCTTGCCTATGACCCCTTCCTGTCGAAGGAACGCGCTGAAGAAATGGGCGTGACCAAGGTCGAGCTCGACGAGCTGCTGGCCCAGGCTGATTTCATCACCCTGCACGTGCCGATGACCGACAAGACCCGCGGCATCCTCAACAAGGAAGCCCTTGCCAAGACCAAGCCGGGCGTTCGCATCATCAACTGCGCCCGTGGTGGCCTGATCGATGAAGCGGCTCTCGCAGACGCGATCAAGTCCGGCCACGTCGCCGGTGCTGGTTTCGACGTGTTCGAAGTCGAGCCCGCCACCGAAAGCCCGTTGTTCGGCCTGCCGAACGTCGTCTGCACGCCGCACCTCGGCGCATCGACGACGGAAGCACAGGAAAACGTCGCGCTGCAGGTTGCCGAGCAGATGTCGGACTACCTGGTCAAGGGCGCCGTCAGCAACGCCATCAACATGCCATCGATCACGGCGGAAGAAGCTCCGCTCCTGAAGCCGTTCATCAAGCTCGCCGACGTTCTCGGCGCGTTCGTCGGCCAGGTTACCGAAGGCCCGATCAAGGAAATCGAGATCCTTTACGACGGCCAGACCGCGTCCATGAACACCAAGGCATTGACCTCGGCCCTGCTGGCCGGTCTTATCCGCCCGCAGGTCGCTGACGTCAACATGGTGTCGGCACCCGTCATGGTGAAGGAAAAGGGTATCATCCTGTCCGAGGTCAAGCGCGACAAGACCGGCGTTTACGACGGCTACATCAAGCTCACCGTCACGACCGAAAAGCAGACGCGTTCGGTTGCCGGTACGGTCTTCTCGGATGGCAAGCCGCGCTTTATCCAGATCAAGGGCATCAACATGGATGCCGATGTCGGTCCGCACATGATCTACATCACCAACACCGACGTTCCCGGCATGATCGGCTTCATCGGCACGACGCTCGGCAATGCCGGCGTGAACATCGCCAACTTCCAGCTCGGACGCGAAAAGGAAGCCGGTGACGCCATCGCGCTTCTCTATGTCGACGGTGAAGTGGAACAGGCCGTTCTCGACAAGCTGACAGCCAACGCGGCCATCAAGCAGGCGAAGACGCTGGCCTTCAGCGTCGAATAAGTCATCTCTCCCAAGAGAAACGGAAAAGCCCGGCAGGTTTCGTCCCGCCGGGCTTTTCTTTTATGCGTTGCCTGAGGCTGGTCAGTTGGCGAGGCCGATCTGCTTCATGAAATTCTGGTTGTCCCAGAACAGGTATTCCTCGTCCATCACGCCGTCCTTGGTCCAATGGCCGAGGGTGGCCATCCCGAGCTTGAAGGGCTTGCCGGTCGGCTCGATGGTCTTGCCTTCGCCGATCGGCATGGGCTTGGTGAAGGTGCCTTCCAGATAACCGATCACGCCGGTCCATTCGCCGGAGCCGAACTTGACGGGATGCTGCTCGATGCGGGTATCCGGGGCGAAGACGAACATCGGCTTCAGGGCTTCGATGTGGTCGTGCAGACCCTTGGTAGTGGAGCCGTCTGGATAATGGACCAGAATATCCTGGGCGTGGCTTTCGCCGAGGCGATCCCACTTCTGATGGGTGTAGACGTCGAAGTCGAGCGTGTCGAAGGTCTCGAGGTTCCTGGCGACGGTCGCGTCGTTCTGCTGGTATTTCGCCAGTTCTTCCATGAGTGCCGGGACTGCCTTGCTCGCGTCTTCCGCGCGGGCGGCGAGCGGAATGGCGGCGAGGGCAAGGGTGGTGATGGCGGCGGCTACGAGCGTTCTCATTTCAGTTCTCCTTGGATGTGCGTCTGTTGAAAGTAGCGACGATTGATACATTAATCGTGATCCTGACTTGAAAAATGGGCCGGACGGAAAGAGATTGTTGCGATCATCGTAACAATCGGAAGCGTCATGGATATCGTCAGGGGCATGGAGGTTTTCGTCGCCGTGGTGGATGGCGGTAGTTTTGTCGCGGCCGCCGACAAGCTCGACATGTCGACCGCCGCCATTTCGCGGCAGGTGGCGGCACTTGAGGCGCATCTTGGCGCTCGCCTCTTCAATCGCACCACGCGGCGGCTTTCGCTGACGCAGCCTGGTATGGAATTCCATGAGCGGGCGCGACAGATCCTTGCGGATATCCAGGAGGCGGAGGCCGTGGCGGGAGAGTATGCGCTGAAACCGGCCGGTCTCCTGCGCATCAGTGCGCCGCTATCCTTCGGTGTCCGCGCGCTTGGGGAGTTGCTGCCCGATTTCCGGCGGCAGTTTCCGGACCTGCGGCTGGACGTCGATCTGAGCGACCGGGTGGTGGATCTCGTGCATGACGGCGTCGACGTGGCGCTTCGCATCGCCCAGACGCCCAGCCCGAACCTGATCGCGCGGCGGATTGCGCCGGTGCGCATGCTGGTCTGTGCGTCGCCCGGCTATCTCGCAGCCCACGGTACACCCCAGCATCCGTCGGAATTGGCCGAGCATGCGGCGCTCAGCTACACCTATCTCTCATCCGGCGATAACTGGCTCTTCAACAACACGGCGGGGCAGACCGAACTGGTGAGGGCACAGCCGGCGGTTCGCGCCAATAATGGCGACCTCCTGCGGCAGATGGCGTTGCAGGATGGCGGCGTTATCGTGCAGCCGAACTTCATTCTGGCGGACGATATCGCGGCTGGCAGGCTGGTGCAGATCCTGCCCGACTGGACGATCGGCAGCTTCAGCCTCTACGCCGTCTATCTCAGCCGCCGCTTTCTTTCCGCCAAGGTTCGGGTGTTCATCGATTTTCTCTCGGCGCGCATGGGCAACAGCGAGATCTGACGACACGTCAGTTGGCGCGCGGCAGTTGCCCCAGCAGAAATGTTGCGATCGCGCTTTCGATGGAGCGTTCGATTTCGGCGGGGGAGGGTTTCTTCCCCATCAGCGCGAGGTAGAGCGGGTTGGTGACGATCATGTCGTGATACTGGATGGCCAGCATATGCGGATCGGCCTCCCGCATCTCCCCGCTCGACTGCTTTGCGGCGATGAAATTCGCAAACGCCTTGCGGGACTGAACAGGGCCGCTCTCGAACCAGACGCCCGTGAGGTCCGGGAAGCGACCGGATACGGCCAGCATCAGCCGCTGGAACGCGACATGCCGATCCGCCATCAGCATTTTCAGAAGCGTGGAGCCTAGAACGCGCAACCCATCGGCCGGACGCAGGCTCGAGACCTCCAGAACGGAGAGGGGTTGCAGGAAGTCGTGACAGAGCTGTTCGACGACCTCGGAAAACAGACCCTCCTTTCCACCAAAATGTTTGTAGAGGTTGGTCTTTGACCCGCCGACGACACGGATGATCTCGTCGACGGTGACGGCGTCGTATCCCTGTTCGAGAAAGAGGTCGGTCGCGGTCGTCACGATCAGGTTGCGCCGCGCCAATCCGCGCGATGTTGTCCGCTCGACATTGTCCGGTGCGGCGTCCCTGGTCATGATGGCATGCGTCCTTAGTTTTTCTTCGTCGGATGAACGTGGTGCGCGGGGCGGAAACCGCGACGGTCGACATGCTGGCTGTATAGCAGGCTGCCGATCACGAGCACCACGCCGACGATCTGCACGGTGTTGGGCACGAAGCCCCGGAAGACCGCATCCAGAACAAAGGCGGTGATCGGTGTCAACAGGAAGAAGGGCGCGACATGGGCCGCACCAGCCCCCTGGATCGCCCGGAACCAGAGCGCAAACGCAAGCGCCGTGACGAACAGCGCAAGAATAACGAAGCCCAGGACATTGAGAGCCGAGAGCTGAGCGGGGATATCGGAGACGACGGCGGTGACGAGGCTGAGTTCGATACCGGCGACGAGCAACTGCCATGCGGTGAAGCCGAGCAGCGAGCGCGGGCGTCCCCACTTGTGAACGAGAATGCCTCCAAGCGCGACCGAGAGCGCGCTTCCAAGCGCTGCCGCGACGCCGATCAGATCGATGGCGGCATTGCTCTTCAGCACGACCATGGCCACACCGACCGCGCCGACGAAGACGGCGGAAACCTTGGCGATGGCCGGGATCGCGCCGAGCAGCGGCCAGGCCAGCAGCACCATGAACAACGGACCCAGAGCCTGGAATGTTGCGGCGACGCCGCCGGGCAGGCGAATGGCGGCAATGAACAGGAGGCCGAAGAAAAGTCCGCTGTTCAGCGTGCCGAGAATGACGATTTTCCCCCACCACTCCCTTGGGGGCAACTCCCGGGCAATCAGCAGGAGCGGCAGCGCGCCGCCGATAGCCCGCACAGCCGCGATGAACATGGGGTTCGGCGGGAGCATGGTCGTGGTGATGATATAGGTAAAGCCCCAGAGAATGGTGGCAAGAGCGGCTGACAGCTTGGGATTCATGGCGGACCTCGATGCTGGAGTGATCAGGCCGCTTACCATTGTGTACGATATCGTATCAATTTAATACTTATTCGTATTTATTGAACGCTGTGTTCACGGTTCACTAAAACGTGAAGGTTCGTGTTTCCGCCAAAAGCCCGGAAACGCTGGTTTTTCCGGATCGCATCCGGGAAAAGCGTACCGCAAGTCTTCAATATTTCGCGAAGCTCCCCCATATGGGGTGCATCGAATTCCGGCACTTGTGCCGGTGAACAAAGGGAAGGGACAGGATCAGGCCATGGGGCGATACGGTAAGTTTTTCGGAGTTCTGGCAATCGGCATGGCGGTTGCGCTGAGCGTGGCCGACATGGCGGAAGCACGCAAGGCGAGCGGCGGCTTCGGTAGCCGGGGCACGCGCACCTTTTCCGCCCCGCCGGCCACCCGGACCGCACCCGCACCGGCTGCTCCGATCGAGCGCTCGATGACGCCGAACACCGGCGCATCGCAGGCTGCGCCTTCGGCTGCCCAGACGCGCCAGCAGAATGCACAGCGTCCCGGCATGTTCGGTGGTCTCCTTGGCGGTATCGGTGGCGGTCTGCTCGGCGGCATGCTGATGGGCGGCCTGTTCGGCATGCTGATGGGCTCCGGCTTCGGCGGCGGCTTCGGCTTCCTCGGCCTGCTGCTGCAGGCGGCTGTGATCTTCTTCGTCATCCGCTTTGCGATGCGCATGTTCGCCAACCGTCAGCCGGCTTTCTCCGGTGCCGGCGGCATGGCGCGTGACACGCAGCAGCCTTCGCGACCCTCTTTCGAGATCCCGCGCATGGGTGGTGGTTCCGCATCAGCAGTTTCTTCTGCACCCCGTAACGGCAATCCCGACGAACTGGGCATCGGTCAGCCCGACCTCGAACGCTTCGAGGGTTTGCTGAAGGAAATGCAGGCTGCCTATGCTGCAGAGGACTATTCGGCCCTGCGTCGCATCACTACGCCGGAAGCCATGTCCTATCTTGCGGAAGAATTGAGCGAAAACGCCACGCGCGGCGTGAAGAACGATGTTCGCGACGTTCATCTGGTCCAGGGCGATGTTTCCGAATCCTGGCGCGAGGGCAATGTCGAATATGCGACCGTCGCCATGCGCTATGAGAGCATCGACGTCCTGCGCGACCGTAACAACGGCAGCGTTGTCAGCGGCGACCCCGACCATCCCTCGGAGTCCACCGAGATCTGGACCTTCGTTCGCCGTGCCGGCACTGACTGGCAGATTTCGGCGATCCAGGCAGTCGGCGACGCGGAATAACAGAACGGGGCCGATCCGGCCCCGTCATCACTCAACAAAGCCGCCCGTGGCAGATTGCTGCGGGCGGCTTTTTTCGTCAGGGGTGCCACCAGCGCGGCTTGCCATCCTCGAAGGAGTGGTATTGCGGTGCGAGTTCGGCGGCGGTGCTGTCGTCGAAGGTGCCGATCAGAAGGGCGACCACGGGCTCGTCATCGAGTGCACCGAGTGAACTTCCGCATGAGGGGCAGAACGCCCGGCTGGAATAGTCCGACGAGCGATAGGTGGAGGGTGCTCCGCCCGAACCGGTCCACGCTACGTTCTCGCGGGAAAACTCCACCCAGCTTGCCGTCAGCGCGCCCGTATGCCGCTGGCAGAACTTGCAGGAACAAGTATGCGGCTTTTCGGCCGCGCCCGTTGCCTCAAACCGGATCGCGCCGCACAGGCAGCCGCCTCGATAGATCATCCAATATCCTCGTGTCTTGGGCGGCAGCTTCTGGCGGGATCAGTTCGGGCAGCTCTGCAACTGCCTGGAATAGGTGTAGGTGATGTTGGTAAAGCGCTTGGCACCCTGCAGCGCCTCGCTGTTGCTTCGGTAGCTTCCGCGCGAGTAGCCGGCATGACCGGAGTGGTAAGCGAGATAGAGCTGGTACGGCTCGTTCAGGGGAATGCCGTTCTTGATGTTGCTCTGGCGGTGGTACCAGCCGATGAACTGGATGGCATCGGCAAAATCGGTGCGGCGTGCGGCGTAACGGCCGGTTTCGCGCTGGTAGCGATCCCAGGTGCCGTCGAGCGCCTGCGAGTAGCCATAGGCTGTCGACTTGCGCTTCCACGGGATGAAGCCGAAGAGCTTGGTGCGCGGGGGCTTGGCGTTGGCCCTGAAACCCGATTCCGTATAGATCGTCGCCATCAGGATCGGCACCGGAACGCCATATTCGCGCTCGGTATTGCGGGCCGCCCGCCGCCAGTTGTTGAACAGGCCGTCGCGCTGCTCGAAGATCGCGCAGGCATTGCGCGTCTGGTTCGGCGGTTTGGCACAGGCAGACAGGATCAGCATGACGCTGAGCGTTGAGACAAGGGCGGTACGCATAACAAAGACCTCGCTTGGAAAGCGCAGTCTATTTCTTAAAATTTAATGAAAAGTTTTCTGACCTTTATGGGTGATAAGGGTCGGTGGAAAAGATCCGCAAACCGCTGTTTCGGCGCGATTCTTTTTATCGCCTGCTGGCAAGTTCGATGCATTCGTCGAGCTTGTCGAGTAATTCAAGCAAGTGATGCGATTTGCGTCAGACGTTCATACCTCCTGTCGCACGGTCCTGATAAGTACGTGGTAGAGAGCGAGGAAATCGTGATGCCTTGATTTGGGATTGCAAGCATTGGATTGATGCTTTGCGGAATGACGATAGATGTCAATCGCAGTGCAGCAGCGGTCCAGACCGTCGCCCCTCGATCACTTCCCCGCTGATGTCTAGTGGCCGTTCATTCAGGCTTTCCTGGGGTGGATATTCGATAGGCTAGGGGCGATCCGGTGCATCATAGTCCCTCTTCGAACAATCGAAACGCGATAGCCATTCATCGGCAGGAAGAGGGAATAGATCGACCGTTCTTCATGATGAGCTCACCGTCAGTTTCGGGAAAGACACGCCGGATAAGGCTCGATACTCAAATGGAACGCTGCCTCTATCCTGTTCACACATCAGCGTTCCCTGTTAACGATGATGCCGAAATATTCGGCGGAGGATATGATGCAGAGTGTCAATTTCAATTATGGCGGCCATAATTTTCAGCTGTACACCCACAACCATCCTGATCATCTGTTCAACGTCATTACCGCCGAAAAATCGTTCTACGAATTGGACCTGCTGGTGAAGGCCAAAGAGGTTTACACACCGGGTTCGGTGATTGTTGATATCGGCGCCAATATCGGAAATCATACGGTGTTCTTCACCAAGGTGCTGAACGCGCCTGTTCTGGCCTTCGAGCCTTTCGACAAAAATCGGGAGATTCTCATGGAGAACCTTCGGATCAACGACTGCACGGATTTTGTCCGCATAGAGAGCCTGGCGTTGGGTGATTTTCAGGGCAGGGGCCGTGCGGTCGTACCCACGACTGCCAACTACGGCATGGTCAACATTCAGCCCGATCCGAACGGCGATATCCAGATTGCCCGGCTCGATGACTATATAACTGCGCAGACACCGCTGAGTATTGTAAAAATGGACGTCGAGGGCGGCGAACTCGGTGTATTGAGGGGTGCGACTGAAACCCTCCGGAGACAAAAACCGCATCTCTTCATCGAAGCTGGCGAATTGGCGTATTTCATGGAAATCCAGAAATACCTCGCGGACTTCGGCTATCAGGTCCGTGGCCGCTATTGCCACACTGCGACTTATCACTTCAGCGTTTAGGGCCGGGACTTCGCAATGAAATGTCTATGGAAAGACAGGCCTCATGAGGCACAGGTTGGTGTGCTCTGATCCTGAAAAACCGGCCCGTTTTTGATTGAAGTTTTCCGCGCTGGATTCCTGGTTAGGAACTGAAGTGTAAACGATGAAATATCGAGGTTTCTGATGCGCAGAGAGCATTCATTTTGAAGTAGGCCATGCCGCCGGACGCAACGCGCAGACAGAGGGAACTTCAGGAAGAGAATGACCGCGTAAAGAAGACCGTTGCCGATCTGGCGCCGGATCGTGAGCCGTTTCGGAATGTTATTCGGTAAGCTCTAAGGCTTGCCCACAAGCGCAAGCCGGTGGATGGAATGCTGGTGGACTGCGGCGTATCGATCCACCGGGTCTGTAAGAGCCCGTTCTTCGACGCCGTAGCCTACCATTTTCGGCGCGATTCTTTTTAGCGCCTGCTGGCGAAATCGATGCATTCGTCGAGCTTGTCGCGCAATCTCACGGCAGTTGCCAGATCGAAGTTGATGTAGTTTGTCACCGAGCCTTCCGGCACGGCGTAGCCGTCGGGTTTCCGATGACCTTGTTTCAGATGAGGAAGAAGAAGGTGCCTGCAGATCTCGGTGCTATTCATTGTTGCGCTTTGCATGGCCCCCAACTAACCTTAAGCAGTATCGTTCTAGCACGGCGGAGGGGATATGGGGCGGCGATGGAATTCAATTAAAGATGACCTTAAGTCTTCTCTTGAGACCATTGTCGAGGTTTCCCTAACAGCCGGCGCCGCGTTGGCACTGATGGCTTTTGCTGCTTTGGTGTTGAGATTGGTGTACTTTCTCAAGTCAGGAGTATGGGTCAAAACTGCGTGCGACATGATCTCATTCATAATTTCGTCTCCTACCTGCACCATGGAAACAAGTTGGGCTGGCCTAGACATACTTGTAGCGTACATGTCAACCGAGATGGACGCTAGTTTGGCCTTTCTCGCGACGGCTATCTTGTTAGTTTTCAATGTGTTTGTCATAGGGTGCCTGGTAAAGTGCGCCGAATGAACCTGTTGCTTATACAATCTAAGGAGCGGATTGATCCTCAGGCGGTTAGCACTGTGAATACGGTGTCCTGAGCTCATAATATTCGGGAGCAGCCGTCAGCGGCATTTCCCGCAAAAATCGATTTTTGCAATTCTCGCTGTCAAAAAAGCAAAATCGCGCGTCACGCTACAGTCACGCATCAACCGCAATTGCCATTTTACCTAATTATATCAATCGCTTAAATATAAAATGGTAGCGGGAGGCGGACTTGAACCGCCGACCTTGGGGTTATGAATCCCACGCTCTAACCACCTGAGCTACCCCGCCACACATCGATCGAGACTTTTGAAAAATCAAAGCCGCCCGAAGCGATGGGCGGCTTATAAGGCGAGGCTCCCGTTAGTGTCAAGCACGTGACAGGGAAAAACAGAAGCGTTTTCACCGCCGTTTGAAAGGAGGCCTTTCAGGCGGCGACGGGAGACGAAAGAAGCGCCTTCAGCGAGGCCTCCGCATCGGCTGCCCGTTCGGAGCGATCGATGAAGCCGCCGCCATAGACGCGGGCGTCGGCGCCCGGCGCAGAATAGAGAACGCAGGCCTGACCCGGAGCAATGCCGGCTTCGCCGATCTCCAGATCGACATAGATGCCGTTTTCGTCGGCATGCAGCATTGCAGGGGCCGGCGGACGGGTGGAGCGGACCTTGGCGAAACAGGCGAAGCCGTCACGGGCTTCCTCGGCAAGAGCCTTGTCGCCCAGCCAGTTGATGTCGCGCAGATAGACGCGGTGGGTTTCCAGCGCTTCCTTCGGACCGACGATCACGCGGCGTGAGCGGGCATCGAGATAGATGACGTAGAGCGGTTCGCCGGTGGCGACGCCGAGCCCCTTCCTCTGGCCGATGGTGTAATGGAGGATGCCTTCGTGGCGGCCGAGCACGCGGCCGTCGAGATGCACGATGTCGCCGCCCAGCGCCGAGTCGGGGCGGAGCTTGGTGATGATGTCTGCATACTTGCCCTGCGGCACGAAACAGATGTCCTGGCTGTCAGCCTTCTGGGCGACGACGAGGCCCATTTCCTCGGCCAGCACGCGCGTTTCGGCCTTGGAAAGGCCGCCCAGCGGAAAGCGCAGGTAATCGATCTGTTCCTGCGTTGTGGCAAACAGGAAGTAGCTCTGGTCGCGTTCGCTGTCGATCGGGCGAAACAGCGCCCGGTGCCCCGGATCATCCGGTAGGGGTGTCGCGCGCGAACGGATGTAGTGACCGGTTGCCAGCGCGTCGGCGCCGAGTTCCTTTGCGGTTGCCAGCAGGTCGGCGAACTTGACCGTCTGGTTGCAGGCGACGCAGGGGATCGGCGTTTCGCCGGCGACGTAGCTTTCCATGAACGGGTTGATGACCGTATCGCGGAAGCGCTGCTCGTAGTCGAGGACGTAATGGGGAATGCCGAGCGTTTCGCAGACGCGGCGCGCATCGTCGATATCCTGACCGGCACAGCAGGAGCCGGCGCGATGCACGGCGGCACCGTGATCGTAAAGCTGCAGCGTGATGCCGAGGACGTCATAGCCCTCGCGTTTGAGAATGCCGGCGACAACGGAGGAATCCACGCCGCCCGACATCGCCACAACGACGCGGGTATCTTCAGGCTTCTTGTCAAAATCCAGCGTATTCACGGGGCTTATCCGCCAATTTCATGCGTTGAAAGGCGAGGCGTGGCCGGCGTTCCGCCATCGGAATGCGGCAAATTGCGATTATGGATCGCGAAGACCTCGACCAGATTGTTGACGGATATAGAAAGGATTGTTGTCCCGCGCAAGGGGCGGCGATTCGCCAGCGGCGCCAAACGCCCTGCAGGGAAAGGAATGAAAGACGATGACTGGCCTCATTCTGACCGCGACGGAGGAGCGTTTCCCGGTTGCCGGCAGCTTCACCATTTCGCGCGGGTCGCGCACGGAAATCCGCGTCGTCACGGTCACTCTTTCGGATGGCAGTTTCACCGGGCGAGGGGAGTGCGTGCCCTATGCCCGCTATGACGAGACCGTCGACGGGGTGATCGCGACCATTCTTTCCTGTGCGGCCGACCTGAAGAAGGGCATGACGCGCGAGGCGCTGCAATCGCGGCTGCCGGCGGGGGCCGCGCGCAACGGCCTGGATTGCGCCTTCTGGGATCTGGAAGCAAAGCGCGGCGGGCGGCCTGCATGGCAGATCGCGGGTATTCCCGCGCCGAGGCCGGTCGAGACCGCCTTCACGCTGTCGCTCGGCACGCCGGAAAGCATGCGGGAGGCTGCGGCGAAGAACGCGGCGTGGCCGCTCCTCAAGGTGAAGCTCGGTGGCGAGGGTGATGTCGAACGTATCGAGGCGGTGAGGGCGGGTGCTCCCACCTCGAAAATCATCGTCGATGCCAATGAGGGTTGGTCGGTCGGGCAGTATGAGGCGCTTGCGCCCGTTCTGGTCAAGCTCGGCGTGGCGCTTGTGGAACAGCCGCTGCCGGCGGGCAAGGACGATGCTCTTCTCGATATCAAAAGAGTGCTGCCCGTCTGTGCCGACGAAAGCTGCCATGACCGCGCTTCGCTCGCAAAGCTTGTCGGCAAATATGATGCCGTGAACATCAAGCTCGACAAGACCGGTGGCCTGACCGAGGCGTTGGCGATGCGGGAGGTGGCGCTGGTTGCCGGCTTCGATATCATGGTCGGCTGCATGCTCGGCACATCGCTTGCCATGGCGCCGGCCTTTCTGGTGGCGCAGGGCGCGCCTTATGTCGATCTCGACGGGCCACTGCTGCTCGCCGCCGATCGCGACGATCCGATCCGCTATGACGGGTCGATGATGCAGGCGCCGCCTTCCCGTCTTTGGGGCTGAGTCAGAGAGTGTCCAGTTCGGCGCGGTGGCGTTGCATGGCAAGGAAGCGCCGGTAGTCGCGCTCATAGAGGGCGTGTTTCGCTTCATCCGGCTGTCTGCTGCGTGAGGGCGCGGCCATACCGACACCTGCGGCCGCAAGCGAAGGATAAAGCCCGCCGGCGGCTGCCGCATTCATGGCGGTGCCGACCAGCACGGCGTCGTCGGTGTCGGGTATCACCAGTTCGCGACCGGTGACATCGCCGTAAAGCTCGACCAGCAGCGGATTCTTGACGTGCCCGCCGGTGAGATGCAGCCGTTCGGGCCGTATGCCGCTCTTTTCCATCGCTTCGAGGATCTGGCGCAGTGCCAGCGCAATCGCAACGCAGGCGCGCCAGTAAATGCGGCAGAGGCCGTCGAAGGAACTGTCGAGCGTCAGACCGGAGATCGCACCGGTTAGGTTCGGATCGGCAAAGGGCGAACGGTTGCCGTGAAAGTCCGGCAGGATATGGAGGCGGGCGGCAAAATCCGGCCCTTCCGCCTGCCTGAGAGCCTGCACCCGTTCGATCACCTGGCGATGCCGCGCAGGCGTCGGTTCTCCACCTTCCGCATGCAACCGGAGCAGATGATTGAGCAGGCCGCCCGTGGCTGACTGGCCGGCTTCGACCAGCCATTGGTCGGGAAATACCGCGTCGAAGAAGGGTCCCCACAAGCTCTTGCCGAAATGGGGTGCGGCGGCAAAGGAGATCAGGCAGCTCGAGGTACCGCCGATCAGTGCGATCCGTTGTTCCAACGCGTCAGGCTGATCCGCGATTGATCCCAGCACGCCAAGCGCGCCGGCATAGGCATCTACCATGCCGGCAGCGACCACGACGTCGGTGTCGAGGCCAAGTTCCGTTGCGGCCTTGTCCGTCAGCGGGCCTATTGCCTGTCCGACGGCGACACCCTGTTGCGGCAGGCCGCCGCGAACCAGAAGGTCGCCGAGGCCGATCCTGTCGAGAAAATCGGGGCTCCAGCCGCTTTTTTCATGGGCGAGAAAATTCCATTTGGAGGTGAGCGTGCAGAGCGACCGGCCGGTGCTGCCGGTGGCGCGCCAGCTCATGAAATCCGCAAGGTCGAAGAAGTGGCAGGATTTCGCCCAGAGATCAGGGCGATTGCGCTTCAGCCACATCAGCTTCGGAATCTGCATTTCCGGCGAGATCGCTTCGCCGGCATAGGCGAGCAACGGGTGGCGCGTTCCGGAGATTTCGGCAGCCTCGCGGCTGGCGCGATGGTCGAGCCATGCGATGGTGTCGAAGCTCGCTCCGTTTTCGCGGGCAAGTGCCAATGGCTCGCCCTTGGTATCACGCAGCACGAGGGAGCAGGTGGCGTCGAAGGCAAGGGCAGCGATGCGCTCAGCAGGCAGTTCGGCGGTTGCGAGCGCCTCGCGGACGGCGATGCAGGTGGCGCTCCATATCTGTTCGGAATCGTATTCGGCGATGTGGTCGCCAAGCTGCCGCATCCCGATAGGATGTTCCCGGCGGCAAAGCAGCCGGCCCTGTCGGTCGACGACACCGGCGCGCGCGCTGCCTGTCCCGACATCCACCGCAATCACGTGGTCGCGCATCGTGGCCTGTTTCCGTCCCGTTTTTTCATTTTTGCATAAGGTGGAGCAATTCGACCATATCGTCAAACCGCCTGTCAGGCTTGAGGGCTGCGATTTCGTCGCGGTAGGAGGCGAGTGTGGTATGTGAGCCGCCGGTGAAGGCAAAAACCGTCATGCCGGCCGCCCTTGCCGCCATGATGCCGGCAGGACTGTCCTCGATGACGATGCAGGCTTCGGGCGGAAAGCCCATCTTCGATGCGGCATAAAGGAAGAGATCGGGCGCCGGCTTGCCATTCTCGACCATGGAGGCGCTGAAGAGATGCGGCGAGAAACGGTCGAGGAGGCCGGTTATCGTCAGGGAAAGCGCAATGCGCTCCGGCTGGCTCGACGAAGCGACACACCAGCTGTGCCCGGTGCGCTCGAGATCGTCGAGTGCCCTGGTGACATTCGGTATGGGCTTGAGTTCCTGCCGGAACCTTGCGTGGAGAGCGGTCCTCAGGTCGGCGAGGAAGGGCTCGCCGATTTCGAGGGAGAACTCGTCGCGCGCGGTTGCGATCACTGCGGCGAGGCTCTTGCCGAGAAAGCGCCGGTGGGCGTAGTCCGCATCGATGACCACGCCGGCCTGGCGGAAGGCATCGACGAGAACGGCGAGCGATATCGGCTCGCTATCGACGAGCACGCCGTCGCAATCGAAGATGACCAGCCGTCTTCCATCCTTTTCCATGACGGGATCAGGCTGCCAGCCTGCCGTCGAGATAACGCTTCAGCGTTTCTGCCGTGCCGACCTCGCGAAGCGTTGCCAGCGCGTGGCTGAAGCGTCGGATGAAGAGCGGGTCCTGGCCGACCGCGCCGAAGATATCGCCGAGCGCGAGGAAGGCCTTCGGATCGTCGCGGGAGGCAAGGGCCGCGTTCTGCAGACGCTCCGCGCTGGCATCGTTGAACACGATGGGCTTGCCGCTGTCCGAGGTGCCCTCGAAATAGCGGCACCACAGCGCCGAGACGAGGGCCAGCCCCACGACATCCTGTCCCTTGTTCAGACGGTCGGCGGTGGAGGGCAGGATGAACTTCGGCTGGCGGTTCGAGCCGTCCTGTGCCAGTCGCGGAATGGTGTCGCCGATCTTCGGATTGGAGAAGCGGCTTTCGATGAGCTGGAAATAGTCGTCGAGGCTGGTGTCCGGCACCGGCGGCACGACGGGGATGATCTCGTCCCGCTCCAGCTTGGCGAGGAAGGCGCGGATCAGCGGCTCCTCCATTGCCTCGTGAACGAAGTGGATGTCCATCAGCGCGGCGGGATAGGCGATGGCCGCATGGCCGCCGTTCAGGATGCGCAGTTTCATCAGCTCGTAGGGCGCGACATCCGGAACGAAGGTGACGCCGACCGCCTCCAGCGCCGGGCGGCCGAGCGGGAAGCGATCCTCCAGAACCCACTGCTTGAATTCCTCGCAGAAGACCGGCCAGCCGTCCTCGATGCCGTAGGTATCGCGGGCGATGCCGATTTCCCGTTCGCCTGTTGCCGGCGTGATGCGGTCGACCATGGAATTGGGGAAGGCGACGTTTTCATGGATCCAGTGGGCGAAATCGGGATCCGAGAGCTTTGCAAGACCGGTGATGGTGGCTTCCGTCACCTCGCCATTGCCGGGAATGTTGTCGCAGCACATGACGGTAAAGGGCGGCATCCCCTTGGCCTTGCGCGCCTTCAGACCGGCGATGATGAGGCCGAATACGGTTTTCGGCTCTCCCGGATTGGCGGCGTCGGCCACCATGGCCGGATGGCCGGGGTCGAATTTTCCGGTTGCCGGATCGATGAAATAACCACCCTCGGTGATGGTCATCGACACGATTCGGATCGCCGGATCGGAAAGCGCCGCGATGATGTCGCCGAAGTCGGGGGCGGCGATCATGCCGGTCATCGGTCCGGTGACGGTGGCGGTGCTGCGGTTGATGTCCTGCTCGACGACTGTCGTCAGATAGTCCTGCGCTTCCAGCGTTGCCTTCATCTTACTGTCGGATGGCAGCACGCCGGCGCCGAGGATGGCGAAATCCATGTCCCGGCCCTGGTTGAAGAGCTCGTGGAGGTAGACGGCCTGATGGGCGCGGTGGAAGTTGCCGACGCCGAAATGCAGGATGCCGGCCTTCAACTGTTCGCGGCGATAGGCCGGGACGGCTGCGTTTCCAGAGATTTCGGCAAGGTTTGCCAGCGATAGCTTGCAGGTCATTTCACTAGTCCTCGAAAGCGAGACATGATTTGTGCCGACGGCGGTCTTCAGCTCATCCAGTTGCCGCCGTCGACGTTGTAGGTCTGGGCAACGATGTAGTCGGCTTCCGCCGTGGCGAGGAAAATCGCCATGCCCGTGAGGTCTTCGGCGCGGCCCATGCGGCCGAAGGGAACGGCTTCTCCGACAAGCCGTTTCTTTTCCCCGAGGGGGCGGTTCTCGTATCGGGCGAAAAGCGTATCCACGCCATCCCAGTGCTCTCCGTCCACGACGCCGGGCGCGATGGCATTGACGTTGATGCCGTGTTTGATGAGATCGAGACCGGCCGACTGGGTGAGTGAGATGATCGCGGCCTTGGTGGCGCAGTAGATGGCGACGAGCGCTTCGCCGCGTCGACCGGCCTGGCTTGCCATGTTGACGATCTTGCCGCCCTTGCCGCGGGCGATCATCGATTTCGCGACTGCCTGCAAGGTAAAGAGCGAACCGGCGACATTGATGGAGAACAGCCGGTCATAGCTTTCGCGGGTGATCTCGACGATCGGTGCGAGGTCGAACAGGGCGGCGTTGTTGACGAGAATGTCGATGCCGCCGGTCCTGTCTTCCACGGCCCTGACGGCGGCATTGATCGAGGCCTGCTCGGTGACGTCGAGCAGCACCGGATAGGCCTGCTCGCCGATTTCCGCGGCGGTCTGGCTGGCGCGTTCGAAGTTTATGTCGGCGATGGCGACCGTTGCGCCCTCGCGGACATAGGCTTCCGCGAAGGCCCGACCGATGCCGCGCGCCGAACCGGTGATCAGCGCCGATTTGCCCTGAAGTCTGCCGGTCATACTGCAAGTCCCTTTTCATTGAAGCGATGGATGCGGTTCGGATCGGGGCTCACGAACACCGTGTCGCCGCTTTTGGCCGCGAACTCCCCGCCCGCGCGGGCCGTGACCTGGCCGATGCCATCGACCGTGATGTGAAGGAAGGTGTCGGACCCAAGATGTTCGGCGACCGCGACCTTGCCCATCCAGGTCCCGCTTTCGGTCGAGAGCGTCACATGCTCAGGGCGAATGCCGATGGTGGGGGCGCCGTAGCCTTGAGCCGTCTGGCCGGAAATCAGGTTCATCTTCGGGGAGCCGATGAAGCCGGCGACGAATAGGTTTGCCGGACTGCGGTAAAGTTCCAGCGGCGACCCGACCTGCTCGATGCGCCCCTTGTTCAGGACGACGATCTTGTCAGCCATGGTCATGGCCTCGACCTGGTCATGGGTCACGTAGATCGAGGTGGCGTTGAGCTGATGGTGAAGCTCGGAGATTTCGAGGCGCATGTTGACGCGGAGCGCCGCGTCGAGGTTCGACAGGGGTTCGTCGAACAGGAAGCATTCCGGCGAACGCACGATGGCGCGACCGATGGCGACGCGCTGACGCTGGCCGCCGGAAAGCTGGCGGGGCTTGCGATCGAGATAGTCGGTGAGGTTCAGGATGCGGGCGGCATCGTTCACCTTGCGGTCGATCTCGGCTTTGTCGACGCCGGCCATCTTCAGCGGGAAACCGATGTTGGAGCGCACGCTCATATGCGGATAGAGCGCGTAGGACTGAAACACCATGGCAAGGCCGCGATGGGCGGGTGCGGTTTCGGTCGCGTCCTTTCCGTCGATCAGGATGCGGCCGCCGGAGACGTCCTCCAGCCCGGCGATCAGTCGCAGCAGGGTGGACTTGCCGCAGCCGGAGGGGCCGACGAAGACCACGAATTCGCCGTCCTCGATCTCAAGATCGATGGAGGGAATGACCTTCGCCTCGCCGAAGGACTTGGAAACATTTTCGAGCTTGATGCTACCCATGTGTGTGTTCCTTATTTGACGGCGCCGAAGGTCAGACCGCGGACGAGCTGTTTCTGGCTGAACCAGCCGAGGATGACGATGGGCGCGATCGCCATGGTCGATGCGGCGGAGAGCTTGGCGTAGAAGAGCCCTTCGGGGCTGGAATAGGAGGCAATGAAGGCGGTGAGCGGTGCGGCCTTGGATGCCGTGAGGTTCAGTGTCCAGAACGCTTCGTTCCAGGAGAGGATGATGTTGAGGAGCACCGTGGACGCGATGCCGGGCACGGCCATCGGCGTCAGTACGTAGACGATTTCCTTCATCAACGACGCTCCGTCCATGCGGGCCGCCTCGAGGATTTCGCCGGGGATTTCCTTGAAGTAGGTGTAGAGCATCCAGACGATGATCGGCAGGTTGATGAGGGTCAGCACGCCGACGAGGCCGATCCGGGTGTCGAGCAGGCCGAAGTTGCGGAAGAGGATGTAGATCGGCACCAGCACGCCGACCGGCGGCAGCATCTTGGTGGAGAGCATCCACATCAGGATGTCCTTGGTGCGCCTGGTCGGCGAAAACGCCATGGCCCATGCGGCCGGAATGGCGATGATGAGGCCGAGCAGGGTTGAGCCGAACGAGATCACCACCGAATTCATGAAGTGGCGGAAATAGTTCGAGCGGCTCTGCACTTCCGCATAGTTTTCCGTCGTCCAGTCGAAGAACAGGAAGGAGGGCGGCGAAGCGATGGCTTCGGCTTCCGTCTTGAAGCTCGTCAGGAAGGTCCAGAGGATCGGGAAGAAGATCAGGATGCCGAGCGTCCAGGCGATGGCCGTCCAGACGACTTTGCGGCGGGTGGAAACAGCGCGTGCCATGTCAGCTCTCCAGATTCTTGCCGATCAGGCGGATGAGGAAGAAGGCGACGATATTGGCGATCACCACGGCAACGATGCCGCCGGCGGATGCGCCGCCCACGTCGAACTGCAGCAGCGCCTGGGCATAGACGAGGTAGGTGATGTTGGTGCTCTGGTAGCCGGGGCCGCCATTGGTGGTGACGAGGATTTCGGCGAAGACGGAGAGCAGGAAGATGGTCTCGATCAGGATCACCACCGTGATGGCGCGGGCCATATGCGGCAGGATGATATAGATGAGCTTGGAGACGGGGCCTGCGCCATCCATCTCTGCGGCTTCCTTCTGTTCCTCGTCCAGCGACTGGAGCGCGGTCAGAAGGATCAGCGTGGCGAAGGGCAGCCATTGCCACGCGACGATCATGATGATCGACAGCAGCGGATAATTGGCGAGCCAGTCGACCGGTTGCAGGCCGAAGAGCTTGGCGATCCAGGCGAAGAGCCCGTTGACCGGGTTCATCAGCATGTTCTTCCACACCAGCGCGGAAACCGTCGGCATGATGAAGAAGGGCGCGATCACGAGGATGCGCACGATGCCCTGTCCGAACATCGGCTGGTCGAGCAGCAGTGCGAAGGCGATGCCGCCGATCACCGTAATGAGAAGGACGCCGCCGACGAGCAGCAGGGTGTTGATGAGCGCCGCGAAGAAGGCCGGGTCCGTGAGGAAGAACCGGTAGTTCATCAGGCCGGCGAACTCTTCCATGCCCGGCATCAGCAGATTGTAGCGCAGGAAGGAGAAGTAGACCGTCATCACCAGCGGCACGATCATCCATGCCAGCAGGAGCAGAACGGAGGGCGCCATCATCAGGCGCGCCGAGGAGTGGGTGTGCGTAGTCGCCATGACGATCCCGCGCCTTTCTCGATCGCAGTTTTCAAATGTCGGCTTCTAAGTGTCGGCCATCTGCGGAGGGCCGCGGCAGTCCCGAAAAAGAGAAGCGGGAGGAGAGGAGTGGCTGACGCCACCTCTTTCGATCCCGCTCCAGGCAGGCCGGACGCTCTCGTCGTCCGGCCCCAGTCCACGGGAGTTTACTTGATGTAACCTGCCTTCATCATTTCGCGCTCGGTCAACTGCTGGGCGTTCTTGAGCGCCTGATCGACGCTGACCTGTCCTGCAAGCGCGGCCGAGAACTGCTGGCCGACGGCGGTGCCGATGCCCTGAAATTCCGGAATGGCGACGAACTGCACGCCGACATAGGGAACGGGCTTGACCGAGGGGTTCTTCGGATCGGCAGCGTTGATCGAGTCGAGCGTCATCTTCGCGAAGGGCGCTGCCTTCTGGTATTCCGGGTTTTCATAGAGCGAGGTACGCGTGCCCGGAGGAACGTTTGCCCAGCCTTCCTTGTCGGCGACCAGCTTCAGGTAGTCCTTGCCGGTTGCCCAGGAGATGAACTTCTCGGCGGCATCGGCCTTCTTGGTGCCGGCGGGAATGGCGAGGTTCCAGGCCCAGAGCCAGTTGCCGCGCTTGCCGAGCCCGGTGTCGGGAGCGAGCGCGTAGCCGACCTTGTCCGCGACAGTGGATTCCTTCGGGTTGGAGACGAAGGAGGCGGCAACTGTCGCATCGATCCACATGCCGCACTTGCCGGTCTGGAAGAGCGCAAGGTTCTCGTTGAAGCCATTGGAGGAGGCGCCCGGAGGGCCGGCATCCTTCATCAGGTTGACGTAAAATTCGAGCGTGTTCTTCCATTCCGGCTGGTCGAACTGGGGTTTCCAGTTCTCGTCGAACCAGCGTGCGCCGAAGGCGTTGGAGGTGGCCGTCAGGAAGGCCATGTTTTCGCCCCAGCCGGCTTTGCCGCGCAGGCAGATGCCGTAAACCTCATTGGCCTTGTCGGTCATCTTGCGGGCCGCATCGGCAATGAAGTCCCAGGTGGGAGCGTCGGGCATGGTCAGGCCCGCCTTCTCCATCAGGTCCTTGCGATACATGACCATCGAGCTTTCGCCGTAGAAGGGCGCGGCATAGAGCTTGCCGTCATCGCCGGTCAGACCCGAGCGGATCGCCGGCAGGAGGTCGTCCACGTCGTAGTCGGCGCCGAGGTTGTCGAGAGGCAGGAGCCAGCCCTGCTTGGCCCAGATCGGAACCTCGTAAGTGCCGATCGTCAGCACGTCGAACTGGCCGCCCTTGGTGGCGATATCGGTCGTCACCTTCTGGCGCAGCACGTTCTCCTCGAGTGTTACCCATTCGAGGTCGATACCGGGATTTTTCGCCTTAAAGTCGTCCGTCAGCTTCTGCATGCGGATCATGTCGCCGTTGTTGACGGTGGCGATGGTGAGGGTTTCGGCGGAAGCCAGGCCAGCCATGGCCAATACCGAGCATGCGCCCAGCAAAATTGTCTTCAATGTCATATCTTCCTCCCAGAAGAAAAATGAGCATTCGCTTTGCTCTTGGGCAATTTCTCACTTTGTCGCATCAAGAGTCAATGCGGAATCCATGCTGCGCCGCCGAAGACGGCGGTTAAGCCTCTGCGTTGAAAAGGGGAATTGTTGTTTTCAGAAGCTCTCAGGATTGCAGCAGGAAACGGGCTGCATCCTCGTCCGTGATGAGTGCATTGATGTGAGAGCCACGCAATGCGGCGCGAATGGCGGCATGCTTGCGCCTGCCGCGGGCCAGTCCGATGACGCAGGAGGTATCGCGCGACGGCAGCGGAATACTGGCCACCCGTTCGTTCACGGGGTTGTCGAGCAGCTTGCCATCCGCATCGAAAGTCCAGCCGCAGATCTCGCCGGTGGCGCCGGCCTGCATCAGGCTTTCCACTTCCTGTGGTTGCAGGAAGCCATCCAGAAGAAGTGGGGCCTGCGGATCGATTTCGCCGATGCCGACGAAGGTAACATCGGCCTTTGCGCCGAGCGCGATAGTCGGCCGGACGAGCGCCTGCTGGTGCAGGAGATCCCGCTCCGCGCGGGAGGAAACGAGCACCGGAAGCGGCATGGGGAAATGGCGGGCCTTGATGGCGTCGGCCATGGAGAAGATGACGTTGTAATAGGCGGCCGAACCGTCGGGGCTGATGTTGCCGGTGAGCGACACGATGCGGTGCTGCGGACATTCCATCGGCGACAACTGGTCGACGGCGGCGCGCAACGTGCGTCCCGTGCCCATGGCGATGATCAGCGGATCGGGTTGCTTGAGCCAGCGCTCCAGCTCGGCAGCACCGGCCTCCGCAACACCCGTCGGAGCGGCGTCGGAACCGGGATCGGTCGGGACGATTTCGACCTGGCGCAAGCCGTATTTCTTCTTTACCTCTTCGGCGAGTTCCATGCAGACGGCGATCGGATGGTCGAGACGGACCTTGATCAGCTTTTCGGCAACGGAGAGCGAAACGAGGCGCTGGGCGCTTTGGCGGGAAATCCCCATGGCGGCGGCAATCTCGTCCTGGGTCCGTCCGGCGACATAATAAAGCCAGCCGGCGCGGGCCGCGTCGTCAAGCCGTCCGAGAGTGCCAGCTCTTTTCGCCATCGAAATCCTCTGCTCGATTTTGAGTAGCGTTGCAGTTGCTGGGTGTCAATTCAGCCGTGAGCGCGGAGCTTATCGCTTGCTCGCCAGCCAGATCACATGGCGGGCGCCGCCGCGCTTGCCGTTGGCGCGGGTATTGACTTCCTTCACCGCAAAGCCGCTGCCCTGCAGGCGGCGTGTGAAGCCGGCATCGGGGCCGGAGGACCAGACCGCGAGCACGCCGTTGGCGCGAAGCGCGATCTTGGACGCATTCAAGCCACTGAAATCATAAAGACCGTCATTCGACGTGCGGGTCAGGCCATCCGGTCCATTGTCCACATCCAGCATGATGGCGTCGAATTTGCCGGGCGAGGTGCGGATGAGCGCGCCGACATCGCCTTCATGGACCCGCACGCGGGGATCGTCGAGGCTGCCCTTGAAAATCTCGGCCATCGGACCGCGCGCCCAGGCGACGACGGCGGGCACGAGTTCGGCAACGGTAACTTCCGCATCATCGGGCAGGACGGCAAGGGCCGCACGCAGGGTGAAGCCCATGCCCAATCCGCCAATGAGGACCGCCGGACGTTTCTTGTCCTTGATGTGCTCGCAGGAAAGCGTGGCCAATGCCTCCTCGGAACCGCTGAGGCGGCTGTTCATCAGCTCATTGGTGCCAAGCATGATGGAGAATTCCGTTCCCCGCTGCTTGAGACGCAATTCACCGCCGCCCGGAATGCTGGCGATATCGAGCTGCTTCCAGGGGATCATGCCGGTCTTTCTCTAAATGTGCAGGAGTTTCGCGCTCTCCTATCATGAGCGCATGCAACACTTCAATCGAGTGATGTGGCTGGTGATGTGCGTGAAAATGCGGGGCGATGACGCTCTGCGCGTCAACCAACGGGCAGTAAACTTCTTGGATGTCAATTGAAGAGGCGGACAAGACCCGACCGGGGGCGGTATTGCTTCAGTGACTGCAAGCCGCTTTTGCATGCCCCAAAAATGAGAAATGCCGGTAATGGCGTCCTCCCACGCCAACCGGCATTCTCCTCCCTCCCGGAGTTTGGAAGCCCCCTCCCGTCCGGCACCAAGTGCAGCAGACGGCCTCCATGAGGGGTAAATCGAATTTAACAAGTTAATAAGATGGCATCCGGGCGAGATTGTCAAGCGTCTGAATCTCAGAAGCGCACTTTAATGATTAACGTGTTAATCATATGTGGATAGCGAGACCGTGATATGGCGTTGCCGTCCGGGCGGCCGTGGAACGGGCCGCTGGACTTGCCGGCTGTTCTCCCCGTGAATGTGCGTTCTTGCCGATGCCAAGAAATGATTGATATAGAGACGGCAAACAAAGGCTATATAAGTTATTCTTGAAATTATAAGAGACCCACTTCCGCAGGCGGTTCCATGCGGTAGCAGGGTCTCGGTGGGGACGTCATGATGGACAAGTACGGCGAGGCCGACGATAGCCACAGGGATGGCAGTACAAGCGCGCAGCGATTGCGGCTGCGGCATTTTTCGCGTTCGATGCCGATGCTTCTCCTGCGTGCCCGCGAATCGGTGATGAAGCATTTCCGCAATGCGCTGCGCATGTATGACATTACCGAACAGCAATGGCGCATCCTGCGGGCGCTGGTCACGGTGAAGGAAATCGAGGTCACGGAGCTTGCCCGCGCCACGTTCCTGCTCGGCCCGAGTCTTTCTCGCATTCTCAAGGATCTTGAGGGCCGGCACCTGATCGAGCGTCATCCTGATGAAAACGACCTCAGGCGTGCACGAATTTCAATCAGTACGGCGGGCCTTGAACTTATCGAGAAGATGACCCGCCATTCCGACGAGATCTATGGCGAGATCATCAGCGCCTACGGAGGTGATCGCATGCGCGACCTGCAGAAGCTTCTGGAGGAACTCGAAGCCGCCATGGCGCAGGTCGATGTATCTGCGGTCGATGCTGCTGCAGGTTTCGTTGGTGACGACTGAGGTCGTCCGGACCTGTTGCCATGTCGGTTGGCAAGGTGACAATCGCTGGCTTAAGTAAGCGCAAAACCTGAAGCGCCGGCAATCCTCCGCCGGATATTGCTGATACGGCCGGAAAGGCGGCTATGAACATGTCCAAGATCGCGCAGATGCCGGGTCATCTCATTCGCCGCCTGAACCAGGTGGCCGTCTCCCTGTTTCTGGAAGAGGTGGCCAAGGGGGGCTATGATCTGACACCGGTGCAGTATGCCGCGCTGGCTGAACTCGATATTGCGCCCGGGATCGATCAGGCGACGCTTGCGGCGCGCATCGCCTATGACCGCGCCACCATTGGCGGCGTGGTCAACCGGCTCGTCGCCAAGGGGCTTGTCGATCGCGATACCAGCAGCCGGGACCGGCGCGCCAAGCAGCTCTCGCTCACGCAGGAGGGCAAGCGCGTCCGCAACGACATCGAGCCATTGGTCGAAGAGGTGCAGCGGCGCATTCTCACCGGGCTTTCGGTCGGGGAAGGCGAGGTGCTGGTGAAGCTCCTGCAGAAGGCGGTGGAGGCCGGCAACGAGCACAGCCGTGCGCCATTGCGCAGCGACGACGAATAACGACCGTCCAGTCATCTATAACTTATTCGTAGTCGGCGCGGTTTATGCCGTGCCGCTGGAGCTTGTCGTAGAAGGTCTTGCGGGGAATCTGCAGCGCCTCGATCGTTCGGCGTACGTCACCTTCGTTCTCGATCAGCGCCGTGCGGATCAGTTCGGCTTCGTGCTGTTCCATCCGTTCGGGCAGGCTTGCCTGACCATCTGACGGTATGGTGCCCGTTGTCGCGGTGGGTGTGACCGGTTCGGCGAGGCCAAGCGCCACCCGTTCTGCATAATGCGCGAGTTCGCGCACATTGCCCGGCCATGAATGGCTGGCGAGATGTTGATGCACGGCAGACGTCAAGGACGGCACCTCCCGCTTGAAGCGCTCGGCGGCGCGGGCAAGGAAGTGCGAAAACAGCAGCGGTATGTCGGCGCGCCGCTCGCGCAGCGGTGGAATGGAAACGGTCACGACGTTGAGACGGTAGTAAAGGTCCTCGCGAAAATCACCGCGCTCGGCCGGATTGCCCAGGTCGATCTTCGCCGCTGCCACGACCCTCAGATCGATGGGGCGTATCTCGTTGGTGCCGAGCGGACTTACTTCCCGCATTTCCAGAACGCGCAGCATCTTCACCTGCGTCGCGACCGGCATGCTCTCGATCTCGTCGAGGAAGAGCGTGCCGCCGCTCGCGTGCTCTATCCGGCCGACGCGTTTCTTCTGGGCGCCGGTAAAGGCGCCGGCCTCATGGCCGAACAGTTCGCTTTCGATCACCGTTTCCGGCAGCGCGCCGCAATTGAGCGCGACGAAATTGCCGTTCTTCCGGCGGCTCCAGCGATGCAGCAGTGTGGCCACGACTTCCTTGCCGCTGCCGGTCTCGCCGGCGACCAGCACGTCGACATCGGTATCGGCGATCTGGCGAAGTGTCTGGCGCAGGTGTTCCATGGCCGGCGTCTGGCCAATAAGCGGCAGGTCGTCCCGGCTCTCCTCGGCTGCCCGCCGAAGTGCGCGGTTCTCCATCACCAGACGGCGTTTTTCCACGGCGCGGCGGACGGTCTGCGCCAGCCGGTCGGCCGGGAACGGCTTGGCGATGAAGTCGTAGGCGCCGTCATGCATGGCCTGCACGGCCATGGTGATGTCGCCATGGCCGGTGATCAGGATGACCGGCAAGTCGGGATCGATGGTCTTGATGCGGGCGAAAAGCTCCAGCCCGTCCATGCCGGGCATTCGGATGTCGGTGACGACGATGGCCGGGGTTGCAGCTGAAAGCGCGCCGAGGGCCGAATGTGCGTTGGCATGATCCTCCACCGTGAAGCCGGCCAGTTCCAGCGTCTGCCGGGTGGCACGGCGCAGGTCGGTATCGTCGTCGATCAGGATGATGTCGGTCTTGTCCTGCATGGTCTCAGGCTCGTTTCAGTGTCACGGAAAAAGTTGTGCCGTTCGGGCCGCTATCCACGGCGATGCGTCCGCCATAATCGCCGACGATGTCCTTGGTGATCACCAGCCCGAGACCAAGGCCGCCTTCCTTTGAGGTGTTGAAAGGCGTGAACAGGCCCTTCAGGATTTCCGGTGGAATGCCGGGGCCATTGTCGGAGACGACGATTGTCGCTTCTCCCTCGTCACTTTCTCCGAGACGCACGACGATGTGTCCATCGGCCTTGCCGGCAATGGCTTCAAGCGCATTCTGGAAGAGGTTGATCAGCACCTGTTCCAGCCGCACGCGGCTGCCGAGAACACGGATCTCCGTCGGAATGTCGGCGACGCGCAACATGTCGAGGCGGCCGGAAAAACGGCTTCTGAGGAGAAGAAGGGCACCGTCGATGACGGTCTTGAGACCGACCGGTTCGGCAGCCGCGCGGCCCTTGCGGGCAAAGGTCTTGAGTTCATCGGTAATCGTGCCGATCCGCTCGGTAAGCTTGGCGATGAAGGCAAGGTTCTCGACAGCCGGCTCGCTCTGGCCTCGCGACAGGAATGTGCTGGCATTGTCGGCATAGGCGCGGATCGTGGCCACCGGCTGGTTGATCTCGTGGGCGACGCCGGCTGCGACCTGACCGAGGATGGCGAGACGGTTGGCCTGCACCAGTTCCTGCTGCACCTTCTGCAGCCGCGTCTCGGTGGCGTGGTGTTCCTCGATCTCGGTTTCCAGCCGGTCGCGGGCGAGGCTGAGTTCGCCGGTGCGTTCCTTGACCTTGCGTTCCAGTTCGTCGCGCGCAGCCCTTTCGGCGGCCTCGCGCTGGCGAGCGCGCTGCCAGCGGAAGAGCAGCAATGCACCAAGGCCGACGAGCGGCAACAGTCCCGCAAGCGCCTGCGAGCGTCCCTGCAGAATGCCCGCGGTCAGGGCCGCATCGGCAGGCACCAGCAGGTGCAGGCTCCATGGCGTGCCGGGGACTGGCGAGGCGAGAGCCAGAAAACGCCCCGTCTCCCGCATTCCGGGTTCGTTGACATTCACCAGCGGCCGCCCGCCGGCCTGAAGCGGCGGCGCGATCGGCAGCATCCTGAGCGGGGCCTCACCGAATTGCAGGCTTTCGCGGATCGCTGCGCGCTTTTCGGGCGGGATGGCCGCAATCGCGGAGAAGCGCCATTCCGGCTTGCTGGTAATCAGCACGATACCGCTACGATCCGTTACAAAGGTCGGCTTTCCGGAAAGGCCCCAATCCTTTTCCAGCCCGTCGAATTCCACCTTGACGACGACGACGCCGAGCGCCTTGCCGTCACCGGCTTCCACCCGGCGGGAAATGTAGAGGCCCGGCCGCTTGCTGATCGTGCCGAGAGCATAGTGCTCGCCGCGTCCCGTCGCCATGGCTTGCTGGAAATAGGCGCGAAAGCTGTAGTCACTGCCAATGAAGCTATCAGGCTGCTGCCAGTTGCTGGCCGCGATGGCGATGCCGTTCAGTGGGATGACGTAGATAACGGAGGCCTGGCTACCCTCGACCAGCTTTTCCAGTTTGCGATTGAGGTGGGCGATTTCACCCTCGCTGCCGGTAAACAGGGCGCTGCGCAATTCCGCGTCGTCGGCCAGCACCAGGGGCAGGGATCGGGGGCGTTCCAGCACTGCCTGCAGCAGCGCGCTCTTCAGCGCCACATCATTGCCTGCATCGTCCGCCAGCGCGACGAGCGCAGCGTTTCGGCCCACTCGCCCCGCATAATAGGAGCCGGCCGCAAGGATGATGGCCGCAACGAGGACGAAGACGGCCCATACGGTGCGATCCTTCATTTTTAGTCGAGAGAACATGTTTTCCATTGTGCGTCAAATCGCACGGAAAACCAAGATGGCTGTGCGGAAAATCGCACTTTCCCTGAAATCATGATGATTTCGTGAATCCATAAATCATTTCGAATCAATAGGATGATTGGAATTTCACAATTCTGGCACAGGTCTTGCAGTTCCGTAAACACAACGATGAACCGTTGCTAACGTTCAAATTGCTGTGCCCGGGAGGCCGGAACGAGTTCCAACAGGGTACGAAACGGAGGACATCATGAATATCCCGTCCGCGGCTCCGATTTCCGGGGCCAAGCAGCCTTTTTACAAGCATCTCTACGTCCAGGTTCTGGCGGCTATCATTGCCGGCATCCTGCTCGGCCATTTCTATCCGGATATCGGCACGCAGTTGAAGCCGCTTGGCGACGCCTTCATCAAGCTCGTCAAAATGATCATCGCGCCGGTCATCTTCCTGACGGTCTCCACCGGCATCGCCGGCATGACCGACATGAAGAAGGTCGGGCGCGTCGCCGGCAAGGCGATGCTCTACTTCCTGACCTTCTCGACGCTGGCGCTGGCAGTCGGCCTGGTCGTCGCCAACGTCATCCAGCCGGGTTCGGGCATGCATATCGATCCGGCCTCGCTCGACGCCAAGGCGGTCGCTTCCTATGCCGAAAAGGCGCATGATTCGACCATCGTCGGCTTCCTGATGAACATCATCCCGACGACCATCGTCGGTGCCTTCGCCGATGGCGACATCCTGCAGGTGCTGTTCTTCTCGGTGCTCTTCGGTATTTCGCTGGCGCTGGTCGGCGAACGCGGCCAGCCGGTCACCGATTTCCTGCATGCCGTCATCAACCCGGTCTTCAAGCTGGTCGCCATCCTGATGAAGGCCGCCCCGATCGGCGCTTTCGGCGCAATGGCCTTCACCATCGGCAAGTACGGCATCGCATCGGTCGCCAACCTCGCCATGCTGATCGGCACCTTCTACCTCACCTCGATCCTGTTCGTGGTCGTGATTCTCGGCGCGGTCGCGCGCTACAACGGCTTCTCGATCCTCTCGCTCATCCGCTACATCAAGGAAGAGCTGCTTCTGGTTCTCGGCACGTCTTCTTCCGAAGCCGCGCTGCCGGGCCTGATGAACAAGATGGAAAAGGCCGGCTGCAAGCGCTCGGTCGTCGGTCTGGTCATCCCGACCGGTTATTCCTTCAACCTCGACGGCACCAACATCTACATGACGCTCGCCGCGCTGTTCATCGCCCAGGCAACGGATATCCATCTGTCGCTCGGCGACCAGATCCTGCTGCTCGCCGTCGCCATGTTGAGCTCGAAGGGTGCTGCCGGCATCACCGGTGCAGGCTTCATCACGCTTGCCGCAACACTCTCGGTCGTCCCGTCCGTTCCGGTTGCCGGCATGGCGCTGATCCTCGGCATCGACCGCTTCATGTCGGAATGCCGCGCTCTCACCAACTTCATCGGCAATGCGGTCGCGACCGTCGTCGTTGCCCGCTGGGAAGGCGAGCTGGACGAGAAGCTCTTCCACGCGGCCCTCGGTGGTGTTGTCTATGAGGAAGAAAGCAAGCGGCCTGAACTGCAGGCGGCTGAATAATCCGATCGTTCGGCGCCGACCCAAGACGGCGACCGGATAAGAACGCGGCCCGACCTCGAGCGGGCCGCGTTTTTTTTGCTTACTCGGCAGCCATGATGTGGAAGGCCTGAGGCGCATCCGGATGCTGGGCCTTGCCCATCAGATAGATCAGACAGCTTGTTCTCAGAAGCGAGGCGAAGTTGGAAACCGTTCCGTTCCGCTCCAATGCTTCGTCATAAAGGGTGGATAGAAATCGCGAGGTCGACATCGACTGTCCCGCGGCGATCTCGTCTATCAAGTCCCAGAAGGCGGCTTCGATCTGAATGCTGGTCGAATGGCCACCGATCCTCACCGAGCGGTTGACTGCGCGGTAGCGGGCCGGATCCTGTCCGGCAAAGACTTCACACATGGCATGCTCCTCCGGCGTTTCTTGTTTTGCTGAGCATTATGGGGTGCGGCGTGATCGTGGTCAATTTCGCAAATCACCGTAATGCTTTGCGTCAAACGGAAAGAATACGAAAAAAAACACTCGAAATCACGGGTGCGGTAGTGGGCTGCTACCCGATTTGCCACCGTCATAGGAAACTCTTCAGCATTGATGATTTGCATGAAACAGGAGTTGCCCTTGGCGAAGATGATCCATTCGATGATCCGGGTGCTGGAAGAAGCCCGGTCCGTCGCGTTCTACGAACAGGCTTTCGGCCTGCAGATTGCCGAAAGGCTGGATTTCGACACCTTCACGCTGGTTTATCTGAGCAATGCGGAGACGGAGTTCGAGCTCGAACTCACCGTCAACAAGGGCCGCGAGGAAACCTATGATCTCGGCAATGGCTACGGCCATCTTGCCGTGAGCGTCACCGATCTCGATGCCGAGCACAAGCGGCTCACGGATCTGGGGCTCAACCCGAACAAGATCGTCGAGTTCAACCGCGACGGCGCTCTCTTCGCCCGCTTCTTCTTCATCACCGATCCGGACGGCTACAAGATCGAGGTTCTGCAGCGTTACGGACGTTTCAAGTGATCCGCGCCGCTGGAGGGTTGGAGGACCTTCCGGCAATGCGTTGAAATCGGGCGGCGCGTTCGCGCGCCGCTCCTGACGGACCGGAGGATAAGGGACCGTCGATTGCCACAAGACCTTGGGAGGAGACTGACGTGGTAACACTTTTTGAAAAGACCAATGGGGAAAAGACCAATGGGCTTTCGCGCCGCGACCTGCTGAAAACCGGCAGCGTGGGTGCGCTGCTCATCATCAGCGGTTCGGCGGTACTCTGTCCGCAGGCGGCCTGGGCGCTCGAAGCCAAGGCCCTCAAGCCCGAAACCATGGCGACGCTGATCAGGCTCGCCCGCGATATCTATCCGCACGACCAGCTTGCCGACCGGTTCTACGCCATCGCGGTCAAGGGACAGGACGATCTCGCCGCAAAGGACCCCGCCCACAAGAAGCTGGTGGAAGAGGGTATTGCCGATCTCGACAAGCGTTCAGGCCCCGGCGGCTATGCCGGGCTTGGCTGGGAGGACCAGCGCGTGGCGATCCTGCGCGATATCGAGAAGACCCCCTTCTTCCAGGCGGTGCGGGGCGACCTCGTGGTCAGCCTCTATAACCAGAAGGAGCTGTGGCCGATCTTCGGCTATGAGGGCGAGTCCTTCTCGAAGGGTGGCTATATCCACCGCGGCTTCGACGATCTCGAGTGGCTCTGACGCCCCGATTGTAACCCGACGATGCAAGCCGCCCGAGGAGGCCCGCTTACGCGGGGAGGCGGCGCATTGACGACATTCCGGATTGATATTCCTGGGAGGAAACCATGGCAGCGCCTTATGATCTCAACGACGACAGCGTGGTCGTCATCATCGGTTCGGGTGCGGGCGGCGGAACGCTCGGCAACGAACTCGCCCAGAAGGGCATCGACGTGGTCGTTCTCGAAGCCGGAAACCGGATCGAGCACGAGGATTTCATCAACGACGAATGGGACAGTTTCGCCCAGCTCGCCTGGCTCGATCATCGCACTACCGGCGGCGGCTGGCGGGTGGCGAAGGACTTTCCCAATCTGCCGGCCTGGATCGTCAAGGCGGTCGGCGGCACCACCACCCACTGGGCGGGCGCTTCGCTGCGTTTTCAGGAACATGAGTTCAGGACGCTCACCCATTACGGCAAGGTGAAAGGCGCGAACCTTCTCGACTGGCCGATCACGCTTGCCGACCTCGAACCCTATTATGCGAAGGCCGAGGACAAGATGGGCGTGACCCGCACCAATGGTATCGAGGGACTGCCGGGGAGCAACAATTTCAAGGTCTTCAAGGCAGGCGCCGACAAGCTTGGCTATCAGGAATGTCACACCGGCCGGATGGCCATCAACTCCGCCGACCGGGACGGTCGTGTCGGCTGTCAGCAGACGGGCTTCTGTTTCCAGGGCTGCAAGTGGGGAGCCAAGTGGTCGACGCTCTACACCGAAATCCCGAAGGGCGAGGCGACCGGCAAGCTGGAAGTCCGGCCGAATTCCCATGTCGTAAAGATCGAGCACGACAAGTCGGGCAAGGTGACGGCGGTCGTCTATGCCGACAAGGACGGCAAGCTGCAGAGCCAGAAGGCCCGCATCGTCGCCGTCGCCGGCAATTCCATCGAAAGCCCGCGACTGCTGCTCAACTCGCATTCCTCGATGTTCCCGCACGGTCTTGCCAACTCGTCCGGGCAGGTGGGCAAGAACTACATGCGCCATACGACCGGTTCGGTCTATGCCGTGTTCGAAAAGCCGGTGCACATGTATCGCGGAACGACCATGGCCGGCATCATCCGCGACGAGGCGAAGCACGATCCATCGCGCGGCTTCGTCGGCGGCTACGAGCTGGAGACGCTGTCGCTCGGCCTTCCCTTCATGGCGGCCTTCCTCGATCCGGGCGGCTGGGGCCGTTCGTTCACCTCGGCGCTCGACAACTACGCCAACATGGCGGGCATGTGGATCGTCGGCGAGGACATGCCGCAGGAACAGAATGCGGTGAAGCTGCACAAGGAGCTGAAGGACAAGTATGGCATGCCGATCCCGGATGTCTGGTTCACCGACCATCCGAACGACGACGCCATGCGCAATCACGCCTACAAGCAGGGCATGGCGCTCTACGAAGCGGTCGGCGCAACCCGTTCCTTCCCGACGCCGCCCTATCCCTCGACGCACAATCTCGGCACCAACCGGATGAGCGAGAAGGCGCAGGATGGCGTGGTCAACAAACATGGCCAGACCCACGACATCAAGAACCTATTCATCTCGGACGGCAGCCAGTTCACGACCGGCGGCGCGGAAAACCCGACGCTGACCATCGTCACGCTGGCAATCCGGCAGGCGGAATATATCGCCGGGCAGATGGGCTCGGGCGTGATCTGAAGCTTGCCGCGTGATCGTGTGCAGCGGTCTCGTGGCAGCGACATGCGATGAAATGACGACTTCAAGCGTATGGTGCGAACCTGAAAGGTCGCGACACGCTTTAGAGTCTGTCAGGTTCATTCTGAACCAGCCAGACTCTCATTTCTTTTGTTTTCGTTTGTCTTTTCGGGATAACCGGTTTCCACTTATCCTTGGCAAACTCTAAGGAAACCTCCCTGCGGGCGGGGCGGGGCTTCGGCCTTGCCTCCGCCCGCAGGCATTCCGTTCCTGATGATATAGGGAGGCAGCCGGGGCGGGCCCGACCCAGATTTCCGCTCCTGCCGGGATCAGTTGCGGAATGCGGTCAGCATTCTTGCCCGCTCGCGGGTCTTGTTCATCATGCGACGAAAACGGGCCTTGGCGGAGGATGTTTCCGTCTCCTCATCGGACGCCACCGTCATGGCATTGCCTCGCCAGATGAAGCCGTTACCGAACCATGCCGCGATCCACAGGATCGGAAGCGCAATGTCTCTCGTCACCGTGGCCGGCAGGCCAAGGATGCCCGTATGCCATCCGAAGCTTCTGTTGAGCAGGGTTTCACCACCATACCATGCGACGAGGTAGACGAGCGCGCTCAAGGGCGAGCAGGTGCCGGTTGCAACGAGGGCGGTCAATGCCGTGAGGGGGAGCGCTGCGCCGGCAAAGAGTTCGGGCACGAAATAGAGCGGGAAGGACGCGCGCCGCAGGCGAGCCCAGCGCAATTGCCGCTTCCACACCGAGGCGAGATCGCGGCGGCCGAGCGGCTGGGGGAAGGGCTGCTTCACCAGCCGGACCTTGAGGCCCAGCCCGCGGATCAGGCCGGTTGTCGCCGCATCCTCCGCCACTTCCTCGCCGAGCCGCTCGAAGCCGCCGGCGCGGGCCATGATCTGGCGGTTGAGCAGCATGGTCTTGCCCTGCGCGAAGCCAAGGCCGATGGCATCGGCCAACAACTGCCAACGGGCCTGGAAGCTGTTCAGCCATGCGCATTCCAGTTCTGCGGCGAAGCCTTCCGGCGCGGAGCCGATGGGCGGCGAGCACACGGCTCCCGTGCCGGGAAGCCAGCGCGCGAAGAGCTGGCGGATATAGTCTTCCGGCATCAGCACGTTGCTATCGGCCAGCACGATCCAATCGTAGCGGGCGGATCGCCAGCCCTTGATGACGTTATTGAGTTTCGGATTGACGCTGATCCTGTCGTCGCCGACCAGCAGGCGGGCAGGTATATGCGGATGCGACGCCATGCAGCGGCGGACGACCGCAATCGCCGGGTCGTTGGCGGTCGCGGCGCAAAAGACGATCTCGTAATCCGGCCAGTCGAGCCGGAAAGTCGACTGGAGCGTCGATTCCAGATTGTTCTCCAGACCGCAGACGGGCCTGACGATGGTGACGGCAGGCGGTCGCGAGGGAAGAGGCTCCTCATGCCGTGTACTTCTCCAGACAAGCACCAGAATGATGCTGGAGAGGTGGACAACAAGGGCTACCGCGCAGAACCATATCAGCAGAGTCATGGCACAACCTCACCGTGGAAGATTCCGCATAGCACCGGCTTGTGACAGTTTGGCAAAGCTGCCTGTGACTGAATTCATTGGACTTCAGCCACTCCCACCCGGTGGACGATCCGGCAGGTTTCGCCGGACCGACAAGTTGCGGGATTGACAGGACGGTCTTTCGGCTTTCAATCACTCCCGATCGAAACGCAGGACGGTGGTATCGCAATGACTTCGTCGGATGTCAGGCTGGAAGAGAGCTGGAAGCGGGTGCTGGGGCCGGAGTTCGCCAGTCCATACATGCAGCAGCTCAGGGAGTTCCTGCTTGCCGAGAAGGCGAATGGCAAGCGCATCTTCCCCAAGGGTAACGAATATTTCCGCGCTCTCGACCTGACGCCGCTCCAGAATGTCCGGGTGGTCATTCTCGGTCAGGATCCCTATCACGGCGCCGGGCAGGCTCATGGCCTTTGCTTCAGCGTTCGGCCCGGCGTTCGCATTCCTCCGTCGCTGGTCAACATCTACAAGGAAATGGCGACCGATCTCGGTATCGAGCCGGCTCGTCACGGCTTCCTCGAAAGCTGGGCGCGGCAGGGCGTGCTTCTGCTCAACAGCGTGCTGACGGTGGAGGAGGCGAGGGCCGCCGCGCATCAGGGCCATGGCTGGGAACGCTTCACCGATGCCGTCATCCGGGCGGTCAACGAGGAATGCGAAAACGTCGTCTTCATGCTCTGGGGATCCTATGCGCAGAAGAAGGCTGCCTTCGTCGATCGCCAGCGCCATCTGGTGCTGAAGGCACCGCATCCGTCGCCGCTTTCGGCCCATAACGGCTTCTTCGGCTGCCGGCATTTCTCCAAGGCCAACGACTTCCTGAAATCGCGTGGGCTGGAGCCGATCGACTGGCGTCTTCCCGAACGTGTGGACGTCGCGCAATAGAGCATTTCCGGCGAGAACGGATCTGCCATCAACGCTCTATCTTCCTGCTTTGATACCGGCCTTGCCCGGCCACTGTTGATAGGGCGCATGCTCCCTAAAAATCTATTGATTTTGGAAAATGCCGCGTTCAGTCTGCGCGGCAGCTATTTGATATATTTTCAGGATATTGGTTATGGTGCCCTCGCGGTTTTCCTGTCCGGTGTGGAGACGGCCCGATCGTGACCGGATTGCTGTTGCGCCGGTCGGCTCGCGGGAGGTGGTCGATCTTGTTATCGTGGGCGCGGGTTTTCAGGGCCTTTCGACGGCGCTTGCCGCAGCCCGCAGCGGGCTGGTCGTCAGGGTCGTGGAGGCCCGCGACATCGGCGAGGGGGCTTCCGGGCTCAATGGCGGACAGGTCATTCCCGGTCTCAAATACGATCCCGAATGGCTGATCGCCCGCTTTGGCGAGGAGAAGGGCGAGCGGCTGATCGATTTCGCTTCGCGCACGGCCGATGTCGTCTTCGATCTCATTGAAAGCGAGGGGCTTGATGTCGAGCACCTGCGCAACGGCTGGATACAGGCCGCGCATACGCATACGGCGATGGGCAATGCCGAGGAGCGCAACAGGCAGTGGCGCGCCCGCGGCGCCGACGTGACGCTGCTCAATGCATCCGATATCGCCCTGATGACCGGCGCACACGGCTATCTGGGCGGCTGGCTCGACCGGCGGGCGGGTGTCATCAATCCGCTTGCCTTCGTCTGCGAACTCGCGCGTCTCGCGGTTGCCGCCGGTGCCCGCATCGCTACGGGAGAGACCGTCACTGGGCTTCGGCAGGAGAGCGGCGCCTGGACGGTTTCGCTGTCCGGCGGCCAGTCGATTTCGGCCCGCACCGTTCTGCTGGCGACCAACGCCTATTCCGGTCGTCTGGTGCCGGGGCTTGCCCAGAGCCTCGTGCCGCTGCATTCCTTCCAGATCGCCACCGCGCCGCTGAACGAAGCGCAGCGGGAGACGATTCTGCCCCATGGACAGGCGGTTTCCGACAGCCGGCGTATCCTCGTCTATTATCGCAAAAGCCCGGATGGCCGGCTTGTACTCGGTGGGCGAGGGCGAATGTCCGAGCCGAAGAGCGAGGAGGACTGGGCGCATCTGCAGCGGGCGATGCTGCGCCTTTTTCCCGCTCTCGGCGATATTTCCATTGCCCACAGGTGGTTCGGCCGGGTGGCCGTGACGCCGGATCATCTGCCCCATGTTCACGAGCCGGAAAAGGGCCTGTTGATGGTTGCCGGCTGTCAAGGGAGGGGTGTCGGTCTGATGACCGCAATAGGGCCGCGTCTTGCGAAGTATATCGAGACAGGCGACCGGACGACGCTGCCTTTTCCCGTCTCGGCCATTCATCCCATTCCGTTTCACGGCCTTCGGCAAATCGGCGTGGCGGCTGCAATCGCCTGGTATCGCTTGCTGGACGGTCTGGAGAAGTAACCCCGTACATCGTTGAATATTTGCGCGTCCTGTGACGCGATCTTCTTGCGGTCGACTTTGCCTTGACGGATAGTTCGCCGCGACAAACCCGCCCCCACTTCCTTCCAAGGAGCCTTGCATGTCCAATCACCTGAAGTTTTTCATCGACGGCGCGTGGGTCGATCCCGTGGTGCCCGCGGTTCTGGACGTGATCGATCCCTCGACCGAGGAGGCCTACACGCAGATATCGGTCGGTTCGAAGGCCGATGTGGACAAGGCCGTGGCCGCCGCCAAGACGGCATTTGCCACCTTCTCCCTGTGGCCGGTGGCTGGGCGGCTGGCGCTGCTGAAGAAGGTTCTCGAAGTCTATAACGAGCGCTTCGAGGATATCGCCCAGGCCGTCAGCCAGGAGATGGGCGCGCCGCTTTCCTTCGCCCGCGAGGCGCAGGCATGGGCCGGTCGCGCCCACATGGAATCCACCATCGCAGCGCTTGAAACCTATGAGTTTTCGGAGAAGCGCGGTAGCACCACGGTGGTCAAGGAGCCTATCGGTGTCTGCGCGCTGATCACGCCGTGGAACTGGCCGCTGAACCAGATCGTCTGCAAGGTGGCCCCTGCCATCGCCGCCGGCTGCACTGTTGTGCTGAAGCCTTCCGAGATCGCGCCGATTTCCGGTGTCGTCTTCTCGGAGGTCATGGAAGCCGCCGGCGTGCCGAAGGGCGTTTACAACATGGTGCAGGGCAACGGCCCCGATGTCGGTCAGGTCATGGCCGGTCATCCCGATGTCGACATGGTTTCCTTCACCGGGTCGACCCGCGCCGGCATCATCGTCGCCAAGACGGCTGCCGACACGGTCAAGCGCGTGGCGCAGGAGCTTGGCGGCAAGTCGGCCAACATCATCCTGCCCGATGCGGATCTCGAAACGGCCGTTCGCAAGGGCGTTCAGGGGTGCTTCGGCAATTCCGGCCAGTCCTGCGATGCGCCGACCCGCATGCTGGTGCCGGCCGACCGTCATGACGAAGCTCTCGGTTACGCGAAGTCGGAAGCCGAGACCTTCGTGGTCGGGGATCCGCGCTCGGAAGAAACCGTGCTCGGCCCGGTGGTCAGCCAGTTGCAGTTCGACAAGATCCAGCGGCTGATCGAAGCCGGCATCAAGGAAGGCGCAACGCTGGTCGCAGGCGGTCCCGGTCGGCCGGAAAGTCTCAATCGCGGCTACTACATCCGCCCGACCATCTTCGGCAATGTCACCAACGACATGACCATCGCGCGTGAAGAGATCTTCGGGCCGGTGCTGTCGATCCTGCCCTACAAGGATGAGGAAGAGGCCGTCACCATCGCCAACGACACCGTCTACGGGCTTGCGGCCTATGTGCAGTCGCAGGATATCGCCCACGCCCGCAAGGTGGCAGCCCGCATGCGGGCTGGCTCCGTGTATCTCAACTATCCCGAATGGGACACGTTTGCGCCTTTCGGCGGCTACAAGCAGTCCGGTAATGGCCGCGAATATGCCGACTGGGGCATCCACGACTTCCTCGAGATCAAGGGTATCGTCGGCTACGGCGACTGAACTCCGGCGCCTCTTGAACTTAAATCGAAAGGCTCGCGGTCCAAGCGAGCCTTTCTCATTCCGCGACTGAAAGCGCCGCAGCCTGAGCTTGTGGCGACCTTGCGGTCGCGATACTCCTTGCCCCATTCTCGTTCATACCGGTTTTTCCATGACCCTCGACGACCCCCGTCAATATCGTCTCGGCGTATTGTATGTCGCGATATCCGCGCTCGCCTGGTCGACGTCCGGTCTGTTCATCCGCACGATCACGGCCGATCTGATGACCATGCTGTTCTGGCGTGGCCTCGTGTCTGGCAGTTGCGTGCTGATGCTGTTCTTCTACATGGAGCGTGGTGCCGCGATCACGATCCTCAAGCGCATGCGCGCGCCGTCGTTCATGGCGATGTTCTTTTCCGCCGTCAGCATGATCTCCGGCATCGGGTCGATGTATTACACCTCGGTTGCCGATGCGATGGTGATCTATGCCACCGTGCCCTTCGTGACCGCGGGTGTCGCCTATTTGTGGATCGGGGAGAAGGCGACGCGCGCGACCCTGATCGCCAGCGCGGTCGCGATCTGCGGCGTTCTGGTCATGCTCGCCGATAGCGGCGGCGAAAGCGGGGGGCTGTTCGGCAAGGTGCTTGCCGCCATCATGACGATTTCCGTTGCCGCTCTGGCAACCGTGATGCGGAAATATCGCGGCGTGCCGATGTTGCCGGCGATGGCCGGTTCCGCCTGGCTCTGTTCACTGCTGACCTTCTCCTTCGCTGCACCTCTTTCGGTCAGCGCCAGTGACATGGGGCTCATCGTCGTTTTCGGTATTGTTCAGAATGCGGTCGGCCTGATCCTCTATACGGCAGGTTCGCGCCGGGTTCCCGCCGCCGATGCCAGCCTGCTAACCTCGCTGGAGGTGCCGCTGACGCCGCTGTGGGTATGGCTGATCCTCGGCGAAACGCCTTCGGCGGCAACGATGATCGGCGGCCCCATCGTGCTTGCGGCGTTGTTCGGTCATATCTTCCACGAGGTCCGGCGCGACCGGACCGATGTCGTCGCGACTTAAAGGAGCAACACCCTCATGAAACGCGTCTTCAATCCCTCATCTGTCCGTGCGCCGTTCGGCAACTACAATCACGGCCTGCTGGTGCCGCCGGGCGCTAGCCTGCTGGTGACATCCGGTCAGCTGGGCATTGGCGTCGATGACAGCATTCCGTCCGATGTCACCGGTCAGGCGGAACTCTGCTTCGAGGCGATCAAGGCAATTCTCGATCAAGCCGGCATGACCTTCGCAGACGTGATCCGCATTTCCGGCTTCGTGACCAAGCGCGAGGACTTTGCCGCCTACATGGCGGTGCGCGACCGCTACACGCTGGAGCCCAAGCCGGTTTCCACGCTGATCGTGGTCGGCGGGTTCACCCGCGCGGACTTTCTCGTCGAGGTCGAAGTGACGGCCGCAAAGGTATTTTAAGGAAAATTCTGGCCTGCCTCAGTGTCGAAATCTCCCACTGAGGCCAACGTTTAACGAAAAACGTTAAGCGCCCTGCCTATTTCGCAGGGAATATATCGCAGGAACAAAGTCCGGTGGTTCGGATTGTTTCGTCATTGGCATGACAGAAACGAAAGGAACTCGCCATGACCATGAAGATTCTCGCCGTATCTGCGGTACTACTTGCGTCCGTATCTGCTCCGGCCTTCGCGCAGGAAGGTGCATTGACGGGCGCAGCAGGCGGAGCCGTTACCGGCGCGATTGTCGGCGGCCCGGTAGGCGCGGCCGTGGGTGGTGTGGTCGGTGCCGTGGCCGGTACTGCGATCGATCCCCCGCCGGAGCGGGTCGTCACCTACATTCAGGAACAGCCGCTGCCGCCGCAGCCGATCATCATTGAGCAGCCGATCGCCGTGGGTGAGCCGCTGCCGCCCGATGTCGTGCTGACCCCGGTTCCGGAAGATCCGAGCTATGCCTATGCGATGGTGAACGAGCATTGGGTGATCGTCGACCCTGAAAGCTACGTGGTCGTTCAGGTACTTCCCTGACGCGGGCCAACGGCCACGAGAGGGGATCGGAAATTGAGGGAGGCGGGCCGGGAAAACATCCGGCCCGCCTTTGCATTCAGAGGTTCAGAACCGCTCCATCTGGTGTTTCACCTTGGCAAGGAAGGCGGCTCTCGTTTCGTCCGTGCAGTTGTTCATGTCGTAATGGGCGAGGTATTTCACCGGTGCACCGATCTTGATCTGGGCGCGTAGGACGCGCGTGACGATCTTCTTCGGCGGATTGCCGACCACGAAGGCCCGCCACTGTGTGGCGCCATAGGTCATGACGGCGGCCATCTTCCTGATATGCCGAAGCGTCGGCGTCAGTTTGCCGTCCTGGAGGTCGAAGGACACGCCCATGAGCCACACGCGGTCGAAATAGCCCTTCAGCATTGCCGGAAAGCCGAAGTTCCAGACGGGGGTGACGATCACCAGCCCCTCGGCGGCCTTCAGCCGCTCGACATGGCTTTTCACCAGAACCGTGTTTTCGGGATAGTCGTGATAGACGCGGCGGTCATGGGCGGACAGCACCGGGTCGAAACCTTCCTCGTAGAGATTGCAGCCATCGACGTCGTGGCCGGCCTTCGTCAGGCTCTCGCAGGTCTGGCGGTAAAGTGCCCGGCCGTAGCTTTCATCGAGGGGGTGAGAATGCAGAACAAGTACGCGCATAGTCTGGAAAGCTCCATGTCTTGGCCCGACGAAAAGGTTTCGCCGGGCGTCGAGTGAATTTTTTCCGCGCCGTTTGTCCCGATGATGGGAGGCCCGCCGCCATAGCCGGTCCTGCCATCACCATGGTCTGTTCCATGCACCTGAGGCAATCGTCTTGCCCCGGCCGGGAGTACCTTCGGAAGTTCTATCGGTTTTGGCGGTATCAGGCCTCCATGAAAGACTGAAGACCCGGGAAGAGGTAGTTCTTGCCGGCCTTGAAGTCGAAGTCGGGGTTGTCCCAGGCAATCATCTTGCCAGGGTTCAGGAGGCCTTTCGGATCGGTCTCCTTCTTGAAGGCGAGCTGGACAGTGTCGGTCTGCTTCATGCCGCCTTCTTCCAGCGTATAGCGATGCGGGTTGAAGATCGGGCAGCCGTTATCCTCGTGGATCCTGATGATCTCCTCGAGCCGCTCTTCCGTCGTGTAACGGACCAGCGGAAGGCCGGAGCACTGGATGGCGCCGTCGAACTTGATGAATTCGAGATGGCTGATGACCTCGTCGCCGAAGATCTTCACCAGCTTGCCGACCTTCTCGACATGATCGGGACCGGGATACTGGACCTGCAGATAGGTGATGCCCGGGTCGACCTTCAGGGCGCGAAGGGTCGTGTGGTTCCAGGCGAGTTCATAGGCATGCGGGATGCCCTTCATGCTCTCGACCTTGTCTGAGCGGAAGCGGATGTCGCCCTTCATCTTCTCGGCATAGGCGACGAGCGGTGCCATGGAATGCGGCGCGACCATCAGCACGACGACGGACTGGCCTTCCTTCAGCCACGGCTTGTGGCGGGTGAAGTATTCGTAAGGGATCGGCGCGGAGATCGGGGCCACTTCCTTGAGCAGGATGCCGTTGCGATGGGTCAGCGCGTCGGCGAAGCGGACGGCGTCCATGTAGTCGTCGTAACCGATGACCACATCGACCCAGTCATAGGCCGGCGCCAGCGGCATCTCGACTTCGGTGATGATGCCGTTGGTGCCGTAGGCATGGCTGACCTTCTGCAGGTCCCAGGCGGACAGTTCCAGAACGCGCGGTTCAGCTTCCATGGTGACGACGCGCAGGCGCAGGATGTTGCCGAGATCGCGCAGGCCGCCCCAGGTGATGGAGCCGACGCCGCCGGAGCCGCCGGCGATGAAGCCGGCAAGCGTCGCCGTGCCGGTGGTCGAAGGATGGAAGCGCAGTTCCTGGCCGGAATGCGCCTTGGTCTGGCGATCCAGTTCGGCGGTGATGACGCCGGGTTCGGCAATCACGCGGCCGGGATGGATCTCCTTGATCCTGTTCATGTTGAGGAGGTTCAGCACGATACCGCCCGAAAGCGGCATGGCCTGGCCATAATTGCCGGTGCCGCCGCCGCGAGGGGTGACAGGCACGCCATGGGCGTAAGCCACTTTCAGCGTGCGGATCACTTCCTCTTCCGTCTTCGGCGAGACGATGAGGTCAGCGGTCACGTTGTCGAGCTGCGCCTTCAGGATTGGCGAATACCAATAGAAGTCGCGGCTCTTCTGCTTCACGAGGGCCGGGTTGTCCTCGATGGCTATCCCTTCGAGTTCCTTCTTGATCTGCTGGTAGTCAGGCACGGTTTGTCTCCAGATTCTTGAACTGCATGATCTCAGCCGGGATCACGCATCAGCGGGTCAAGGTCGCGATAATCCGGCAGGCTGCGGTCGATGCCCATGCCATTCCGCATCACGATGCGGTCAGCCTGCGGACGGGAAAGGAATTCACTCCAGCTACGGGCGCTGAAAAGCACGAGATCGGCTGGAAAGCCGGCGGCGATGCGGCCCTTGTCCGGGCGGCCGAGAATGTCGGCCGGCGTGCGCGTGACGACGCGGGCCGAACTGTCCAGCGGATGGTCGAGATGAATGATGCGGACCGCTTCGCGGAAGACCTCGACGGCATCGAGATCGCCATAGGCGTAGAAGGGATCGCGGGTGTTGTCCGAGGAAACGGCGGTCGCGACACCGGCGGCCGCCAGTTCGTGGAACAACGTGACGCCGCGATAACGCGGGGTAAAGCCGTGATGCCGGTCCTGCAGGTACATGTTGCACATGGGCAGCGAAACGACCGCGATACCGGCTTCCGCCACCTTGTCGATGGTCTGCTTTGCGACGTCCTCGTCCTGCCGGGCGAGCGAGCAGCAATGGCCGACGGTAACGGTTCCTTCGAAACGGTTCCTGAGCTTCGCCTCGGCGATGGCCTTCAGGGTGAGGACTTCCTTGTCCTGCGTCTCGTCGACATGGAGGTCGATATCGAGGCCGTTGTCGGAGGCCGCGCGGAACAAGAGATCCAAGCGCTGATCGAGATCCGGCCACATCTGGGTCAGGCCGCCGATGAGGCCGCCATGGGTCACGATCGTGTCGATCAGATCGGGGAAGTAGGCCTCGTCGGTGATCATGTCGAGCGGGAAGAGGGCCGCCGCCTGTAGGGCGATCCTGTCCTTCCACTCCTCGCGCAGGGCGGCGAAGACCTCAAAGGAGATCCGGTGCTGGGGCGCGAGACTGTCGAGATGGGTACGGATCAGGCTGGTGCCGTGGGCATAGGCCGTCCTCAGTGAGAACTCCATGCGGGCGCGGACGTCATCCGCGTTCCAGCGGGCCTCACGGTCGGTACGGACCGCGTCGAGGGCGCCGGGAAAGTCTCCCGTCGGGTTCGGCCGGCGTTCCCAGATATGCCCCTTGTCGAGGTGGGTGTGCATGTCGACGAAGCAGGGCCAGACCATGCTTCGGCCGAGATCAGCCTGCGGCAGTTCGGCCGGTGCCGCGCCTGCAGGCAGTATGGCTTCGATCCTGCCGCTGGCGATCACCAGATCGGCGCTGACGAGACCTTCGCGCGCAGGCGCATTGAAGCCGTCGACGGAAACGGCTGGCAGCGTGGCGTTCGCAAGGACGAAGCGATCGGCAACAGGCAAGCGGGGAGGATATGCGGGCATCAGTTTTCTCGCTTGAGGCTGCTTTCATGCCAGCGATGCAGTGCCAGCCATGAGATGAAGGAGGTGATGGCGAAGATCACGACGCCAAGACAGGAAAGCAGGAAGAGGGCGGCGAACAGCCGCGGAATGTTGAGGCGATACTGGGCCTCGAGCAGGCGGAAGGCGAGGCCTGAACCGGCACCGGCGGAACCCGCGGCAAATTCCGCGACGACTGCCGCGATCAGCGCCAGACCGCCGCCGATCCTCAGACCTGTCATGAAATAGGGCAGCGAGGCCGGCAGCTTCAGATAAAGCAGTGTCTGCCAGCGGGAAGCGCCGTAGAGATCGAACATGTTCAGCAGGTTGTGGTCGACGCTCTTCAGGCCCTGAACCATGTTCGACAGGATCGGGAAGAAGGCGACGAGGAAGGCACAGATTAGCAGCGCCACCTGGGTCGACGGCGCATAGATCAGGATCAGCGGCGCAATCGCCACGATCGGGGTGACCTGCAGGATGACGGTGATCGGATAGAAGGCCGTTTCGATCCACTTCGACTGGACGAGGAAGACGGCGATGCCGACGCCGCCGATCAGCGCCAGCCCCAGCGAGGCCATGGTGATCTGGGTGGTGACCCACAGGGCAGGCGCGAGGATCGCCCAGTCCTTGAACAGGGAGATGGCGACAGCGCCTGGGCTTGGCAGGATGTATTGCGGCACGCCGCTGACCATCACGCCGATCTGCCAGATGCCGATCAGCACCGCGACGACGAGGACGGGCACGAGGATGCGCAGCAGCGTCTCCCCCTGGCGGGTAAGAAAGCCGGGTGCTTTAACGGAAGGGGTGCCGGAAGTGCGGGAAGAGCTGGCGGTCATGTCGGACATCAGTGCGCGTCCTCTCCGCCCATGGCTTCGAGAAGGGTTTCGGAAACAGTCTCGCAGGCCTGCCGGTATTCCTCGGAGGTGCGGTAATGCGCATCGCGTTCGAGGCTGGTCTTCAGCGGGAAATCGGCATGGACGCGACCGGGCCGCGCCTTCATCACGACGATGCGGCTGGAAAGATAGGCGCTTTCGAAGACCGAATGGGTCACGAAAATGACGGTGATTCCGGTCTCTTTCCAGAGACGCAGCACGTCGTCGTTGAGCTTCTGGCGGGTGATTTCGTCGAGGGCGGCGAAGGGCTCGTCCATCAGCAGCAGCTTGGGCTTGGTGACCAGTGCGCGGGCGATGGAGACGCGCATCTTCATGCCACCGGAGAGTTCGCGCGGATAGGCCTCGGCGAAGTCCTTGAGGCCGACGGTGGCGAGTGCCGCCATGATGTCGTCGCGGGCCGCTGCCTTGGATATGCCGCGCAGCTTGAGCGGCAGGTAGACATTGCCGAACACGGTCTGCCAGGGCATCAGCGTCGGTTCCTGGAAGACGAAGGAAATGTCGCCTTCCGGCAAGCCCCGGGAATTGATGCGCGAGCTCGGCCAGTCGATCGTGCCCTTCGACACATCGCCGAGGCCGGCGATGATGCGGAGCGCCGTCGACTTGCCACAGCCGGAGGGGCCGAGCAGGCTCACGAACTCGCCGCCGTTGACGGTGAGCGACATATCGGAAAGGGCGAGCGTTCCGCTGGAAAAGGTCTTCGAGACCGCGTTCATGACAACGAGCGGCCGGCGTTGCTCGCGTGGGGCGCTGGCAGGAACGGATGGCGTTGCCGTCGTGGCGTCGAAAGCAGTCATTGCGGGCCTTTGTCAGGTCTCGGATGGCGGAGCCTTTGGCTCCCTTACCCTCGGACGGAGAGGGGTGGTCCTAAAAGGACGGGACGAGGGGAGGGAAAATCCCGGTTCCCCTCGTCACCTTTTGCCGTTCGACGCATCCCGTCGAGGGAGCGTTCGAAACTTATTTCTTCAGCGAGGCGCCGACGCTCTTGCAGACGAACTGCGTGGTGTAGGACTTCTTGTAGTCGAGGTCGGCCGGCTCGACGCCGATCTGGACCATGGCGTCGAAGAATGCCTTGTACTTCTCGTCCGTCATGCAGCCGATGCCCTTGTCGAGCGCTTCGCCGGATTCAACGATGCCGTATTCCTTCATCTTGGCGATGGAGAAGGCGATCTGACCATCCGTCATTTCCGGATTGTCCTTCTTGATCAGGTCGTTGGCGGCCTTGTTGTCGCCGTAGAGGTAGTTGTACCAGCCCTCGATGGAGGCATCGACGAAGCGCTGGACGAGTTCCGGCTTGCTTTCGACGAGATCGGTCTTGGTGGTGATCATCGTGGAGTAGGGGTTGAAGCCGTTGTCTGCGAGAAGGAAGACCTTCGGAGCCCAGCCGGCCTGCTTTTCGATTTCATAAGGCTCGGAGGTCAGGTAGCCCTGCTGTGCCGACTTCGGATCGGCGATGAAAGGAGCCGGGTTGAAGGTGTAGGGCTTGTACTGCTCGTCCTTGAAGCCTTCGTAGTTCTTCTTCATCCACTCGAAATAGGTGACGTAGCCGTCCTTGCCCATGAAGATCGAGTCGAGCTTGGCGAGGTCTGCGAACTTTTCAATGCCCTGATCGGGGTGAGCGAGAAGAACCTGCGGATCCTTCTGGAAGATCGCGGCGACGTCGACCAGCGGAATGCCTTCCTTGACGGCGTCCATTTCGCCGAGCGGGCTGCCCATGTAGAAATCGACCTTGCCGGCGATCAGCAGGGCGCGGTTGGCTGCATTCGGGCCACCCTGGACGATGGTGACCTTCAGGCCGTACTTCTCATAGGTGCCATCGGCAACGGCCTGGTAGAAACCGCCATGCTCTGCCTGGGCGAGCCAGTTGGTGCCGTAGCTGACTTCATCCAGCGCGTAAGCCTGACCGGCCACCGAAAACGCAGCAGAGAGGCCGAAAGAGAGCGCGAGAGCCTTTAGTTTCAAAGAGCTATGCATATTTATTTGTTCCCCTGTTAAACCTTGCGGCATCGTGAGACTGGCCGTTTTTGATATTTGAGCGATTGCCTTGCTCTTTGAAAAGCATCAAAATTCGTCCGCATTGATGCCTTTTTTGCACTGCATCAAAGATGACTGCACAAATAATGCTTTCTGAATAAATTTTGCGCAATGGTGGTTTCGTGCTGCATTCCCGAAAACTTCTCTACATCAACGAAATCGTGCGCTGCGGCTCCATCCGTAAGGCTGCGGCGCGGCTGAACGTGGCCTCTTCGGCGGTCAATCGCCAGATTCTGGCGCTGGAGGAAGAGATCGGCGCGCCGCTCTTCGAGCGCCTGCCGAGGGGCTTGCGGCTGACGGCCGCCGGGGAACTCTGCGTCGAGCACATCCGGGACGTGCTCAAGAATTACGAGCGGCTGGAAAGCCGTATCCGCGGGCTGAAGATGCCGCAGGCCGGCAAGGTGACGCTGGTGACCACGGTGGGGCTCGCCTCCGGTCCGCTGCCGCCGATCCTTGCGCGGTTTCTTGAAAGTCATCCTCGTGTGCGTATCAAGCTCAGGAACGACGGCGGTTCCACCACCATCAATCCGGTGCTGACCGGGGAAGTGGATATCGGCCTCGGCTTCAATATTCCAGCGACACCGGGTATCCGCACGCTTGCGAATTTCGATGTGCCGGTAGGAGTGGTGTTGCCGCCTTCCCATCCGCTTGCGCAGGAGGACGGGCCGATCGATCTTGTCGACGTGGTGCAGGAAAAGCTGGTGCTGGCGCAATCGGGAACCAGTCTGCGCAATATCATCGACCTTGCGCTTTCGCCCTTGCCCTTGCCGGTCGAGCCGCTTCTGGAGACGAATTCCTCCGAGCTGATCAAGCAGCTCGTCAAGTGTGGTACAGGGCTGACGCTTCTCAATCCGCTCGATGTCATTACCGAATGTCGGGCGGGCGATCTGGTGTTCAGGCCGCTTGCGGAACAGCATGTGCGCCACCAGCCGATGAGGCTGTTTGCCCGGGCGCGAGCGCCGCTCGATGCGGCAACCAGCCTTTTCGTGGAATATCTGATGCAGGAACTCATGCTGCTGATGCAGGAGTTGCGTGCCAAGGGGCATCTGCCGGCCGGTGAAAAACCGGCCGAGCGGTCAGCGGATGCCGATGGCGCCGGGGATCAGCGCGAATAGAGGTTGGCGAGCGGATAAGCGACGAGATCGCGCAGAAGCTCGATGAAACCCTTTACCTGATGCTTGCAGATGAGTTCGCCCTTTTCGGCCGTGCCCTTCGAGGCATCGCCGACGACGCCGTTCGGGTTGAGGTCATGGGCGATCCATGCCAGCGAATGGGGCGGAAGCGGCGTCAGGAACTTCGAATTGGCGCGCATTTCCTCGGCGCGGGAGATGAAGTTCTCCGCCTTTTCCATGCGCACGAGTTCCGGCCGGAAATGCAGCATGAGGGATGTCTCGACCTCGCCGCCATGAATGCCGTAGCGGCTCTCATGCTCGGAAATCATGCCTTCAGGGTTGCCGAAACGGCCCCACTGGGTGGAGACGACAGCCATCTTGTGGCGAACGCGCAGCTCGCGGGCGACGATGCTCATCACATCGACATTGCCGCCGTGGGAATTGACGATCACCATCTTGCGGATGCCGGCTTCGGCGACCTTGGTGCCGATCGCGGTCCATGCGGGGATCAGGATCTCCGGGCCGAAGGACAGGGTGCCGGGACCATAGATGTGCTCATTTGCCTTGCCGATTTCCTGGGTCGGCAGAACGAGGAAATCGATGTCGTCGGGCCGCTGGTTGCGAAGCTCGGCCAGCATGCCGTTGGCAATGGCGACGTCGGTGGCGATCGGCAGGTGCGGGCCGTGCTGCTCGGTCGATGCGATCGGCAGGATGGCGACGGTCTTTTCCGGATCGAGGCCGGCGAAATCGCCCGTGTTCAGTTCGTTCCAGAAGAATGGCTTCGCCATGTCCGCACCCTCGCTGTTTCTCTACCCATTCGATTAGGAAATAATGCGGGCTGCGAAAAGCATCATATTGCGTGCAGGCTGATGCCTTAAATGTCGCGGCGGAAAGAATGCGGACAGGAGGGCGACAATGGATCGACATCGCCGCCGGCAGGGCGTGTGTATCGATTCGAGAAAAAGACGCTATTCGCTAAAATTGTCGGCATCTGCTTAAGCGCACCGAAAAACACCCCGTGTAGGTTCAGTCACAAGGAAGCCGGAGGATTTGTTCCGGCCCGCCAAAACCAAGAGTTCTGAACGGGGACCTAAGGATATGCTGAAGAAACTCCTCGCAACGGCCGTCGTCGCCGCGACGGCATTCGTTCTGTCCGACCCGGCCCATGCATTCGGGCCTGGCGGCTTCGCCCGCAACCTCACCGATGCGCCGAACATGCGTCTCGTGATTTCCGGTGAGCGTCTGTCGTCGAGCGATGCGAAGCTGTGCGTCGATGCACAGGAAGGCTGCCACGCCATCGAACGCCCTTACACCTTCGTGCTCACCTCGTATCGCGAGAGCCAGCTGAAGCGCGTCAATGCGACGGTCAACGCCTCGGTCCAGCTTATCAACGACCTCTATTCGTTCGGTCGTCGGGACGTTCTGAAGATTTCCGGGCCTGTCACCATCGGCTCCGACCTCGCCAGCGCCAAGCGCGCCATGCTGATCGCCATGGGCTGGTCGGCTGATGCGCTGACGATTGCCAATGGCCGCACCACGGACGGCGAGCGACGTGTCGTTCTGGTGGTCACCACCAACAGGGGTGACTACGCACTGGACGACCGCTCGAACGCCATCAAGAAGTGGAAGCGCGTCGAGATCCCGACCGCAAGCATTCGCCCCATTGGGCTCTAAAGTTTTGTTTTTGAAGCATAATCCTGTCGATCCTCGTTTCACTCCGGTCGGATTATGCTCTCGCGAATTCTTCAGGGCGGCAGGTTTCCGCCCGGCTGAATGTTTCTGTCTGTACTGCCTAATTTGCCCTGACGGTGTGAACCACCGTCAGGGCCTTTTCTTTTTTGCTGCTAAATTTTACTCGCCGGCTTGCCCCATTCGGCGATGGCGATGCCGCCCAGAACGAGGGCCAGAGCAAGAACATGGAACGGCTGGAGCGCCTCGCCGAGAAGGGCGAGCGACAGAAGTGTCCCGAACACCGGCACCAGATTGATGAAGAGGCCGGCGCGGTTGGCGCCGATGCCTTCGACGCCCTTGATATAAAAGATCTGCGAGATCAGCGACGGCAGCAGGCCGGCATAGGCGATGATTGCCCATCCCAGCGTATCGGGCAGGATCATCTCGCCGTTCGCCTGTTCCCAGAACATCAGGGGAAGGGCGGTCAGTGCCGCGCCGAGCGCCGGACCGGCCATCAGGCTTTTCCAGTGCACCGGCGGCTTCCAGCGCAGCGCGATGGTGTAGATCGCATAGGCGAGGACGGCGAGCAGCAGCAACCCATCACCGTAATTCAGGGTGAGGTGCAGCAGCGACATCGGGTCGCCATGGCTTGCGGTCACCGCGACGCCGGCAAAGCTGATGGCAAAGCCGATGATCTGCACGAGCGACACCGGGATGCGGAACAGCACGAAGTTCAGGATGAAGATCAGGACCGGGATGCCGCCCTGTTCGATCGCGCCATTGACGGCGCTCGTGTATTTGAGGGCTGTATAGAGAAAGCCGTTAAAGGCCGTGTAGCCCACCGCGCCATAGGCGAGCAGCAGCAGCCAGTTCTTGCGCAGCAGGGGCCAGTCCTTTCTGATCTGCGGCACGGAAATGGCGCAGATGACAATGACGGCGATCAGCCAGCGTGAGAAGTTGAGAACCATGGGGCTGACATGGCCGACAGCCAGCTTGCCGACCATGGTATTGCCGCCCCAAAGAAGCGTCGCGACGGTGAGGAAAAAATAGGCCCGAAGAAGCAACTGCAACACCAGATGGAATAGGGGACGGGGGTTCGCTCGACTGCAATTCGCCGTTTGGATAGGCGACGGGCGCTGACATGTCACGCAAAAAGCCAAATTGCTGATCACAAACGGGTCGATTTCCCAAAAACAACACAGTATAGATGCGCGGGTTTGGGTTAGGCGCAGGCCTCTCGTGCAATGAACAGGATTTGGAAATGACGAATGTCGTGGTTGTAGGGTCGCAGTGGGGAGACGAGGGTAAAGGCAAGATCGTCGACTGGCTTTCCGAGCGAGCCGATATCGTTGTGCGCTTTCAGGGCGGACATAATGCCGGACATACTCTGGTCATCGATGGTGTCAGCTACAAGCTGTCGCTGCTGCCGTCCGGCGTCGTGCGCCCGGGCAAGATGGCGGTGATCGGTAACGGCGTCGTCGTCGATCCGCATGCGCTGCTCGCTGAAATCGAGCGCCTCAAGGTGCAGGGCGTTACCGTCACCCCGGAAAACCTGCGAATCGCCGAAAACGCGACCCTCATCCTTTCCCTTCACCGCGAACTGGACGGCATGCGCGAGGACGCCGCCTCCAACAGCGGCACCAAGATCGGCACGACCCGCCGCGGTATTGGCCCGGCCTATGAAGACAAGGTCGGCCGCCGCGCGATCCGCCTCATGGAACTCGCCGACGTCGCCGCGCTCGAAGGCAAGGTCGATCGCCTGCTCTCGCACCACAACGCGCTTCGCCGCGGCTTTGGCGCGGCCGAAGTCGAGCACAAGACGATCATGGAGGAACTGACCTCCATCGCCGACCGCGTTCTGCCGTTCATGGATACCGTCTGGCAGCTTCTCGACAAGGAGCGCCGCAAGGGTTCGCGCATTTTGTTCGAAGGCGCTCAGGGCTCGCTGCTCGACATCGACCACGGCACCTATCCCTTCGTGACCTCGTCCAACACGGTTGCAGGTCAGGCCGCTGCCGGCTCCGGCATGGGCCCGGGTTCGCTCGGCTACATCCTCGGCATCACCAAGGCCTATACGACCCGCGTCGGCGAAGGTCCGTTCCCGACCGAACTGACGGATGAAATCGGTCAGTTCCTTGGCGAGCGCGGCCATGAGTTCGGCACGGTTACGGGCCGCAAGCGTCGTTGTGGCTGGTTCGATGCGGCACTGGTACGCCAGTCGGTCGCCACCAACGGCATCACCGGCATCGCGCTGACCAAGCTCGATGTTCTCGACGGTCTCGACGAGCTCAAGATCTGCGTCGGCTACAAGCTGGACGGGCAGGAAATCGACTATCTTCCGGCATCGCAGGCCGCCCAGGCCCGCGTCGAGCCGATCTTCATCACGCTCGAAGGCTGGAAGGAATCGACGGTCGGCGCCCGCAAGTGGGCTGACCTGCCGGCACAGGCGATCAAGTACGTCCGTCAGGTCGAAGAACTGATCGGCGCGCCGGTCGCTCTGCTTTCCACCAGCCCGGAGCGTGACGACACCATACTTGTGACCGATCCGTTTGAGGATTAATGATAGAAATCGTTAACGTTTTGTCAGTCGGAATCACTCCGGCGACCAAGAGAAAAAGTGCTGATGGCTGACTTTATCGCAGTTATTCGGCGGGCCGTGGACGGACTGTCGAACAATACCCCTGAGATGCGTGCGAAGGTCTATGACAAGGCTCGCAGTGCCGTATTGCGGCAGCTCGAGAACATGTCTCCGCGCCCGCCCGAAGAGATGCTGCGCCGTCAACTCGACAAGCTCGAGACCGCCATCAACGAAGTCGAGGCCGAGCACGCCGAGGCACTTCCGGAAGTTGAAGAACTTCCGGAAGACGTTTCGCCCGCGCCGGCCGCGGCATCCTGGGAAGATCATGTTCCCGGCGCTTCCGAGTCCCGGCAGGCGCCCGCCTATGAGGCCGAGGAAGAGCCAGAACCGGTCCATGAACCGGAGCAGGCCTCTGAGCCGGAACCGGAAAAACAGCCAGAGCCTGAAGGGGCTGCTTATCCCGAATACGAAGACGAGCCGCATGTTGCTCCCGCAACTCCCGCGTCGACGCAGGTCGAATGGGCCGAGGAGCCGGTCGCGGCTGCCGCTCACGAGACCTATCGCGAGCACGAAGAGGAATATGTCGAGCCTGCTCGCACCGCTCCTTCGGCCGAATACGAAGAAGTAGAAGATCCCTGGCAGGAAGCAGAGCCGGAGACGCCGGATTATCAGCCGCCTGCAAGCCGCGAGCCGGAAGTCGTTGCACCTGTCGAGCCTGCGCCTGTCGAAGCTCCGCGTGCGGAAGAGGCCTTCCCGGTATGGGAAGAGGAGACGATCCACCGTTACGAGGAAAAGCAGGTCGAACCGGTACAGCCTGTGACCCGTCAGGCCGCTCCGATGACGGATGAAGCCGAGGAATGGCTTTCTCCGGCCCGGTCCGATTTTACTGCAAAGCCCGCTCCCGCTTCCGAGCCGGTTGCCTATGAACCCTGGGATTTCCCGGAGGATACACCGGCTCAGGCTGCTCCGGCCGAGGAGGTTGCACCGGTTGTTCGTCGCGAGGATGTCGCTCCGGCGGCCCCCGAACAGCGGCGTGACCATGATTTCGGTGCTTTCGCGCCGGCCGCTCCGGCGGCGCGTACTGAGCCCGCCGCGGCAGAAGTTCCCGACCTTCTCGAGTGGAATGTCGATGAATATCGGTCTCCGGCGGCTCCTGCGCAGGCAGCGGCAGCGGTAGCAGCTCCGAAACAGAGCGACGATTTCTCGGACTGGTTTGCCGATGTCGGTGACCTGAAGTCGAAGGAGCAGCAGCCGGCAGCAGCCGGCGGAAATGGTGGCCGGACGGCGGCCCCCGTCGCGCCCGTGGCTGCTTCCGATGAGGACGTCGATGCCTTCCTCGAAAGCGCACAGCAGTCGGCCTATCGCAAGGAAACGAAACCGCGCCGTAATTTCGCGCCGATCGTGCTTGGCGCACTCGGTGTGCTGCTTCTGGCCGGCGGTGGCTTTGCCGCATGGACCTATCGCACATCGATGACGGAATTCATCAACGGCCTGACGGGCTCCGAGCCGCCGTTTGTCGCTGGACAGCCAGCGACGACGGACGGACAGTCGGAACCGCCGGCAACAGAAACTCCACCGGCAGCGAATGGTGCGGCCACTCCGCCGGAAGAAGGTGCGGTGGAGGGGCAGAAGTTCACCCAGCGTCTCATGGCCGATGGTTCGGAAGTCGATGAAGGCGCTGGAACGGCTGCCGCCGCTGGTGCAGACGCCGAGGGCAAGTCGGTTTCCCAGCAGAATGTCGCCTCCAAGGTCGAGCCGACGGATCAACCGCCGGTCGGCACCAATGCCGGCACGCCTGTCGCTCCCTCTACGACGACGCCTCCGGCTGCTGCCGGTGCGGGCACCGCTGCCGGCGAAAAGGCATTCCTCTATGAGGAGAAGCTCGGCCAGACCACGCCTGTCGCCGTGGCCGGCACCGTTGCCTGGACTGCCGTTCGCGAGACTGGCGACGATGGCAAGCCCAATCCGGAAATCCAGGGCAAGATCACGATTCCGGAACGCGGCATGACAGCGCTCCTGACCATCCGGCGCAACACGGACAATTCGCTGCCGGCAAGCCACATCATCGAAGTCGTCTTCTCGATCCCGCCGGATTTCGAAGGCGGGGCGGTGGATAACCTGCAGCGCATCGCGATGAAGCGCACCGAGCAGGACCGTGGCGATCCGCTGGTCGCGGTTTCGGCGCAGGTCACGGAAGATACCTACTTGGTGGCGCTCAACGACTTCCAGGACGTGATCAAGCAGAACTTGGAACTCCTGTCGACGCGCGGCTGGATCGACATGCCGATCACCTACCGCAACGGCCGCCGCGCTCTGCTGACGCTCGACAAGGGCGCGGCCGGTACGGCTGTCTTCAATGCCGTTCTCAAGGAATGGGAAGCGCTTGGGTCGGCCGGAAACTGATCCGGCCGCCTGTAATCCTGCGACACATGAAAAACCCGGGTGCCTTGCGGCCCCGGGTTTTCTCGTTTCATTCGTCTTTCAGGAGGATCAGGCTTCGACGACGCGGAGCTGGGAAGCGCGTTCCAGCGCTTCCTTCTGGACGGCTTCCTGAACCTTTTCGAAGGCGCGAACCTCGATCTGGCGCACGCGCTCGCGGCTGATGTCGAACTCGGACGACAGCTCCTCGAGGGTCACCGGATCTTCCGCGAGGCGGCGAGCCTCGAAGATGCGGCGTTCGCGGTCGTTGAGAACGCTCATGGCGCGGGCCAGCATGCGACGGCGTGTTTCCAGTTCGTCCTGCTCGATCAGCACTTCTTCCTGGCTGTCGTGATCGTCCACCAGCCAATCCTGCCACTGGCCGGATTCGCCTTCGGTGGCGCGGATCGGAGCGTTCAGCGAGGCGTCGCCGGAGAGGCGACGGTTCATCGAAATGACTTCCTCTTCCGAAACGTTGAGCTTGGTGGCGATTGCCGCCACCTGCTCAGGCTTCAGATCGCCTTCCTCGATTGCCTGGATCTTGCCCTTCAGCCTGCGGAGGTTGAAGAACAGCCGCTTCTGGTTTGCGGTGGTGCCCATCTTCACGAGCGACCATGAGCGCAGGATGTATTCCTGGATCGAGGCCTTGATCCACCACATGGCATAGGTTGCCAGGCGGAAGCCGCGTTCCGGGTCGAACTTCTTGACGGCCTGCATCAGGCCGACATTGCCCTCGGACACGACTTCGCCGATCGGCAGGCCGTAGCCGCGATAACCCATGGCGATCTTGGCGACGAGGCGCAGATGGCTGGTGACGAGCTTGTGGGCTGCATCGCGGTCGCCGTGTTCGGCGTAGCGCTTCGCGAGCATGTATTCCTGCTGCGGCTCCAGCATCGGGAACTTGCGGATTTCGTCGAGATAACGATTGAGGCCGGCTTCACCGGCGGTAATGGTAGGCAGAGTATTGCGGGCCATAAAGCACCCCCTTTTCCAAGTGTGGCTCCCCTTCATCCCTGGGCGAGCCGGATCTCCGTGGATTTCCAAAACCCCACAGAAACCCACGTATCAGATAAGTGCGGCCAAACGGTGTTTCAAGCGATCACGGACGCGTTATGACATTACGTTTTGTTAATGTCGGAAGCGCTCAGCAATCGAACAGTTTCCGGTTCTCCCGCCATGTCTTGCGGAGCTTTTCCCCGTCGCGAAAACCGTCTTCCAGCAGGCGGCAGCACTCGATCCTATCATGCCTGAAGTGACGGAAATCCTGCCGTATTTCGCACCATGCCGCAAGGTGTATGCCATCGACATAATAGACGAGGCCGAGCGGCCGGATCGTTCTTTCCGTCTCCCGGTTTTCGGCGTCGCGATAGGTGATCAGGAGCTTGCGTTCCTCGCGGATGGCGCGGCGGATGGTGGCAAGGTCGGCCTTGGGTTCGGGGATCTCATGCCAGCGGGAGACGTAGAGAGGCATGGCGTCGATGCCTGTCGTGTCGCAAGGCAGGACGTCGCCGATCTTGGCGGCAGCGCTGCGCCCTGCGGCTTCAAGGCTGCTGTCGCCCGTGCGCGCTACCAGTGATAATCCGACCGCTATCGCCTCGATCTCTTCCGGCGAGAACATCAGCGGTGGCAGGTCGTAACCGCGGCGCATCACGTAGCCGACACCGGCTGCTCCCTCGATCGGTACGCGGGAGGCCTGCAGGGCGGCGATGTCGCGGTAGACGGTGCGCTTCGTTACCTCCAGCCGCGTGGCGATGGCCTCTGCGGTCAGAGGCGTTGGCGATGCGCGCAGCATCTGGATGATGTCGAACATGCGGCGCGGCTGCACCATTGCCGTTTCCCGATCCCTGACTTCTGCTGACAAGAAGCTGTCAGCAGCATTCTGCTACAGCTTTCCTGTCTTTCCAATCCGTCGAGATTTCTCCATGCAGATGCCCACTTATCTTGTCGGCCTGATTGCCGTCTCGGTCGCCACCATTGCCCTTTCCACTGCTGGGCTGATGACCCGGCTGATCGACATGGACAGCGCGACGCTGCTCTTCTGGCGCGGCGTGATCAGCGGAGCCTTCCTGCTCCTCTGCCTCATCGTGGTCAGAGGGAGGGGTGTCTATCGCGATTTCGCAGGCCTGGGGCTCTCAGGGCTTGCCATCTGCGTGGCATCGGCCGTCAGCGCCTCGTTCTTCATCGCGGCGCTGCACGAGACGACGGTTGCCCATGTTGCCATCATCTTCGCGACCTGTCCCTTCGCCGCTGCCGGTCTTGGCTTCCTGATGCTCGGCGAAAGACCGGGGCGGGGAGCGCTTGCCGCAAGCGGCATCGCACTGGTCGGTGTCGTGCTGATGATCGGGCAGGGAGGAGAAGGTTCGATCCTCGGCGATCTCCTGGCATTTGCCATGACATTCACCATCGCGCTCTGGACCGTCCTCGTGCGGCGCTATCCGGACAAGCCGGTGCTTGCCTGCTCGGTGCTGTCGACGCTGCTGAGTGCTGCCTTTGCCGCGCCCTTCGCTGTTCCGCTTGCCGTGTCCAGTGACGATCTCATGGTGGTGGTGCTCTTCGCCATCTTCGGCTTTTCGCTCGGCGTGGTGCTGCTGATCGTCGGTTCGCGCCTGCTGCCGCCCGTGGAGGCGGCGCTGATCGGGGCGATGGATGCGCCGCTGGCACCGCTCTGGGTGTGGCTGTTCGTCGGGGAGGTGCCTTCCGGCGCGACCATGGTTGGAGGCAGCGTGGTGCTTGCGGCGGTCGGGTTGCACGTTGTCGCGACGACGAGGCAGAACATGCGGGCCGGGACTGTCTGAAGGCTCTGGCCGTGATGCATGAGCATTACCGACTGAGGCAGGTTAGGTGCGATCCCTAGAAATCGACCCTGAGATTGGCTTTGGCCGCGTGGGATGCCGAGCTGGAACCGAACTCGCCGGAATAGGTCAGGTTCAGCCTCGCGCTTTTCGTGAGCGCGACGGTGATGCCTGCCTCGGCCACCATGGCATTGCGCGGGATGGTCACGCCTTCGATCAGGAAGGGGCTGCCGCCGGCAAAGGCGAAGCTGGTCGATGGGGTGAGGTCGCCGAAGGCATGACGCCAGCCGAGCATGCCGGAAATCGTGAACGGCATTTCGCCGGCCACTAGCTCGGCCGACAATCGCAGGCCGAGCGTGGAGAGCGTTATGTCGTCATTGGCGCCGGCAGCCGAAAGGGCTGCCGCGCCGCCATCTTCAGCGAAGCCATCTGTGTCGAGGTTGAGATAGGCGATGTTGGCGAAAGGCTGCAGCGTTATGTCATCCAGCCTCGTCGTCCAGGAGATATCGGCGAATGCTTGCGCCATGGCGCTGCGGTAATCTGCCGTCAGCCTGTCATCGAAATTGCTCAAGGAGACATCCCTGGCGGTCGATACCTCATTCACCGAGTAGATGGCACCCGCCGTGAGGCCGAGCGGGCCATAGGTGCCGCCGGCATAGAGGCCGAGGTGATAAGTGTCGTAATCCGCGAGACGGTCAAGGCTGGTGCGGCTGTAGCCGAGCATGCCGCCCACGCGCCATTCGTCTGACAGCGCCGCATCGGCGCCGGCGAAAAGGCCGGCGGTCCTGCCGTCGATCCCGGCGGCGTTACCGTCTCCTTCAAGCCGGCTCGTCGTGCCATATCCGGTCGTCCAGACGCTCAGGCCCTCGTTCGCGCCTGGAAGAGAGGCATGAACACTGCTCATCCGGTCGAGGATCGCCTCACGCGGGATACGACCGTCCTGCAGTGTCCGGCTCTTCAGGGAAGCATGATCCTCGCCGCTCAACTGCGAAAAGGCATCGGTGGCCGTTGTGGCATTCAGGGAGACGACGGCGAGGTAGAGAGAATTCGACGCGCCGAGCGCTTCAACCGCGCCCGCGGTCGAGCGCCCGTTGGCAGTCGAGGCGACATCGGCGAAGGCCACGTCGTTACGGTCGAGGCTGAGATCGATACCGGTTCCGCCGTAGGTCAGCACCGGTGTCAGGAAGGCGAAGTCGCTTGTGACGTTGTCGAAGCTGCCGGTGATACCGGAGGCGGCTGTGATGATCGTGTAGTCGATGCCGGGCGTGTAGCTGCCGGTGCCGGCAATGAGTTCCAGCGTGCCGCCGCTGATGATGACTGCGCCGGAGACATCGACGCTGTCGGAATTGCCGCTCGCATCGATATCGACCTGATAGGTCGATCCGGTAGCAAACGTCAGGTTGCCGTCGACGGAGATCGTCTGCATGCCGGGGCCGGGTGAAAGCGTGCCGCCGGAATAGATGGTGAGATCCGCTGTCGTGCCGCTGCCGGAGAGAGTGCCGCCGTCATAGACCCCGACGGCGCCAAGCACCGTGCCGTCGTTGGTGAGCGTGCCGCCCGTAACATCAGCCGCGCCGCTGATGGTGCCGGTATTGGCGAAGAGACCGTTGGTGTTGGTCAGCGATGCGATCGTTCCGTCGTTGGAGCCGGTGCCGGCGTTGGTGACCGCATCCGCAACCGCGCCGCTATTGTTGACGAAGGTGCCATTCACTCCGATGTCGACGTTGGCGAATGTCGCGTTGTTGACGACGGTGCCGCCGGTGACGGTCGTCGTTCCGCTGATGGTACCGCCGGAATTGTTGGTGAAGGTGCCGCCGGTGTTCACGACCGAAGCGATGGTGCCGGCATTGCTGGTGTTGCCGGCGTTGGTGACATTGCCCGCCGTCGCGCCGGTGTTGTTGACCAGCGTCGCGCCTGCCGCAACATCGGCATCGCTGATGACGAAGTTGTTGGTGACGGTTCCGCCTGTCACCGTCGTGTCGCCAGTGATGGTTCCGCCGAAATTGTTGGTGAAGGTGCCGCCGGTGTTGGTCAGGGAGGCAATGTCGCCGGCATTGGACGATGTCCCGGCATTGGTGACATCGCCGGCCGTAGAGCCGGTCGTGTTGGTGAAAGTGCTACCGGTTGCGACATCGACGTCGCCGAGCGTGCCGTCATTGGTGACGGTGCCGCCCGCCACCGTGGTCTGGTCTGTTACTGTGCCGTCGGAATTGTTGGTGAAGATGCCCGCAGTATTCTCGACGGAGGCGATCGTTCCCGAATTCGAGAGCGTGCCGGCATTGGTGACGTTCTCGGCGGTGGCGCCGAAGTTGTTGACCAGCGTCGCGCCTGCGGCAACATCGGCATCGGTGATGACGAAGTTGTTGGTGACCGTTCCGCCCGTCACCGTCGTGTCGCCGGTGACTGTGCCACCGGAATTGTTGATGAAGGTGCCGGCGGTGTTGGTCAGCGAGGCGATGGTGCCGGCGTTGGAGGTCGCTCCGGCATTCGTTACGTCTCCGGCTGTTGCGCCGGTGTTGTTGACGAAGGTTCCACTTGCGGACACATCGACATCGCCGACATCCCCGTTATTCGTCAGCGCCGTCGTGGCTCCGACCGCGGCACTGCCGAGCGTGCCGTTGACGGTGACATTGCCGCTATTCAGCGTCAGCTTGCCATTGAGATCGCCATCGATGGACAGGCCGCCGCCATTCATCTCGACGTCGGAATTGAGAACGCCGCCGGCATTGATGCTGATCGTACCGGAACTCAGTGTGGTGCCGCCCGTGGCGGTCAGTTCGCCGGTGTTGGTGACGGTGACGTTGCCGCCGCTGACGTCGAGATCGGTGATGACGAAGTTGGTGGTCACCTGCGGCGAGCCGGTCGCAACGGTCGCGCCATCGCCAGCGCCGGGTGCCGAGGGGTTCCAGTTGGCGTCGTTGGAGAATTCGTTATCGGAAGCGCCGGTCCATACCGACTGCGCAAGCACCGGCAGCGCGATGGATACCGAGACCATTGCGGTGAAAAGCCCGAGATGCCGGGAATATGCCGAGAGCCGTCTTTTCCTCATGATGCCCGATGCTAGCGAGGCCGCCGCAGATGCGGGTTCGCTAACAAGTGGTAGACAATCATGGTTAACGAAGTGCTACGGACGGGCCGTTGCCATGAGCGGCAAGTCCATCCGCGTCACGGTTCGCGCTGTTGCGAGAGTTCCCGTCCCGTGGTCAGGAACGGGGCTGCTCGATGGTCTGCAACGCGTCGATGATCTGCTGCATGTCGTCCGGGATCGGGGCCTCGAACGCCATGGTTTCGCCCGTTGCCGGATGCTCGAAGGCGAGGAGATAGGCGTGCAGCGCCTGACGGTGGAAACCGTTGACGATGGATTTCGCCGGTTCGGGCAGGAGGTTCGCCTTGGTCTTGAAGGCTGCTCCATATTCGGGGTCGCCGATCAGCGGATGGCCGATATGAGCCATGTGCACGCGGATCTGGTGGGTGCGGCCCGTCTCCAGCCGGCATTCGATCAGCGAGGCGAGGCAGCTGGCATCGGGCTTTTCGCCATAACGCTCCAGCACCTCGTAATGGGTGATCGCCTCGCGGGCGTCGTCACTGTCCTCGCGCTTGACGGCGCGCTTGGTGCGGTCGCCGGCGCGGCCGAGCGGTGCGTCGATCGTGCCGTGGAGCGTGCGGGGACGGCCCCAGACGATTGCCTGATATGCGCGCTCCAGCGGGCCAGTGCGGCCATGGTCGGCAAACTGGTCGGCAAGGTGGCGGTGGGCCGCATCGTTCTTGGCGACGACCATGACGCCGGAGGTTTCCTTGTCGAGGCGGTGCACGATGCCCGGGCGCTTGACGCCGCCAATACCCGACAGGCTGTCGCCGCAATGATAGATCAGCGCATTGACCAGCGTGCCGGTCCAGTTGCCGGCACCGGGATGGACGACAAGGCCGGCCGGTTTGGCGATGACGATCAGGTCGTCATCCTCGTAAAGCACCTCGAGCGGAATGTTCTCGCCCTTGGGTTCGGGGTCTTCCGGCTCCGGCAGAACGACGGACAGGCGGTCGCCGGGCTTGATCTTGCGCTTCGGCTCGGTGATGGTTTCACCGTTGATGGTGATCGCCCCCTGTTCGATCAGCGCCTTGATGCGATTGCGCGAAAATTCGCCGGAAAGTTCCGCCGTCAACCAGGCATCGAGCCGTCCTTCGGCATCTTCGCCGGCAATCAGCTCTTTTCTTGACGTCTCTGCTTGTTTAAAGGGGTCGTTCATTCTGTCATCCCGCGTGTCTACCACCGGCGTTGCGGCAGAGGTTTTGCTGCCAATTGGCACAGACCGATGCGATCCACAATCGACGGCCATGAAAATCATGGCTGGTTTTCCCCGAGCTAAGGTTCGCAGCAGGGAAAATGCAAGAGCCCCTGCGAACGACAAGGACCCGGGATACCAGCCATGGCAAATGTCGAGCCCGACGAACAGGAAGACAAGCCGCTCGATCCGGCGATGGAAAATGTCCGCCGCAAGATGGTGAAGCTCCAGCTCGTATCCGGCGGCATCATGCTCCTGATGTTCATGGCGGTGCTGGCGGCGATTGTCTACAAGGTTACGCGCAAAGATGGTGCCGAACGTCCCGTTGCCGTCGGCAGCAGTCTTGCCGTTCCTGCCGATCAGCCGGTTGCTGCGACCGCAGCGCTCCCCGCTGGCTTCCGTGTGTTGTCGACGTCGCTTTCCGGCACGCAGATCCTGTTCTACGGCGAAGCCGCTGACGGCCAACGCAAGGCCTATGTCTTCGATATCGCCGTCGGCCGTATCGTCGCCGACGTGACGCTCTCCGGAAACTGACGGTTTCCCGTGTCCGGACACACCTTCATCACCATCGAGGATCCGAAGGACCCGCGGATTGCGGAATTCTCCCAGATCCGCGAACGGGACCTGACGGGGCGTTCGGGACGCTTCATCGCCGAGGGAACGGTGGTTCTCAGGATGTTGGCCGCAGCACATGAAGCGGCCAGGGATTTCCGGGCAGAAAAGATCCTGCTCCTGAAAAACCGTGTGGATGGTGTCAGCGATATCCTTGCCGCCTTTCCCGAGGATGTCCCGGTTTATGTCGCCGACGCCACGGTGATCGATGCCATTGCCGGCTTTCACCTGCATCGCGGCGTGCTGGCGCTTGGACAGCGGCTTTCTGTTGCCGAGCCGGCTGATCTCGTCGGTCGCTTGCCCGAGACATCGCTGGTGCTGGTCGGCTGCGGGATTTCCAACCACGACAATGTCGGTTCCCTGTTTCGCAACGCTGCCGCCTTTTCCGCCGATGCCGTGTTGCTCGACGAAACGAGCTGCGATCCGCTCTATCGCAAGGCGCTAAGAGTGTCGGTCGGTTCCGTGCTGACGACGCCTTATGCGCGCGGCGGTTCCGCCGAGACGATGCTGTCGTCGCTGGCCAATGCAGGTTTCTCGATCTGGGCGCTTTCCCCTGCCGGCGCGACAGAACTCGGTTCCATTCCCGCTGCCGGTCGCATGGCGCTGGTCGTCGGAACCGAGGGGGAGGGGCTTCCGGCCGGGATACTCTCGCGCTTTGCGACGGCACGGATTGCCCAGTCGCCCCATCTCGACAGTCTCAATGTGGGAACGGCAGCCGGTATTGCGCTCTATTCCATGGCGCGGGCCATGAGGCGGATTTCCTGAGCGGCCGGTGAGGGCGTGGGCCCCTGATATGGCCTTACTCCGCGGCCGAGTGCTGGCTGGAGGTTTTACCCCCAAGGGCAGGATCGAGAGCCAGCGCGCGTTCGGCGAGGCTCGGATGGGCATTGGCGCCCTTGACCGACTTGCTGCGCAGCAGGCCAGGGATCGGTGAACCATCGCCTTCGCGGTGAGCCGTGACGACGATCATCTTGGCGGCGATATCAGCGATCTCCTCGCGCAGGGCATCGTCGTTCGCCGGTGACCTGGCCTTCAGCAGGCGTTCCGTCAGCGCCGTATGGCGATGACGGAGCTCTTCGGCCAGCCGTTCGATATCGATTTCCGGCGCGGGAGTTGCCAGCAGGGCGGGAGCGGTTTCGATCAATTCTTCTTCCGCCACTTCGCTCTCCTTGAAATCCGGCACGGGCAGGTTAGCACCCCGCAGCGTCTTGGCCACCTGGCGCAGCTGGCCGTTTGCCGACTTGAGGTTCTGCTTGAGGCGGGCGATTTCCTTGACGCGGCGGTCGATGGTGGCGTCCTTGTCGACGTTTTCGGACATTTGCCGGGCAAGGCGGTCGTCAAGCCGCAGCAGCTTGTGTTCTTCCTGCGAGAGGCGCAACTCGGCGTCCTTTGCCCGCTTGGTCAGAAGCTTGGTTTCACGGCGCAGTTCCTCGCGCTCGTCGCGCAGGGTCTGCACCCGTATCCTGAGGTTCTCGATCTCGGTTTCGCGGCTGGAAGCCTCGATCTTCATGTTGTCGATGTCGGAGGCCATCAGCCGGAGACGCTTCGACTGGGCCTCGATTTCCAGCCCCTTGGCAACGATGTTTTCCTCGGTGCGCTTCAGTGCTTCCTTGAGATTGTCGGCTTCGAGTTCGGCGCGGCGAAGCTTGGATCGGAATTCGGCGGCCTCCACGCTCATCTCGTTGATCTGCGCGTGGAGATCCTGGTTTTCGGCAACCAGACGTCCGGCCTCATGACCAAGCTGCTCGTTCGAAAGCTTCAGGGCGATGGACTTTTCCCGTTCACGGGTGAGTTCCTGCGTCGTGCGGGCGTTCTCCGCCGCGTAGACGGCCCGGGCCATGTCCTTCTGGGCGCGGATTTCCTGGGGGCTGAGCGGCATCGTCGCCTTCAGGCGGTTCTCGGTATAGAGCACGATGCGCTGATGGATTGCGGGCGCGACCAACATCACGACCAGAGCGGCCGCCATAAAACCCAGTCCAAAAAGCAGGCCATATTCAATCACGGGCGCGCCAATTCCGGTTCGTCGAACATACAAATTCGATAATCGCCCCTTGCTTCGCTGAGCAAGTGAGCATCAACAAATATATAATCTATGCACGATGCATAGAAAAATCCAGTAAGCTTGTGCGAACCGTACGGGCTTATTTTCTCAGAAGGGATTCCACGTCGGCTGCCGGGTCAGCTTGAGATAGCCGACGTTGACGCCGAGGCGGGCCCCGATGCCGGTCCTGATCGGCACAAGCACGACATTGCGGCTTTTCATCGCCGTCATGCCGAGGCCGGCAACCACATAGGCCGAACCGCTGACGCCGCCATAGCGGGTATAGAGGCTGTCGACCGACGGCAGGTCGTAGACCAGCATCATGACACGCGTACCGTTGCCGCCATAGTCGATGCCGAGCGAGGGACCTTGCCAGAAGACATCGTGCTGTCCGGCGTTCTTGGTGTAGAGGCCGCCTTCGCCATAGGTGAGGCCGGCTACAAAGGCGCCGGAACCCTCCTGGCCGAGAATATAGCCGTTCGGCAGGCCGTATTGCTGGAAGGCTTTTTCGATGACCTTGGCGAGACCGCCACTGGTTTCACCGAAGAAGCCGTGTCCGGCGTCGACGATTTCCTGGGGACTATATTCGCCGTCGGCATAGGACGGCCGTGGGGCGAGGGTCAATGCGGTGATGACCAAGAGGGCGGCTGCCAGCAGTCGGTGGCCGGCGAAGTCGCTGAATCTCAAATGGCGCATGGGGGTCCTCCGTCCGAATTTCGATGCAATCGGCATCTCCAATGCTTATGGGCCAATTTAGAAAGGATCGTCTTAATAATCGGTTTACCAAATATGGTGTCATTATGACTTAAAGGAATCCGACCATGCCGGACGCCGGGATTCGGCCTATCCGGTCTCTTTCGTCGGGATTGCGTTCTTCAGGAGAGACGATGCCGAAAAACCCGAACCTCACGCTCGCCGGTCCCGATCTTGCGGCTCTGCTGTGCAGCAGGGTCTGCCATGATGTGATCTCGCCGGTCGGAGCGATCAACAACGGTCTTGAACTGCTCGACGAGGGTGGAGCCGATGCCGACGCGATGGACCTCATCCGCGCGAGCGCCCTCAATGCTTCCGTTCGGCTGAAATTCGCCCGTCTGGCGTTCGGTGCTTCCGGCTCTGTCGGTGCGTCGATCGATACCGGTGAGGCGGAAAAGGCCGCCAAGGATTTCGCCGCCGCGGAAAAGAAGACCGAGGTGTCCTGGAACGGGCCGCGCGCGATCATCGCCAAGAACCGGGTGAAGCTGCTGCTCAACCTCTTCCTCGTGGCTTACGGCGCAATCCCGCGTGGCGGCTCGTTGGACGTGTTTCTGGAAAACCCGGAATACGACGCGAAGTTCAAGATCGTGGTCAAGGGCCGGATGATGCGTGTGCCGCCGAAATATGCGGAGATCTGCAACGGCACCGTGGAAGAGGCGATCGATGCTCATTCGATCCAGCCCTACTACACCGTCCTGCTTGCCGAGGAATGCGGGATGGAACTGAAGCATGTGGTCGGCGAAGATCACATCGCCTTCACCGCGGAGATCGCGGCGGCCTGAGCGCCATCTCCCCGGAATCCTGCCGTTCTGTTCCAACTCGGGACGGCGGGATGCGACTTGCGGTAACCTTTCCTTAGTTGAAAGCTCCTATGCTCGGTTGCATGGATCGAAATCCCGCTTGCGGGACAAGGTCGGTATAGGGAGTTGACGATGCAGCGCTTAATGATCGTGGATGGTTCCGACGTCGTTCGCAAGGTGGGCAAGAAGATTCTGTCGGAGCTCGGTTTCCTCGTCAGCGAAGCTGCGTCTGCCCGCGATGCCATTCTGCGCAGCGAGACCGAGCTGCCGAACATTGCGATCATCGACGCCGGTCTCGACGGAGCCCTGGACCTGATCGCCAACATCCGCGCATTGCCCGACGGCAAGAGCGTGCGGATCTATTATTGCGTCATCGAAGCCGATCTCAAGACGATGATGGCCGGCAAGCGCGCCGGCGCCAACGATTTCCTGCTGAAGCCGTTCGACCGCAAGATCCTGACGACGATCTTCACCGACAAGGCAATTGCCGCCTGATCCGTCGATAAGCATAAACCTCCTCCCCGTCTTGCGCCCCGCTTCGTCGGGGCGTTCTTGTTTGCGCTTTCAGCTTTCCGGACGGCTGGCGATCGCGCCTCCGGCTTTCAAGGGTTTGTTGCGGGCAATAAAAAACCTGCCCGGGTAGGGCAGGTCGAGATCCTTGGGGGAATTGGCAGCGGGGGAGGAAACGGCTTTAAGCCGTTTCCATGTATTCCGAACCGTCCGGCTCGCGCAGAACGTAGCCGCGGCCCCAGACCGTTTCGATGTAGTTCGCGCCGCCTGCGGCGTTTGCGAGCTTCTTGCGCAGCTTGCAGATGAACACGTCGATGATCTTGAGTTCCGGCTCGTCCATGCCGCCGTAAAGGTGGTTCAGGAACATTTCCTTGGTGAGCGTCGTACCCTTGCGGAGCGAAAGCAGCTCCAGCATCTGGTATTCCTTGCCGGTCAGGTGAACGCGCTGGCCGCCGACTTCGACGGTCTTGGCGTCGAGGTTCACGATCAGTTCGCCGGTGATGATGATCGACTGGGCGTGGCCCTTGGAGCGACGGACGATCGCGTGAATGCGAGCAACCAGTTCGTCCTTGTGGAACGGCTTGGTCATGTAGTCGTCGGCGCCGAAGCCGAGACCGCGTACCTTGTCCTCGATGCCGGCCATGCCGGAGAGAATCAGGATCGGCGTCTTCACCTTGGAGAGGCGCAGCGTGCGCAGCACTTCATAACCCGACATGTCGGGCAGGTTAAGGTCGAGCAGAATGATGTCGTAATCGTAGAGCTTGCCGAGATCGACACCCTCTTCGCCGAGATCCGTGGTGTAGACGTTGAAACTTTCCGATTTGAGCATCAATTCGATGCTCTGCGCCGTAGCGCTATCGTCTTCAATGAGTAGAACCCGCATAATTATCCCCTTTACCGCCGCCGAAAGGTCGAGTTGGCCCCCTACGCGATACGGATCCAGTCGTTGCCTGATTTGAAGGCTGCCACCAAATGGTTAACAAATTCTGATTCCCTCTGGCAAGGAATATCGAATTCATTAAACATTTTTTGCAGTCTCCTGATTTTTCACAAGTTTCCGGCATCGCCACCGTTGAATCAGAACATCAGGAAATACCCGTAACCGATTCATTTGACTCATCATTGTCACAGGCCTTTTGGGGCCCTGGCGTTTACTGACCCTTAAATGATCGTCCTTATCATTAACGATGCCCGTAAACGAAAGGTTACCAACGGTAGTTTTTTGTTAACGCCGCCGTTTTTTTTCGAGAATGATTCGCCGAAAAGCGGGGATGGCATTTGTCAGTAAGTGTGGCGGGGGGTCTCGCATCACGGGAGTATTGCGTATGAAGTCGCGTGAGAGCCTAGTGCGCCTGAAGGGATTTCAGGTCACAGAAAAGCGTCGGCAGTTGCAGCAGTTGCAATCAATGATGTCGGAATTCGAACGCATGGCGAAGGAGCTGGAAAGCCAGATCGCCATCGAGGAAAAGAAGACCGGGATCAGCGATCCTAATCATTTTGCTTATCCAACATTTGCCAAGGCGGCGCGCCAGCGGGCGGACAACCTTCAGGTTTCCATCCGTGAACTCAAGGTCCAGCAGGATGCTGCGGAACTTGCGCTGGAAGAAGCCGAGGCCGAATATGCAAAGGCTGCTGCGCTGGAAGAGCGGGACGGCCAGATGCGGGCGCGCGCCTGAACAAGGCAAGCGCTTGCATCGAACAATAAAACGGCCGGAATGGCGCGGGTTTTCCGCGACCGCATCCGGCCGTTTTCATTTCTGGGATTGTGTCTGCCGTGCCGAAACGGGTCAGCCTTGAGCCTTGACCACATCGCTCCATTCAGGATGGCGCAGTGACTGGGCACGGAAGAACGGGCAGAGCGGAATGATTTGCCAACCGCCGAGGCGGGCCTCCTCGACGACATGTTTTGCCAATGCCTGTCCGACACCCTGACCGCGCATGCTGTCCGGCACTTCCGTGTGGTCGACGATGATCAGCTTGGGGCTCGCCCGCGAATAGGTCATCAGCGCGGGTTCCTCCACGCTGTCCACCCGAGCAATGTAGCGGCCCCCGGACTTTTCCTCTTCATGGACGATGTTCAACTCGGGGCTCCTTCCACGGTTGCCATCCCTTGCGCGGGACGGTTCGGCGATGATAGCCAAACCACACGCCGTTTCAACGCATGCCGGCAATGACCGGAGAGGGAGTGCCGCGATGCTGTGGTTGAAATCGATCGCTCTGGTGGCTGCGCCGGTCTTCCTGACGCTGGGGTTGACCCTGCCACTGGTGCGTTTCGAGACACTTTATTTCTTCAGTGAAACACCGTCGCTTCTCGCGATCGTTGCTTCGCTCTGGCAGGGTGGGGACGGGGCGCTTGCGGTTCTGGTGGCGCTGCTTTCCATCGTTTGCCCGACGATAAAGCTTCTGGGGCTGACAGCGGAAGCCCTGACGCCGGCATCATCCTCGCCGGTGGAGCGGGACCTCTTGCGCCGGTTGGTGCCGATCCTGTCCAGGTGGTCGATGATGGATGTGCTGCTGGTTGCACTCGTGATCGTTGCGGCAAAGACCAGCGGCCTGGCGGAGGCGTTCACCCAGCCGGGCCTGTGGTTCTATGCCGGCTCGGCAATCCTCGCGGGGCTCCTGCATGCGCTGCTGAAACGGCCGCGGGGCAACTGACAAGACGTTAAGCGGGCCGATGGGTGCGGCCCGCTCCGGGAATGGTTCCATGATCCTGGAAAACAGCGACTTTTGCCGTTTTCCGCCGTCGGCATCAGTGGCGGTACTGTTGGATGCGGGTCGTGCGCAGGCCCGGAAGACCATGGTCGTTGATGGACGACTGCCAGGAAAGGAACTCCTCGACGGTCAGGGTGTAGCGCTCGCAGGCTTCCTCAAGGCTCAACAGGCCGCCGCGCACCGCAGCGACAACCTCAGCTTTCCTGCGAATCACCCAGCGGCGCGTATTGGCCGGCGGAAGATCGGCAATGGTCAGCGGGCTGCCATCGGGACCGATGACATATTTCACTCGGGGGCGGATCATTTCGGTCATTGGACTCTCTATACAAACTCAAGACCACACGAGCGCATCCTAGCCCTCCACCTTTAAAATTTGCCTAAGCCCATTGTAAGCATTTGATAATAATTTTCGCAGGTTGCCAGCGGGGTGGCGGGCCGGTTATCCTTCATATGCAGGTTGACGTTGCGTAAAGTTGCGGCATCTGCATAGGAGTTATGCCGATTCAGGAATTTATTTGCTCGAAATTTATTGTAGAAGCCGCAGCGGAACGGATGTTTCGGCGCGCTCATTTTTTGTTTGTCGCCAATAGAGGCGGTCTAAAAGGCGGTCTCGATGAGATCCAGGTAACCGGGATCTGGCCCGTTTCCTGCTTGGCTGGTGAAACTCGTTTGATCGAAATTCTTTAGCGGACGAGCGAATTGCAATTCGCTCGAAAGGAGCACGATGTTCAGGGTGAACGAAGCCGTCTGTCGGGACGGTGAAGACGGTGCGGTAAAGACTGTACCCGCCGACGAAAGCGGCCTTTGCGCGCTTGGTCAGCAGTTCGCCGCGCTCGGACGCAAGAACGATCTGCCGTTTTTTTTGGTGACGACCTTTCCCAAGGCCGACAAGCCGGGCTTTGCTGCGAACCTGATGCTGACCAACTGGCCGGCGGACCTCATTGCTTCCTATGGTGCCAGCGATACGTTTGCTTCGAGCGTGCTGCTTTCCCGTCTGAAAGCGACGATCATTCCGGTCTTTTCGGTCGATTGCCCCTTTCCGGCCGTTCAGGACGCTTCCAATGGCGCCGCTGCCGCGGCATTTCGCTCCCATGGTCTGAACTCGACGCTTGCCTTCAGTCTGCATGATCGTGCGCTCGCCCATTATGTCGTCGCCTTTTCCGGCCAGCGGCAGCCGCTCGAACGGGCGGAGATGGCGACGATCCACTATGATTGCATCGAACTGATCGACACCTGTTTCGGCCGTCTCGTCCCTCAGGACGGGCCGCGGGAGAAGCTGTCGGCGCGGGAGCTCGAATGCCTGCGCTGGTCGGCTGCGGGCAAGAGCAGCGACGAAATTGCCATCATTCTCAATATTTCGAGCCACACGGTGGTGAGTTACCTGAAGAGCGCCATGCGCAAGCTCGATTCGGTGAACCGCATGCAGGCTGTCGCACGTGCGTGCCGTTTCCGGCTCCTCTGACGCCTGAAACAAGAAAAACCCGCCATCGCTTCGCAAATGACGGGTCGTTATTTCCAATTCCCGTGCCGGCCTCAGAAGCCCTTGCCGCCCTTGAGTTCGGACACAACAGTGCCCACGATGATGCGCAGGTCGAGCCAGTAATTGAAGTTCTCCACATAGTGGAGATCGCAGGCGATGCGGGCACGAGCCTTGCCTGGCCTGTCCGTCGGACCGCGAAGGCCACGCATCTGGGCCAGTCCGGTCATGCCGGGACGCATGACGTGACGGCGATGATATTCCGGCACCAGCTCCTCATACGGCATACCGGCCGCCAGCATGCCGATGGCATGGCAACGGGGCCCGACGAGCGACATGTCGCCCTTCAGCACATTCAGCAACTGGGGCAATTCATCGATATTGGTACGACGAATGATCGCGCCGATCTTGGTGATACGCGGATCGCCGGCAACCGTCTGATTGACGCCGGTGACATCACAAAGATCCGTCCGCATGGAGCGGAACTTGTAGACCCGGATTTTCCGGCAGCCCTTGCCCCAACGCTGTTGGGTGAACAGGACCGGGCCAGGACTGTCGAGCCGAATCAGCGCCGCCACCGTAAGCAAAAACGGCAGCAGAACGAGAAGAGCCGTTCCGGAAAGGACAATGTCGGTCACTCTTTTGATGAAATAATGTGCATGCCCTGCACTTTTTGAGGGCAAGCTGCTCGCTTCCCGATAGTAGTCTTCGAGAAGTATAGCGGAGTTCGCCATCTGGAAACGGCGGGGCGCGCGATCGTTTTGGGCTTGCGGGAAACTCAAAATCTTTACCCAGCTCATTGGTGTCGATTGTTGCTCAATGTCCGTACCTATAAATAGTACAGCTCAGCGATCTTGTCATTACTGTTTTTAACTGTTGGTTAACCTCAATGGGCCCCTTCGGGGCGTGAATGACAACAGTTCTCGATAAGTTACCGATTTTAGCGGTGAAATTGTTACCGGCTAAATTTGGTCTCATTATGAAGCAGCCATGCAACGACATCATGACTGGTGCCGGCCTCGTGTTCCATTATGAGGCAGCTTCGTGAAGTGGAAATGTGTATCGCCAAGAATTTCAGGGGTTTCCGCTCCCTCGCCGGCGAATCGCAGGACCGCGAGAATCGCGGCCCGAAACCTGTTGAAAAAATGCGTTTCACAGCATGGCGATGGACACTTCGGTGGCGGCAAGGCCGAATTGAAGCTGTGCCGACCCCGTGTGATACAGGGTCAGAATATCTCCGGCGGACAGGCTGGCAATTGCAACCGCCGACCAGCGGCCGGCGGGTCCCGTGGCGACGGCAAGTGTCGATGCATCGTTCCGGCGGAGGCTCACGGTGTGGCTGGTGGCTGACAGAACGGTTACGCCGAGTGCGATAAGATAAAAGCCTGATGCCGGCACCACCAGACCGTTGCCGTGACCGGAGGCGAGCGGCGTTCCGAGTGAAAAATCTCCGGCCAAAGCATGAAGGTCGTGAAAACCCGTCACGGTGTCGTCGGCAATCGTCAGCGTAGCAGCCGATCTTGCGGCGCGGGCGAGGGGACGATGGTCCATGCTGACCACACCGTCCGGCGAGATGGCGAGCGCCGTTTTCCAGTTCGCGTCATCGCCGCTCACCTTGATCGAGAAGCTGTCATCACCGGCAAGACCCATCTCGGCCTTGCCCTGCCAGCCGGACTGGAAAAGCAGTGATGCCGTGTCGCCGGTCGCAGCCTTGTTGACCTTCATACGATGATCGCCGCCGGCATGATTGAAGAGGCTCGCCGGCGAGGAAAGCGACAGACGGTTTGTCGCGTCGGCGGAGGTCGAAATGCCAAGGGAAGAAACCTCGGCCTCCGAGGGCATCGAAATGTCGTGCCAGACGCCTGCCGAGAAAATCTTGGTGCTGTTGTCTGTCAGATCGAAGGCGCGCCAGCCGGTTTTCGGGGTTATGAATATCCATGCGTCATCCTGCCGGAAGGCCAATCGCTCGCCCTTACCGGAAAAAGCGCCGGATGCCGGGGTGAGGACCCAGTAGCAATCGCCTTCCTCGGCTTCTGCCGGTGGTTCATGCAGGCTGCCGGCAATGGTCAGCTGGACGATCGCGTCCAGTCTCTGCAGCGCCTCGTTATGGGTGACGTGTTTTTGCGCCTGGGCCGGCAGAATATAGGGAAGGGCGAGATTGCTGGTGATATCGGACATGCGTTCGGAGCTCCGCTTTGCTGCTCATCGGTTCCCCGCCTGTGCGAGGTGCCGATGCGAGGTTCATGGAGCCATCCTGAAGCAGGCGCGATGGAGGGGGATGAAATCGGTATCCCGAAACTGAAAAGGCTTGGCTTTTTCAGGTTTCTTTCCGACGTTTACGGCTTTTTTCCCCAGGCGATGAAGTCGGGATTGGCAAAATCGCGAAGGCCCGGTCGGCCGCGCTTGCCATAGGTCAGGGGCAGCCCGTCGAGTGTTAGTGTCACGCCGCCAGCTGCTCGCAGCAGCGCGTCTCCCGCTGCCGTGTCCCATTCCATGGTGCAGCCGAAGCGGGGGTAAAGGTCGGCGCTGCCTTCCGCCAGCAGGCAGAACTTGAGCGAAGAGCCGACCACGCCGCGGTCGGTGATATCGTTCGCGTTCAAATATTCCATGGTGGCCGGGCTGTTGTGGGAGCGGCTGATCAGAGCCTTCGGGTGTGCCGGAGTGGTGCGCGCGGCAATCGGTGTCCGTTCGCTTACCCGGAACTCGTCATCCACCGTCAGCTTGAATGCGCCTTCCGATGATCCCGCATAGGCCACGCCAAGCGCCGGGGCGTAGACGAAGCCTGCGACTGGCCGGCCGGTCTCGATGAATGCGATGTTGACGGTGAAATCGCAGTGTCCGCCAACGAATTCCCGAGTGCCATCCAGCGGGTCGACGAGCAGGAAGCTGCCGGCGGTTTCCGGTATGCGACCGGCGGCAGCGGATTCCTCGGCGACAACCGGGATGGCGCCGAGGCTTTCGGAGAGACAGGCGAGAATGATCCGTTCGGCGCGCTCGTCGGCTTCGGTCACCGGCGACTGGTCCTGCTTCAGGCGGACATCAGGCCCGGTGCGACAGATTTCCATGATCGCGCGGCCGGCATCCAGTGCCGCCTTCTCGAATATTGCCAGCATGCCTCTCTAATGGCCCCGTATTCAACACGTGTCGGGTTGCTTATGCGGCAGGCGGGCGCTGATGCCAATGGTTCTTGAGGCTTTTCCGCCGAAAGGTGAATCCGGTCTTTCCTGCCAGAACGCGGGCGGGCCGGAAAGAAGATAAGTCATGTCTCAATCTTGTTGTTTCCCGTCCTATTCTGGCTTGCTCTTTGGCTGGCGTGTGCGAATGTGCATCGAAATCTCGACAGGATGCCCGATGCGTTATTCCGCTTTCTCGATTTTCAAACAGGCTCTTTCCGGGAATCGGAACTGGGCGCCCATGTGGCGTGAACCCACGCCCAAGCCGCACTACGACGTCATCATCGTCGGTGGGGGCGGCCATGGCCTCGCGACGGCCTATTATCTTGCCAAGGAACACGGCATCACCAACGTCGCGGTTCTTGAAAAGGGTTATCTCGGCTCGGGCAATATCGGCCGCAACACGACGATCATCCGATCGAACTACATGCTTGAGGGCAATGAGCCCTTCTACGAGTTGTCGATGCAGCTCTGGGAAGGGCTGGAGCAGGATTTCAATTACAATGCCATGGTGAGCCAGCGCGGCATCGTCAACCTCTTCCATTCGGACGGGCAGCGCGACGCCTATGCGCGGCGCGGCAACGCCATGCGCATCCATGGTGTCGATGCGGAATTGCTCGACCGGGAGCAGGTGCGCAAGATGATGCCCTATCTCAACTTCGATCACGCCCGCTTCCCGATCCTTGGCGGCCTTCTTCAGAAGCGCGCGGGGACTGCCCGTCACGATGCGGTGGCCTGGGGTTACGGACGTGGCGCGGATAGCCGCGGTGTGGATCTTATCCAGCATTGCGAGGTTACCGGCATTCGTCGCGATGAAAACGGCAAGGTACTCGGGGTCGAGACGACCAAGGGCTTCATCGGCTGCAACAAGCTGGCGCTAGCCGCTGCCGGCAACACCACGACCGTCGGCCGCATGGCGGGGCTGGATCTGCCGATCGAGACGCATGTGCTGCAGGCTTTCGTCTCGGAAGGCATCAAGCCGGTGATCGACAACGTCATCACTTACGGCGCAGGACACTTCTATATATCGCAGTCCGACAAGGGCGGCCTCGTGTTCGGGGCGGATATCGACTACTACTCGTCCTACGCCCAGCGCGGCAATCTGGCGACGGTCGAGCATACCATGGAGGAGGGTGTGTCCCTCATTCCCGGCCTGTCGCGTGTCCGGGTGCTGCGCACCTGGGGCGGCGTGATGGACATGAGCATGGACGGTTCGCCGATCATCGACCGCACGCCGATCGACAATCTCTACCTCAACTGCGGCTGGTGCTATGGCGGCTTCAAAGCCACGCCGGCATCGGGCTTCTGTTACGCGCATCTGATCGCGAAGAACGAGCCGCACCCCGTAGCAAGGCTGCTGCGTCTTGACCGTTTCCGTCGCGGCTTCGCCATCGACGAGGGCGGCAAGGGCCCGCAACCCAATCTGCACTGAGACAAGACCATGGCCAGCCTTATCAAATGCCCGCATTGCGGGGTCCGTCCGAAGGAAGAATTCTCCATCCTTGGCGATGCCTCGGTGGCGCGCCCGTCACCGTCGGCTTCCGATGAAGAATGGTATTCCTACGTCTTCGTGCGCGACAATCCCAAGGGACGCATCCAGGAATACTGGCATCATGCCTCCGGTTGCCGGCGCTGGTTGGTGGTCGAGCGTGACAACGCGATGAGCCATGAAGTGTATTCCGTCACCGATGCGGCCGAAAAGGCGAGGGAGGCTGGCCGATGACCGGTTATCGTCTGTCGAGCGGCGGTATCATCAACCGCAGCCGTGCCGTTTCCTTCCAGCTCGATGGTCGTGAATTCAAGGGCTTCGAAGGCGACACGCTTGCCTCGGCCCTGATCGCCAACGACCAGCTGCTGGTCGGCCGCAGCTTCAAATATCACCGCCCGCGCGGCATCGTGACTGCCGGTTCGGCCGAACCGAACGCGCTGGTGACGATTGGCAAGGGTGGCCGCACCGAGCCGAATACGCGGGCAACGGTTGCCGAACTCTATCACGGGCTGGAAGCGGTGAGCCAGAATCGCTGGCCCTCGCTGAATTACGACATCGGTTCGTTCAACAGCCTGCTTTCGCCCTTCCTCGGGGCGGGCTTCTACTACAAGACCTTCATGTGGCCGAGGAGCTTCTGGGAAAAGGTCTACGAGCCGCTGATCCGCAAGGCCGCCGGTCTCGGCAAGGCTGTGATGGAGGTGGATCCGGACCGCTACGAAAAGTCTTGGGCGCATTGCGACCTGCTGGTGATCGGTTCCGGTCCCACCGGCCTGACGGCGGCGCTTGCCGCCGGTCGCGCTGGGCTGCGTGTCATTCTCGCCGATGAAGGCTTCCGGTTTGGCGGTTCGCTTCTCTCCGAGAAGCTGTCGGTCGGTGGCGTTTCGGCCGCCGATTATGCCCAGAGCGTGGTGGACGAGCTCAAGAGCCTGCCGAACGTCACGCTGATGCCGCGCACCACTGTGTTCGGCTGGTATGATGATAATGTCTTCGGTGCGGTCGAGAAGGTGCAGAAGCATGTCGCGCAGCCGCTGCAGGAACTGCCGGTCGAGCGGCTCTGGCGCATCGTCGCCCGCAACGCCATCCTTGCGACGGGCGCGGAAGAGCGTCCTCTGGTGTTCGGCGGCAACGACAAGCCGGGTGTGATGATGTCGGGTGCCGTCCGTACCTATCTCAACCGATACGGCGTGGCCCCCGGCCATGAGGTGGCCGTTTTCACCAATGGCGGTGCCGGTTATCGCACGGCGCAGGATCTGGTGGCCGCCGGGATCGGCGTTTCGGTCGTCATCGACGGTCGTGCAGCGTCTTCCGATGAGGTGCCGGCCGGTGTCCGCGTCATTCGCGGCGGTTCCGTGGTCGCGACCAAGGGCGGCAAACGCATTTCCGGCCTGATCGTCGAGCGTTCCGGGCATCAGGAAGAGATCGCCTGCGATGCGCTGGCGATGTCCGGCGGCTTCAGCCCGGTCATTCATCTCGCCTGCCAGCGCGGCTCCAAGCCGGTCTGGTCTGATGCGCATCAGGCCTTTCTTGCACCGGATGTCGGGGCTGGCCTTGCAATCGCCGGCTCGGCCGCAGGTGTCGCCTCCCTGTCGGAATGCCTGAAGGACGGTGCCGACAAGGCGCATGCCATCATCGGCGCGCAGGGGCGGCTGGTCGGTTCGATCGAACTGCCCGAGGTCGAGGGCGAATACGACGCTTCCTTCGCGCCGCTCTGGTATGTCGCCGGCGCCAAGCAGAAGGCCTTCATCGATTTCCAGAACGACGTGCACATCAAGGATCTGAGCCTTGCCCAGCGCGAGGCGATGGGCCATGTCGAGCACACCAAGCGCTACACCACCGGCGGCATGGCGACCGACCAGGGCAAGCTCGGCAATGTCAATGCGGCCGGCATCATCGCCGGCATGCGCGGTGTCTCCCCGGCCGAAATCGGCACGACGACGTTCCGGCCCTTCTATACGCCGGTATCTTTCGGCGCGATGGCGGGTGCCAGCCGGGCGGAACATTCCCGCCCCGTGCGCCAGTCGCCGTTGCATGGCTGGGCCAAAAAGAACGGAGCGGTCTTCGTCGAGACGGGGCTGTGGTACCGGTCGTCGTGGTTCCCGAAGGACGGCGAGAAGTCCTGGCGCGAAAGCGTCGACCGCGAAGTGCTGAACATTCGTACCAATGCCGGCCTTTGCGATGTATCGACGCTCGGCAAGATCGAAGTGTTCGGCAAGGATGCGGCCGAGTTCCTGAACCGGCTTTATTCCAACGCCTTCCTCAAGCTGCCCGTCGGCAAGGCCCGTTATGGCCTGATGCTGAGGGAAGACGGCATGGTCTATGACGACGGCACGACCAGCCGTCTTTCGGAAGACCATTTCTTCGTGACGACCACGACGGCCTATGCCGGCGAGATCATGACCCACATGGAATTCGCCGCCCAGACCCTCTGGCCGGATCTCGACGTGCGGTTCGTCTCTTCTTCCGACCAGTGGGCGCAGATGTCGCTCGCCGGACCGAAGGCGCGGTTGATCCTCGAGCAGATCGTGGATGAGGATCTTTCGAACGAGGCGTTCCCCTTTCTCTCTGCCCGTGAGGTCATGCTCAAGGGCGGGTTGAAGGCGCGGCTCTTCCGCATCTCCTTCTCCGGCGAACTGGCCTATGAAATCGCCGTGCCGGCCGGTTTCGGCGAGGCGGTCGCGGATGCGATCATGGAAGCGGGCAAGCCGCATGGCATTTGCGCTTATGGCGTCGAGGCGCTGAATGTGCTGCGCATCGAAAAAGGTCACGTCACCCACAACGAACTCGATGGGCGCACGACGCCTGACGACGTCGGCCTCGGCCGTATGTTCTCGACCCAGAAGCAGGATTTCATCGGCAAGCGAATGTCGAGCCGTTTCGGCCTGACGGCCGCGGACCGGCCGCAACTTGTCGGCTTGAAGCCGGTGGAGACGGACAAGGAAATCAAGGCGGGCGCGCATCTCCTGAAGGAAGGTGCGAAACCCTCCATGCTCAACGATCAGGGCCATATCTCGTCGGTCTGCTTTTCGCCGTCGCTCGGTCATTACATCGCGCTCGCCATGCTGAAATCCGGCCGCGAGCGTATCGGCGAAAAGATCGTCGTCTGGGATGGCCTGCGCGGCACGGAAGTGCTGGCGGAAGTCTGTAGCCCGGTCTTCGTCGACCCTGACAACAAGAAGCTCCACCTTTGAGGATCGCCACCATGCCAACGAATTTCGCCTACCGGCATGCGCTCGAGGACCACATCGCGGGCTTCGAAGGGGATGCCAATCCGCATCATCTGACGGTTCTGACGCGGCCGACGGTGTTTTCCGTCATGGCGCGAACGGGTCATGAGGCCGATATTGCCGGCGCGCTCGAGGCGATGGAAGAGATTTCCGCCCGCTTCGTGTCGCTGTCCGAATGGCTTGTGGTGTCGGAAATCCTTGGAGCTGAAGCACTGGCCCGCGATCTTGCGGCGCTGGGCTCCGAGCGGGCCTCCTTCATCGAGCAAAGCGATGGTCGCGTCGTCATGCGCATCGCAGGACCGAAGGTCCGCCAGATCCTGGCGAAATGCGTCGCCGCAGACCTGCATCCCGATGTCTTCGTGATCGGGCAGGCTGCCAACATGCTGTGCTGCCATGTGACGGCAAACGTCGCCCGCACGGGAGAGGACGAATTCGAGGTCGCCGTCATGCGTTCCTATGCGGGCTATGTGTTTGACGAACTCATGGAAATGGGCCGCGAGTTCGCCATGTCTTCGGGGCTTTCCGCCGGCTGATCAGATCGCCGCTTCGTGCGCGACCCGTGACGGGCCAAACGCCAGGTGGGCGGTAAGCGTTGTCGCGACCGCGCAGGCGGCGATGACGGCGAGCAGGGGCAGGGCGGAGTCGTCGGCGAAGATGCCGATGGCGAAGCTGCCTAATGCGCCGGCGCCGAAGCCGAGCGCGCCCATCAGTGCCGCTGCCGTCCCCGCAATCGCGCCGTGACTTTCCATCGCCAGGATGTTGCACGAGGGCATGATGCCGCCAAGCGCCATGACCATGATGAAGAGCAGGATGCAGATGGAGAGGAGACTGCCGTTTCCGGTGAGTTCCAGAGCCAGCATCAGGACGGCGGCAAGCGCATAGATTGCCGAGGATGCCTTCACCACGCCGCGAATGCCGATGCGGCGGGAGAGCCTCGGGCCGATCTGCGTGCCGATGCCGATACCGATCGAGTTGAGGCTGAAGACCAGCGCGTATTCCACCGGCGACATGCCGTAGACGTTGATCAGCACGAAGGATGAACCGGCGATATAGGCGAAGAAGCCACCCTGCGCGAAGGCAAGCGCGCCGGCATAAGGGATGAAGCTGCGAGTGAAGAGCAGCCGTCCATACCAGTGCAGTGCCGCAGCCGGTCGGCTGTGGGCGCGCAATTCCGGCATCCGCGTTTCCGGCAACAGGGACAGAACGACGAAGGCCACGAGCAGGCCGAGCATGATGAGCACGGTAAAGATCGTCCGCCAGTGTCCCGTCTCGAGAATCAGGCTGCCGGCGAGGGGCGCGATGACAGGTGCTACGCCGAGAACCAGCATGACCAGTGACATCAGCTTGGCGGCTTCATGGCCGGTATAGAGGTCGCGGATCGACGCGGTGGCAATGACCATGCCGATGGAGCCGCCGATCCCCTGCAGGAACCGGAAGGCGAGGAACTGGGTGCCGTCGGCGGCGATGACGCAGCCGGCCGAGCCGGCGATGAAGATCGCAAGCGCCAGATAGATCATTGGTTTGCGGCCGGTGCGGTCGGAGGCCGGGCCGTAGAACAGCTGGCCGAGGGTGAAGCCGACGAAGTAGGTCATCATGTTGAGCTGGATGGTGGCGTCGGTCGTGGCGAGGTCGCCCGCCATGCGCGGCATCGCTGCGACGTGCATGTCGGTCGCGAACGGCCCGAGGGCGCACAGCGCCCCGAGCGCCACGGCGATGGACAGGGTCTTCTTGTTCATGAACGGGTTCCGTGAAAGATGGAATTGTTGTATCGACATTTTGGAAACGATATCGTTTCCTTATTTTGAGAGGAAACGAATTCGTTTCCAATTGTCAATTGATTTCGTTATGGAGGCTTTCGTGAACACATCCGCCGTCGGGCGTCCGCCGCTTTTCCCGGACGAGGAGCGCAGGGGCCTGATCCTTCAGGCGGCGGAGCGTGTCTTCGATGCGGTCGGTTATGGTGCCGCCACGATGGAGGAGGTGGCGCGCGAATGCGGCATGGCGAAGAAGACGGTCTACAAGTTCTTTCCAGACAAGGCGTCCCTGTTCAGCGCCCTGATCGACAGCCACGATACCCTGATCGATGACTGGACCAGCCAGTCGCGCGAGGGGATGGTGGTAGAGGAGCACTTTCGTCAGCTGTTGCTGGAGCTATCCGCCTTCATCCTTTCTCCGCGACAGCTTACGCTGACACGACTTGTCATTGCCGAGGCGCGCAAGTCTCCCGATCTCGCGCGGCGTTTCCACAAGGAATGCATGGAAAAGACGCTTTCCTTCGTGACGCACGAATTGGAGCGGGGCGGTCTCTTCGCCGGAAGAAACCCGCAGGAGGCAAGGCGCATCGCCGACATGTTCATCGGGGCGACGCTCGGCGCTGCCCAGATCAGTGCACTCATGCTGGATATGGATCAGGAAAGCCTCCGCCGCGAGCTGGTTGTCCGCGTCGAGATCGCAGCGGCCATGCTGAAGGGCGTTTTGGAACTTCCATAGCCGGCCTTGGACGGACCTGTCCGCGAGTGGCGCGGACGGGATAAAAATTATGTCCGAAGCGACATTTCGCTTCGCAGTACGGACTATTGGACGAAAAAAATAGCCACTAGGCTGGCTCCGGATTTTTGACTTTCAACGCGGAATTTCAGGCCCTTCGCGGCCTTCGCAAAACCGGAGATTTTACATGAAGAGCCATGCCAGGGTCGTCGTCATCGGCGGTGGTGTCGTCGGGTGTTCGGTGCTCTATCACCTGACAAAATTCGGCTGGACGGATGTCGTCCTGCTGGAACGCTCGGAGCTGACGTCGGGCTCCACATGGCATGCCGCCGGTGGCATCCACACCATCAACGGCGATCCGAACGTCGCCAAGCTGCAGAAATATACTGTCGAACTCTACAAGGAGATCGAGGAGTATTCCGGGCAGGATGTCGGACTGCATCTGACTTCGGGCCTTATGCTGGCCGCGACCCAGCAGCGTTTCGAATGGCTGAAATCCGTCCTCGCCAAGGGCAAGTATGCTGGCATGGATGCCGAGCTTTTGACGGCGAAGGAGGCGGCGGACATGATGCCGCTGCTCGATCCGAGCCATTTCGTCGGTGCTGTCTATGACCCGAACGAGGGCCATGTCGACCCTTACGGCGTCACTCACGCCTATGCGAAATCGGCGAAGAAGAATGGCGCGGAAATATACCTGCACACGCGGGTCGAAGACCTCGTCCAGCTGGAAGACGGCACCTGGCGGGTGCTGACCGACAAGGGCGAGATCCGCGCCGAACACATCGTCAATGCCGGTGGCCTGTGGGCGCGCGAGGTTGGCCGCATGGTCGGTCTGGAACTGCCGGTGCTTGCCATGGAGCACATGTATCTCATCACCGAGGACATGCCGGAAGTCATTGAATATAATCAGAAGAGCGGCAAGGAAATCCAGCATTGCGTGGATTTCGACGGCGAGATCTATCTCCGTCAGGAGCGTAACGGCATGCTGATGGGGACCTATGAAAAGGCCTGCCGTCCGTGGTCGCCGCTTACCACCCCGTGGGATTTCGGCCATGAATTGCTGGCCGAGGATCTAGAACGTATCGCGCCTGAACTCGAGGTCGGCTTCCGCCACTTCCCGGCCTTCAACAAGGCGGGCATCAAGAAGATCATCAACGGCCCCTTCACCTTCTCGCCGGACGGCAATCCGCTCGTCGGCCCGGTTCGCGGCATGACCAACTACTGGTCTGCCTGCGCCGTCATGGCCGGCTTCAGTCAGGGCGGCGGCGTGGGTCTTGCGCTTGCCAACTGGATGATCAACGGCGATCCCGGCTTCGACGTCTTCGCCATGGACGTCTCCCGCTACGGTGACTACGCGACGCTTGCTTACACCAACGCCAAGGTTCGCGAGAACTATACTCGCCGCTTCTCCATCCGTTTCCCGAACGAGGAGCTGCCGGCGGCGCGTCCGCTGCTGACCACGCCGATCTATGACAAGTTGAAGGCTGCCGGTGCCGTCTTCGGCGCGTCCTACGGTCTGGAAACGCCGCTGTGGTTCGCGCCGGAGGGTGTCGAGGACAAGTTCTCCTGGCGTCGTTCGACCGACTTCGATTCGGTCGGTGCCGAGGCAAAGGCGGTGCGCGCGGGCGTCGGTCTGATGGAGACATCGGGCTATGCCAAGTATTCGGTTTCGGGCGATGGCGCGCGCGAATGGCTCGACACCCTGCTTGCCGGACGCATTCCACCGGCCGGCCGCATGGCGCTGACGCCGATGCTGAACGAGGCGGGCAAGCTGATCGGCGATTTCACCGTTGCCAATCTCGATGAAGAGGAATTCCTCGTCATCGGCTCGGGTATTGCCGAGGAATATCACATGCGCTGGTTCGAGCAGCATCTGCCGGATGACGGTTCCGTCGAGGTCAGCCCGCTCGGTCTCGGGCTTGTCGGCCTTTCCATCGCCGGTCCCAGGGCGCGCGACGTGCTGGCGAAGCTGACCCATCTCGACATGTCGGACAGCGCGTTCCCGTTCATGGACATTCGCGAGATGGATATCGGCATGGCGCCCGCCATCGTGGGGCGCGTCAGCTATACCGGCGATCTCGGCTACGAGCTCTGGATGCGGCCGGAATATCAGCGCTATCTCTTCGACGCGATCATGGAGGCAGGAGCCGAATTCGGCATCAGCCTCTTCGGTGCACGCGCGCTGAATTCGCTCCGGCTGGAGAAGTCCTTCGGCAGTTGGTCGCGCGAGTACCGGCCGCTCTACGGACCGCTGGAGGCCGGTCTGTCGCGCTTCGTGGCACTCGGCAAGGAAGCGGACTTCATCGGCAAGGAAGCAGCCCTGAAGGAAAAGGCCGAAGGCGGAAGTCTGCGACTCAGAACCTTCGTGGTTTCCGCCAGGGATGCCGACGTCATCGGCGACGAGCCGATCTTCCTCAATGGCGAGGTGAAGGGCTGGGTGACATCGGGCGGTTTTGCCCATCCCAGCGGCGTTTCGGTGGCGATCGGCTATGTTCCGAAGGAGGTCGCGGACGAGATCGACGGCTGGTCGATCGAGATTCTCGGCGAGGAATTGCCGGCCAGATTGCAGCCGCAGCCCCTCTTTGACGCAAACGGTTCGCGTATGCGTTCCTGACGCCTGATGTCCATATCCCCAAAGGAATAGGAAAGGGGGTCGCAGCGATGCGGCCCCTGTCTATTTCAGAGGCATTTCATGCCGCTTTTTTGATAAAATTGATTTCGTTTGCGCCAAATTGTGAGCAACTGACAATAAAATGCGCGTTAACCGGGTTTTAGGCTTCACATTTGCGGACAAAACGCTATGGAATTTCTTCATGTTAAGAACCCAAAAGGGCAACATACAAGAGGCACGGGAACATCGGTACCGTGCCCGGGGGATTGGTAATGGAGTACTTCATCCAGCAGCTCATAAACGGGCTGACTCTTGGATCCATCTATGGCCTTGTCGCAATCGGCTATACGATGGTTTACGGCATCATCGGCATGATCAACTTTGCCCATGGTGACATTTTCATGCTTGGCGGCTTTGCCGCTCTTATCGTCTTCCTCATCCTGACATCGTTCTTCGCAGGTATTCCGGTTGCACTCATGCTTCTGGTTATGCTGGTGGTCGCGATGCTGATGACGGGCCTGTGGAACTGGACCATTGAGCGCGTGGCCTACCGGCCGCTGCGTGGCTCGTTCCGGCTGGCGCCGCTGATTACCGCAATCGGCATGTCGATCGCGCTTTCGAACTTCATCCAGGTCACGCAGGGTCCGCGCAACAAGCCGATCCCGGCTCTGGTCAGCGATGTCTATCATTTCGGCTCGATCACGATTTCGCTGAAGCAGCTCATCATCGTTGCCATCACCTCGGTGCTGCTCTTCGCCTTCTGGTATATCGTCAACAAGACGCCGCTCGGTCGCGCGCAGCGCGCCACCGAGCAGGACCGCAAGATGGCGGCTCTTCTCGGCGTCGACGTCGACCGGACGATCTCCGTGACCTTCGTCATGGGCGCGGCGCTCGCTGCGGTCGCCGGCACGATGTATCTGATGTATTATGGCGTGGCATCGTTCAACGACGGCTTCGTTCCGGGCGTCAAGGCGTTCACCGCGGCTGTTCTTGGCGGTATCGGCTCGTTGCCGGGTGCCGTTCTCGGCGGCCTCCTGATCGGTCTCATCGAGTCGCTCTGGTCCGCCTACTTCAGCATCGCCTACAAGGATGTCGCAACCTTCGGCATCCTGGCATTCGTGCTGATCTTCAAGCCCACGGGTATTCTGGGCCGACCGGAAGTCGAGAAGGTCTGACCTCATGACAAATTCTGCAAACGTGACCGGTACGCCTGAAACCGGAACCCTTGCGCGCGCGATCAAGGAAGGCATTTTTGCCGGTGTTCTCGCCCTTGGCCTGTTCATTCTCTATGTCGGCATCAAGACCGATCAGGACATCAACAATGCCCTGATCTGGTATCCGCGCTGGGGCCTTCTGGCGATCTTCGTGGCGATTGCCGCGGTCGGCCGTTTCCTCATCGTCGGCTTCTTCCATCCGTGGGCCCGGGCCCGCAAGGAACTTCGCGCACAGGTGCCGGTCCATGAGATCGAAGCCAAGCCTTCCTTCTTCCACCAGCACTTCCTGAAGATCGCGCTTCTGGCGCTGCTTCTCTACCCGCCTGTCATGGTCGCGCTGACCGGTCTGCAGGGCTCGCTGAAATATGTCGACAACTTCGGCATTCAGATCCTGATCTACGTCATGCTGGCCTGGGGCCTGAATATCGTGGTCGGTCTCGCCGGTCTGCTCGACCTCGGCTATGTGGCCTTCTACGCAGTCGGTGCCTACTCCTACGCGCTACTGTCGCAGCAGTTCGGCCTGTCCTTCTGGGTCCTGCTGCCGCTGTCCGGCATTCTCGCAGCCTTCTGGGGCATCATCCTCGGCTTCCCGGTTCTGCGACTTCGCGGTGACTATCTGGCCATCGTGACGCTGGCCTTCGGTGAAATCATCCGTCTCGTCCTCATCAACTGGACGGATGTGACCAAGGGCACGTTCGGCATCTCGGGCATTCCGAAGGCAACGCTGTTCGGCATCAAGTTCGATGCGTCGGCAACCGGCTTTGCCAAGACCTTCGGTCTGCCGATGTCGTCGGTCTACTACAAGATCTTCCTCTTCTACATCATTCTCGCGCTCTGCCTGCTGACGGCCTATGTGACGATCCGTCTTCGCCGGATGCCGATCGGCCGTGCATGGGAAGCGCTGCGCGAAGACGAGATCGCCTGCCGCTCGCTTGGCATCAACACGGTGGCGACCAAGCTCACGGCGTTTGCAACCGGTGCGATGTTCGGCGGCTTCGCCGGCTCCTTCTTCGCGGCACGCCAGGGCTTCGTTTCCCCGGAAAGCTTCGTCTTCCTGGAATCGGCCGTCATTCTCGCCATCGTCGTTCTCGGCGGCATGGGCTCGCTGACGGGTATCGCGATCGCTGCCATCGTCATGGTCGGCGGCACCGAACTCCTGCGCGAAATGGAATTCCTGAAGGTCGTCTTCGGGCCTGACTTCACGCCGGAACTCTACCGCATGCTGTTGTTCGGTCTGGCCATGGTCGTCGTGATGCTGTTCAAGCCGCGCGGCTTCGTCGGCTCGCGTCAACCGACGGCCTTCCTCAAGGAGAGCAAGGCCGTCTCGGGAAGCTTCACCAAGGAAGGTCACGGCTGATGACTTCCGGAACCACTACGATGACGAACGACACGATCCTCAAAGTCGAACATCTCTCGATGAAGTTCGGCGGCCTGATGGCCATCAACGACTTCTCCTTCGAGGCTAGGCGCGGCGACATCACCGCCCTGATCGGCCCGAACGGGGCGGGCAAGACGACGGTCTTCAACTGCATCACCGGCTTCTACAAGCCGACGATGGGCATGATCACGCTGACCCAGAAGGCAGGCAAGGAATACCTGCTGGAACGCCTGCCGGATTTCGAGATCACCAAGCATGCGAAGGTCGCCCGTACCTTCCAGAACATCCGCCTGTTCTCGGGTCTGACCGTTCTGGAAAACCTGCTGGTGGCTCAGCATAACGTGCTGATGAAGGCTTCGGGTTTCACCGTGCTCGGCCTCCTCGGCCTGCCGGCCTACAAGCGGGCAGCAGCCGAGGCGATCGAAAAGGCCAAGTACTGGCTGGAGAAGGCGGATCTGACCGATCGCGCCGACGATCCGGCCGGCGATCTGCCCTATGGCGCACAGCGTCGTCTGGAAATTGCGCGTGCCATGTGCACGGGTCCGGAACTGCTCTGCCTCGACGAGCCGGCAGCAGGCCTGAACCCGAAGGAATCCCTGGCGCTCAACACCCTGCTGCGCTCCATTCGCGACGAGGGAACCTCGCTGCTGTTGATCGAGCACGACATGTCCGTGGTCATGGAAATCTCCGACCACGTCGTGGTGCTCGAATATGGCCAGAAGATCTCGGACGGCACGCCGAACGAAGTAAAGAACGACCCGAAGGTGATCGCCGCCTATCTGGGTGTCGAGGATGAAGAGTTGACCGACGCAATTTCCGAGGTCGAAGCCGTTGCCGGGAGTGAAGACTGATGACCGGTGAAGCGCTTCTCAAAGTACAGGGTGTTGAAACCTATTACGGCAATATCCGGGCGCTGGCCGGGGTCGATGTCGAGGTGCGTCAGGGCGAAATCGTCAGCCTGATCGGCGCCAACGGCGCCGGCAAGTCGACGCTGATGATGACCATCTGCGGCAGCCCGCAGGCCCGCACCGGCTCGATCATCTTCGACGGCACCGATATCACCAGGATGCCGACGCACATGATCGCCCGCCGGCGTATCGCGCAGTCGCCGGAAGGCCGTCGCATCTTCCCGCGCATGACCGTTCTGGAAAACCTCCAGATGGGGGCAGGGCTCGATAACCTGAAATATTTCCATGAGGACGTGGAGAAGGTCTTCGCGATGTTCCCGCGCCTCAAGGAACGCCAGAGCCAGCGTGGCGGCACGCTCTCCGGCGGCGAGCAGCAGATGCTTTCCATCGGCCGTGCGCTGATGGCGCGTCCGAAGCTGCTTCTCCTGGACGAGCCGTCGCTCGGTCTCGCTCCGCTGATCGTCAAGGGCATCTTCGAGGCGATCAAGAAGCTGAACCAGGAAGAGGGCCTGACGGTCTTCCTCGTGGAGCAGAACGCTTTCGCCGCGCTGAAGCTCTCCGACCGTGCCTATGTCATGGTCAACGGCAAGGTCACCATGAGCGGCACCGGCAGGGAACTGCTGGCGGATCCGCAGGTCCGCGCCGCCTATCTCGAAGGCGGGCACCATTGAGCGGACAGGGGGAATAGAAAATGCAAGGCTTGTTTTTCGAAAACGACACCGGCGTCCGCTACGTCCTGCGCTTCCTCGTTCTGCTGCTCGGTTTCTGGACCGCTTGGCGGACCGGCAAGGCGGTGGCCGAGGGATGGCATGGTTACCCGACTGTCGTCGTCTATACGCTGCTTCTGGGTTTCGCCATGCGCTTCCTGCACTACGCCCTGTTCCAGGGGCCGATGGTCAGCCCGGTTCTCTACATCATCGACGTCGTTGTTCTTCTTGTGTTTTCCGTTGCCGGCTTCCAGAGCCGCCGGACGACGCAGATGGTCGACAACTACTATTGGCTCTATGAACGGACCTCTCCGTTTTCATGGAAGAAGAAAGATTGACAGCCGCGTTTTTCTCGCCTCAGATTGGCGAAAATAACGTGAGCTCTCATAAGAGTGGAACAGCTTTTCCGGCGCAGTCATGGTGGGTATTGCGTCGGGTTCTTGAAACCAAACCCGCTTAAAAAATTGGGAGTAACAAAATGAAGAAGTCTCTCCTTTCAGCCGTTGCGCTGACGGCTCTCGTGGCCTTCGGCGGCAACGCCTGGGCTGACGTGCTGATCGGTGTCGGCGGTCCGCTGACCGGCCCGAACGCTGCCTTCGGTGCGCAGCTGCAGAAGGGCGCCGAGCAGGCTGCTGCCGACATCAACGCGGCTGGCGGCATCAACGGCGAACAGATCAAGATCGTTCTCGGCGACGACGTGTCGGACCCGAAGCAGGGCATCTCTGTTGCCAATAAGTTCGTTGCTGACGGCGTCAAGTTCGTTGTCGGTCACTTCAACTCCGGCGTTTCCATTCCGGCTTCTGAAGTTTACGCCGAAAACGGCATTCTCGAAGTGACCCCGGCTGCTACCAACCCGGTCTTCACCGAGCGTGGCCTGTGGAACACCTTCCGTACCTGCGGCCGTGACGACCAGCAGGGCGGCATTGCCGGTGGATACCTTGCAGAGCACTTCAAGGATGCCAAGATCGCTGTCGTTCACGACAAGACCCCGTACGGTCAGGGCCTTGCTGACGAAACCAAGAAGGCCATGAACGCAGCCGGCGTGACGGAAGTCATGTACGAAGGCGTGAACACCGGTGACAAGGACTTCTCCGCTCTTATAGCAAAGATGAAGGAAGCCGGCGTTTCCATCATCTACTGGGGTGGTCTCCACACCGAAGCCGGCCTGATCATCCGTCAGGCTGCCGACCAGGGCCTCAAGGCTACGCTCGTTTCGGGTGACGGTATCGTTTCGAACGAACTGGCATCGATCGCTGGTGACGCCGTTGCCGGCACGCTGAACACCTTCGGCCCGGATCCGACGCTGCGTCCGGAAAACAAGGAACTCGTAGAGAAGTTCAAGGCAGCCGGCTTCAACCCGGAAGCTTACACCCTCTACTCCTACGCTTCCGTTCAGGTCATTGCTGAAGCCGCCAAGGCTGCCGGTTCGCTCGAAGCAGAAGCTGTCGCCGAAGCCATGAAGAAGGGCACGTTCCCGACCGCTCTCGGCGAAATCTCCTTCGACGAAAAGGGTGACCCGAAGCTTCCGGGCTACGTCATGTACGAATGGAAGAAGGGCGCCGACGGCAAGTACACCTACATCCAGCAGGGTTCTTGATACGCTCTTGCGATCTGACTACGGAAGCCCGGCCTCGTGCCGGGCTTCTGCGTTTGTGGCCGCGCACAAGGCCGCGTAGCCGGTTTCAACCGGAAATGGTTCTTAGCCCAACGGATTATGTTGCGTCGGCGATCAATTGGGTAATACTCCTCCCGTCTATGAGAGTTGGGAGGCTCACGCTATGCATGGAATGACGATTCCGCACGGGGAGGGGATCTACGATCGCGAGCTCGACAAGAACGCCGCGAACTTTTCCCAGATGACGCCGCTGAGTTTCATCGAGCGCTCCGCCCAGGTCTATCCTGGCCGTACCGCGGTGGTTTATGGCGATGTGCGCCGCAACTGGCTGCAGACCTATGACCGCGTTCGCCGTCTTGCCAGTGGATTGGCCAATCGTGGCATCGGCCGGGGAGATACGGTTGCGATGATCGCCGCCAACATCCCCGAGATGTTCGAATGCCATTTCGCCGTGCCGATGACGGGCGCGGTCTTGAACGCCGTCAACACGCGGCTCGATGCCGAGGCGATCGCGTTCATTCTGAACCATGGCGAGGCGCGCCTGCTGATCGTCGATCCCGAGTTCGCCGATGTCGCCGAGCGCGCCGTTCATATCGCAGGGCGGCCGATCGAGATCATCGATATCATCGACCCGAGCTTTTCCGGCGGGCATCGTCTTGGAGAGGCGACCTATGACGATCTCCTCGCGGAGGGCAACCCCAATTTCAAATGGGAGCGCCCCGTCGATGAGTGGGATGCGATCAGCCTCAACTATACCTCCGGCACCACGGGTGACCCGAAGGGCGTCGTCTATCATCATCGCGGCGCGTATCTGAACGCCGTCGGCAATATCCTGACCTGGGGTATGGCCAATCATCCGGTCTATCTCTGGACACTGCCGATGTTTCACTGCAACGGCTGGTGCTTCCCCTGGACGATTGCCGCTGCCGCCGGCACGTCGGTTTGCCTGCGGTCCGTGCGCGTGGAGCCGATCTACGATCTCATACGCGCCGAAAAGGTCACGCATTTCTGCGGAGCGCCCATCGTGCTCAACCTGCTCGCCCATGCGCCGGATGAGCTGAAAGCGGGCATCGACCACAAGGTTTCCGTCATGACGGCAGGTGCTGCGCCTCCGGCGGCAGTGATCGAGGCAATGGAAGAGCTGGGCTTCGACGTCACCCATACCTATGGCCTGACCGAGACCTATGGCCCGGCCGTCGTCTGCGCATGGCATGACGAGTGGAACGATCACGACATCTCTGAAAAGGCGCGGCTGAAGGCCCGCCAGGGCGTGCGTTACTCGGTGCTGGATGGCCTGATGGTCGCCGATCCGGAAACGCTGGAGCCGGTTCCGAGCGACGGGGAAACCATGGGAGAGATCTTCTTCCGCGGTAACAACGTCATGCGCGGTTACCTGAAAAACCCGTCCTCCAGCGACAAGGCGTTTGCCGGCGGCTGGTTCCATTCCGGCGATCTCGCGGTCTGCCATGCGGATGGCTATATCGAGATCAAGGACCGTTCCAAGGACATCATCATTTCCGGCGGCGAGAACATCTCCTCGATCGAGGTCGAGGGTGTGCTTTACCGGCATCCCGCCGTCATGGAGGCCGCCATCGTCGCCCGTCCCGACGAGAAGTGGGGCGAAACCCCTTGCGCCTTCATTGGCCTCAAGGCAGGTGCGGTGGTGACGGAAAAGGAACTGATCGATTTTTGCCGCGCCAACATGGCGCATTACAAGGCGCCGAAGACGGTCGTGTTCGGCCCGCTGCCGAAGACATCGACGGGCAAGATCCAGAAGTTCGTTCTGCGCGAGAAGGCGCGGGCGCTTTGATGGGAAAGCCCGTGGACATGATATCAAGACAAAAGCCCCTCATCCCCCTGCCGGGACCTTCTCCCCGCAGGCGGGGAGAAGGCGAAGGCCGCGCCGTTGGCACTCCCTCGCCCCGCTTGCGGGGAGAGGGTTGGGGTGAGGGGCAAAGCCGATAGGCCTGTTATCAATCCACGTGCAGGACATTCGCCGCCTTGACTGCGGCAGATGCGCGATTTTCGACGCCGAGCTTTACGTAGATCTGTTCGAGGTGCTTGTTCACCGTGCGGGCAGAAAGACCAAGGATATCGCCGATATCCCGGTTGGATTTTCCCTTTGCTATCCAGAGCAGCACTTCGGATTCACGCTGGGTGAGGGTGAAGTGGCGGCGTAGCGTCTCGTCGTCGCTGGTGCGGTTTGAGACGGTCAGGCGAAACAGGTATTCATCGGAGCCGATGGCGCCGAGATAGCCGAGTTGCAGGGCCGCGCCGCCGCCGTGGGTGAAGGTGAAGCCGCTTTCGGCCTGTGCGCCGGCTGCCTCGCGCTTCGACATCCAGTCCGCGATCGCGCGTGCCACGAGATCCAGACCATCGGAGCGACTGGTGGCGGTTTCGGCAAGCCGGGTCGCCTGCGGTGTCGACCAGTGGATGCTGCCGTCGCCTTTGACCGCAAGCAGGTGCCGGCCGGCGGCGTCGAGCGCCACGCGCGCGCTCTGGGCCGAGCGGGCATTGGTGAGGTGCACCCGGATGCGGGCGCGCAGTTCATCGATGTTGATCGGCTTGGTGAGATAGTCGACACCGCCCGATTCCAGCGCGTGGACGATATGCTCGGTCTCCGACAGACCGGTCATGAAAATCACCGGTACCTGGGCGACGGCGGCGTCTTCCTTCAGTCTGCGGCAGGTCTCGAAGCCGTCCATGCCGGGCATGACGGCATCGAGCAGGATGATGTCGGGGCTGATGCGGGCGACGATGGAAAGCGCGACCTGTCCGGAGGTGGCGATCAGTACGGAAAAGCCCGCCTGTTCCAGCGCGTCCGTCAGAAAGCCGAGCGCTTCCGGGCTGTCGTCGACCAACAGAACGATGTCGCGGGGCCGGGCGGCATCAACCACGGGTTTCCTCCTTGCCCGGCTGGAACGTCTTCAGGAAGGCGATGTAGCCCGTCATGTCGAAACCCTGCACGAAGCTTTTCGATGTCTCGACGAAGGCCGCATTGCCATCCAGTCTGGCGAGATCCGCCAGCTTCGCCTCTATGCCGCGCACATAGCCGATTTCCCCGAGTCGCAGCAACTCTTCCAGATGGGCCGGTCCCGGCGAGCGTGGTTTTATCGAAACGGGTGTCGCGGGTACTGGAGGTATCTCGTCGGCATAGATCCAGTCCAGCCCAAGATAAAGCGCCAGCTTGTCGCGCAGACGCTTGACGTCGACCGGCTTGGCGATGGCGTCGTTGTGGCCGTCACCGCCCGGCGCGGGGGCGTCGCCGATATTGGCGGAGAGCATGAGGATTGGGGCAGTCTGGCCGGTTTCCCTCAGTTTTTCAACGAGTTGCCAGCCATTCATGCCGGGCATGGAGATGTCGACGAGGAAGAGATCGGGCTTGATCCCCTCGATCAGCGTCAGACAGTCGGGGCCGCTGGTCGCCGTCAGGACGACGAAGTCGAGGGGAGCCAGAACCTCGCGCATCAGGTCGCGGTGATCCTCGTTGTCGTCGACCACGACGATGGTGCGGCGCGGGCCGGTGTAGGAAACGATCTTTCTTTCCGGGGCCGGGGCCGTGCTCGGCCGCTCGATTGCCGAAAGCATCAGCCGCACCTTGAAGGACGAGCCCTTGCCGGGCTCGCTCGTCACCGCGATTTCGCCGCCGAGCGTGTTGGTGAGCAGCTTGGTGATGGTCAGTCCCAGTCCGAGACCGGGCTGCGGCTTGACGATTTCCGCCTCGCCGCGCTGGAAGGGCTCGTAGATGCGGTTGAGATCGCGTTCGGAAATGCCGCGGCCGGTATCGGAGATGGTGAAGGTCGCGACCTGGCTGCGATAGCCCACCTCGAAGCGGACGGTTCCTTCCTCGGTGAACTTGATCGCGTTGGAGAGCAGGTTGACGAGGATCTGGCGAAGCCGCTTCTCGTCGGTTCGAACATATTGCGGCAGGGCGCGGGAACGCTCGTGCTCGAAGATCAGGTCCTTTGCCGCGGCCTGTGGGGCGAACATGTCGGTGAGCTGGTCGAGAAAATCCTGAATGTTCAGTTCGTTGGAAAATACCTGGAGGCGGCCGGCCTCGATCTTGGAGATGTCCAGCAGTCCGTCGATCAGGCCGGAGAGGTGGTCGGCGGAGCGCCTGATGACCTTGATCGCGGATTGCCGCGGGGCTGGTATCGTCTCGTCGTGCTCGAGGATCTGGGCATAGCCCATGACGGCGTTGAGCGGCGTGCGCAGTTCGTGGGAAAGGCCGACGACATAACGGCTCTTGGCCCGGTTGGCGGCTTCGGCCGTTTCCTTGGCGGTCTGCAGTGCGGCATCCGTTTTGCGGTGGGCGGCGATTTCCTTCAGCAGCAAGGTGTTCTGGCGGGAGGATTCCTCCTCGGCGACGACGCGGCTGTCATGGGCAAGCACGTAGAACCAGCTTGCTATGCCGGAGATCACGGAGAACACGAAGAAGACGATCAGAACCGTGCGATTGACGACTTCGGCGGTGTCGGGCGAGCGGGAGGCGACCTGATGGGCGATGAGCGCGAGGATCGCGCCGATCACGGAAATGGCGATGACGGAGGTGATGGCATATCTGCCGAGGCGGGTGGATAGCCACGCAATCATGTCCTGTGGCAGCAGGCGCGCGGCGACGGCTGCCGTCTGGGCGTTGAGCTTTGCCTGCGGCTTGCACATGTCGTGGCAGCGGCTGTCGAGTGAACAGCAGAGCGAGCAGATCGGCGCCGCATAGGCGGGACACCATGCCATGTCCTCCGGCTCGAAGGGGTGTTCGCAGATCGAGCAGGTGATCGAACCCAGCGTCTTCCAGCTCTGGCGCGGCTTGCGGGCGAGATAGAACTTGCCACGGGTGCCCCAGGCGATCAGCGGCGAGATCAGGAAGGCGAGGAGCGTGATATAGGTGGCAAGCGAGGCCATCAGCGGGCCGAACAGGCCGAAATGGGCTGCGAGCGCCACGCCGGCGGAAAGAAGCAGCGTACCGCAGCCGACGGGATTGATGTCGTAGAGATGGGCGCGCTTGAACTCGATGCCGGGGGGCGCGAGACCGAGGGGCTTGTTGACGAAGAGATCGGCGGAAATCGTGCAGAGCCACGCCATCGCGATGATGGAAAAGATGCCGAGCGTCTCCTCCAGCAGCCGGTAGATGCCGAGCTCCATCAGAAGCAGTGCGATCGCCACGTTGAAGACCAGCCAGACGACGCGGCCCGGATGGCTGTGGGTCAGCCGCGAGAAGAAGTTCGACCATGCCAGCGAGCCGGCATAGGCGTTCATCACATTGATCTTGAGCTGCGAGATCACGACGAAGCAGGCCATCAGCAGCATGGCCGCCGTGTCGTTGGGGATCATGTAGCCGAAGGCAGCGAGATACATGTGCGCCGGGTCGGCGGCTTCCTGCGCCGGAACGCCGGTCGAAAGGGTCAGCACCGCGAGAAAGGAGCCGGCGAGCAGTTTCGGAACGCCGAGCACCACCCAGCCGGAGCCGGCAAGGAAAACGGCGAAGCGATGCCGGAGCTTTCGCCCGCCTTCGGGCGGCAGGAAGCGCAGGAAGTCCACCTGTTCGCCGATCTGCGGCATCAGGGCCAGGATGACGGCGGAGGCGGCGCCAAATTCCACGAGGTCGAACGGGGCGATGCCGCCGGTCTGGGCATTGGAATGACCTATGCCGGCGAAGGCGCGCCAGAGGTCGAACTTCTCCCAATCCGCGAAGGCGATGAAGACAAATGGCAGGATGTTGAGGACGATCCAGAATGGCTGGGTCAGCAGCTGGAAACGGGAGATGAGCTGCACGCCGTAGGTGACGAGCGGTATCACCACCATGGCGGAGACGATGTAGCCGATCCACAGCGGTATGCCGAAGGCAAGCTCCAGCGCGCCGGTCATGATCGATGCCTCGATCGCGAACAGCATGAAGGTGAAGCTGGCATAGATCAGCGAGGTGATGGTGGAGCCGATATAGCCGAAGCCCGCACCGCGGGTCAGGAGATCGATATCGACTCCGTGGCGGATGGCATAGCGGCTGATGGGCAGCCCCACGACCAGCATGGCGATGGCGGCTGCAAGAATGGCGAAGACCGCATTGGTGGTGCCGTAGGACAGGGTGATGGTGCCGCCGATCGCTTCCAGCGCGAGAAAGGAGATGGCGCCGATGGCTGTCTGCGAAATCCGGCTGGAGGAAAACTTGCGGGCACTCTTGGCCGTGAAGCGCAGCGCATAGTCTTCCAGCGTCTGATTGGCCACCCAGCGATTATATTCGCGGCGGACGGGGATGATGCGTTGGCGTGCGGCCATGCCTAAAAACTGGTGCCCGATTGAAAGTGATTGCGGATTAGGCAGTCTTTCCGGGAATGACTGGAATTGCAAGGGGCGGAGGAGGGAGGTCGCGGCCTGCAACAATGCGTGGAAGGCGTGGAAACAGGACTGCGGAACGGTTTCATGACGGAAAGTGTCACAATTTATCCGCTATTCCGACAAAGATGGTCGAGATTACGGTTCTGGCCGAGGCAAGCGTGGGGAGGAGGGCTTGCGTTGCGCCGGTTGCCGTCTGTAAACCCGATAAGCATGTTTTCCAGTTTCAATCCTGAACGTCATGGAGCCTGATGTGGCTGCACCCTTTTCCGCCGATTCCAATACTCCCGAGCCGAAGCAGACCTTTGCAACCGATGGCATCGCGCCGATGGATCGGCCGAGCGCCATTACGCGTGCCTTCATGGGCATCGTCGCATGGGCGGAAGGCCTGAACCTCAAATACGCCAAGCTCGGCAATCCTCCGGTTTATGACAACGCGACCTTTCCGTGGGCGAAGGAAATCGAGAAGGCTGCGCCGGCGATCCGCACCGAACTCGACCGTATTCTGGTTCGCAAGAACGAGTTGCCGACGTTCCAGGACATTTCCACCGACGTGAAGACGATCTCGACCGACAATGGTTGGAAGACCTTCTTTTTGCTCGGCTTCGGTGTGAAGTCGGAACAGAACATCAAGGCCTGCCCGGAAACGTGGAAGGCCATGCAGAAGATCCCGGGCCTGACGACGGTGATGTTCTCGATCTTCGAGCCGGGCAAGCACCTGCCGCCGCATCGCGGTCCCTATAACGGCGTGCTTCGCCTGCATCTCGGCATGATCGTTCCCGAGAATACCGGCGACAACCTCGCCATCCGGGTCAAGGACCAGATTTGCCACTGGGAAGAGGGCAAGGTCCTGATTTTCGACGATGCCTATGAGCATGAGGCGTGGAACCACACCGACAAGACGCGCGTCGTCCTGTTTGTCGATTTCGTCAAGCCGCTCAAGTTCCCGGCACGGCTGGTCAACTGGCTGCTGATGAACATGGCGATCTTCACGCCCTTCATCCGCGAGGGTCTCGACAACCACAAGGAATGGGAAAAGAAGTTCTACGCCGAAGCCGAGGCGTTGCGGAACCGCCCGAACTGAGGACGGCGGAAGCGAGGCTTTCAACTGCGAAGGGGGCATTCAAGCCCCCTTTTTGCCATTTGCTTCATGACGAGCGCGCCCATGGCGACATCCTGTCGATGGATGAGGATCGCCTGAGTGCCGCGGTTTTTGGAAAACGCAAAAAATCGTGCGACAAATCCCATATTTTCCGGTCATTCGCCTTGCCTTGCCGCGCTTGGGGGCTATAGCGGGACGCACAAACACTTTCTGAAATTCACGGTTCCAAAATCATGATGGAAATTTTCACTGCCGCAGGCTTTGCGGCACTTCTTCAGGTTATTGCTGTCGATCTCGTTCTTGCCGGCGACAACGCCATCGTCATCGGCCTTGCTGCTGCCGGCCTTCCCGATCACCAGCGCCGGAAGGCCATTCTCGTCGGCATCGGTGCCGCAACCATTCTGCGCATCACGTTTGCGACGATCACCGCCTATCTCCTCGGCGTCGTCGGCCTGCAATTGATCGGCGGCCTGCTGCTCGCCTGGGTCTGCTGGAAGATGTGGAGCGAACTGCGTGAAGCGGCCCATGAGCCGCACAAGCAGGGTGAGACCGATGATACCGAATATAACGTCAAGCAGAAGACCTTCATGCAGGCCGCGATGCAGATCGTCGTCGCCGACGTTTCCATGTCGCTCGACAACGTTCTGGCCGTTGCCGGCGCTGCCGCCGAGCACACCAGCGTCCTCATCATCGGCCTCGTTCTGTCGATCGGCCTGATGGGTCTTGCCGCAAGCCTCGTTGCACGCCTGCTGCACCGCCACCGCTGGATCGCCTATGTCGGTCTCGGCGTCATCGTCTATGTGACGGTCAATATGATCTACCACGGTGCGATCGAGGTCTGGCCGATCGTTACGAACTGGCTGGCCTGAAAAACACGATCCGTCTCGGCAGATAAACTAACTGCGCCGGCTTCCCTGAAGGGAGGCTGGCGTTGTCGTTTTGCGACCTTGCGCAACGGCACCCGTTATCTTCCCCCCTTGGTACGTCAAACGACGTATACGGTTTTGCGCTGCAGCGTCGGATAGTCCCTCTCAGCAACGGTTAAAGCTTTTTAACCTTTCGTTGCGGAACAAGGAGAGGGGTTCGATCCATGAAACTCAAGGCAAAATTCAGGGCAAAACTCACTGGCGCGCTGCTCGGCGCCATGCTGTCCACGACGGCTTTCCATGGCGCGCTTGCCGCCGACGACACGATCAAGATCGGCGTTCTGCATTCGCTGTCCGGCACGATGGCGATTTCCGAGACGACGCTGAAGGACGCCATGCTGATGCTCGTCGAAGAGCAGAACAAGAAGGGTGGCGTTCTGGGCAAGAAGCTCGAAGCCGTGGTCGTCGACCCGGCCTCCGACTGGCCGCTTTTCGCTGAAAAGGCCCGCCAGCTGATCTCTCAGGACAAGGTTGCGGCCGTCTTCGGTTGCTGGACGTCCTCTTCCCGCAAGTCCGTCCTGCCGGTCTTCGAAGAGCTGAACTCGATCCTCTTCTATCCCGTCCAGTACGAAGGTGAAGAATCCTCCCGCAACATCTTCTACACCGGTGCCGCTCCGAACCAGCAGGCTATCCCGGCCGTCGATTACCTCGCCAACACCGAAGGCGTCGAGCGCTGGGTTCTGGCCGGCACGGACTATGTCTATCCGCAGACCACCAACAAGATCCTGAAGGCCTACCTGATGTCGAAGGGCGTCAAGGAAGAGGACATCATGATCAACTACACGCCGTTCGGTCATTCCGACTGGCAGACGATCGTATCCGATATCAAGAAGTTCGGCTCGGCCGGCAAGAAGACCGCCGTCGTTTCCACCATCAACGGCGACGCCAACGTTCCCTTCTACAAGGAACTCGCCAACCAGGGCATCAAGGCCGAAGACATTCCGGTCGTCGCCTTCTCGGTCGGCGAAGAAGAGCTTGCCGGTCTCGACACCGCTCCGCTGGTCGGCCATCTCGCCGCCTGGAACTACTTCCAGTCCGTCGATTCCGAGGTCAATGCCGAGTTCATCAAGGAATGGCATGCCTTCACCAAGAACGACAAGCGCGTGACCAACGACCCGATGGAAGCCGCCTATATCGGCTTCAACGCCTGGGTCAAGGCCGTCGAGGCCGCCGGCACGACCGACACCGACGCCGTTCTCGACTCGATCATCGGCGTTTCCGTTCCGAACCTCTCGGGCGGCTACTCCACCGTCATGCCGAACCATCACATCACCAAGCCGGTGCTGATCGGCGAAATCCAGGCCGACGGCCAGTTCGACATCGTTCAGCAGACCCCGCAAGTGGTTGGCGACGAATGGTCCGACTATCTGCCGGACTCGAAAGACCTGATCTCCGATTGGCGCAAGCCGATGTCGTGCGGCAACTTCAACGTTGCCACCGGCAAGTGCGGCGGCAAGGGCAGCTGATCCGCGTGAAGCACTAGGGGAGGCGTATCTCTCCCCAACCCCTCCCCGTCAGGGGAGGGGCTTTTTCGATACCCGTCCATGCTTGAGCTTGCAGGAGGCGGCGCCGCGGTTCTTCTCCCCTTCCGTGAGGGAGATGGTCGGCAGACCAGAGGGGCGAACACCTTACGTCCCGCTGGATGTGTGAAACGGTCACGAGATGCCGGGAATGCGGACACGATCGCAGGAAGGCCGGGCGGCGGATGAGGGGCGATGTGATGACATTATCCAATTTATTCAAACTACTGTTTCTCTGGCTGGTTCTGGCCTTCGGCACCCTGCCTGCCCATGCCGCGGATGATGCTGCGACGCTCATCAACGCGCTCGGCAATGCCTCGTTTCCCGAGGCGGAGAAGATCATCGGCGATCTCGGCAAGACCGGCGACCCCAAGGTCGTGCCGGCGCTCGAGGCGCTGGGCGAAGGCGATCTCTATGCGAGAAAGTCGGACGGCAACGTGTTCATCACGAAAGCCGCCGGCTCCAGGCTCTCGCTCATCGATCCGCTGTCCGGCGAAGTCGTCGGCGAGGAGAGCAAGGGCGCTCTCACCAAGATCAAGGTCAACAACAATCTCCGCCGCGCGATCCGTTCCGCGCAGGGCGGCCTGACGCTGATGAGCCCCGACCGCACCGTCAGGCTGCAGGCGGCGGCTTCCGTTCTCAAATCCCCGAGCGCCGACAATCTCGAGCTTCTGGAGAGCGCGCTTGCCGAGGAAAAGGACGGCGAGGTGCGTTCTGTTCTCGAACAGGCCCGCGCCGTATCGATCATGGGGTCCGACCGTCCTCTCGCAGACAAGCAGGCGGCAATCGCCGTGATCGAAGGGATCGGCGGACGCGATGCGATCGGCATCCTGATGACGGCCTCGGCCAATGCCGACGATGCGCTGAAGGCCGACATCGACACCGCGATCCGCACGATCGAGGACAAGCTGGCGCTGTGGGACGGCGTGCAGAACGTCATCTACGGCGTTTCGCTCGGTTCCGTCCTGCTGCTCGCCGCAATTGGCCTCGCCATCACCTTCGGCGTGATGGGCATCATCAACATGGCGCATGGCGAGATGGTCATGCTCGGCGCTTACTCCACATTCGTGGTGCAGGAGGTGATCCGCAACAATTACCCCGGCCTGTTCGACTGGTCGCTGGCAATCACGCTGCCGGTCGCCTTCCTCGTGACCGGAACCGTCGGCCTCGTGATCGAGCGCGGCGTCATCCGCTTTCTTTATGGCCGGCCGCTTGAAACCCTGCTTGCCACCTGGGGCATTTCGCTGATCCTGCAACAGGCGATCCGCTCGATCTTCGGACCGACCAACCAGGAGGTCGGCAGCCCGTCTTGGATGTCGGGTTCCTTCGCTCTCGGCGACCTCACAGTTACCTGGAACCGGCTGTGGATCACCGTCTTCTCGCTGACGATCTTCCTCGGTCTGCTGGTGCTGATGAAGCGGTCGGCATTCGGCCTGCAGATGCGGGCAGTGACCCAGAACCGTCGCATGGCATCCTCGATGGGTATCCGTACGCCGTGGGTCGATGCCTTCACCTTCGCGCTTGGCTCCGGCATTGCCGGGATTGCCGGTGTCGCGCTCAGCCAGATCGACAACGTTTCCCCGAACCTCGGCCAGTCCTACATCATCGACAGCTTCATGGTCGTGGTGTTCGGCGGTGTCGGCAATCTCTGGGGCACGCTCGTCGGCGCGTTGTCGCTCGGCATCCTGAACAAGCTGCTTGAACCGTCGGTCGGCGCCGTGCTCGGCAAGATCCTCGTTCTCGTCCTGATCATCCTGTTTATCCAGAAAAGACCGCGCGGCCTCTTCGCGCTCAAGGGGAGGGCCATCGAAGCATGATGACCGGTTTTATCTTCCGCGCCCTCGAAGGCAGGATCGTCATCGCCATCTCCATTCTGGTGGCCGTCGCGGTGCTTGTCCCGGCGCTCAATCTCCTGACGCCGCCGGACAGTTTCCTGCATATCCCCACCTATGCCGTATCGCTGATGGGCAAGTATCTCTGCTACGCGCTGCTGGCGCTGGCGCTCGATCTGGTGTGGGGCTATTGCGGCATTCTCTCGCTCGGCCACGGCGCCTTCTTTGCGCTCGGCGGCTATGCCATGGGCATGTACCTGATGCGCCAGATCGGCTCGCGCGGTGTTTACGGCAACCCGATCCTGCCGGATTTCATGGTGTTCCTGAACTGGAAGGAACTGCCGTGGTTCTGGCACGGCTTCGACATGTTCCCCTTCGCCATGGTGATGGTGCTGTTCGTGCCGGGCCTGCTGGCCTTCGTGTTCGGCTGGTTTGCCTTCCGTAGCCGTGTCAATGGCGTCTATCTGTCGATCATCACCCAGGCGATGACCTACGCCCTGCTGCTCGCCTTCTTCCGCAACGACATGGGCTTCGGCGGCAATAACGGCCTCACCGACTTCAAGGAAATCGTCGGCTTCAACGTTCAGGCGGATGGCACCCGTGCCGTGCTGTTTGCAAGTTCCGCGCTGATGCTGGCGCTCTGCCTGCTGATTTCCTCCGGCATCGTACGCTCCAAGTTCGGCAAGGTGCTGGTCGGCGTGCGCGATGCAGAAAGCCGCACGCGCTTCCTCGGTTACCGGGTCGAGAACATCAAGCTCTTCACCTTCGTCGTTTCCGCGATGATGGCGGGCATTGCCGGCGCGCTGTTCGTGCCGCAGGTCGGCATCATCAACCCCGGCGAATTCGCGCCCGCCAACTCTATCGAGGTGGTGGTGTGGACCGCGGTCGGCGGCCGCGGGACGCTGATCGGGCCGATCATCGGTGCGCTCATGGTCAATGCCGGCAAGAGCTACTTCACCGGCGCGTTCCCGGAACTCTGGCTCTTCGCGCTCGGCGGCCTCTTCATCGGCGTCACGCTGTTTCTGCCCAAGGGCATCGTCGGAACGATCCAGCAGAAGACCATGGCGCGGCGCGACCTGAAAACGGCAACCAAGGCGGAAGAGGGTGGCGTCGCAGCCGCCGTCGGCCAGGCAGCGGAGTGAGGACGATGGACGACAATAAACCGACGAGCCTTCTCTACCTCAACGGCGTGTCCGTTTCCTTCGACGGCTTCAAGGCGCTGAACTCGCTTTCGCTGGTCATCGAGCCGGGTGAACTCAGGGCGATCATCGGTCCGAACGGTGCCGGCAAGACGACGATGATGGACATCATCACCGGCAAGACGCGACCAGACGAGGGGGAGGTGTTCTTCAACGGTGAGGTCGACCTGACCAAGAAGGACGAGGCCGATATTGCCCAGCTTGGCATCGGCCGCAAGTTCCAGAAGCCGACGGTGTTCGAAAGCCATACCGTCTGGGATAATCTGGAGCTGGCGCTCAACCGCGACCGCGGCGTGTTCGCCACGCTGTTCTACCGGCTGACGGCGGATGACAAGGCGCGCATCGAGGAAATCCTCGAAACAGTCCGGCTGACAGCGCGCAAGGACGATCTCGCCGCAAACCTTTCCCACGGCCAGAAGCAATGGCTGGAGATCGGCATGCTGCTGGCCCAGGAACCCAAGTTGCTGCTGGTCGACGAGCCGGTGGCCGGCATGACGGACGCCGAGACCGCTGAAACCGCGCTTCTCCTCAAGCAGATCGCCAAGACGCGCTCGGTCGTGGTGGTCGAGCACGACATGGGCTTCATCCGCGATCTCGGAGTGAAGGTCACCTGCCTCGCGGAAGGTTCGGTGCTTGCCGAGGGGTCGATCGACTTTGTCTCGAACGACCCGAAGGTGATCGAGAATTATCTGGGGCGCTAACCTGTTCACGCTCCGGATACCCCGCCTTTCTCCCCACCCCGGGAGAGGGGCGGGGTGCCAGGGGCGGCAGCGTCTGTGCAGAGGAAGAATTCAGAGGAACGACGATGCTGACAGTCGACAACATCAACCTTCATTACGGAGCCGCGCAGGCTCTGCGTGGCGTATCGATCAAGGCCGAGATGGGCAAGATCACCTGCGTGCTGGGGCGCAACGGGGTGGGCAAGAGTTCGTTGCTGCGTGCCGTTACGGGCCAGCACCCCATCTCGGCCGGAACGATTTCGTTCGAAGGCGAGGCGCTCAACGGTCTGGCGCCGTTCAACCGGGCGCGGGCCGGTGTCGGCTATGTGCCGCAGGGGCGCGAGATCTTTCCGCTACTGACGGTGAAGGAAAACCTCGAAACCGGCTATGCTCCGCTCGCGCGCAAGGACCGCTATATCCCGGACGAGATCTTTAGTCTCTTTCCGATCCTGCAGACCATGCTCGGCCGGCGTGGCGGCGACCTTTCGGGCGGGCAGCAGCAGCAGCTCGCAATCGGTCGCGCCATGGTGACGAGGCCGAAGATTCTTGTGCTCGACGAGCCGACGGAAGGCATCCAGCCGTCGATCATCAAGGATATCGGCCGGGCAATCCGTTACTTAAGGGATTCCACCGGCATGGCGATCCTGCTGGTCGAGCAGTATCTGGATTTCTGCCGGGAACTTGCCGATCACGTCTACATCATGGATCGCGGCGAGATCGTGCATACGGGGCCGGCCGAGACGCTGGATACGCCGGAAGCCCGGCGGCACCTGACCGTCTGATAGTGCATGGCTGGATTGACGATTTATTAGCTTTTACTGCTTGATGCTGTGGCATGACGTGGTATTTTCCCGCATCTGCGAACAGAAGGCGTATCCATGACATCCAGCACGGTTTTCAACCGCGTGCGGTCGACTGGCATTGTCCGGTTGGTCGTTTCGGGGCTTTTCTTTCTTGCTGCCGGCGTCGGCAGTGCCCTTGCCGCCGGTTGCGGCGCATCTTTTCCGGCGGGTCGTCACGATCTGTCGCTCGATATCAACGGCCAGACGCGTTCTGCCGTCTATTTCATTCCGTCGAACTATAGCGGGAAACGCAAGGTTCCCGTGGTGTTCGATTTTCACGGCAGCAACAGCAATCCCGACGGCCAGATGAACCGCAGCCAGTGGGACGAGGTGGCCGAGCGCGAGGGCTTCATCGTCATGGCGCTTCAGGGCAGCCTCTCCGGCGAGTTCAAGGGTACGAATGCCTGGAACGTTCCCGGCGTGACCAAGGCCGAGGGGCTGGATGAGGGCGCCTTCATCCGCACCGCCGTTCATTACGCGACGGAGACCTTCTGCGTCGATCCCGCCCGCATCTATGCTTCCGGTTATTCGGGTGGTGGCCGCATGCTGTCGCAATATGTCTGTGACGGTTACGGCGATTTCGCCGCTGCCGGCTTCGTCATGGGGCTTCGCGCCGGTTATCCCGAGCAGGAAGACGGCGTCTGGCGTCCGCGCAAGGCAAGCTGCCATCCGGCGAAACCCGTCTCGATCATCGCCTTTTCCGGCCTCAAGGATGACGTCAATCCCTTTGGCGGCGGCGGCAAGGCCTACTGGCAATATGGCGGCGAAGTCGCCCTGAAGCGCTGGGCCGAACTGGACGGCTGCGACCCGCATCCTCGCAGTGAAAAGGGCGAGACGGCAACGTTTTCCGCCTATTACGGCTGCAAGGCCGGAACGAGCGTGATTTCCTACGTGATCAAGGATGCCGATCACTCCTGGCCGGGCGATCGGGTTCGCTTCCGGCTGGCCGGTGCACAGGGAGAAAAGATCCGGGAGGTTGATGCGACGGGAAGAATGTGGGACTTCTTCCGTAATTCGGGTGGGGAGCTCCTTGCAGGGGTACCTCAGAAAACGGCATGCCCGGCCGACAAGACAACCGCCGGAAAAGAGGCGGGCGTACAGGGGAAAACGTGCAGCCAGCAGGTCAAGTCAGACAACAGCGAGCCCGTGGTGACGGACGGCTTGTAAGCAAGGCGCTCGATGGTCGTACGCGCATTGCCGAGCTTTATCAGGAGGGAGCGGCGAAGATCCGCCTCCCGCATACATTTTCCTCCGAGATGGAGGCGGTCATCATCAATACCGCCGGCGGCCTGACCGGCGGCGACCGGCTGGACTGGTCGTTTTCCGCCGGTGCCGGCACTTTCGTCACCGCGACCACACAGGCCTGCGAAAAGATCTACAAGGCATCCGTCGGCACGGCCGATGTCGTGACCCGCATCGATGTGGGGCAGGGCGCACGCTTCCACTGGTTGCCGCAGGAATCCATCCTGTTCGACCGCGCGTCGCTCACGCGTCGGCTGGAGGTCGATCTCGATGAAAGCGCCGAATTCCTCGCCGTCGAAGCCATTCTTCTCGGGCGTAAAGCCATGGGCGAGGCCATGGAAAGCGGGATGGTGCGGGATCGCTGGCGCATTCGCCGCGCCGGTCGGCTCATTCATGCGGAAGACCTGCTCATGGAAGGGGATATGCGGCGCCTGACGGCTGCCGCGCCCGTGCTCTCCGGCGATGTGGCTTTCTCGACATTGCTCTACACAGGGCCTCACGCGGAGGCCTATCTTTCTCCGGTTCGCGATCTTCTGGGCAATGCCGCGGGCGGCGCCAGCCATTGGAACGGAAAACTCGTCGTGCGGCTTGCCGCCGAGGATGGGTTCACCTTGAGAAAAATCCTGATCCCGGTGATTTCGGTCTTGCGCGGCGGCGCGTCTGTGCCGAAAGTCTGGAATCTCTGACGCAGCGCAACAAGAGTGGAACAGCCATGAATCTCACGCCGAGAGAAAAAGACAAATTGCTCATCGCCATGGCGGCTATCGTGGCCCGCCGCAGGCTGGAGCGCGGCGTCAAGCTCAACTATCCCGAAGCCATTGCGCTGATTACCGATTTCGTCGTCGAAGGCGCACGAGACGGTCGACCCGTTGCCGAACTGATGGAAGCCGGCGCCCATGTCATCACCCGTGCCCAGGTGATGGAAGGCATTGCCGAGATGATCCACGACGTGCAGGTCGAGGCGACGTTCCCCGATGGGACCAAGCTCGTCACCGTGCACGAACCCATCCGCTGAGGCCGCCATGCTGGAACTCAGACCCGGCTGCGAATGCTGCGATCGTGATCTTCCTCCGGAAAGCCGGGATGCGCTGATCTGCAGTTTCGAATGCACCTTCTGCAGCGATTGCGCTTCCGAGGTGCTCGGTGGCTTCTGCCCCAATTGCGGAGGTGAACTGGTGCGCCGGCCGGTGCGTCCGGCCGAGAAGCTTACGGCCAATCCGGCCTCGACAAAACGTGTTTTCAAGGCCGAGGGCTGCAAGCCCTCCGTGGCCGCCTGAACAGGAGAGGGAACAAGCGATGATCCCGGGTGAAATCATTGCCGCGAGCGGCGAAATCGAACTCAATGCCGGCCTTCCGACCGTGACGATCGAAGTTGCGAACACCGGGGATCGTCCGGTGCAGGTGGGCAGCCACTACCATTTCTATGAGACCAATGCCGGTCTCTCCTTCGATCGCGAGCAGGCTCGCGGCATGCGTCTCGATATTCCCGCAGGCACGGCCGTGCGTTTCGAGCCGGGCCAGATGCGGCGGGTTACGCTGATCCCGCTTTCCGGCAAGCGCGAGGTCTATGGCTTCCGCCAGCAGGTCATGGGCAAGCTGTGAAGTCGGTTGATCCCGCCCGGAGGAGCGAGAGATGAAATCGGCGCTGTTGGCGATGCTTTGCGGTTGTGTGCTGCTGATCGATGGCCCCGCGCAAAGCGAGGACGAGCCGGAGGTCGATTGCGCCAATGCGACGACCCAGTTTGCGATGAATGTCTGCGCGGACCGGGATTACAAGGTGGCCGACAAGGAACTGAACCTGCAATGGGTCAAGACCCGCAAGGTCGTGGCCGAATGGGATGCCGATCTGGACGAGCAGGTAAAGGGTGCGGTTGCGTCGCTTTTGAAGGCGCAGCGGGCCTGGATCGAGTATCGCGACGGGCAGTGCAATGCCGTAGGTTACGCCGTCTGGGGCGGAAGCATGTATCCGACCGTCGTTGCCTCGTGCCTCACTGACCTGACACGCAAGCGGACAGAGGAACTCAAGGACCTCGCCAACGGCGTCGAATGATAACCGGGAGCGAAATGGGAAGACGGATCATGATCGTGGGGAACGGATCGGTACCGGAGGGCGCAGCGGACGTGATCGACGCTGCCGATCTGGTCGTTCGTTTCAACATGACCCCGAGCTTTCCCGCCTCGGGCCACAAGACCGACGTGCTGGCGGTCTGCAATACGGGTCGACCGGCAAAGGCCATGCTGTCCTCCGATGCCTGGCTGGACAGCGAGCCGGTACGCGACTGCGCCGAGATCTGGTCTGTTCGGGACCCCGGGAAATTCCGGGCGCTCAGGCCGCAACTCGCAGTCAGCCATCCCGAACTCGACGATTTCTGCGACGACTACACGGAGGACTTCGAACGTCTCGCCGTACGCCACGGCAAGGTTCACCGCCTCATTTCGCGCCGCGTGCATGAGGCCGTCGATGTCGAGCTTTCCGTGCAGGAGCCCGGCGATTATGTCGTGCCGAGCAGCGGAATGGTGGTTGTCGCCCACGTGCTTTCCGAGCCGGCTTTCGCCGCGGATACCATCTGCCTTGCCGGTTTCAGCCACGAAGGCTGGGAAGGCCATCCCTTTTCCGCCGAGCGGCGGCTTATTGATTCCCGTATTGTTTCCGGAAGGCTGACGCGCCTTTCGTCACCTAACGCTTCCTCCCTCTCCCAAGGAGCCTGATCCATGCCTTACAAGATGTCCCGCGCGGCCTATGCCTCCATGTTCGGACCGACCACCGGCGACAAGGTGCGCCTTGCCGATACCGAACTCTTCATCGAGGTGGAAAAGGATTTCACCAGCTATGGCAACGAGGTGAAGTTCGGCGGCGGCAAGGTCATCCGCGACGGCATGGGTCAGAGCCAGGTGACGCGCGCCCGCGGCGCGGTCGATACCGTCATCACCAATGCGCTGATCGTCGATCACTGGGGGATCGTGAAGGCCGATATCGGCCTGAAGGACGGACGCATCGTGGCGATCGGCAAGGCCGGCAATCCGGATACCCAGCCCGATGTCGACATCATCGTCGGCCCGGGCACGGAAGCGATTGCGGGCGAGGGCAAGATCGTCACCGCCGGCGGCATGGACAGCCATATTCACTTCATCTGCCCGCAGCAGATCGAGGAAGCGCTGATGAGCGGTCTCACCACGATGCTCGGCGGCGGCACCGGTCCGGCGCACGGCACGCTTGCAACCACCTGCACGCCCGGTCCGTGGCATATCGCCCGGATGATCGAGGCTGCCGATGCCTTCCCGATGAACCTTGCATTTGCCGGCAAGGGCAATGCCTCGCTGCCCGGCGCGCTGGAGGAAATGGTGCTGGCCGGCGCATCCTCGCTGAAGCTGCATGAGGACTGGGGCACGACGCCTGCCGCCATCGACTGCTGCCTTTCGGTCGCGGACCAGTACGATGTACAAGTGATGATCCACACCGACACGCTGAACGAAAGCGGCTTCGTCGAGGATTCCATCGGTGCGATCAAGGGTCGCACGATCCATGCCTTCCATACGGAAGGTGCGGGTGGCGGCCATGCGCCCGACATCATCAAGATCTGCGGCCAGCTCAACGTCATTCCGTCGTCGACCAATCCGACCCGACCCTATACCGTCAACACCATTGCCGAGCACCTCGACATGCTGATGGTCTGCCATCACCTGTCGTCCTCGATCCCTGAAGACATCGCCTTCGCCGAAAGCCGTATCCGCAAGGAAACGATTGCGGCTGAAGATATCCTCCACGATATCGGCGCCTTCTCGATCATCTCCTCCGACAGTCAGGCCATGGGCCGCGTCGGCGAAGTGGCGATCCGCACCTGGCAGACGGCCGACAAGATGAAGCGTCAGCGCGGCCGGCTGGCACAGGAGACCGGCGACAACGACAACTTCCGCGTCAAGCGCTACATCGCCAAGTACACGATCAACCCGGCGATCGCCCACGGCCTTTCCCACGAAATCGGCTCGGTCGAAATCGGCAAACGCGCCGACCTCGTGCTGTGGAACCCGGCCTTCTTCGGCGTGAAGCCGGATATGGTGCTGCTCGGTGGCTCGATTGCGGCAGCACCGATGGGCGATCCGAACGCTTCCATCCCGACGCCGCAGCCGGTTCACTACCGCTACATGTTCGGTGCTTACGGCAAGGCAAGGACCAATTCCTCCGTCACCTTCGTCTCGCAGGCCTCGCTCGATGCCGGCCTTGCCAGCAAGCTCGGCGTTGCCAAGCAGTTGCTCGGCGTGAAGAACACCCGCGGCGGCATTTCCAAGAAGTCGATGATCCACAACGATCTGACGCCGCATGTGGAAGTCGATCCGGAAACCTACGAAGTGCGCGCCGATGGTGAACTGCTGACCTGTGAACCCGCGACCGAACTGCCGATGACGCAGCGCTACTTCCTGTTCTGAGCAGGTCATGGCCCGCACCCTGCGAAGAATAGCGGGCTGCGTTGTCCTGATGGGTTTGGCTGTGGTCGTGGGCATGGTGGTTCCGCGGCCGCTTTCCGGTGAGCCTGCCGTTGCGGCGACGGGCAGCCGGGAAATTCTGGTGCTGTCCAACCCGATCCATACCGATATCGTGCTGCCGCTCGATGACGACATCGTCGGGGCCTTCGGTGATCTGATCGCTGCCGGTTCTCCGCTGGATCATCCTGAGGCGCGATATGTCGTGTTCGGCTGGGGCGGGCGTTCCTTCTATATCGAAACACCGACATGGGGCGACCTGAAGCCGATACCGGTCCTGAAGGCGTTGACGCTCGACAGCTCCGTCCTGCATGTGGATGTGGCCGCGCAGATCGATCCGGATGCACCAGCCGTCCAGCGGTTTTCGACGGATGAAGAGGGCATGGCGCGGTTGATCGAATTCATCCGGGCGACGCTGGTTTCTCCTGATGGTGCGGTGCAGCCGATAGAGGGGGCCTCTTACGGGGAGACGGATATGTTCTATGAGGCCAACGGTGGTTTCAACGTGCTTGCCGGCTGCAACACCTGGACCGCCGCGGCTCTCAGGACCGCCGGTATCAGGACTGGATGGTGGACGCCGCTGCCGGTGACGCTTCGCTGGTCGTTGGATGTGCTGAATTGAGTTGTTGTTACATTTTTGCATGGCAGTCATGCGCTTGATGTTGGCGCGCAAGTTTTTATGATGCACCGCACCAAGATTCAGGGTAGTTTAGAACTATTCCAGAAATGGCATCCCCAAGTGCCGCCGCCCATCCAAAGGAGATTACCATGCTGATCGGCAGAAAAGTGCCCAACGTCACCTTCCGTACCCGCGTTCGCGACGAGTCCGTCGGCGGCCCGAACCCCTTCCGTTGGCAGGACGTAACCTCCGACGACTACTTCAAGGGCAAGCGCGTCATCCTGTTCTCGCTGCCGGGCGCCTTCACGCCGACCTGCTCGACCTTCCAGCTCCCCGACTTCGAAAAGATGTACGAGGAATTCAAGGCTGAAGGCATCGACGAAATCTACTGCATGTCGGTCAACGACGCCTTCGTCATGAACGCCTGGGCAAAGGGCCAGAACCTCCAGAACGTCAAGGTCATCCCGGACGGCTCCGGCGAGTTCACCCGCAAGATGGGCATGCTGGTCGCCAAGGACAACCTCGGCTTCGGCATGCGCTCCTGGCGCTACGCTGCCATCATCAATGATGGCGTTGTCGAGCAGTGGTTCGAGGAAGAAGGTTATTCGGACAATTGCGAAAGCGATCCGTATGGCGTTTCCTCGCCGCAGAACATCATGGAAAAGCTGAAGGAAAAGAAGGCCGCCTGAGCCTCTTTCTTTCATGCGAGCATTTATTGCGAAGGCCCGGCATCTTGCCGGGCCTTTTTCGTTAACGAACGACGGCCATCCGAAAGCTCTAATCTTAGGCTTCGTTAATAAAGGGGGCGTTTGAAAAGACGTTTTGTGCGGCATAGGGAACCACACGCATGCAACCCGGGGTCAGTCTGATCCAATTGCCTTTTGTCAAGGCAGGTATCGGCCAATTTTGGGGCGGTTTCGTTACTTTATCGCAATAAATGAAGGCGGGAAAACCGGGTGCGCGATGGACGAAATGCAATCCTTGGTTATAAAGTCACTTCCCTGAGAGTTATACGAATCTATTTTTCGAGTCGGTTGCATTTTAGCGAATAGATTAGGACGAAGCGAAGGGAAGCTGTCCTATTCGGTGAGTGCTGCAGGAATGGGGAGCGGCGCGATGGAATTTCTCAAAAGCTGGGTTTCGCTACAGGTCGATCTCGGCAATTTCAACGGCCGGGAAGCTATCTACGGCTTTGCCCTGAAGATGACGTTTCGTGCCGTCCTTCTGGCATTCGTCCTCAGCATTGCGGCGCTCCCGATCTGTTATCAACTCGGCATCATGCCGCTTACGGTTCCGGAGGCGATCAAGCTTTCGGTGGCATTTTCCTGGCTATTTGGCGGTGCTGTTTCCGGGGCGTTGGCCATCGTCACCGGTCAGGTCATTCACGACCTTTCCGTATCCCGGAAGGAGTTCGAACGGCTGAGCCGCACGGACATGTTGTCGGGTCTCCTGAACCGCCGTGCGTTCAATGAGGAACTCGCGCGGACGAACGGGCAGGCATCGCTGGCCATTCTCGATCTCGACCGTTTCAAGTCGATCAACGATCGCCATGGCCATCGCGCGGGCGATGCGGTGATCATGGCTGTCGCGGATGTTTTGAGGGAGGTGTTCACCGAGGTTCATGCCACCGCCCGTCTTGGCGGCGAGGAGTTTGGCGTCATCATCCGGGGCGGCGGGATCGCGCAGCGTATAGCAATGGTGGAGCGGGCGCGTAACCTGATCGCGGCCCGTACGGTGCTTTGTGATGAACACGTGATATCCACCACGGTTTCCGGCGGCATTGCCGAATTTGCGCCTGACCTCAGAGTGGAAGCGGTCTATTCCGCGGCTGACCGCGCGCTTTATCTCGCCAAGGCCAACGGGCGCAACAAGGTGCTGCATGACGAAGGCGTGGAGGCCGCCGCCGCATGGCCGAAGAGCGATCTCAACGGTTCGCTGGCAATCGACGGTGGGCTTCCGGCTTCCGGCTGAACTTCATTCTTGCCGCCTGCCTGTCATTTGTGCATGGTTGAAAAATCGCCAATTCGGAATGACCATGCGACGCGTTACCTCTATTCTTCCCGCCGGCGCCGGCGACGTTACGGTTTCCGGCAAGGTTACCCTTGCTCATGATGAGCGCCATCTGCGGCGCAAGCTCCTGCACCTTGAAGACGGCGACATGGTCATGCTCGACCTCAAGGAACCGGTTCTCCTGGCCCATGGCGACCTCTTGATGCTGGACGACGACACGGCCGTCGAGGTGGCGGCTGTCGAGGAAAAGCTGTTCGAGATCACGGCCCGGGATCCCCGCCACCTGATCGAACTCGCCTGGCATCTCGGCAACCGTCATCTGTCGGCTCAGATCGAAGAGGAGCGCATCCTCATTCTGCGAGACCATGTGATCCGAGACATGCTCATCGGGCTTGGTGCGACCGTTACGGACATCACAGAACGCTTCCAGCCGGCGAGGGGAGCTTATCATTCTCATGGCGGGCATGGTCACGGCTCCCATTCGGGCCATCACCATGACTGAACCCTCGGCGGGTGCCGAGGGGCGAGGAGCCTTGCTGCGGCTGCTCGCGTGGCTTTCTCCCGCCTTTCCAGTTGGTGGCTTCGTTTATTCCGGCGGGCTTGAGGCGGTCATCCACGATGGCCGGATCGGCTCGGCGGAGGAATTGTCGGCCTGGCTCTCTATCGTGCTTGGAGAAGGCAGCCTGCGCAACGACGCTATTCTGCTTGCCGCGGCCTATCGCTCGGTAGACGATCAAGACCGCCTGTGTGACGTGGTCGAGTTGGCCGCGGCGCTTGCCGGATCGATGGAGCGACATATCGAGATCGTCAGGCAGGGCGATGCATTTCTTGCCGCGGCGTCGGCATGGCCGCATCCGGTGCTCGATGCTTTTTCCGGCGGTACGGCCTATAGCGTTGCCGTCGGCGCCGTGGCTGCCGCCCATCAGGTGCCGCTCGGCGATGCGCTTGCCGCCTTCCTGCAGGCGCAGTGCGCGCAACTGATATCGGTCGCTGTCCGTCTCGGCATCATCGGGCAGAAGCAGGGCGTTGCCATGCTTGCCGGGCTGGAACGGCCGGTTCTGGCGCAGGCCGAGCGTGCGGCGGGGCTTGGGCTCGATGATCTCGGCAGCGCCACCGTTCTTGCCGATATCGCGAGCCTGAAACACGAGGTTCAGTATTCGAGGTTGTTCCAGTCGTGATCGCGGCGCTACACTTCCTTCTTCCGGATGAAGCCTACCACAGAGGCGAACTGGCTTCCGGCGGTTTCGCCATCGCTTGCCAACAGGATAGATAAGATGAAGTCACAGAATGGTCCCCTGCGCGTTGGTATCGGCGGCCCGGTCGGGTCGGGCAAGACGGCGCTGACGGAAAAGCTCTGCAAGGCGATGCGCGACCAGTATTCCGTAGCTGTCGTCACCAACGACATCTATACCCGCGAAGATGCCGATGCGTTGATCCGCATGCAGGCGCTTTCCTCCGACCGTGTGATCGGGGTGGAAACCGGTGGCTGTCCACACACGGCGATCCGCGAGGATGCCTCGATCAACCTGCAGGCCATTGCCGATCTGACGGCCCGTATCCCCGATCTCGACGTGGTGTTCATCGAATCGGGAGGTGACAATCTGGCGGCAACCTTCTCGCCGGATCTCGCTGACCTGACGATCTATGTCATCTCTGTCTGCCAGGGCGAGGAGATCCCGCGCAAGGGTGGTCCGGGGATCACCCGTTCCGACCTGCTGGTGATCAACAAGAAGGATCTGGCGCCCTATGTCGGTGTCGATATCGAGGTGATGGACCGGGATGCGGAACGCATGCGCTCATCGCGTCCCTACGTATTCTCGGACATGAAGCGAGGCGCGGGTGTCGAGGATATCGTCGCCTTCCTGAAAGAAAGCGGAGGGCTCTGAGCCCCCCGAATTCGAATTATGATTGTGTTCCTGGACGTCAGATCTGCTTGAGAGCGCTGACGTCGTTGATCTGGATGATGCGACCCCGCACGGTGACACCGGCGCGGCGAAGCGACGAGAAGGCGCGTGAAAGGGCTTCCGGGGCGAGGCCCAGCTTGCCGGCCAGAAGGCTCTTCTGGAAGGGCAGGCGGATGGAAGCGGATGCGCTGTCCTGCGGGCAGTTGTCCAGCAGGTAGTGGGCGACGCGTTGCGGCGCGGTCTGCAGACGGTCGTTGGCGATGCACTCCATGGTGGTGCGCAGGTGAGCGGAAAGATTGCGGATGATCGCCTGCGCGATATCCCGCTCCTGTTCCGCCAGCGCCCGAACCTTCTGCAGTTCAAACCGGGCAACGGTGATGTTCTCGGCCGCCTGGGCGTTGTAGAGGTAGTTGTCGCCGAGCGCGAGCAGGCATTCGGCAAAGGTTTCGCCCGGGCCGCAGATGCGGATATCGGCTTCGCGCCCGTCCTTGTTCAGCCGGTAGAGGCGCACATAGCCGGTGAGAACGCAGTAGAAGTACTCTGCGTTTTCCGCTTCCCGAAACAGGATGTCGCGCGCCTCGTAATTGGTCACGGTGCAGATTTCGAGCATGCGCGCCAGCGCGCTCGCACCGAGAGACGCCATGAACGGCGTCTTCAGCAGGGTGTTTTTGTCGCGTGTGTTCAATTTCAAAATCTTGTTCACGGTTTCACGGCTCCAGATTGCGGTCCTTGCGGAGCGCGGTGGCCAATCCCCAGCAACGAGAAGATGCTTCCCCACAGCTTCGAAAAGGCAGGCCGCTCCGCTTCCTCCAGCCGACGGCAACCACTCTCCGATGCCGGAAAATCGCAGAACCGCCGGAAACCCGGCGATCACGGCGGCGTCCCGCGAAAATGTGTTCAGCAACATCATTTCCGCCTGGGGAAACAACCTTCAGTCGTTACTCATTCCTCAGCGAAAAGAAGGATAGGGAAGGTCGAACAAGGTTGATTTGATTTCGATCAACCGATCTGGCCGGGCGTGTCAGATTTTCTTCATAACCACCATAAAACATGAAAAAACCGGGCTCAGAGGCCCGGTTTGATGCGTATACTTGCTGGTTTTACTCGGCAGCCAGTGGTGGAAGATTGATGATCTTGCCGCCACTTTCTTCCTTGCGGGAGGTTCCTGGGACTTGCTTCTCGACCGCTGCAAGGCGGCTCTTGAGGCTTTCGAGCGTCTCGTTGTTCTCTCTGGCCATCTCGGTCAGCTCCTCGGCCGAGAGCGGGATGGTCTCCTCTTCCTTCTTGCCGACCAGTCTGCCGAACATCCAGCCGAGCAGGTGCGAGAGATCGTCGAGAATCAGGAAGAAGGCCGGAACGACCAGCAGGCTGAGCGCCGTCGACACGATGATGCCGCCGATCACGGCGATTGCCATCGGGGCACGGAACGAACCGCCTTCGCCAACGCCCATGGCGGACGGCAGCATGCCGGCGGACATCGCGATGGAGGTCATGATGATCGGGCGGGCGCGCTTGCGGCCGGCCTCCACCATGGCTTCCACCCGCTGCATGCCCTTGTGGCGCATCTCGATGGCGAAATCAACCAGCAGGATGGCGTTCTTGGTGACGATGCCCATCAGCATGAGGATGCCGATCAGGACCGGCATCGACAGCGGGTTGTTGGTAATGATCAACGCCACCGCCACGCCGCCAATGGCAAGCGGCAGCGATAGCAGGATGGTGAAGGGCTGGATGACGTCCTTGAACAGCAGAATCAGCACGGTCAGCACCAGAAGCAGGCCAAGCAGCATCGCGTTGACGAAGCTCTGCTGCATTTCCCGCTGGACCTTGGTGTCGCCGCTTTCCGCAAGCCTGACCGAGGCCGGGATCTCGGTCGAATCGACGGCGGCGCGGAAGGCAGCGGACGCGGTGTCGAGGGCGACGCCCTGCGGCAGGTCGGCACCGATGGAGACCACGCGGTTGCGGTTGTTGCGCTCGATGGCGCTGACGCCTTCCGAATAGTCGATATCGGCCACGCTCGACAACGGAACGGTCGTACCGCTTGCGGTCTGGACCTTCAGGGCGCGGATGGCGGCGAGATCGGTTCGAAGGTCGAGGGAGGCCTGTACCCGGATCGGGATGAGGCGGTCGTCGAGCGAGATCTTGGTGAGAGCCGAGTCGACATCACCGATGGTGGCCACGCGGACGGTTTCCGAGATCTGCTGTGCGGTCACTCCGAGCCGTGCTGCTTCATCTGCACGCGGGCGGATCTGCAGTTCCGGACGGGGCAGAGCGCCGTCGGAGCTGACATTGGCGAGTTCCGGCACCGTGCGAAGCTTGGCTTCGAGGATCGCGGCGGCCTCGTTCAGTTCATCCGCGTTCTTGGAGAGGAAGTTGAACGAGAGGTCGCGTTCGCCACGGTCGTTCAGCTTGGACACGCGGATATCGGGGATCGGCCGGAGCTTCTCGAATGCCTCCTTCTCGATATCCCATTGCGGGCGTGTGCGACCTTCAATGGCCATCTTGGGCAGATAGGGGCCGATGACGGGAATGCCGCCCAGTCCCTTGTTGACCAGCGTCTTCAGCAGCGAATGCTCGATGCGGACGAGGTTGAGCGTCACGCTGGCGCGACGAAGCTCCATATCGCCCTTGGGCGAGGCACCGCCAAGGATGAAGACGCTTTCCACGCCCTCAAGATCCTTGGTCACGGCATAGATCGCTTCGGTCTTGCTTTCGGTTTCATCGAGCGTCGCATTCGGCGGCAATTCGATGGAGAGCACGATACGGCCGGCGTCTTCCGGCGGAAGGAAGGAGCCGGGAACCTGTGCCAGGAGAGCGATGGAGGCCACGAGGAAGGCGAAAGCGCCGATCAGCGTCAGGTAGCGCGCATACCAGCGGGTCGTGGTGGCGCGCACCAGCCGTGTATAGCCCTTCATGAAGGCGCTGTCGTTATCGTGATGGTCGTCCATCGCGTCTTCGGCGCGCATCAGGTAGGCGGCCATCAGTGGTGTGATGAGACGCGCGACCATCAGCGAGAAGAAGACCGAGAAGGCAACGGTCAGGCCGAACTGGATGAAGTACTGGCCCGGAATGCCCGGCATGAAAGATACCGGCACGAACACCGCTATGATGGTGAACGTGGTGGCGATGACGGCAAGGCCGATTTCGTCGGCCGCCTCGATGGCCGCTCGATACGGTGTCTTGCCCATCTTGATGTGACGGGCGATGTTCTCGATCTCGACGATCGCATCGTCGACGAGAATACCTGTCGCCAGCGTCAGTGCCAGAAAGCTGACGAGGTTCAGAGAGAACCCCATCATGTCCATGATCCAGAAGGTCGGAATGGCGGAGAGCGGCAGGGCGATTGCCGAAATCAGGGTTGCGCGCCAGTTGCGCAGGAACAGGAAGACCACGATGACGGCAAGGACCGCACCCTCTATCAGGGTATGCATGGCCGCTTCGTAGTTGCCGTAGGTGAAGTAGACGGAATCGTCCATCAGCTTGATGTCGACGCCGGGGTTTTCCGCCCGGACCTGGTCAAGGATGGTGGAAACCGTCTCCGCGACGCTTACTTCGCTGGCGCCCTTGGAACGGAAGACGGCGAAGGTGACGACCGGCTCGCCATTGAAGCGCGAGAAGGATTTCGGCTCTTCGTAGGTGTCCTTGATGGTGCCGAGGTCGGCAAGCTTGACGAAACGCCCATTGCTCAGCGCGATGGTGGTGTTGGCCAGCGTATCGACATTGCGGGCGTCACCCAGTGTACGGATCGCCTGTTCGGCGCCGGCCACCTGACCGCGGCCCGAGCCGAGATCGACGTTGGTGCCGCGCAACTGGTTGTTGACGTCGGCGGCAGTGATGCCGAAGGCGTCGAGGCGGTCGGGGTTCAGCTCGACGCGGATTTCCCGCTCGGCGCCGCCGTAACGGTCGATACGGCCGATGCCGCTCTGGCCCTGCAGCGCCCGCTTCACCGTGTCATCGACGAACCACGAGAGTTCTTCAATGCTCATGTTGGGTGCGGAGACCGCGAATGTCTGGATAGCCGCGCCCTCGACATCGATCTTGGCGACGATTGGCTCATCGACGGATGCCGGGAGGTCGCCGCGAATGCGGTCGATGGCGTCCTTGACGTCCTGCACCGCCTGTTCGGTCGGCACTTCCATGCGGAACATGATGAGGGTCTGCGACTGCCCGTCGGTGACGGTCGAGGTGAGCTCGTCGACGCCGGTGATGCTCGCCACCGCGTCCTCGATCTCCTTCGTCACCTGCGTCTCGAGTTCAGCCGGTGACGCGCCACTCTGGGTGACGGTGATCGCCACCAACGGAACGTCGATATTCGGAAAGCGGGTGATCGGCAGTGCGAAAAACGACTGCAGACCGACCACCATCAGCAGAAAGAAGGCCAGGATCGGCGCTACGGGATTTCGAATGGCCCAGGCGGAGAAGTTCATGGCGCTCTGTCTCTCAGTTCGAGGCGGCAGTTTCGTCGTTGATCGGGTTGATGTGGTCGCCATCGCGAACGAAGGCGCCGGCCTTGGCAACCACGACATCGCCTGCCTTCAGGCCGCTGACGACCTGGATATAGGCGCCATCCTGGATGCCGGTCGCGATGTCGACCTGCTTGATGACGCCGTCATTGACCAGGCGGGTGGTCGTGGTGTGCTTGCTGGTGGTGATGGCCGACAGCGGCAGGGCCACGGCATTCGCTTCGGCCACGATGATCTCGGCGTTGCCATACATGCCGGCGCGGGCGCCGTTGTCATCGTCGATGGCGATATGCACCGCGCCGAGGCGGGTCTGCGGGTCGACGATGGGGGAAATCAGGCGAACCGAGCCGTTGAGGCTCGCGGCACCGCCGGCAACCGTGATCTTCGCCTTCTGGCCGACGCGCATCTTCAGGATATCGGTTTCGGATACGTCTGCGACGAGTTCGATCTGGCCGTCCCGGATGATGGTGAACATCGGCTGGCCGCTGCCGGAGGCGATGGCCCCGGTCTTGGCATTCCGCACCGAAACGACGCCGGCAAACGGGCTTTTCACATCCGTACGGGTAAGATTGAGGTCTATGTCCGCGATCTGGGCGTCGACGACCTTGATATCGGCTTCGGCAATCGCAATCGCCTGTTCGGCGCTCGTTACCTTGGCGCGCGCGCTGGTGGCGGCTGTTTCAGCCTGCTCCACGGTGGAGGTCGAGAAAGTGCCGGATTTGCCGAGTGCTGTCGCGCGCTTGAACTGGCGGTCCGCTTCGTCGGCATTGGTTTTGGCGTCGGTGAGCTGCGCGTGATACTGCGCAAGCGCTGCCTCTGCCTTGGCGCGCGAGGCCTGAAGCTGGCCCTTCTGCAGGCGTAGCGCATCGTCGTTCAGGCGGGCGACCACGCCATCGGCTTCCACCTTGTCACCGACATCGGCCTCAAGCGTCTTGATCGAAAGCCCCTCGACGAGCGGCTGCACATAGATCTCTTCCACCGGCTTGATGCTGCCTGTCGCAACGATCCTGTCCACCAGCGGCCGGGTCTCGGCTTTCGTCACGACGATCGAGGGGATCTTGGGCTGCGGTGCCGCCGATGCGGCCGCGTCCTCCGCCTGCGCGGCATAAGGCACAAGCAGGGCGGACAGGGCGAGCAGTCCGGCGATGGCATCCTTGTTGCGAACCATGGGCTCCTTCCAGCATTCAAACGAATGCGCCGATAGTTATTGAATAAAACTTGTTTTCCCGCGGGGAGGCATTAAGGTGCAAATAGAATAGCCTCCGGATTCCACCCCTAGGGAGGAAAATCCTTCTATTACACAACCGGTTCATAGTTGGTATCGCTCGTTCGACTTACAAGAGCGACAAGCACCTTCTTCGCGGCGAAAATTTTACGCGTGTGTTTCTTGCAAATCAATGTGGTCGCAAAGCCACAGGTTGAGGCCCGTTGCCGACGACGCGGGAAAACAAAAAAAGGCGCACGGGCCCGGACCCGTACGCCTTTCGTTTTGTCGATCTTCGCGTCTGCTTATTTCAGCGCGGCGTCGGTGATTTCATGCGTCCAGGCGCCGGTCGGCTCCTTGGTGATGACCGGGTCGGAACCGCCGCCGAGCAGGGTGGCAACGGTGCGCTTGTAGTCAGCTTCGTCGAGCGCGCCGTTGGAACCGGCGGTCAGCTTGGCGACTTCGCCCATCATGCGCTTCTGGTGCTTCTCGGTCTGGGCGCCGGAAGCATCGTTTTCGAGAACGATGACGGCGGCTTCATCGGAGTTTTCCTCGGCCCACTTCCAGCCCTTCATCGAGGCGCGGACGAACTTGACCATCTTTTCCTTGAAGGCCGGGTCCTTCAGCTTGTCTTCCAGAACGTAGAGACCGTCCTCGAGGGTCGCGACGCCTTCGTCCTCGTACTTGAAGGTGACGAGGTCTTCCGGCTTGATGCCGGCGTCGATGACCTGCCAGTATTCGTTATAGGTCATGGTCGAGATACAGGCGGCCTGCTTCTGCAGCAGGGGATCGACGTTGAAGCCCTGCTTCAGGACGGTCACGCCATCGGCGCCGCCGGTGGTCGGGATCTTCAGGTGGGCCATCCATGACAGGAACGGATATTCGTTGCCGAAGAACCAGACGCCAAGGGTCTTGCCCTTGAAGTCGTCCGGCTTGGTGATGCCGGTTTCCTTGAGGCAGGTCAGCATCATGCCCGACTTCTTGAACGGCTGGGCGATGTTGACGAGCGGTGTGCCCTTTTCGCGCACGGCGAGAGCCGAAGGCATCCAGTCGATGACGACGTCGGCGCCGCCGCCGGCGATGACCTGTGCCGGTGCAATGTCCGGACCGCCGGGCTTGATGTCGACGTCGAGGCCTTCTTCTTCGTAGAAGCCCTTGTCCTTGGCGACGTAGTAGCCGGCGAACTGGGCCTGCGTCACCCACTTGAGTTGCAGCGTCACCTTGTCGGCGGCCGCCGCCTGCATCGCCGTCAGCGAAACGGCGCCTGCCAGCAGCAGGGATGCGATCTTGAATTTCATTGCTGTTCCCTCTTCTTTTTTACGCCTGTCCACCGCGGACAGACGGATGCCAGAAGGTGACGGCGCGCTCTGCCAGCGCCACCACCCCATAAAAGATCGAGCCTGCGAGCGCGGCGACCGCGATCTCGGCCCAGACCATGTCGACATTGCTGCGCCCCACTTCCGTGGAAATCCGGAACCCCATGCCGACAATCGGAGTGCCGAAAAACTCTGCCACGATGGCGCCGATCAGCGCCAGCGTCGAATTGATCTTGAGAGCGTTGAAGATGAACGGCCATGCGGCCGGCAGGCGAAGCTTTGTCAGCGTCTGCCACCAGCTTGCCGCATAGGTGCGCATCAGGTCCCGTTCCATGTGGCTTGCGGCACCCAGCCCCTGCACGGTGTTCACCAGCATGGGGAAGAAGGTCATGATGACGACGACGGCGACCTTGGACTGCCAGTCGAAGCCGAACCACATGACCATGATCGGCGCGACGCCGACGACCGGCAGCGCGGAGACGAAATTGCCGATGGGCAGCAGGCCCTTCTGCAGGAAGGGGGAGCGGTCGACGAGGATCGCCACGATGAAGCCGAGGCCGCAGCCTAGCACATAGCCGGTCAAAACCGATTTGAGGAAGGTCTGCCGAAAGTCGGCCCAGAGCGTCGGGATGGAGTTGACGAGCCGCGTCCAGATCATCGACGGTGCCGGAAGCAGGATCGATGGAATGGAGAAGCCGCGCACCACGCATTCCCAGATGACCAGCAGCGTGACGCCGAAGATCAGCGGCACGGCCGTATTGGCGACGCGCCGAAGCGCGGGATTGGCGAAGCGCTGCCGCACCAGCCATTCGTTGAGCCCCCAGGTCGCAAGCCAGAAGACGACGGCGAAAAGCAGATAACCGTTCATGGCTTGACCCCCATGCGTTTCAGAACGCGGCCATGGGCGAAGCCGACGATGGCGACGAGAGAGGCGGCAAGACCCGCCGCCATGAACAGCGCCGCCCAGATCTGGATGGTCTGTCCGTAATAGGAGCCGGAGAGCAGGCGTGCGCCGAGGCCTGCGACAGCGCCGGTCGGCAGCTCGCCGACGATGGCGCCCACCAGCGAGATGGCGATGGCCACCTTGAGCGAGGTGAAGAGGTAGGGCATCGAGGCCGGCCAGCGGAGCTTCCAGAAGGTCTGGGTCTGGCTGGCATTGTAGGTGTGCATCAGGTCGAGCAGCAGCGTATCCGGGCTTCTCAACCCCTTCACCATGCCGACGACGATGGGGAAGAAGGAGAGGTAGGTCGAGATCAACGCCTTGGGCAGAACGCCGGAAATGCCGATCGCATTGAGCACGACGATGATCATCGGCGCGACCGCAAGGATCGGGATCGTCTGGCTGGCGATGACCCAGGGCATCAGCGAGCGATCCATCGCCCGGTTATGCACGATGCCGACGGCGAGCAGGATGCCGAGCACGGTGCCGATGGCGAAGCCGAGAAGGGTGGCCGAAAGCGTGATCCACGCATGATAGACGAGGCTGCGCTTCGAGGTGATCGCCTTGTTGACGGTGGTATCCCACAGCTCGACGGCAATCTGGTGTGGCGCGGGCAGTACCGGACGCTCCTGCACAAAGGCGCGTTCCACCACCTGCCCGAAGCTCAGCGTCTCGTTGTCACGCGCCGCCTGATCACGCACGAAGGGCGCATTGAGATAGACGACGAAGACATGCCAGATGACGAGGATCGCGAAGATGACGGTAAGGACCGGAAGGATGCGGTCCTTGAAGAGAGAGGGGGAGGTCATGAATTATCCTCCGCCATCAGGAATTGCCGCAGCGCCTTTTCCAGGATGATGAACACGTAGTCCGGATTGTCGATTACCTGATCGTTGTCAAAACGAATGACTTCAAAGCCTTGACTGCGAAGAAATGCATCCCTGTGCAGATCATGTGCGCGGCCTTGATCCGTCTCGTGAGAGTCACCATCGACCTCCACGATCACGCGGGCAGAAAGCCATGCAAAGTCGGCAATGTAAGGCCCTACTGGCGTTTCCCTGCGAAACCGGGCTCCGCGGGGTCTGAGATCTCGCAATAGATCCCACATTTCCCGCTCGGCTCTGGTCAGTTCTCGCCGGAGAGTTCTTGCACGTTTTCTGGTCTTCGGGTCGATGTTGGAATGCGGCATGGGACACTCCAGCGATAGAGACCGATCTTCGGTAAAGACCCCCTCTGGCCTGCCGGCCATCTCCCCCACAAGTGGGGAGAATACCCGTGGAACGGTCCCGCCCACGTCGCAGCGTTTGTAGCGGGCAGAAAAGCCCCTCCCCCTTGTGGGGAGGGGTTGGGGAGGGGTCTTTATGGGAGAGGAAAGATTATTCCTCATAGCTGTGCCCTGCCTTCAGGCCTTCGCGGACGCGGTGGGCGATTTCGAGGAATTCGGGGGATTCGCGGATTTCCAGCGGGCGCTCGCGCGGCAGGGTGGATTCGATCACGTCGGTCACGCGGCCGGGGCGGGGGCTCATCACCACGATCCTGGTGGAGAGATAGACGGCCTCCGGAATGGAGTGGGTGACGAAACAGATCGTCTTGTCGGTCGCGGCCCAGAGCTTCAGAAGCTGTTCGTTGAGATGGTCGCGGACGATTTCGTCCAGCGCGCCGAAGGGTTCGTCCATCAGCAGCAGGTCGGCATCGAAGGCCAGCGCGCGGGCGATAGAGGCGCGCTGCTGCATACCGCCGGAAAGCTGCCAGGGGAACTTCTTGCCGAAGCCGGTGAGGTTGACGAGTTCCAGCGTCTGCTCGATGCGCTTCTTCTTTTCCTCGGCGGAAAAGCCCATGATTTCCAGCGGAAGCGCGATGTTCTTCTCGATGGTACGCCACGGATAGAGCGCCGCCGCCTGGAAGACATAGCCGTAGGAGCGGTCCTTTCGGGCGTTTTCGGGTGTCATGCCGTTGACGGTGATCTCGCCGCTGGTGTGCTTTTCCAGATCGGCGATGACGCGGAGAAAGGTGGTCTTGCCACACCCCGAAGGCCCGATGAAAGAGACGAAGTCGCCCTTCTTCACCTCGAGATCGACATTGGAGAGCGCGTGCACCGGCCCGTCTCCCGTCCGAAAGGTGAGACACAGGTTCTTCGCGGACACGACGGAGAATGGAGCGTTCATCGAATGGAACTCATCGGCTTGGTTGCAAAGGCGAAAGGCCTCTTGCATGCTATCATGACACGGCCGGATCGCGCCGGCCTATGAGACTTTGCGTGGATACCCAACGCCTTGGAGGAGCGGGACCATGGATACGTCATCGAAACTCACCTGCCGGATCGTCCGGCCGAGCAATACCTATGACGGCAAGCAGGGATTGACCTATTTCGAGGGCATTGCCGCCGAGACCGTCGGCTCCAAAGGTATCTGCATGCATGTGTTGACCCTGCCGCCCGGCGCGCGGGCCAAGGCCCATCTGCACGAAAGCCACGAGACGGCGATCTACTGTCTCTCGGGCTCCGCCCACACCTGGTATGGCGACCGGCTGGAAAACCATGTGATCCTGCACGCGGGCGAACTGATGTACATTCCCGCTGGCGTGCCGCATCTTCCGGCCAACCTTTCCAACGCGCCCTGCACGGCGATTATCGCCCGGACAGATCCGAACGAGCAGGAAAGCGTGGTGCTTCTGCCCGAACTGGACGCGCTGGTGAAGGTTTGAGGCTATCTGCATAGGGCCAGCGGTCCCCAGGTCGAGCCATCGTCGATTTTCAGCAGGTAACTGTCGGGGCCGGCGCGGTCGATATCGATCTCGAATGGTGCCTGCTCCTCGTTTCCGCCTTCCTCCTCGCAGGTGGCGGTGACGGTGAAGCCATCGTCCGCATCCTCGTGCACCTCCTTGAACGTGCAATAGGCCGAAGCGGTGGTCACGGCTTCGGACGTCAGCAGGAAGAAATTGTCGGAACCGGTGGATTCACCCGTCATCGCGTAGTCGCAGCCGTCCTTGTTGCCATAGCTGCCCTTGATTGGCAGCTCGGCAGCGATGGCCGCGCCCAAAGGCGCGGTCCAGACAAGTGAAGCCAGCAGTAAAAGGAGGCCGGCACAGCGCATCGATCAGACGCCGGACGCCGGGATGCCGGTGCGCTCGACCTTGCGGGGAGCGACCAGTTCCTTCCAGGTGGACAGGGCCTTGTTGACCGCCTGGAAGGGCTCGCGGGCAACGAACTGGCCGTGGCCTTCCCGCGTCTTGACGGTCGATTCCTCGATGGCAACGTAGCCGCGGGTGAGGGTATAGCGCGGCAGGCCCTTCACCTCGTAGCCTTCGAAGACGTTGTATTCGACCGGCGACTGCTGGGTCCTGGCCGAAATGGTCTTGGTGCGCTTCGGATCCCAGACAACGATATCCGCATCGGCGCCGACGACGATGGCGCCCTTCTTCGGATAGATGTTGAGGATCTTGGCAATGTTGGTGGAGGTGACGGCCACGAATTCGTTCATGGTCAGGCGACCGGTGTTGACGCCGTAGCTCCAGAGCAGCGGCATGCGGTCTTCGAGGCCGCCGGTGCCGTTGGGGATCTTGCGGAAATCGCCGACGCCGTAGCGCTTCTGCTGAACGGTGAACGAGCAGTGGTCGGTGGCGACGCAGGAGAGTGAACCTGCCTGCAGGCCGGCCCACAGGCTTTCCTGATGCAGCTTGTTGCGGAAGGGCGGGGACATGACGCGGGCGGCGGCATGATCCCAGTCGGGGTTCGAATATTCGCTGTCATCGAGCAGCAGGTGCTGGATCAACGGTTCGCCATAGACGCGCATGCCCTTCTGGCGGGCGCGGCGGATGGCTTCGTGAGCCTGTTCGCACGAGGTGTGGACGATATAGACCGGGCAGCCGGCCATGTCGGCGATGGTGATGGCGCGGTTGGTCGCTTCGCCCTCGACTTCCGGCGGGCGGGAATAGGAGTGGGCTTCCGGGCCGTTGTTGCCGGCCGCCATAAGCTTTTCCTGCATCGAGGCGACGATGTCGCCGTTTTCGGCATGCACCAGCGGCAGGGCGCCGAGTTCGGCGCAGCGCGAGAAGGAGGCGAACATCTCGTCGTCGTTCACCATCAGCGCGCCCTTGTAGGCCATGAAGTGCTTGAAGGTGTTGATGCCCTTTTCGCGGACGACGGTTTCCATCTCCTCGAAGACCTGCTTGTCCCACCATGTCACCGCCATGTGGAAGGAATAATCGGCATTGGCCTTGGTGGACTTGTTGTCCCAGCGCTTCAGCGCATCGAGGAGCGACTGGCCCGGATCGGGCAGACAGAAATCGACCACCATGGTGGTGCCGCCGGCGAGACCGGCGCGGGTGCCGCTTTCGAAATCGTCGGCGGAATAGGTGCCCATGAACGGCATTTCGAGGTGGACGTGCGGGTCGATGCCGCCCGGCATGACATAGCAGCCGGCCGCATCCAGAACCTCGTCGCCGACAAGGTTCGGGCCGATCTCGACGATCACGCCGCCTTCGATCCTGACGTCAGCCTTGTAGGTGAGATCGGCGGTAACGACCGTGCCGCCCTTGATGACTGTGCTCATTGGTCCCTGTTCCCTGTTTTATATTCTGGAATGGACCGTCGACCTGCTTTCTGCCGACGGTCGGAAGCTTGAAGCCGCGCGAGATACGGCGCAGCCTAGGCCACGATCTCCGCGGTCTCGATGACGGCATGGAACAGCACGTCGCAACCGGCGGCAGCCCAGTCCTTGGAGATTTCCTCGGCCTCGTTGTGGGAAAGGCCGCCGACGCAGGGGCACATGACCATGGTGGTCGGCGCAACCTTGGCCGTCCAGCAGGCGTCATGACCGGCGCCGGAGATGATGTTCATGTGGCTGTAGCCCAGCCGCTCGGCGGCGTTGCGCACGCGGTCCACCAGCACCGGATCGAAGGTGACGGGGTCGAAATGACCGACAGCCTCGACCGAACAGCCCACACCGATCGCTTCGCAGATCCTGGCCGCCTCGGCCTCGATCTTTGCCCGCATGGCGTTGAGCTTGTCGAGATCCGGCGTGCGGATGTCGACCGTGAAGACGACCTTGCCCGGCAACACGTTGCGGGAGTTCGGCGAGAAGAACACCTGCCCGACGCCGCCCACGGCGCCCGGCTGGTTTTCCATGGCAACGGCCTGCACCATCTCGATGATGCGGCTCATGGCGAGGCCGGCATTGACGCGCATGTTCATCGGAGTGGAGCCGGTGTGGGCTTCCTTGCCGGTCAGCGTGAATTCCAGCCACCACAAGCCCTGACAGTGGGTGACGACGCCGATCTGCTTTTCCTCGGCTTCGAGGATCGGGCCCTGTTCGATGTGGTATTCGAAATAGGCGTGCATCTTGCGGGCGCCGACTTCCTCGTCGCCGAGCCAGCCGATGCGCTTCAGTTCGTCGCCATAGGTCTTGCCTTCGGGATCCTTGCGGCCATAGGCGTAGTCGAGCGAGAGGGCGCCGGCGAAGACGCCGGAAGCAAGCATGGCCGGGGCAAAGCGCGCACCTTCCTCGTTTGCCCAGTTGGTGACGACGATAGGATGCCTGGTCTTGATGCCGAGGTCGTTCATCGAGCGGACCACTTCGAGCGCTGCGAGAACGCCGAGGACACCGTCATACTTGCCGCCGGTCGGCTGGGTATCGAGGTGCGAGCCGACATAAACGGGAAGGGCATCCGGATCGGTGCCGGGCCGGGTGGCGAACATGGTGCCCATCTTGTCGACGCCCATGGTCATGCCGGCGGCATCGCACCACTTCTTGAAGAGGGAGCGTCCCTCGGCATCCGCGTCGGTCAATGTCTGGCGATTGTTGCCGCCGGCAATGCCGGGGCCGATCTTCGCCATGTCCATGAGTGAATCCCATAGGCGATCGCCGTTCACGCGCAAGTTCTCGCCGGGTGCAGCCGTCATTTCAAAATCCTCACCAGTTTTTCCGTATGGGCATGCAAATCGCATGCCCCAATATTCCCCCGATCACCGCATGCCGATATTTTATGATTCTTTCGACATTCGGATTGGTGATTGCCTTTATTTGGCACCTGACCAATAATTTGACCGACTGGTAAACATTACAGCTTCCATCGCCGCACTCAAGACGGAAAACACGAAAAATACGAGACAAAATAGCGGGCAGTTGCTCGAAAAATAAGCAGGATCAATCCTGATAAAGATCAATATCTTAGCGGCGATCCGGGAGAACGGGACAAGACAAGAGATGGCAATACCGAGGGCGGCGAAGACACAGCGGCGGACGCGCATTCAGGAGGAAAAGGAAGAACAGATTCTTGAGGCTGCATTGAATGTTTTCTCGCGAAGCGGATTCCGCGGTTCGACCATCGACCAGATTGCCGAGGTCGCCGGTATGTCGAAGCCTAACCTGCTTTATTATTTTCGCACCAAGGAAGCGATGCACCGGGCGCTGATCGACCGGGTGCTGGAAAACTGGCTGGAGCCGCTGAAGGCCTTCGATGCCGAGGGTGATCCGGAGCAGGAGATCCGTTCCTATATTCGCCGCAAGCTGGAAATGGCCCGGGATTTTCCGCGCGAAAGCCGCCTGTTCGCCAACGAGGTGCTGGCCGGCGCGCCGCATATCGAAGACGTCCTGAGAGGCCCGCTCAAGGAACTGGTGGACGAGAAGGCCAAGGTGATCCGCTCATGGATCGGCGCGGGCAAGGTGCGGGAATGCGATCCTTACCATCTGATTTTCTCGATCTGGTCGACCACGCAGCACTATGCCGACTTCGACGTGCAGGTGAAGGCGGTACTCGGCAGCGGCCGCAAGACGATGAACCGCTTCGATGAGGCGGCGGCCTTCCTCGAAGTGCTGTTCATTCGCGGTCTTATTCCGGAGCCATCCGCAGGCGGCTGATCAATCCGGCAGCAGCGCCATCACCAGCAATCCGCAGGCCGTGACGAGGGCGCCGAGAAAGACCGGTCCCGTGGCCCAGCCGTGGCCGATCAGTCCTTCGATGACGATGATGAAGGTCGGTGTGAGATAGCCGTATGCCAGTACCTTCGGCGCGGGCAGGCGCATCGACGCATATTGCAGCAGGAAAAAGGTGAGTGCCGTCGTGATGACGGAGAGGTAGACGATCGCCAGCCAGACGATGGTCGGCACGTGCAGCAGGTCGACCCGCGGGAAACGGGGAGCGGCGGGGATCATGATGAAGAGGAACGTCGCGACCGAGGCCCAGAAGATGAACGCCAGCGGTGGCTCCTTGCGATTGAGCAGGCGGAGCAGCGGAACATAGGCCGCGTGGCAGAGAACGCCGATGAAGAAGATCATCTCGCCTCGGCCGACATCGAAGGCCAGCAGTGCGTCGAGATCGCCGCGGAAGATCACCCAGACCGCGCCTGTCGCGGCGATCACCAGGCTCAGGAAGACGCCGGACCGTGTCCGCTGGCGCATCAGCAGCCAGCCGAAACCGGCGCTCAGCAGCGGCATCAGCGTGAAGATCGCGCCTGTCGCGACAGGTTTGGTAAATTGCAGGGCGATGAACATCGTCACCATGTAGACCGCCATCAGCGCACCAAGAATGCCGAATCGCCATGGCTCCCTTGGCCATTGCAGCGAGAGGCCCAGTTTTACGCAGATGCCCCCGATCAGTAGGACGGTCAGCATATAGCGCAGAGCCTGTACGACAATCGGGTCGACCAGTTGCGTGGCAATGCCGCCGAAGGAGAAGGAGCCGGCGATGAGGACGGAGAAGAGCAGCATCGCAAGATGCGCCCTGAGCTTCTCTCGCCCCTTGGCATGGGTGTTGTGTCGGCTTTGCGCGGTGCTGCTGTCGGTCACGAGATGTTCTGCTTGCTCGGCGGGCGGGATTCAAGGCGGAGGTAGCACGGGAAGGGCCGGGAGGAGAAGAGGGACTTGCGGTCAGCGGTAACGCGAGCTTGTCGCCCGCGCTCGGGCATCGCCATCCGGATCAGACGGCTTCGGCAGCCTTCTCCGCAAGCCAGTGTCGGCCGCGGGCGAAATCGAGGAAGCTTGTGGCATCCATGGGTCTGGCCAACGCATAGCCTTGCAGCGTCTGGCAACCGAGGTCGCGGAGGATCGTGGCATGCTGCATGGTCTCCACGCCTTCCGCGACGATTTCGATGCCAAGCGAGCGGCCGATATCGACGATCGAGCTGATGAGGCGGCGCTGTGCTGCCGAGGAAATGATGGGAGCGGTCAGCTGCCGGTCGATCTTCAGGCGGCGGGGGGAGAGCTTCAGGAGGCTGAGGATCGAGGCATAGCCAGTGCCGAAATCGTCGATTTCGATGTCGATGCCGTGCTGCTTGATGCGCTCGATGCTCTCGGTGACGCTCGCGCCCTTGTCGTCGAAGGAGATGGATTCGAGCAGTTCGAACGACAGGCTGCCGGGGGCGAGATCCAGCATGTCGAGCCGCTGCATCAGGGTTTCGTCGAACAGCCGCTGGGCGGAGATGTTGACCGACACCTTGCTGATATTGAGATCGGCCGCACGCCAGCGGGCGAGCTGCAGCAGCGCCTGATCGAGGATGGCGGCGTCGATCTGCGAGACCACGTTCAGGTTCTCTGCGATCTTGAGGAAGGCGGCGGGGCCGAGAATGCCCTGCTGCGGGTGCTCCCAGCGGGCCAATGCCTCGACGCCGGTGATTTCCAGCGTATGCGCGTCGAACTGCGGCTGGAAGTGCGCAATGAAGCCGTTCTGTTCGAGCGATTTCAGGATCGCGTCGGCCGTCATCTTGGTGCTGATCGTCAGCGACTTCAGGGTATCCGTGTAGCGCTCGACGCGATTGCGACCGTGGCGCTTGGCCTCGTAGAGCGCGATGTCGGCGTTGATCAGCAGTTGTTCGGCCGGAACGCCCGGGTCCTGCCGGGTTGCGACCCCGATGGACGCGCCGACGCGGCATTCGTGGCCATCATAGGTGATCGGTGTATTGAGCGCGTCGATGAGGCGACGGGCGAGGTCGGTGAATTCCTTTTCGCCCATGGTGTCAGGGCAGACGACGACGAACTCGTCGCCGCCGATGCGTGCCACAAAGTCGTCGGAGCGTACATTCTCGTGCAGCTTGGAGGCGACATGGCGGAGGATGGCGTCGCCGGCACCATGCCCCAGCGTGTCGTTGATGTCCTTGAAACGGTCGAGGTCGATATGCAGGACGACGGGGTTCAGCTGTCCGTCCGAGCCGTCGATTTCGGAAAGATACTGGTCGAGATAACGCCGGTTCGGCAGGTTGGTGAGGGCGTCGTGCAGCGAGGCATGCTCCATGCGCTTGCGCGCCTGTTCAAGCTGCTGGTTCTGCAGTTCCGCCTGTAGCTTGGCCGCGCGCAGGGCATGCTGCAACCTCACGTCCGCCGTCACGTTCCAGTTGACGCCGACGATCTTCTTGCGGAAGCGGGAGTCGCGATAGGCCGTGCCGTAGGAACGGACGTGGCGCTCCTCGCCTGCAGGGGTCAGAATGCGGAACTCGGTGACGAAATCCTTGCCCGTTTCCAGCGCGGTGGCGAAAGCCCGCTCCGTTGCCTCGCGGTCGTCGGGGTGGAGCGAGTTGCACCAGGTCTGATAGGTGCCCGCGCGACCCGGATCGCTACCATAGAGCTGTTTCATTCGGTTGTCCCAGTGCAGCTCACCGCTGCTGACATCCAGCTCCCAAACGCCGATGCGGGAGGCTTCGAGCGCAATTTCGAGGCGATGCGAGAGCGCCCGCAATTCTTCCTCGCGCTGGCGCAGGGCTGCAATGTTGGCCTGGCGTTCACGCAGCAGCCGCGCGACCCACAGCACCGGGGAGATGATCATCAGGCCGACGAACATCATCACGGCGCGGAAGAACCAGAGTTCGGCCGAGGATTGATCCCAGCCGCCCTTGGGTGCCGCCGCGATCTGCCAGCTTTCCGTGCCGAAACCGATTGTCATCGTCACGGGTGCGTCGCCGAATACCGCGGGATCGCCAAAGAAGGGCTTGCCGACCGTGTCGTTGCCCTCGCTTCTGGCGGCAATGGCGACATTGATGTCGAGACCGGGCTTTTCGAGGCCGGCGGCGGCATAGAGCTTGCTGATGTCGATCACCGCCGAGAGCAGGCCCCAGAAGGTGTAGCCGCCCTGGCCGTTGCCGTAACTGATCGGATAACGGACGATAAGGCCCTTGCCGCCCTGCACGAGATCGACCGGTCCCGTGACCACATAGCGGCCCGTGTCACGCGCCTGGAAGGCGGCTTTGCGCTGTGCATCGTTGCGGCGATAGTCGAGCCCGATGACCTTCTCGTTGCCGGTGATCGGATAGACCAGCTTGGCGACGAGGTCGGGGGCAGCGACGACATTTCTGAGCTGATGGGGCGTTGCGAAAATGCGGTAGGCGAGGGCGGAAAACCTGTCCTGATCTATCTGGGGTTCGGTTTCCATGACCGCGGCCAGCCCCTGCATGAGCTGGATATTGGCGTTGATGTCGCCTTCGAGCTTCGCCCTGATGACGCCGAGCTGCTCGGCGACGCTTGTGCGCAGGTTTTCCCGGTTCAGCCGCCGCTTCTGATTATCGGCGTAAACAATCGAGATGGCGACGGCGATGACGACGATGAGCGCAGGAAAATAGTATTGCGGCGCCGCGCGCAGCGACACCCAGGACGCTTTCCTGATTTTGCCCGTCATACCCGACGCCCCCGGCAAATGGAGTTGCTCGATTGAAAAGTATTATTTTTAAACTCGCTTAAATCAGGTAGCTCGCATGGAAGGCCTGAAGAATTCCTGAATCCCGCTCACCAAAAGTGGCAATACGGTGAACGGAGTGAGGCTTTTTCTTGGTCGCTGTCCCATGTTGTGTCAGGCCCCGTTCGCGTGGGGCGCCTCTTAACGAAAGAAGCCCCGTTTCCGGGGCTTCCACTTCGCGGATGAACGATCCGGCTTACTCGGCGGCCTGAACGGCCATCGGGTTGTTCGGATGGCTTGTCCAGTTGGCGTAGTTCGGATCGACCGGCTTGCCGGTGCGCTGGTCCAGCGTGCCGGCTTCCAACCCGACCATGGTGATGCAGTTTTCGACCGGGCAGACGTTGACGCAAAGGTTGCAGCCGACGCACTCGTCTTCCATGACCTCGAAACGCCTGATGCCGTCGACCATGGAGGTGATCGCCTGGTGCGAGGTGTCCTCGCAGGCGATGTGACATCGGCCGCACTTGATGCAGTCATCCTGATCGATACGCGCCTTGGCGATGTAGTTGAGGTTGAGATACTGCCAGTCGGTGACGTTCGGCACGGCGCGGCCGGTGATGTCGTCGAGATTGCGATGCCCCTTGGCATCCATCCAGTCGGAGAGGCCCGAGATCATTTCCTGTACGACCTTGAAGCCGTAGGTCATGGCCGCCGTGCAGACCTGCACATTGCCGGCCCCGAGGACGAGGAATTCGGCCGCATCGCGCCATGTGGTCACGCCGCCGATGCCCGAGATCGGGATGCCATAGGTTTCCGGATCGCGGGCGATCTCGGCGACCATGTTGAGCGCGATCGGCTTGACTGCCGGGCCGCAATATCCGCCATGGGTGCCCTTGCCGCCGACCGTCGGGTTGGGGGCGAAGCTGTCGAGGTCGACCGACACGATGGAGTTGATCGTGTTGATGAGCGAGACTGCGTCGGTGCCGCCGGCCTTTGCCGCGCGGGCAGGCTTGCGGATGTCGGTGATGTTGGGTGTCAGCTTGGTGATGACCGGCATGCGGGAGTACTGCTTGCACCAGCGCACGACCATTTCGATATATTCCGGCACCTGTCCGACGGCAGCACCCATGCCACGTTCGGACATGCCGTGAGGACAGCCGAAGTTGAGTTCGATGCCGTCGGCGCCGGTTTCCTCGACGAGCGGCAGGATGGCCTTCCACTCTTCCTCGACGCAGGGGACCATGATCGAGGCGATGAGCGCCCGGTCCGGCCAGTTCTTCTTGACCATCTTCATTTCCTGCAGGTTGATCTGCAGGGGACGGTCGGTGATGAGTTCGATGTTGTTCAGGCCAAGCAGGCGGCGGTCGGCGCCCCAGATCGCGCCGTAGCGCGGGCCGTTGACGTTGACGACCGGCGGTCCTTCAGATCCGAGGGTCTTCCAGACCACGCCGCCCCAGCCGGCCTTGAAGGCGCGTTCGACGTTGTAGGCCTTGTCGGTCGGCGGCGCGGAGGCGAGCCAGAAGGGGTTCGGCGATTTGATGCCGACGAAGTTATTGCGGAGATCAGCCATTGTTCGTTCCTCTCAATGTTCTTCGGATCAAGCGACAGCACTTGCTCCCGCCGAAAGAGCGGCGAGAGAACGATTGATGGATTCGGCCGCATCGCGGCCCATGGCGACGGCGGAAACCGTCAGGTCCTGACCACCGAAGGCGCAGTCACCACCGGCCCAGACGCCTGGGATCGAAGTGCGGCCTTCCGCGTCGATGGCGATCTTGCCGCCTTCGGTCTTGAGGTCGGTCAGCCCGAGGGTATCGAGCTTCTGGCCGATGGCGACGAGGATCTGGTCGGTCGCGATCTCGGTCGTGTGGCCGGTTCCCTTCATCAGGCCGTTTTCGAGATGGGTGTATTCCAGCTTGATGGAGGTGACATGGCCACCCTTGTGGTCGATGTCCTTCGGCTGCAGCCAGTGGCGGATGGTGACACCCTTCGATGCGGCGAGATCCTGCTCGAATTCCGACGCGTTCATGTGCTCCTTGCCGCGACGGTAGCAGATGGTGACCGTTTCGGCGCCGAGAAGCTTGGCCTGGATGGCGGCGTCGATGGCGGTCATGCCGCCGCCGATGACGACGACATTACGGCCGACCGGCACGTCGGCCTTGTCGTCGGCTTCGCGCAGATTGGCGATAAACTCGACGGCATCGAGAACGCCGTTGATCTGGTCGCCCGGGGTGTGCAGCATGTTGACGTTGCCGAGACCGACGCCGAGGAACACGGCGTCATACTGCGACTGCAGTTCAGCCAGCGTGAAATCGCGGCCGAGCATCTGGCCGTTCAAGACATCGATATTGCCGATCGACAGAATGTAATCGACTTCTGTCTGGGCAAAGTCGTTCGTGGTCTTGTAGGCGGCGATGCCATATTCGTTCAGGCCGCCGGCCTTTTCCCTGTGGTCATAGATGGTGACGAAATGGCCATTCATCGCCAGACGGTGGGCGCAGGCGAGACCGGCCGGACCGGCACCGACGACGGCAATCTTCCTGAAGGTTTCCGCAGCCGGCGTGTAGAACTGGCGTCCCTCGGCGATGGCGATATCCGTGGCGTAGCGCTGCAGGCGGCCGATCTCGACCGGGCGCTCCTCCGCGGTGTTGCGCACGCAGACTTCTTCGCACAGCGTTTCGGTGGGACAGACGCGGGCGCACATGCCGCCCAGAATGTTCTGGTCGAAGATCGTCTTTGCCGAGCCGAGCGGGTTGCCGGTCGCGATCTGGCGGATGAACATCGGAATGTCGATGGAGGTGGGACAGGCCGTCATGCACGGTGCGTCATAACAGAAATAACAGCGGTCGGAGGCAACCAGCGCTTCGTGATCGCCGAGGCGCGGATGGAGGTCGGAGAAATTCTTTACATAATCGGCAGCGTCAAGCCGCCCGGCCTTCAGGCCCGGTTCCAGTCGTCGCATCGAAGTTCCCTCTTTTTTATGGTGCGATTGCGAATACGGTAACTCAGGAAAAAAAATTTATCAAACGGTAAAATTTCGGAGAAATTACAACGCAAAACGCCTGAGAGGCAGGGGATTCAGCCTTCCATGAGGGCGCGTTCACGGTCGCGATAGGCCTTCGGCGAGAGGCCGGCGTGACGCGTGAAAAACCGGCTGAAATAGGCCTGATCGTCGTAGCCGAGGGCGGTTGCCACCTGCTGGACGGAAATCGTGGTGAAGACCAGATCGCGCTTGGCTTCCGATATGATTCTCTCCGCGATCATGCGGCTCACCGGCTTGCCGCAGATCGCCCGGGTGATGCGGTTCAGATGGGTCGTCGAAACCCCGAGGCGGCGGGCATAGGCGTCGACGGGCATGTGGCTGCGGAACCCGTCGCCGATCAGGTCGTTGAGTTGGGCGAAACGTTGCTCGTCCTTTGTCGCAAGGGCTGCTGCTGCGGTGGCTCCGTTGACGGCGACGAGAAGCTGGATCGCCGTGCTGAACAGGTTTTCGATCAGTGTCGATGGACGTTCCGAGCCCTGCATGATCTCCTTTTCGCCCCGCGTCAGCATCTGCGAAACGAGCTGGCTGTCAGGCTGGTCGGGGGGAGGGGAGCAAGCCGGGGGCGGGATAGCCACTCGGTCATGCCGGGCTGGGCCGGAAGCCGCGAGAGAAAGCGCCGCGACACCATGGTCATGACGGCGCCGTCGACGTCGTTTGAGAAACGGAAACCGTGGTCGTGACGTTCGGGAACGGTGATGACCGTCATTGCGCCGAAGCCATGCCAGCGGCCGTTCAGCAGAGCCTGTCCTTCGCCGCTGCGGATGTGGAGGATCTGGAACAGGCGCTCGTGACGGTGCCGGCTGATCTCCCAGCCATGCAACTGGCTGCGGCTGGCGATCGATTCAGCATGCAGCCAGAATTCCGGCGTTTCCGCCGCCGTTTCGCCGTAGAGGCTGTAGGTGGGCACCCTGCTGTTCATGGCGGCCTTGTGGGGTGATGTTCGATTTGTCCAAGAATTTGCCGGATTATTCCATTGCCGGCAAGGGCGCCTTGCTTATCATTTTGCAAGAATTCAGGGAGGAAATTCTATGCGTACACAGGTCGCCATCATTGGCTCCGGCCCATCCGGGCTGCTTCTAGGTCAGCTCCTCAGCAAGGCTGGTATCGATAACGTCATCATCGATCGCGTCGATCGCGACTACATTCTCGGCCGCATCCGCGCCGGCGTTCTCGAAGTCGGAATGGTTTCGATGATGGATCAGGCGGGTGCGGGCGAGCGCATGCACAAGGAAGGCCTGGTGCATGACGGTTTCGACCTTTCCTTCTCCGGACGGCGTCACCGCATCGATCTCAAGAGCCTCACCGGCACCTCGGTCATGGTCTATGGACAGACCGAACTTACCCGCGACCTGATGGATCATCGCGAGGCCGATGGCGGCGTTACCATCTACAATGCCGCCAATGTCACGCCACATGATTTCGATGGTGTGAGGCCTTACGTCACCTATGAGAAGGATGGCGTAACGCATCGGATCGATTGCGATTTCATCGCTGGTTGCGATGGTTTTCATGGCGTCTGTCGTGCTTCGGTGCAGGACAAGGGCATCCAGAACTACGAGAAGGTCTATCCTTTCGGCTGGCTCGGGATCCTTGCCGACGTTGCCCCGGTACATCACGAACTGATCTATGCAAACCATGCGCGCGGCTTTGCGCTCTGCTCGCAGCGCTCGCTGACCCGTTCCCGCTATTATGTGCAGGTACCGCTCACGGATAAGGCGGAGGAATGGTCCGACGATGCTTTCTGGGACGAGATCCGCAGGCGTCTTCCGGCCGATCTCGCAGAGGCCATGGTTACGGGTCCTTCGATCGAAAAGTCCATAGCGCCGCTCCGTTCCTTCGTGGCCGAGCCGCTGCGTTTCGGCCGGTTGTTCCTCGTTGGCGATGCCGGTCATATCGTGCCGCCGACAGGCGCCAAGGGCCTCAACCTTGCTGCTTCCGACGTGCATTATCTCTACGAGGGGCTGCAGGGCTTTTATGGGGAAAAGTCGATGGCGGGCATCGATGCCTATTCGGCCCGTGCGCTTGCCCGTATCTGGAAGGCGGAACGCTTCTCCTGGTCGATGACCACGCTGATGCACAGGTTCCCCGCAGAAGGCGAGTTCGGCCAGAAGGTGCAGGAAGCGGAACTCGATTACCTCTCGTCCTCCAATGCCGCGCAGACGGCCATGGCCGAAAATTACGTTGGCCTGCCTTACTGATCACAGCCTTTTTCCTCTTGGAACGGCGGGGTTTCGGCCCCGCCGTTTTTCTTTCGTCAAAATATGATGAAAATTCTCAAGTATATACTTTACTCTTTTAGTCATGTTTTGTAGGTTCCGAATCCGAAGGGCTGGGGCTGCGAGAGGCCGGTCCTGTTGCGAGAGGAGTTTTTGAGACATGGCGAAGAAAAAGAAGCGCGACGAGCAGAAGGGCGGGGCAAAATCCGCCGCCACTGACAGTCGGGCTGCTCTCGATGTCAAAAGCTTCCTTTACGTCGGCGGACGCGATTGCCAGGTGGCGCATCTGCGCCAGATCGCCAGCAACTTCGGCGCCGAACTCATTCATCATGATGGCGGTCTCAGAGAGGCCGTATCGCGCATCGATACCGTGCTTCCCTCGGTCGACTGCGTCTTCTGCCCCATCGACTGTATCAGCCATGATGCGTGTCTGAGGGTGAAGAGCGGCTGCAAGAAGTTCGGCAAGACCTTCATCCCCCTGCGCAACGGCAGCAAGTCGAGTCTGGAGCGTGCGCTGCAGACGTTGAACGAGAGGAATGAAAGTCAGTGATGGACGATGAATTCGATTCCGCCATGCTGGTCGGCCTGCACAAGCTTGCCAGCCAGAACGGCGATGGCCTTGTCCCGGCGCTTCACGAACGTTTGATCGACCGACAGGCGCAAAGGGCCGCAAGTGCGGAGATCATTCCGATTCCGCCCTTGCATAAGCGAAAGGTGAAACCCATCTATTTACAGTCGTCATGGGGCGACGCGACGATTATCGAATTTCCCGCCCCGAAGTGGCAGCGGAACGCCGCACGGCAGCGCGGCTGAAGGGCCTCGGGTTACGACGTCGGCGGGAAGCCAAACCGGGAACCTAACGCATGAATGCGGAAAACCCTGTCGACTTCACACGGGTCGATGTCCTGCCGATTCTTCCCTCCCTCAATTTTTCCCAGACAAGACAGTTTTACGTCGAAAAACTTGGCTTCGAGGCCGTTGAAGGCTTCTGTGAAGAATATATGAGCGTGCGCCGCGACGGCCTCGAGCTGCATTTCTGGAATTGCCAGGACCCGACGCTCAGCGAAAGCAGTTCGGTTTTCTTTCGCTCCGAAAACATCTGGCAGCTGTTTGACGATTTCGACAAGCGCGGCGTGGAACTCACGCGCCATGTCGACGAATTCGACCGGCCGATCGACAAGTTCCATGTCCGTGACCCGCACGGCAACCTTCTGCTCTTCGGCCGTCGTCTCGGTCCGCCGCGGGGCTGAGGCGAGAGCATTTCCGGCGAAAACTGAATCGCCTTCAACGCTCTATCTCTTTGTTTCTATGCAATTCCGGGCGTAAACCGCTGCGCACTTTTGCCGGGATTGCGCTAATCGCCCGCGCGTGGCCGGAACAGGGCGCCGGCGGCGGTGATCAGCCAGCCGACCATCATCAGAATGCCGCCCGCCGGTGCGGCCATCGGGAAGAGGCGCGTTCCGAGAAACTGTTTGCTGACGAGATCGCCGGCAAAGAGAATGGTCCCGAGCGCCAACACAAGGCCGGCAGCCGTTGCCGTGGGGATGCGATTGCCGGTCAGCCTTAGAGCCAGCAGGGCCGGTGCGTGAACAAGGCACATGGTGGATGCTGGCCCAAGCAGCCCCTCGCTGCCGGTATGGGTTGCCGCGGCGGCAAGGCCAACGCCCGAAGCTCCTATAAGGCCCGCAAGCGCCAGCAACAGACGGTTCAATCCTTCGGAATTCTGTGGCACGGTCTATTCCTTGTTCTGCATGTGGTGGGCAAGCCTCTCGACCGGATCCCAGATGATGGCGCGCAGCTTTTCGTGGGAAATTGTGTCTTCCATGGCGCGGCGGAAGCAGAGGAGCCATTCGTCGCGCTCCTCGGGACCGATCTCCGCCACGAAATGGCGGCGTCTCAGCATGGGATGGCCGCGCTTCTCGATGTAAAGCTGCGGCCCGCCGAGATAGCCGGTGAGATATTCATAGAGCTTTTCCTCGCTGCCGGTGAGATCCGGCGGATGGATCGCGCGGCAGCGCGCGGCCTCGGGCAGGCTTTCCATCAGCTCGTAGAAGCGATGGGCCAGGGCTCGCACCGTCGCGTCGCCGCCGATCGCCTCATAGAGTGTAATCGTCTCTTCGGTCATTTCCGGATTCCGTTTGTCAGCATTTCTTATTATCCGCGAGGGCGGGCCACGGGCAACAGGGGTGGGCGGTTATGCGGCAAAAGGCGCGTTTCAGGTCATTGCGCACCGGTTGGTTATATGTTGCCCTGTACTTGCCTGCGGAAATTGCTGTCCAGACAGGCATGATAAGCATCACACTCGGCTGCAATTCATAATGAATTCGGTATGAATTCGCTCAGGCTTTTTATTATACATCGTGGCCAGCTCCGCCTAAGCAATGGGAGTGGTCATTTTTGCCGGCGCGAGGACGCATAAGCAAATGCCGGCCAAGGGAGGAGTTTCGATGAAAAAGTTGGTTACCGCCGCTATTGCGGCCATTCTCATGAGCGGTACGGCCTATGCCGATACCATCAAGGTGGGTGTCATCGGGCCGTTTTCCGGGCCGTTCGCCCTGCAGGGCAAGAACTTCAAGGCCGGCATCGACGCCTATATGGCGCTGAACGGGAATATCGTCGGCGATGACACCGTCGAAGTCGTCTACCGCGACGTTCCGCAGGCCGATCCGGCGCAGTCCAAAGCGCTTGCGCAGGAGCTGGTGGTCAAGGAAGGCGTGCAGTATCTCGCCGGTTTCTATTTTACGCCTGACGCCATGGCCGTCACGCCGCTTCTCAAGCAGGCCAACGTGCCGATGGTGGTCATGAACGCCGCGACTTCGGCGATCGTCACCAAGAGCCCGCTCGTCGTTCGTACCTCGTTCACGACATGGCAGACCTCGACCCCGCTGGCGAAGGTGGCCTTCGACAAGGGCATCAAGAAGATGATCTCGGTGGTCAGCGATTACGGCCCGGGCATCGATGCCGAAAACGCCTTCAAGACCGGCTTCGAGGGGCTGGGCGGTTCGGTGGTCGAGACCATCCGCATGCCGCTCGCCACCAATGATTTCAGCCCGATCATGCAGCGCATCAAGGATTCCGGCGCGGAAGGCGTGTTCGCCTTCCTGCCGTCCGGCCCGACCACGCTCGGCTTCGTCAAGGCCTATAACGAAAACGGCCTGAAGGCCGCAGGCACCCCGCTTTACGGCCCGGGCGACTTCACGCAGGAATCGGATCTTCCGGCTCTCGGCGACATGGCGCTCGGCATGCAGACCGGGTTCCACTATTCGGTCGCGCATGACTCTCCGGAAAACAAGGTGTTCGTCGAGGCCGCCCGCAAGGCGATCGGCAATCCGGCGGAACTTTCCTTCCCGGCAGTCGGCGCCTATGACGGCATGTATGTCATCTACAAGATGATCGAGGCGACTGGTGGCGAGCAGGATGCCGCCAAGGCTGTCGAAGCCGTGAAGGGTCTCTCCTGGACCAGCCCGCGCGGCCCGGTCAGCATCGATGCCGAAAGCCGCCACATCACGCAGAACATTTATCTGCGCGAAGTCGCCAAGGCCGATGACGGTACCTACTACAACAAGGAAATCCAGACCTTCGAAAACCAGAAGGATCCGGGTCTCGCCGCCGCGAAGTAACACAGCGGACCATGACGCGAGGACAGTCCGCCGAAGAGAGCTTCAGCGGACTGTCTTGGTGGCCCGCCCCGTGTGGGCCGCAATATCCCGCCAGAGCGCCGGCGCATGACCGGCCCGACCTGATAGCGGGACTTACAAGGTGACGGCCGCCGGCGCATCGAGCGGATGCGCAAGGCCAAAAGACAGGAATCAAACAATGCAAACCATGTTCAGCATAGCCGTCGACGCGCTCGCCTATGGCATGGTGCTGTTCGTCATTTCGATCGGTCTTTCGGTGACCATGGGCCTGATGCGCGTCGTCAATCTGGCTCACGGCGCCTTCGCCATGATCGGCGGCTATTTCGCCTCCTATGCGGCACAGCACTTCGGCATCGGCTATGTCGGCGCGATCTTCGTCGCGGTCATCGGAACGGTGCTGATCGCCATCCCGCTGGAACGGCTTCTTTACCGCCGGATCTACGGTTCGCCGCAGCTGACCCAGGTGCTGATGACCATCGGCATCACCTTCTGCGTAATCGGTATCGCCAACTATGCCTTCGGGCCGACGCTGAAGACCATTCCGCTGCCCGACCAGCTGAAGGGTTCCGTCGATATCGGCTTCCGCTCGATCGGCGCGCACCGTATCTTCGCGATCGTCTGCGGTCTCGCCGTTGCCGGAGCACTCTGGTTCCTGATCGAACGCACGGCTTTCGGCGTGAAGCTCCGCGCCTCGGTCGACAATGCCGCCATGGCGGCCGCACTCGGCGTGCGGACCGAGGTGGTCTACGCGATCTCGTTTGCAGTCGCGATCGGCCTTGCCGCCTTCGGCGGCGTCGTCGGCGCGGAGCTGATGCCTGTCGAGCCTTACTATGCGCTACGCTACATGGTGACCTTCCTCGTCGTTGTGTCGGTCGGCGGCGCGGGCTCCATTCCCGGTGCTCTTGCCGCCTGTCTGCTGCTCGGTGGTATCGACACGACCGGACGCTATCTCGCGCCGGAATATGGCGAGTTCTTCTTCTACCTGGCCGTCATCGTGGTGGTCACCCTGTTCCCCCGCGGCCTCGCCGGAAGGCTCAAGTGAAAATGGCGGTCCTCATGAACGAAACCAATCTTGCCGGTGCTGTGCCCCGCAGAAAGATGGAAATCGGCGGTCTCGTCGGCGTGGCGGCGATCATCGTCGTCGCCATCATCGGCTACTTCCTCTTCCCCAGTAATCTGGCGCTTCTGACGCGCATCATCGCCACCGCACTTCTGGTGCTGTCGATCGATCTCGTCACCGGTTATTGTGGCGTTGCGACCCTCGGTCATGCGGCCCTGTTCGGGGCGGGCGCCTATGGCGCCGGCATCGCGGCTGCCCATTTCGGCATTACCGAACCATTGACGATGACACTGATCGGCGCTGCAGCCGGTGCAGTCGCCGGCCTTGTTTCCGGCGCCATCGTGCTTCGCGCCCACGGGCTGTCGCAGCTGGTGCTGTCGATTGCTGTCATCCACCTCTTCCATGAGGCTGCCAACAAGGCGTCCGCATGGACGGGCGGCAGCGACGGTCTTGCCGACATCATGCCGGATGCGCTTCTCGGCATGTTCGAGTTCGATCTCTGGGGCCAGACGGCCTACATCTACGGCGTCGTGCTGCTGCTGGTGGTCTTCGTGCTGCTGCGCATGCTGGTACGTTCACCCTTCGGCATGCTCTGTCGGGGTATCAAGGAGGATCCGATCCGTGTTCACGCGATGGGTGCCTCGGTCAACTCGACGCTTCTGAAGATGTATGTGATCTCCGGCATGGTGGCCGGTGTGGGCGGCGCACTCAACGCGATCTCCACCCAGGTCGTCGGCCTCGACAGCCTCAGCTTCACGCTTTCCGCCGAAGCCCTCGTCATGCTGGTTCTCGGCGGGACGGGTTCGCTGTTCGGCGCGCTGATCGGCACCGTCACCTTCATGTGGTTCGAGGACCTCGTTTCCGCGGCCAATCCGTTCCACTGGCTGACCATGGTCGGTGCGTTGCTGATCGCGGTCGTGCTGTTTGCTCCCCGCGGCCTTTACGGCACCGCGCAGCATCTGTTCAGCCGTCGCAAGGAGCGCAGCGCATGAGCGCGATATTCGAAGTCCAGCAGTTGCGTCGCAACTTCGGCGGTCTCGTCGTCACCAATGACGTGTCGATCTCCATGGCCAAGGGCGACCGTATCGCCCTGATCGGACCCAATGGCGCCGGCAAGACCACCTTCGTCAATCTGGTGACGGGCAATCTGAAGCCGTCCTCGGGCAGCGTGAAGCTGGCTGGAGAGGACGTGACCGCGCTCAACTCCATGCAGCGCGTGCGTCGTGGCCTCGTGCGCTCCTTCCAGGTGACCCGGCTGTTCTACGACATGACGCCGGAAGAGCATGTGTCGCTCGCCGTGCTTCAGCGGGAGGGCAAGTCCGGCCGTATGTTCGGCAGCCATGCCGGCATGCGCGAGGTGATGGAGGAAACCTACGACATCCTCGGCACACTCGGCCTGACGGAACTTGCCCGGAGCCGGGTGAGCGAGATCGCCTATGGCCAGCAGCGGCTTCTCGAAATCGCGCTCGCCCTTGCCCTCAAGCCCAAGGTGCTGCTGCTTGACGAGCCGGCTGCGGGTGTGCCGCAGAGCGATACGGGCCGTATCGAGCAGGCACTGGAAAAACTGCCGGCGGATCTCGCCGTGCTGATGATCGAACATGACATGGATCTCGTCTTCCGTTTCGCCAAGCGCGTGGTCGTGCTGGCGGCAGGTACGGTGATCTTCGACGGTTCGCCGTCCGATGTGACCAACGACGCCCGTGTCCGTGAAGCCTATCTGGGGAGCTATGCCAATGCCGGCAGCGCCGCTTGAAATTCGTAACCTGAGCTCGGGCTATGGTCCGACGCGGGTGATCGAGGATGTATCCTTTTCCGTCGCCGCCGGCTCGCGCCTTGCGGTTCTCGGCCGCAACGGCATGGGCAAGACAAGCCTGTTTGCCACGCTCGCCGGCCAGACGAAGCGTTATGGCGGCGAGATCCGTCTTGGCGAGCGCGACATTGCAGCACTGCCAAGTGCTGCACGCGCGATTGCGGGCCTTGGCTACGTACCGCAAACGCGCGACATTTTCCCGACGCTGACCGTGGAGGAGAACCTCTTCGTCGGCCTCAAGGGACGTTCCAAGGACGCGCTCGAGGAAGCCTATGCGATGTTCCCGCGCCTCAAGGAGCGGCGGCGGAACCTCGGCTCGCAGCTTTCGGGCGGGGAGCAGCAGATGCTTTCGACCGCGCGCACCATTCTCGGTCAGCCGACCGTGCTGTTGCTCGACGAACCGCTGGAAGGTCTGGCGCCCGTCATCTGCGAGGAACTGATGGCCGCCTTCTCACGGCTGGCGCAGACCGGTGACATGACGATCCTGCTGGTCGAGCAGCGCATCCAGAGCGCACTCGATTTCGCCGATCACGTCATCATCATGGAACGCGGCCGCATTGCCTGGCGCGGCACGCCCGTCGAACTCTCCGCCGACAAGCAGGCGGTCGAGGAACTGCTCGGCGTCGGCGGTCTTCACTGACCGCCTGACACCTCGTCCGGCAGTCCGGCAAAGCAAATGCAACGCCGCGTATTCCTCCGGGATGCGTGGCGTTTTGCGTTTCATCGAGAGGTGTACGCGCAGCGGAAAAATCCCCGCTGCGCCCCGATCCTTCCGAGCCCGTTCCGGTTTGCGTTCTCTCTACAAAGTTGCGGGATCTTTCGCGACATGAGTTGGGGCTTTCCTTCATACTTGCCGCGCGCTAGATGATGATGACTTGTGGTCGCATCGGCATGCGGCCGAATCCTGATATAGGTCAGGGAGTTAGAGCTGGATTTTGCCGAAGGTCAGTGGTGTTGGGGGCTTTTTCCTTCACCCGCCGGGCAGCCGATCCTGAGGATAACTCCGTCGATCAGAAGCAACCAGCGCGGCGATCTTTGGGGACGCTGGAGTTTTGCGAAGCGAGAGATTTTCATGCGCATTCATGAAATCACCAACTGGGCCTATGGCCTGACGCTTGTCTTTACCAGCCTGTCCGCAGCCGCCTTCATCGTTTCGTCCCACAGCGCGGATCGCGAGAGGGTGGCGGTGGAGCATCATCTTTCGCTCGACAGTCTTGCGGAGGAACTGGCGCTCGGCGCCGACGAGCGGACCAATGAGGCCAGGCTCTACGTGATGAGCGGTGAGGAGCGCCGCCTCGTGACCTTTGCGACCGATGAGGCGGAGGAGAAGCGGCTGGAAGGGACGATCACCGCGATCCGATCGCTCGATCCGTCGCCGCAGGAAGTCGATCTGCTGAATTCCATACGGCGGGATGCCGACGTTCTGGACACGATGGAGCGGCAGGCCATCCAGACCTACCAGCAAGGCGATGTGCAAAAGGCGCGCGATACCCTGTTCGGCACCGAGCATGTGCAGATCCACGCGCGCTTCATGGCGAATGTCGAGACCTTCCGCAAGGATACGGCAAACCGCACCCTTTCCGCCGTGCACGACGCGCAGTTTCGCGCCGATTTCTTCGGCCTGATCGCACGTTTCCTGCTGGGCGCGACGGCGGCGCTTTTCCTCGGTGTGCTCTATTTCGTGCTGCGACGGCGGGTGGCGATGCCGCTCGTCAAGATGGCCGCTGTCGTGCGGCGGCTGGCGCGGCAGGATTACGAGGTCGAGGTTCTGCAGGATAGCCGGCATGATGAAATCAGCGAGATGAACAATGCGCTCGCGGTCTTCCGCGAGAACGGGCTGGAGCGGGAACGCCTCGATGCGGCGCGGCGCGCGGAGCAGCAGACCAAAGACCTGATCCTGCAGATGATGCATCGGCTGCAGGCCTGCCAGACGCGTGGGGAGGTGGCGGAAATGCTGACCCGCTTCATGCCGCAGATCTTTCCGAGGCTTGCCGGTCATCTGCTGCTGCTCAACGACCGGCGCACCACGTTGCGGGTCGATGCCTCCTGGCTGGAGCCGAAGCGCTGCGAGGACCAGTTCGAACTTTCAGATTGCTGGGCGCTGCGCCGTGGCCATCCCCATGTGAGCGATGCGCAAGGGGGCGACGCCCAGTGCAAGCATTTGCGCGAGGGGGAACAGGAGACGCTTTGCGTTCCGCTTTCGGCGCTCGGCGATACCGTCGGTCTGCTCTATTTCGAGGAAGTGGACGGCGCGGGCTCCTCCGCGGATATTTCCCGTCTCTATCTGGAACTGATCGCGGAAAACGTAGCACTTGCCATCGCCAATCTGGAACTGCGCGAGCGCCTGACGGACATGGCGATCCGCGATCCGCTGACCGGCCTTCTCAACCGGCGCTCGCTGGATGAGATGCTGAACCGGTTCGCGGACGGGCAGGGCGCAGGGCTTGCCTGCATGATGCTCGATATCGATCACTTCAAGCGCTTCAACGACGAGTTCGGTCATGACGCCGGCGACATGGTCATGCAGCACGTGGCGCAAATCGTTCGCGAAAGTGTGGCAGATCGCGGAAAGGCGTTCCGCTTCGGCGGGGAGGAGTTCACCGTGCTGTGCCCCGGCATGGAGATGGAGCAGGCGCTCGATCTCGCGGAAGTCATCCGCGCCGCGGTGGCCGATGCCCCACTCAGCCATCGCGCCCGCCCGCTCGGGCGCATCACCATGTCTATCGGCGTGGCGCAATCGCCGGCCGAAGGCCCATGGTCCACCCTGGTCAGCCGCGCCGATGCTTCTTTGCTCAGGGCCAAGGAAGAAGGCCGTAACCGCGTCCGCCCGGGCCGCGAACAGACCGTGGATCTGGCTCCGTTAATTCATCGGTGACCGAAGGGGCGCGATTGCGTTTAGTCGCTTGTCGCGCTTGCTCATTACACCGCGTTTGAAGCTTCCTATTCGCTTCCTTTAGGCGTTTTCAAGGACGCTGATACAGGTCTATGTCTTTGAAAGCAGTGGCGCACCCGACAGGATTCGAACCTGTGACCTTTGGAATCGGAATTGGGAGAATTATGTTCTAAATATTTGATTTTTATAATGTTGATTTCTGAATGCACTAGAACTGCGCTAGAATTTTGCCAGAGCTTCAGATCTGTGACTACCTCAGTCCGATCTTTCTGACACTATCGAGGAGCGTCATCTCATCCAAGTGCAGGGAAACGGATTTGGATATTCCACACGCGGATTTTCAATTGATAGTATTGGCTGTAAAATTTGATTTTCTATGCGTTAAGTTGAGGTGCAGTAGGATTGCGCTAAGTTATTCAGCCCATCAGCTTGTTTTAGCCCTCATTCATACCCCCAGCGAACCTTTACGCCAATAGAACTTTGCAACGACCTCTTATGGATGCCATATTTAACCGTTTTCGGTTGATCGCATGACCGGCGACCTCTTAATTTGCGCTCCTAGTCCATCATCTTATGGCTCGTCGGTAACACAAAGTGGAGTTGAAGTGGTCCAGCCTGTCGGCGAGTTAGACCTCACAACCGTCTCAAGGTCGGGTTAGATGGCCGCCGTCAAAAGCACTTGACAAACTCAACCTACAAAGTGCGCCATGTTTGCAGAGCGCCGATGCATCCTGTAGGGAATATCTGGTGAGATTTAAATGAGTAGACGCAATTGCGTAAAAATTGGCCTGCATGAGACACGAGAGCGTTGTTCAGAAAATTTGGAGCTTGTGCCACATTCTTCGTGGTGATGGGATCGGCTATCATCAGTATGTTTCGGAACTAACATATCTCCTCTTCCTCAAAATCGCGGAAGAAAACGGCATCGAACGCCTTTTACCCGAAGGCTTTCGCTGGAATGACCTAAAGGACCATTCTGACGATCGCCTGTTATCATTCTATCAGGAAATGCTCACTTACCTTGGCAATCATGTGGAGAACGCTACTATTCAGGCGATCTACGCATTTCCAACAACTGTCTTTTCACACGCTGAAAACCTCCGCGCTGTGATTGACGGGATTGCAAAGTTAAATTGGCAAGATTTAACGACCGATAGGTTTGGCCAGATTTATGAAGGCCTAATCGAAAAGAGTTCCCAAGACGTTCGCTCAGGTGCTGGCCAGTATTTTACCCCCCGCGCATTGGTGAATTCAATGGTAAAGCTGATGAAGCCTCAGCTCGGGGAACTGATTCAGGATCCCGCAACCGGAAGTGGTGGCTTCCTGATAGCAGCGGATCGTTTCATTCGTTCGACCAATTCCCAAGATGCTTATAATGAGAAGCCGCCAAGATACCAAGGCGCTGAAATCGAGAAGAACACGCGCCGCATCTGCTTAATGAACACGTTTCTCAACGGTCTGGACGCTGACATCATTTATGGAGACGCCCTCACGGATGATGCGAACACTTTCGAACCTGCCAGCCTGATACTTGCCAATCCCCCGTTCGGGAGCAAGGCGGGAAGCAGGCGTAGTTTGCGTGCCGATCTTCCGTATCATAATGCGAATAAACAGTTAGTTTTTCTCCAGCATATCTATCTTGCGTTAGCTGAGGGTGGCAGAGCGGCGGTCGTGCTACCGGATAACGTGTTGTTTGAAGACGGTGTGGGGAAACTTGTCAGGAGTAGCCTGATGGATAGATGTAACCTCCATACCATTTTGAGGCTCCCAAAAGGTATTTTTTCTAGTGCGGGAGTTAAGACCAACGTTCTATTTTTCACACGCGACAAGGATAAAAGCCAGCAAACGCGAGCCGTCTGGGTCTATGATCTGCGCACGAATATGCCAGCATTTGGGAAAACAAGTCCCCTGAAAGAACAACACTTTGAAGAATTCGAAATTTGCTTTGGCGACGATCCATTTGGACACAGCGCGCGCAAAGATTTGGGTGATACGGGCCGCTTCAGATGCTTCTCGCGGCAAGAAATCGGCGACCGCGGCGATAATCTAGATTTGTCTTGGCTGCGGGATGAGAGTGAAACTTTTGACGAAAAATCTTCTCCTGACGACATTGCGGCTGTAATCCTTGCTCATCTCCGAGCCGCGGTGCAGGAAATGGAAGCTTTAACAAATGATCTCGCTGATGATGCGAGCGTTTAGAACGTACTCGCAGGAACCAGCTATCGCCCATAGGCGCATCGGCTGCTTTACTGACCGGCCCAAGCGATGAACGAGGAGGCGGCACATGGTGGAGTTGCCTGAGGGCTGGGGCAGGTTGAAATTGGGAGAGGCTGGCGAATGGTTTGGCGGTGGAACACCTTCAAAAAATAACCCCGGTTACTGGGAAAGCGGAACCATCCCTTGGGTATCGCCCAAAGATATGAAGCACGAACTCATTGCGGAGGCAACTGATTACATTACGGAAGAGGCTGTCCGATCGTCTTCCACGAGAATCGTGCCGCAGAACTCAGTTATCATGGTAACCCGCAGCGGGATCTTGCAACATACTCTTCCAGTGGGGCTAGCAACTCGAGAAGTTGCGATCAATCAAGATTTAAAGGCAATCCATCCGAACGACGCGGTGGATCCGAAATATCTACTTTATCATCTGATATCGGACAGTTCAGACATACTTGCCAAGAGTGCCAAGACGGGAACTACAGTCGAAAGTCTGACTTTAAGTAAGTTGAAGAACTATGAGCTTCGCATCGCACCTCTGCTAGAGCAAAAGCGGATCGTCGCCAAGATCGAAACCCTTAAAAGCCGCACGGCTAAGGTTCGCGAAAATCTTGAAGCGATATCTCCCTTGATTGACACACTTCGGCTTCGACTAACCGAGGCCGCGTTATCCGGAGATCTTACTTCGGACTGGAGGAAAATAAACAATAATTCGAAATGGATTTCTGAGGCAATCGAAACTCTTCGGTCACGAAGGCTTCAAGCCAAGAAAAACGTTGATCCGAGCATCATCGTCGAGATTTCAGCGAATATTCGACCCGAGCTCCCAGCTACTTGGCTAAGGTGTTGCATTGCTGATGTTGCCGATCTTAGAGTTGGATATGCCTTCAAAAGTCATTGGTTTTCTGATGAAGGCGTCCCGCTGCTACGTGGAGCCAACGTTGCACCTGGCCGAATTGACTGGAACGACCAACGCCGCCTGCCGCTCGAAATCGCCGCAGAGTATCGTGAGCACGCTTTGACGGAGGGCGACATTGTCCTTGCAATGGATCGTCCTCTGATTTCGACCGGCCTCAAGATCGCTGTGGTGGAGGCCGAAGATAGTGGCGCCTTACTGGTACAAAGAGTTGCAAACCCAAGACCGACCGAGATGATCCGTGCACGTTATCTGCATCTGATATTGAGTGGGCCGGCATTCCGACGTCATATTGGGGAAAGAGCTACGGGCTCGGATCTTCCTCACATTAGCTCGGCTGATATCCAGATTATGCCACTCGATCTTCCTTCGACTGATGAGCAAGACGAAATTCTGCGCCGCATCGACTTGGTGATGGGCTGGGTTAAGCGCGTGTCATCTGATCACTCAATTGCGCTAACTCTACTTCCCAAGATCGAGCTTTCTATACTTGCGAAAGCGTTTCGCGGCGAGTTGGCCACCCATGACCCTGCCGATGAACCCGCGCCGTGGTTGATTACTCGTGTGAAAGAAGCTCAAGCCAAAGCCCCAAAAGTGGCAACTCCAAAGCGACCCAAAGAGCATCTCATGATCAAGAATCCCAAAGAGCGCTTACTCCTCGATAGCGAGAATTGGCCCGCTGAAGGCTTGCCGTTCGATCAGGTGGCAAAGCGCAACCCGCTTCCCTACGACGAGATGCGCGATGCCGTGTTCGCGCTGCTCGCAGGAACGGCTCCCTCGTTTGAGCAAGTTTTCGATAGGTCCCTGAAAAGGGTGCTACTTCGTAGGATTAAGCCATGAAACTTCGCCGGTTAAAAATTGAATATGCCAATGCTGCAGGGGGGCTTTTCAACGGCCTGGATGTGACCTTTGGCAGGGATCCCCTCGATAAAAAGCTGGAAGAGACCCTAACTCCGCTTTGTCTTATCGGTCCGAATGGCTCTGGAAAGTCGCAATTCTTGCAGCTCCTGGCTGAAATTTTCCAAGCCGCATGGCATGAACACAGTCCGAAAGAAGAGCGGATAAGTGCAAACCCCGACATCTTGTTCGGGTTGACATACCAAATCCGCCCTAACGGCGAAGACGCGGCGGAGGAGGTTACACTCAAACGAACGAAGCGTGGCCGCTCTGTTGGCCCGATCGAACTATACCGAGAGGGTGACGAAGCGCCGATCAGCGCCACCAACAGCATGTTTGGTTCGTATCTTCCTTCTATAGTAGTCGGCTACACATCTGGCGATAATGAGACGCTTAGTCTTCCGTTTCTAGTAAGCCGGAGTGGGTACGCCGAGGATGTTGCGCGTGCGGCACTCACAGAAAGTGATGAACTGGCTTTACCTGATAATCGGCTAATGCTTATCGACTACGGAACTAATCTGGAGGTACTTTTTTCTAACCTTATGTTGGGCGAAACAAAGGCACGGCAAGAGATACTTCGGCATGCACGCCTCTCAGATCTAGCATCGTGTCGCTGCGTTGTACGTCTAGCGCATCCTGCAGTGCCCAAGGCTAACGCGAAAAGAAAATCAGTGACCGGCCGAAAGGGCATACAGCTTACGGAAGAGCTAGAGAACATAATTCAATCACTAAAGTGGACCGCTACGTGTTGGACCGAAGATCAGAAAACAGAAACATACGTTTTCGATTTTTACATCAGCGATGCCACAAGGGAAGCATTCGGATATTTTTGGGATAGTGCGCTATCTCTTTATAAGTCCCTTCATAAGTTGGCGCTGCTCAACGATTTGGCGATACCACGAGCAGCACGGAAGCGCCTTGAGCGTGCAGTCAAGGAACGGCGTTTTGCGTCGCGCCTTCCAGAGCCCCAGCAAGAGGACATGGTGTTCGGTTTTGAAGAAGTTAGGTTTTGGCCAAGTGCCGAAAGCAAGGAACCGGTAGACTATGTTTCGCTCTCTGATGGAGAGCACCAGCAGGCTCTGATCTTGGGAACCTACGCAATGATCGCCGAGCCCAATACTCTATTTCTTTTTGATGAACCGGAATCTCATTTCAATCCGCAATGGCGTGTGAAATTTGTTCAGAGGCTGCTCTCCCTAAGTCAAAATAGGTCAGATCAGGATTTCTTACTAACAACCCACGCCCCCTTTGTTCCTTCCGATATGCCTAGAGATCAGATCCTTATTTTCCGACGAGAGGATGATAAAATTGTCGTGAAGGAGCCCGCGGTAGAAACATTCGGAGCTACTTTTGATCGCATTCTGGAGACATGCTTTGAAATTCGCCCTCCTATGTCGCGAATAGCAGAAAATAGAATTGAGGAGCTCTTAAAATCGGAAGACGTTGAAGAAGTTGAAATTGGCTTTCAAGGGCTTGGAGCTTCAGTCGAAAAGGCATTTCTGGCCGACCACTTACGCAAGCTGAAAAGCAAGCAACTGTAATGCTTTTCACGTACTCTCCTAGCGGCTTGCAAGAGAACTGGCTTAACGACACAATCATCAGCATTGTTAGCTCTGGTATGGACGCTATTGCCGAAGGCAATGCCCCCACTGAATGGCCAGATTGCATACCCTTGGGAAAGCGGGCCGCTCTCCAGACTCGAACGGGGATCAGAGATCGATTGATAACCCTTTATCAATCCTTTGGGGCGCTTGAGCCAGACGTACGTGCGCAGCTACAGCAGGCAATGCTGAGGCAAACCGCGCTACCGGAAGTTCTTACCGACGGGCTTGAGTGCGTTTCTATTACAGACTTTCCAAAAGAAGTTAAGGTAGCGGTTAGAAGCCTATTTGATTTCCTCTTTGAGCTTCTGTCTGAACTGCAAGTCGACGGAAAATGCATTCGCGACATTCAGTATTCTGCTATCTATGCAGAATTGAAAGATCGGATTTGTCCATTTTGCGGACTAGGATATTTTCGTGGCCCTGGGGCGCCGAGACATAATCTCGATCATTACATGCCGATATCAAGATATCCGTTTGCTGGTGCGGATTTAAGAAATCTGCCTCCAATATGCTCTGAATGCAATTCGGACTTTAAAGGCGCAACTGATATCTTATACGACGCTCAAGGGATCAGACGAATGTGCTCTGATCCATACAACGGGCCGACCTACACCATCAGTCTGGCCGGGAGCCGCCTCTTTGAAGGGGAAAGCTTAAAAGGTATCCAGTATCCGCAATGGGTAATCGGATTTTTAGGTCCAACTCAGGCTCAAGCTGCTACGTGGGACGAGATATATAAGATCCGGGACCGTTACATCCGAGATGTATTAACGCCTGACTTTCTGCCGTGGCTTCGACATTTTGCAAAATGGTATGTCGGCGCGAAAGGCTACGATCATGATGGTCAAACGATTGCGTCGTCAATTCCTGAATATATTGAGTTAGTTATCCAGGATGGGTGGGCCGATAGAGCTTTCTTGAAGGCCCAAGTTTTCCTATTGGTCAGTCAAGAATGCGAAGACAATGAACGCGGTGAGACGACAAGGGCATGGCTGCGAGACGTCGTGGAGATAGTGGGAGCTGTGTGAGCTTCCACTGAAACAAAGCTCTTTCTGTAGTTCACCCGCCGATTTCTCGAACCTAACAAAATGCACAATTCGTGACGTTTTGAATTGTTGCGACCGCCTTGCGTTCCCCATGTCGGCAATGAGTATCTCGCACCGAGTTTAGCCGACGTCTACCCGAAGTCGGTGAAGCGATGCTGAACAGCGATTTATCGAGCCGAGCGCATTCGCATACGTCTCAGCTTTGAGAGCATTGCAACTAATGGTACTATTTTTAAATGAGCGACGACACCGAATATCTCAAAAATTACAAGCCAAACCAGCTTTACAAGCACCCAACCCACCAAGGCGCATACGCGACGATCGTTGGCGAGAGCGAGGACTTCATTGGCGAAGTTGAGGTCACCCCAAAATGCAAGTTGGCCATAAGTGCGTTTTGGGTACGGGATCGGGGCGATTTCGGCACCTTCAAAATTACCAAGATGAAACACCACGCACGGTTTGGGTGGAGCGCCGACGGTGAGGTGAAAGTCAACCAATTTCAGCTTTCGCAGATCAATCAGTTTCTGGCTGTGATCTCGCGAATTGATCTTAGCAACGAACAGCGGATGCGGCTGTCGCTTGACGACCTTAACCTCGGTGCGCTTGCAACGATACTCAAGAGCACAAAGGGACCGGAGCTACTCTCAAAGTTGGCCGAAGCGCCAGAACTCCATACCGATGTGTATGCAGTGGCTTCGAAGCGGCAGGCGCTCGCTGAATTTGAACAACGTCTGTCTGAAACTGGAAACGAGCGTAGTTGGCAGACCTTCTTCGAAGCTAACCCTTGGATATTCGGGCACGGCCTTAATTACATCTTTCTCGACGGCCTGGGTGGTAAACTCGAGAAAACAACGACCGGCAATGCCTTTGATCGAAGCGGCAAGCGTGCCGACGCGCTCATGCGGACGCGTGCGGAAATCAGTCAATTCGTTTTGGTTGAGCTGAAAAAGAGCAGCACCGACCTGCTCCAGCCTGATTCGTATCGTTCGGGTTGCTGGGGCATTTCCCAAGAGGTATCGAACGCTGTCACGCAGGTTCAGAAGACTGCTTATGAGTTCGCCCGCGACCGTTTTCGTGAGCACCTTAAAGACGAGTGGGGGAACGAAACAGGGGAGGTAGTGTATTCTGTCGAGCCACGCAGCTATCTTGTTGTTGGCCACCTGAATGAGCTGGCAGGTAACGATGACAAAATTACTTGTTTCGAGCTTTTCAGGAGGAACATCCGTTCGCCCGAGATCCTCACTTTTGATGAGTTGTATCACCGCGCTCGCTGTATCGTAGAGAACGTAAGCGACGAGGTGGAGGGCGCTGATCTTCCCTTCTAACTGGCATCATTATGTTCCGTGTGACCCCTCAAGGCGAGCCTTGGCGGCTTCTGGTACTGAACAAGTAGCGTCGCCCGCCATTGCGCTGGAATCAGGACCTAACAAAACACGCATTTTGTTATGATCATGATGGCAACATGCCACTTGGTAAGCGCCCTCCACGAGATAGATCGAACAAGTTCACAGCATAGACCTGAACCTGGGGTCGGCTCGGAACCGTCAGTGTGAACTCGCCAACAAGCTCGGATGCAACATCGGCTCGGCCCGGAAACACAAGAGCGACCTGATCGCAGCCGTATCGGGTCGCATAGGCGGTGAGCTGATAGATGTCGGCGGGGGCTATTCCGAAGTTGGGCCGCTTTCGATCAAGTCGCTTCCACTTGGCATCGAAAATTCGCCTGACCGCCTCACCATCGTGAAGCGCCATGTCGGGCCGGAGCTTGAATGCGACCCGCTCGGATGTTGTGGCGAGGTGCAATTGCGGCCCTTGAAGTATGATCCGGTTTGGTGTTTGCCCGTGCCAACCGCGCCGCAGCTTCGAAGATATGAAGCCCTCGAATAGGCGCTCCATGTTGAAGACGAGGCAGGTGCCGTCCACAGGCCCGCTCCGCGTATCCGGAAAAAGCCCACGCAGAAGCCACTCCGCTCTTTGAAACAATGGCCGCCAATGATTGCTCAATCGATCGAACGGTAGGCGGGCAATGTCCCGGACGCCGATCTTTCGGCTGGTCACCTCGTCGAGCCGATGCAGCAGCGCTGCCACGATGCCTTTGACCGTCGAACTTTTGGAAAATCGTCTGAGAACTGTCAGCGTGCCTTTTAGCGCCTGATTGTGAGCGTTATCAACGGTGCACTCGCTGTATTCGCAGTAGATGCGGGAACGATCAATCACGTTGACCTTGGTGTTCGAGGTCACATCGATACGCCCTCGCACCGCCGTCAGATTGTCCCTCTGATCCTGGTAGACCGAAATCGCGCCTGTGCGCAGTAACGTCGTGGCGCTGGCACAGAAATCCTCAATAAATTGATCGAGCAGGTGCAAACGCTGCATTTCCAACTGAGCGGTTCCGCCGCGTCGTACGCCGAGATTGGAAGTCTCGCGAAGCATTGCGACCAACGTGCCCCTAGTACGGCTATCATCGTCGTCACGATCGTCGATCTTGGGAAGAAGCTCAACTACAACGTTTCCAGCCCGTATCACGCCGCAGAACGGGCCAAAGCGAATTCCATTGTGAACCCATTCGATGAGCGACGGCGGCAATGCGGGTTCTAGCCGCGCAAACTCACTGGCTTGCTCGGGCGAAATGCCACCGCTCACGCCAACCGGTAACGTCTGGCGCTCCCTTAATGTGAAATACGCGATCATCTGGCGTCGTAGACTTTTCTGATCGCATCAGGCGAGATGTCGTCAGGCGAAGCAATCTCAAAAACTGGCCGATCTGAAAGCTCGACCGCATCGGCATTGGGGAATAAGTCCTCGGCTAATGTCGGGGTGGCCCTGATAATCTGATACTCGCTGTCAGCAACCGATTGGTCTGCGAGAACCAGTCGTATCTGCTGCCAATCGTCATAGAAGAATTCTTGCAGCAGCGGGATTATCTCACGGGCGAGCACGCGGCGGAGCTGGTCTATGGACCGCACCTGGGTCAGATAGGAGTGGCCGATGGTCTGATCGCGGTGCAGAAGAACCGTCAGACGAGCGTTGATCACCGCGAGCAATTGTCGCAGATCAATTTCTCCTCCGTCACCGTCGTCTATGATGCCGCCAGCTTTACCCATGACCTGGGTCGGATCGGGCATCATTTCTTCAAACTGGAACCTTCGTCTGAGCGCCGTGTCCAACAGCGCGATAGATCGGTCGGCTGTATTCATTGTGCCGATGATGTCGATATTCGTGGGGAAACCGAAGCGCTTCCCCGAGTATGGGAGCTTCACTTCGATACCGGAAACAAGATCGCCGTTGCTGGCGTAGCTAGCTCGCTTGTCCGGTTCTATTAGGGTAATCAGCTCCCCAAAGATCTTGGAGATGTTGCCTCTGTTGATTTCGTCTATGAAGAGTGCAAAGCGTACGTCCGGTTGCTTTCGAGCGCGTTCTGCGAGGCGCAGCAGAGCACCGGCTTTCACCTCAAAAACCACCTGATTGTTATGCAGGGTGGGCCGAATGCCTTCGACGAAATCTTCGTAGGCATAGCTTTGATGAAAGGTGATGAAATCAAAACGCTGTTGTGAGCCGTCGCTATAGGCAGGGAAGTATCGCGTCTGCAATCTATGTGTTTTGCCTGTTCCAGGCGGTCCGTAGAGAATTAGGTTCAGCGGAAGTGCATTGTCGGCGGACTGGATCACCACCGGGGTCTCCGCCACTGGGATGGCCTTCTCGAGAACAGCCTCTTTTCGCCACGCAGCTCGGAGGTCGGGAAGATAAAAATCGACCTCGCTATCTCGTTTCGCCTCCAACTCTCTCCTGATCTCTAGGAGCATTCTGTCGATGGCAACGGTACCAAGACGGCGGGCGTCACGATCAGACATTCCCCGGAACGCGCTGATGATAAGCCGCTTGTCCTTTTCCGAACTGATCCGTTCGAATTGGGCCGGGAAGATAAGGTGAGGCAGTATTTGCGTGAGCTGCCTATTTCTAGCCCCCGGCAACTCAGACAGCCAGGTATCGAACGCCCAGCCGTCTTCCATAAGCCGCTGCTTATCACCGCCGTTGAGCGCCTTGAACGACCGTGAAACAGAAATCAGGAACGATAGCTCGCGCCATCTCTGGGTATTGTATGCGGTTCCCGCCGAGCCCAGGCCGGAAAGTACTTCCGTTGAAAGATATGCGTTGTCATCTGGAAGCGCTCTTCCCGACCACGACCAAACCTCGCTTACCGCTGCACGCTTCTTAGAAACGCCAATGTTGGCGCTCGACTGAAACAGCATCAAAAGCCATATCGCTTCCGCCATTAGCATCTTGCACTCGGAGCTGCCCTGGCCAAGTTGATCGCGTAGCTTTGCGATGAAATCGCCCTCGCCTTCGTCCAGGTTTTGGACGAAGCGCAAATCCAGTTCGTCGAGCAATGGTGGCGTCCACAGTGACAGCTCCGAGAAGATCGACCTATTGTTGAGCAGGCAGCGATCCGCCCAGCTCTTCGACGCCTGATAGATTGGCTCTGCATTAAAATGCGGATTGTAGACAGCCACGCCATTCCTCCCATTCGCATAGTTGAAGCAGCCTTAGCAGGTTCGCGCATGACGCGTCAGCAGCAAGTTCTAAAACCTGCGACTATTTGCTTTTCGACGTTGCAGGTAGCGTTCGAAAGCCCGTTAAGCTTACGACTCTACTGCGCGGCGTCGGCTGTGATGGGATCTGTCATGAGCGATAGGTGACATCGCGACGTTTCGGGCATTGAAGCAAAACCTAGCGTCGATATGGCAACGTAACAAAATACACACTTTCTTAGGTTTCCGGCCAGTGGCAAAGCACGCTGCTATTTCCGTCTGAGGCGCGGCGCGTTTTTGGTCTGCCGGAGCTGGAATATTCCGGGGGTGAAAATCATGCCGGCGAGCCGTTCATAAGCGATACGGGTACCTTGTTACCGATATCGCTATGTGTGCAGGACTCGTTATTGCTTCTACGCAAAGCTGCCGACGGTGGTAGCTCGATATCGCCGGCAGACTTGCAAGCCACAGATGGTTATCCACCCAAAATTTTGCGTTTTTCTACTTCGTATTCCTCGCTCGACAATGCTCCGCTGTCTCTCAGCTTTGCAAGTTTTTCCAAAACGTCAACCGAACTCATTGTTGCGTGGGGGGGGGATGTGTTTTGCCATTACAGGAGCGCCGTCCAATGCTGGTTTGCAGTACCAAATAATGAGGGCGATTGTCCCAATGGGAAAGAAATACGAGAGGATTTGATGCCAGCCGCTTCTGTTGATGTCGTGGAGGCGTCTTGCTGCCACCGCTATGGTTGGCAAGAGGATTGCGAGAGAGAATGCGCCGCTGATAACTTCTGTTGGGTCCAGCACGTCCGCGACTAATGTAACGATGAACACAAACAGCATCGAATACCAGAATTCGGATCGGCTTGCCCTACCTGAAAATTCCACATAGTTGCGGAAAAAGCTTCCGATTGCCTGTCCGAAGTTCATCGCGACCGGTAGCTCGCCGAACCGATTTGCACCGTCCGGTGCGTTCCGAAGTATGAAGAACAACGGCACTAGAAAGACAATGAAAACGATTAGCCAGTGCCAAATAGAAAAACTACCCACGATAAACCCCTGATCTGCGCGGAATGAAGCTCAAGCCCCTCAAGCTTCGATATGCGGAGGGTATCCCCGATAGGTTGATACTTTGCTGACGTACACTCCGATGCGGTCACAATCGCTCGTGGCTGAATGGCTCTATCACCGTAGGGCCGGTGAAAGCTGTGGCTCTGGATCGGTGCCGTGACGGCGCATATTCACTCCAACTCTCTAAACGTCACAAAACACGCATTTTCTTAGGTTTCGGCACGTCCGACGCATGAGCTATTGAATTCGCTTGGAAATTTCCTGCGCAACTCTTCGCTCGCTCTTTCGCCCCTTCGGCAACATAACTTGCGGCACGAAAACGCTGCATTTTGTGAGGTTCGGACGTGAAACAAGCTCGTGTGCTGACGGACGCGGAATTCAAGCGGCTAATGGCCGTGGTGGCACAGGGGAAATATGCTGGCCGTAATCGGTTGGCGATTTTTCTTTCGCATTTTGCCGGTTTACGTGTCGGCGAGATCGCCGCGCTAAAACTTGTCGGACATCAGCGCCCTTGAGACAGAACTGGTTTAATTGAGAAGAGAGGATTTTCAGCTCATCGTAGCTCATTCAAAGGAAGCGAAGATGAGACAGAAAACCGGGCCGCAAACATCAGCGGCCGAAAAGACGATCAAGGACATCCGCCGTGCCACGCGCAAGCATCATTCGTCGGAGGAGAAGATCCGCATCGTGCTTGAAGGGCTGCGTGGCGAAGACAGCATCGCTGCGATCTGCCGCCGCGAGGGGATCACCGAAAGCCTGTATTATAGCTGGTCGAAGGAATTCCTCGAAGCGGGCAAGAAGCGCCTTGCAGGCGACACCGCCCGCTCGGCGACCAGTGACGAGGTAAAGGCTCTGCGCAAGGAGAGCCGCGACCTGAAAGAGGCGCTGGCCGATCTCACCCTGGAGAACCGCCTGCTCAAAAAAAGCATGATCGGGGATGGGGGCGACGAGGAATGAGATATCCCGCTACCGAAAAGCTTGAGATCATCCGGCTCGTTGAGCAGGCGCACCTGTCGGCCAGGCAAACCCTCGACAAGCTCGGCATCCCAAGGCCGACCTTCTACCGCTGGTATGATCGCTTCCAGACCCATGGCGTCGAAGGTCTGGAAGACCGGACGTCTGCGCCATCACGGGTGTGGAACCGCATTCCCGACGATGTCAGGGACCGGATCATCACCATGGCGCTGGATCATGCCGATCTTTCGCCACGCGAACTGGCGGTGAAGTTCACCGACACGGAAAGCTATTTTGTGTCAGAGGCTTCGGTCTATCGCCTGCTCAAGGCCCATGACCTGATTACGTCGCCTGCCTATATCGTCATCAAGGCCAACGACGAGTTCAAGGACAAGACCACGCGGCCGAACGAGATATGGCAAACCGACTTCACCTATCTGAAGGTCATTGGCTGGGGATGGTTCTACCTGTCTACCATTCTCGACGACTATTCCCGTTACGTCATCGCCTGGAAGCTGTGCACCGGCATGAAAGTCGATGACGTCACCGACACGCTCGATCTGGCATTGGCCGCATCAGGCTGCGACAAGGTCAAGGTCGAGCACCGGCCACGCCTGCTGTCCGACAACGGCCCGTGTTACGTCGCCTCCGATCTCGGTGAATGGCTGGAGAAATACAAGATCGACCAGGTCCACGGTGCTCCCGGCCATCCGCAAACGCAGGGCAAGATCGAGCGTTGGCACCAAACACTCAAGAACCGCATCCTGCTCGAAAACTACTTCTTCCAGGAAGACCTAGAAGCGCAGATCGCGGCCTTCGTCGAGCACTACAATCATCGCCGATATCACGAGAGCCTCGACAATCTCACCCCGGCCGAAGTCTACTTCGGGCGCGGTCAGACCATCCTGCTCGAACGCGAAAGGATCAAACGAGACACCATCAAACAGCGCCGCTTGAACCACCAGGCCAAAGCAGCTTAAATCAACCCGCAGACCGAGCCGGAAACTCCATTCTTCCAAAGCCCAAAAAGTCTCAAATCATTCGACGACGGACACTGGATGCCGTCTTCGCCCTGATTAAAAAGGCGGAGAAGGCGAAACAGCCAACGCAGACGGTAACTCTTGCCGTTGCGAACACCGCGATGATCGAGGTCAACGGCAGAACGCCGAAAGGCCTGACAGTCGCGATGAACGACGCTGTTTCAGCTTGAGTTTGATTGGGTGGCCTGCGGGCCACCCGTCACTATCGGTTTGGCAAAAAAGGAGTATTGCAATGAGTTTTGAAGAAAAATACAGCCCGCGAACTTTTGCGGAGCTTACAAACGATCAACTACGGTCGCTGGCGACAAGCTATAGAGACGCGAAGAGAATGACGCCTTTGCTCCTGCACGGTCTTCCTGGCGCAGGCAAGACGGCTTTCGCACAGTTACTGGCAAGCAATGTCTGTGGCGATATCGGATCGACGGACATTCAGTTCATCAATTGCAGTTCAGAAACCGGCATCGATACGACGCGCAAGAAAATCGACGATTTCGCGTCCTGCTATCGACAGAATTCTCGCGGCATCAGCGTGCTGATCCTTGATGAAGCCGACGGCTTTACAAGGAATGCACAAGATGCACTGAAAGGCTTGATCGACCAGTATAAGGCGTCAGTGCTTTTCATCTTGACCACCAACCATCTCGACAAGATATCCGATCCGCTTCAGGACCGCTGCCATGTCGTGCATGTGGAAAAGCCCATGCCGGAAGAACTGCTTCCGATGGCGAAACATATCCTGACGGATGAAGGCGAGACGATCCCCGATGATATTCTGCTCGATCTGCTTAGTGCCGATGGAGCCGATCGTGTCGGGTTGAGCTATCGTCAGTTGTATCGACGGCTTGATAATCTGGTGGCAGGACGCAGGCAGCGTCGTGGCTCGGTGAGCCACGCGGCTTGAGGCGTTTTGTCGTGTAACACGACTTCTTCCGTGGCTGGAAACGGCCACGGAAAAACTCCGGCGATATTTTCGCCAATGCCTTTCGTTATCTGAACAATCGTCGGCACAAGCTGACTATCGAACGGTGAGGTTTTCCCTTTTCCTGTTCGGCCACCGGATTATGCATATGCTGTTTAGAATGCCGCGCATGAACCAGCAGGTCGGCGCGGTGTTTTTGTTGCAGCGTCTTGCGTTGCAGTTCATCCGTTGCGGCGACCAGTTTGTGTTCGCCGTCTTCGACCTCCGTTTCAAGCTGGCTTATGAAAAAGCTGAAAACCTCCTCCGGCACGTTGCGGTTTCTCGACCGCATGGACGTGAGATAACTCGGACCTTTCCCGAGCATCCTTTCGGAAAAATCGGCCTTGCTGTGGATTAACCCCACCTGCTGCATTCGCTCGCAAACCGTTTCCAGCAAATCGATATGGTTCATTGTCTCTCCTCCATTCTTGTGCCTTGCCCAAAAAGAACGGCCAAAGCTGCTCTTGCATAAATATTTATTGAAACCCGCTGCTAGCCGGGCAGCATGGAAAAATTGCATGGAGAAATTGCATGGAGCATAATTTGAAGGCGAAACGAAACGCGCTTCGATCCGCATATATTGAATTGATTGAGGGCTTTAACCCGAACGCGTTCGTAACTCTGGCTCTGAACAAGAGCAGCACGGTGGAAGAGGTCACCCGATTGGTTGGCCGGTTTTGCGGAATAATGGACCGCAGATTGCTGGGACACACATGGCATAAGTTGTCGCCGGATCGCAGAACCGATGGCGTGTTCCTTATCGAGCATGTCGGAACGAACATCCACGCCCATGGCATACTCCGGTTTCCCATCGATGATCTCAGCGTTCTTGACGCGCAAATCATGCTGGTATGGAACCGGCTTACAGAAGCAGGAACGACGGATGCTAAGGCAATAACCGATACTAACCGCCTTGCCCGATATTGCACGAAGGAAATACCGGGCTTCGTTTACGACGCGGATCAGGTCGTCCTGCCGCGCCAGTTCATGAACGGCTGATCAGACAATCTTTCCGCAACGACCCATGTGGCCACGCTTATGTTGCATCGTGCGGATGGTAGGAAAAATCGATTGCTCCTCTCAGAGGAGCAATTGTTCCTTGCCACTGGATTGAGACGGGAATGATGCTGTTATGACTTCAAACTACAAACCCGTTGAAACTGATCAGCGACTAAAAATCTTCCAATCATTCATTCCTCATCGCTGTCCGAAACGAGTAACTCCAGTCCTGTATATCCGACTTGTGGCGTTTACCGGATTGAATTGAGCTGGTGCGCAGATGCTCATCGTGGCGTTATGTCAGAAGCTGTAATCCCCATAGACGGTGAGATCAGTGGGTTCCAGATGAAGACCTGATCCCTTCCTCAGATGGTCCAGCAAGCGGAAAACATACGAGGGCATCGGCGGCACGGGCAGGCGCGTTGTTTTTCCGTTTAGCGGCAATTCAGGCAATTCGGGTTCCTTCACAATGCGGCCCGTCATTGCTGCGGCTTCCACATGTAAGCTAATCGGCGCTTTTGCGATGAAACTTTCGTCGCGCACCATTTCAATTCTCGCCATCGGTCGTAATGCGATGATGTCTGATACCCACAACGGCTCAAATCGAGGTGTACCCCCGAGATTGTGAAGAGCATCGACGGCGTGGTCGCATAATCTACTGCGCGTGAGCAGCATTTCGGCTTTTCCACGCGGATCGAAAAATCGTGCAACAGGCGGGAAGTTTGTTTTTGGTCGTGAATGCCAAAGTAAGCGGCGCAACAATTCTTTCGGGAACATGTCGGCATATCGCCCCGGCTGATCCATCTCCAGCACACGAAAATCTTTCCCCTCGGCAACGTCGAAGAGGATTTTCGCACGCCATGATGCCGGAGATAGGTATGCTCGATCATGAACAAGGCCGTCTATTTCATAGCGCAGATAAAGTGGCTTCTGTTTCTTCATCAGCCTCAGTGGCTCGCTACCGACGAAAAGCTCGTTCAAGCATAATAGGGTGAGATCACGGCGCGATGCAGAGGAGATAAATCGCCGCTGCTTTTGATAGTCGGTTGCCTGTTTGTCATCCTCGCTGTCGCTCATGTATTGCCCCGTTGCTTGCAGGACAAAAACAGCCTTTTTTGAAAAAGAGCGAGCAAAGACAATCGGTTAAATGTGATCCCCTCTCTGAGGGCACTATCGTAAGCTTACCTATACCCTGCGGTTCCCGTGCGGGACCCTACAGCGCAATTTCGGGTATCCGATATGTAGTGCAGCGCAAGAACCCAACGGCGCGCATACGGGGCTTATTGATGCGTTCCAAGGGGAACGCAGGACGGGCATATAATCCATCGGATTATATGCCCGTTGCAAAACCCTCGCGGATTAAAAGCGGGTCTTAATCCGCCTTGCGCAACTGCTTGCTGCGTTCGGCTGCAGCCTTTGCCAACTGTGCGTCCAGTTCACCCGCGCGAACGGCCTCAGCAAGTGTATCGATGATGCCGGGGAGACCAGCAATCTCTCCGACCTCGATAGCGTTCTTGTCCTTGGCGAACTCGATTGCCTTACCGGCATACCGGATCGCAAAGAAAATCTTGCCGTTGCCATCCATGAACCAGCCCTGACGAACACGCTTCGGCTTCTCCACCTCGACATGCTCGCCCTGTGCGTTCTTTTGGCGAACGATATGTGTCGCGGCAAACGGCTCACCGGCGATCTTCGCTTCTGCCATACGCTTCTGTTCGATCAGGGCGGTGACGACCTTTTCGCGCGACCGTGCGACCGGATCATTCGACATCGCGGAGGCGACAGCCGTTGCAAACTTCAGACCCTTCAGATGAGACATGCCAAATCCTTCCCTCGATAGTTGCTGTGCCTCCGAAGTACAGCCTTTTGGCAAAAGAGCGAGCGAAGAGTTGGTCGGTGTCCGAATAAGATAACCATGTCAGCGCACGAGATTAAGCAGTGCCTCCATCATGTCAGAGCCCGTCTGGAATACCTTGGAGTTGGCAGTATAGCTTCGTTGCGCCTCAATCATCTCCGTCAACTCTGTGGCGAGATCGACATTGGATGTCTCCAGCGCACCGGAAACAATCGCGCCGAAACCGGAAAGCCCCGCATAGCCAAGAGTGACGACACCAGAGGACGCCGTGGTGCGATAGACATTATCGGACAGAAGGGAAAGGTTATCCGGGCTTTCGACCGTCGCGAGAGCCAAGCGGTAGAGCGCCTTCAAGTTCCCGTTTTCGTACTGTGCATAAATCGTTCCATCTTCGGCGACCCTGTACCCTGTCGCCGCGCTTGCGGCACTCCCGTTAACGTTCGCACTGCCGATGGCGAAGTCAGCTGCAAGCTGCGTCGTTCCGGAAAGGTCGAGTGCAATATTTCCTCCGTTGGGGATTTCTACCTTTAATTCCGCCTCGTCTGATAGTTTTCCTGTCTGCGTATCAAAATATAGTAATGTTATATCCGCTTACGCCAACGATCATATCCGCACGAATATGCTGAGTAATGCTTGGCGCAAGGAAACGTTTCTATAGATATTCACATAAGTACGACTCGAAGGGACGTGAGATGAGTTTATTCGGCACCATGAAGACGGCCGTTTCCGGCATGAACGCGCAATCAAACCGGTTAGCGGCTGTAGGCGACAACATCGCAAACTCCAGCACTACGGCCTATAAACGCGCTTCGGTATCCTTTTCGTCGCTGGTTCTCCCTTCAACGTCGGGGAGCTATAATTCCGGTGGTGTTTCGAGCAGCACCAGTTATTCGATCAGCGAACAGGGGGCGTTGACCTACACCACCTCCGAAACCGACCTCGCCATTCAGGGCGAAGGTTTCTTTGTCGTTGAAGATTCGAGTGGCGCCATATTTCTCACGAGATCCGGCGATTTCGCGGTGAACGACGAAGGCTATCTCGTCAATTCGGCCGGTTATACGCTGCTCGGTTATTCCGCTGAGGCGGGCAAGTCGTCTTCTGTCGTTGTAAATAGCTATGAGGGGCTTGAAGCCGTCAATATAAGCTTGGGCGGATTGTCTGCTTCCGCATCGACTAAGGGAACGCTGGTCGCAAACCTGCCTTACAACGCCGAGATCGTCGGAGGGCAGCTTGTCGATGTCGCTCCGTCCGAAAACAGCGTTTACAGCGCGTACACCTACAAGATGTCCTACTCCGACGACACGGGCAATACGGACGTCTATTACACCAAGCTCAAGGACGATACGTGGGAGGTTTCCGTTTACGTCGATTACAGCGGGACCGCCACCGGCTTCCCCTATGATCTTTCCAGCGGCGACGTGGTGATGGCGACAACGACACTGACTTTCGATCCTGGAACAGGGGCGATCATTAGCGGTGACACGAAACTTTATCCTGATGCCAGCGATCCGTATTATCTGGATTTCTCCGGCCTGACACAGCAATCCAGTGCGTCAAGCTCGATGCTGACAGTCAACTTCACCGCAAATATGCCTTCCGACGCGCCGAAGATTGATGTCGGCGCAGGCGATGAACCTGCTTCCGCAAACGTTGCCGGTGCAGACTATACCGTGCTGCAATCGGTTTCCGGTCTTCCGGGGCTTCCTGCCGGAACGGCCTTTGACGTCTATTACACGAAAACGGACGATTACACTTGGGAGGTGGCGGTCTATGATGCCGCCAACGCCACGGCTGGGGGCTTTCCTTACGGCCCATCAGGAAGCGCGCCGCTTGCAACTCTCCTGCTGACCTACGATCCGGCAACGGGCGCTCTGACTAGCGGCGCATCGGTGGATATCGTGCTCACCGGCGGAGAAACCCTGACCCTCGATTTCGCAGGCTCCGTTTCCATCCCGGACCTTACCGCTGGCTGGGAGGATGGTGTAGATATCACATTCAACCTGCCTGCTAGTGCCGCCGCGATTCAACCCTCCTTGATTGATGCGACCCCGGCCGACAATGTGGCTACCAGCACGTACACGAACAAGACATCGCTTACCGTTTACGATGCCCTCGGCGGTGCGGTGTTGCTCGATGTCTATTACACCAAGGGTGCGGATGGCGTTTGGGAGGTCACTGCCTTCAACAATGCCGATGCCACGAACGGCGGCTTTCCCTATGCCAGTGCCCCGCTAGCCACGACTTTACACTGATCCAGCCGTTTACGCCCGACCTCCTGCGCGCTCGTGCCTTGCACCATCCAGTGCTAGCAACGCATGAAGAAGGAGACGGCAATGCAAGACAGACCTCCCGAAACAAGCCCTTCGGGTCCGGTAAGGGCGTATTCCTACGTGCGCATGAGTACCCATAAGCAACTGCGTGGCGACAGCCTGCGCCGCCAGTTGGATCGCTCTCGTCAGTTTGCCGCCGAACATGGCCTTCTCCTTGACGAAACTCTGCGCGACATCGGCGTCAGCGCATGGAAGGGGAAGAATTTGAGGACCGGCGCACTTGGCCGCTTTCTCGAAATGGCGGAAAGCGGCAATATTCCTAAGGGAAGTTACCTGCTGATAGAAAGCCTTGACCGTCTTTCACGCGAAGCCGTGCCGGATGCCCTGACCCTGTTCATGGCGATTATCAATGCCGGTATCACCATCGCGACATTGGGAGACGACCGGCAAATTTACAGCCGGGAAGTCCTCAACGGCGATTGGACGAAGCTTATTATCGGTCTCGCAGTCATGTCTCGGGGACATGAGGAAAGCCAGACGAAAAGCGAGCGCATCAGTCTTGCCAATAAACGAAAACGCGAGAATGCCCGCAACGGACAAGACAAGATCACCGGACGGACGCCGGCGTGGATCAATGCCGAGCGCATCGAAGGCCAGCGCTACAGGTTCTCCCTTAACGACCACGCGAAAACGGTAAGATTGATCTTCGAACTTGCGGCCAGCGGCCTTGGTACGACCGGCATTGCCCGACGGCTCAACGTGGAGCGCATACCGACATTCAAGAGCGAGAACGGCTGGTTTCAGAGCAGCATCAAGAATGTGCTGGCCAAGCAAGACGTGATCGGCATTTTCCAGCCTCACCGGATGAAGGACGGCAAACGCATCCCCGATGGCGATCCCATCGAGCACTACTTTCCTGCCGCCATCGACAAGGAACTTTATCTGCGTGTCCAGTCGATACGCAAGCTGACGGGCAGAGGCGGACGCAAGGGCAAGAGCTTTGGCAATCTGTTTTCGGGGATTTGCAGTTGCGCCCACTGCGGCGGCTCCATGAGCATCAAGACGAGCCTGATCGGATCAGGCAATGTTCGATACCTCGCCTGCAACAACCATGTGCGCGGCCAATGCTGTGATGAAGGACGCAAGAACTTCCGCTACGATCTGCTGGAAGACGCCATCCTGACCCATGTGCCGGAAATCGGTCTGGCGGATATTGTCGTGTTACACGACAAGTCCCCCGCGCTGAAGGAGCTGGATGAACAAATCGCCGCGCTCACGATCGAACTCAATACCGTCAGGCAGAAAGAGGAGCGGCTGTCCCTCGCTATCGAGACTGCCGATGAGCCCTTAGAGCGACTGCTTGAACAACTGAAGCTGCGTCAGGATGAGAGGAGGGCACTGGCGATGGAGCTACGCGACTGCCAAAGACGCCGGGTTTCGGCTCAGGCATATCAACCGGAAACCCTTTACGAGACTGATGGCCTTTCTCGGTTACGCAGCGCTTGGGAAAGCGCCGATGACGACGAGGAACGGTTTCAGCTTCGCGCCAAAGCTCATGCCGCCATTCGGGAAGTCGTCTACGATATTTCCTTCGACAGCATCGACGACACCGCGATCCTTGTCGTCGCCAACGGCGTAAGCGGGTACAAATTCCGACAGGGACAACTTGTCGCCAGGCTCAATCTTTAAACGCTCTAAAAAGTTCGCTAGCGAACTTTTCGGCGCTCAGGAAATCAAAAACGAACTTCATCGGGCACAAGACGACCCTTGATGTCCTCCGTCGCGACATGCGCGTAGTGCCTCTCGATCATTTCTGCCGATGTGCGCGTGTTTAAGGCCACATCGTAGATCGATTTTCCCGCGATGAGCATTTCCGAGATGTAGTAGTGCCGGAGCGAATAAGATGACCGTCGTTTCTGGCGATAGTCAAATTCAAGGCCGGCGGCTTTTAATAGCTCGTTGTACCCATTACTGAAGGACTTGATGGCGAGGCCTTTGGCGTCCGCAAAAACTGGATCGCTGTCTTCCGGCTCGCGACCCACTTCTGTTTCGAACATCTCCCATAGCATCGAAAATGCGCCGATGGCCGCCGGAAACGGGAATGCCGTGCCGTGTTTTCCCTTGCCGCGAAGTTGAAGTTTGATCTCCTTCTTCCCGATGGGTTGATTGAGTGTCGCTCTGAAACCGAGCACGTTCCCCCACAGAAGATTCTTCGCCTCCGTGGGCCTCATGCCTGAAAGGGCCATGATCTCGATGTAACAATAGAGACGGATGCGGTCAGCCTTGATGTTCTTTGGCGGCGTCTTTTTTGTTTGAACCCATTCGCGACCGTCCTTGGCCTTGATGTGCTTGGTTTTCGGTTGCAGTTCCGAAATCCGCGCCAACGCCGTAGTGAGCAGTTTTTCATATTCGTCGCGCGTGAAGCCGGGACGCTGGTTGTCAATCCTTTTCCTGACAAAGGGCGAGGGAATCGCGATAGGTTGGCAATAGCCCCAACGCACCGCCTGCTGAAACAGGCCACGAATAATGACCATTTCCCCCTTCATCGTGGAAAGTTCGGCAATCTTGCGCGGAGCGGGGCGGCTGAAAATGCGGCCATCCTCTCTTTCGCAGCGGATTTTTTCGATTTCCGATCCTGGTCCTGACGTCCAGTATGTTTTCCGCCATTCAAGATAACGTTCGATATCCGGCGGTGTGATCTTGTCTATGGCCTTGTCCTGAAAATAGCCGATGAGAAAGCGTCGGATCTTCGGTGGCCAGAAATAAGCGTGATCGGCGCTGCGTTCCCGCCGCTCCGCTTCGGCTACAATTTTCGTGATGAATTCCTCGGCCACATCGCAGAAGGCATGTTCTACGATGCTCAGGCCGTGTTTCAGGCGATAGTTCTGTTCATGCCAGATTTCGTTGGCAAGCCGGTACGCTTCGTGGCGATCCGCTGTACCGAGTGATTTCCTGATCTGCTTGCCGTCCATCGTGTAGCGCATCGACCAGTTGGTGCGATCGCGCTGAAAGAGGACGAAGGGCTCTTTAGGTTTTTGAGGGGATTCGAAATTTGCGGAATGAGTGACGCGCTGCAACAAGAAACATGGTCTCCAATGGTGTTACTACGGTAGGCGGGGCGCGCTAAAACTGTGCTAACACGCAATCCTGCCGCGAGATCGCAGCACTGAAAACAAAGGGTATTTTCGGATACGGTAAGCGTTGTGCTAACGCTGTGCTAGCGTAATTCCGATCCATTAGAGATCAAGAATAAAAATAAAATGCAATGATTTCAATGTGTTTTTGGCGCACCCGGCAGGATTCGAACCTGCGACCTTTGGAATCGGAATCCAACACTCTATCCAGCTGAGCTACGGGTGCATCCGGGGCGAGAGGTGGCCTCGCCGTCAGGCTGTTTGGCGGTCATACCCTAGAGTCTGCTTCGCATCAATGCGGAAAATGCGCAAATGGTTCGCTCTCAACAATCTGGATATCGCGAGAGGATTCGAACCTGTAACCACGGGAATCGGAAACCGACACTTCATGTGGCGGGGACGGTAAAAGAGGCAGCTTTTCTACGTTGCAGCATATCCGCTTGTATCTCAATGTAACCGAAGATTGCTTGAGGCCGAAATTGTCAGTTTTCGCGGCTCGCCGGGCGTAAACCCTTGTGCCATGAAGGTAATCCTATAAGATTATTATTATGACCGTTACGCATCCTGTTGGCCTGCGTTATGGTTTGGCGGGGAAAATGCATGAGAATGGCGTCTAGATGACGGAAAATAAGGCTGAAGAAACAACAGCTCTGGGGTCCACCAAGATAGATTTTTCGATGATGGAGGATGCAGTCGGGTATCGCCTCAGGCGGGCTCAGCTTGCGGTCTTCCAGCATTTCAACGAGACGTTTGCCGCGAAGGGGTTGCGGCCGACTGACTTCGCTGTCTTGCTGCTTCTGACCCGTAACCAGGGCTCCAAGCAGAGCGAGGTGGCGGAAGCACTCGGTATCCAGAGGGCCAATTTCGTTGCCATCGTCGATGGTCTCGAGCACAAGGGCTTTGTCGAGCGGCGCAAGTCCGATCTCGATCGTCGCGTCCAGTCACTCTACATCACCGATGCGGGACTTGCCTATCTGAACGAGCTCATGCCGATCTGGCAGGAACACGAAGGGCGTTTGCTGGCGCAGCTTGGCGGTCCTGCCGCGCGCGACCAGCTGATCGGCCTCCTGAAGAAGCTTTACGATTGAGATCCTTGGTTTTTTCTCCTCGCCGTTTCTCCTGATCGGGAGAGGCGGCGTATCGCTTCGTCGATCAGCAGATTGGCGATCTTCATGCGCTTGGTTGCACGTTCCCTGAAGTCGGCCTCGACCCTGTCGGGGTGGTTGAGCTTGGCGAACTGCCGCCGCCGCTCGGCCAGTCTTTCCCGATCATCGGTCGGCGCGATGCCGAGATCCTCCGCGATTTCTTCCAGTGACAGGCGCACAAGGTGGGCGGGTATGACGGGCGCTCTGGCCTGTGGCGGAGGAGGGGCCTCGAGCTCACCGAACGGCCCATCTTCCATCAGGAAGAGGTAGGCTTGCTGCAGGCGCGTTGCTTCCTGAGGCTCTGTCGTCAGGCTGTCGGCGAGATAGTTGCCCGGCATGCCGTGGATGCGATGAGATACGGCCGGGCTTTCCTCGTCCGCAGCGTCAGCCCCTTCTTCGGAAAGACGCTCCACGACCGACTCGAACAAAGACTGGCGAAACAGCATGCGAGATTCTCCCTTGGGCACATGAGGAGAGCACGCGGACTTGGTGTCGGGCTTGCGAGGTGCATGTCACCAGAGGTCGAGTCCGGTGGCCTGATGCGTCGATGCAAGGGGCGGAGCGTTCCTTGTGTGTGCGGATGGAAACGTGGCGCTCCGGCAACCTCAGCTCTGGCTCTGGCTTTGCCCCTGAAGTTTGGGCTCGACCACCACCTTGACGGCGAGATCCTCGCCGGCGCGGCCGATGCGCATGCCGGAGACCGGCGCCACATCGGCATAGCAGAGGCCGGAGGCGATGCGCACATAGCGGGCATCCGGACAATGGTCGTTTGCGGCGTCAAAGCCGACCCAGCCCAGGCCCGGAAGGAACACTTCTGCCCAGGCGTGCGTTGCCGCCTGCTCTGCCACTCCTTCCATCATCAGGTAGCCGGAAACGTAGCGGGCCGGGATATCGAGCAGCCGGGCGGCGGAAATGAAGATATGGGCGTGATCCTGGCAGACGCCGTGGCCCGCCTCAAGCGCCTGTTCGGCCGTTGTTTCCGTGCCGGTTTCGCCGGGACGATAGGAGACAGATGAGTGGATCGTACCCATCAGGTCGTGCATGCGGTCGAGGTCGGTGACGCCGGAAAGACCTTTGGCAAGCTCCTTCGTCAGCTTGCCGGCCTTGGTGCGCGGCGTATCCCGCAGGAAGAGCCACAGGGGGCAATAGCCGATGTGAGGACCGAAGACACCGGCGCGATCCGAGGTCTCCACCTCGCCGCTCGCGACGATGTGGACCCTGGAACTGTCGCCCTCCGTCGAAACGAGGTGGACGTGATTGCCGAACTGGTCGTGGAAACCTGCCTCGACGACAGCGCCATCGACGGCGATGTGCCACGACAGAACGTCCTGTCCGGGGCATGCCACGGGCGACAGCCGGAGCCGCTGCAGCGAATAGGCGACCGGCTCGGCGTATTGATATTCGGTGGTATGGGTAATCTTGAGCCGCATGATGATGTCCTGCCTGCCGTCAGCTGTAGAAGCGGTAACCCTCGGTAATCTCGCTGCCCAGCTGGTTGTTCCGGGAGATGAAATTGTCGAGGAATTCGTGCAGTCCCTGATCCATGATGGCGCTGACATTGCAGGAACTGAGAGTAGCGCGCACGGAATCGGCGGTATCGTGGGCCGGCAGCCGCTGTCCGTATTCCTTGGCGAGATAACCGAGGTTGCTGACGATCTTCTCGTAGGAATAGGCGAGCGAGCGCGGCATCTGACCGTTGAGGATCAGGAAGTCGGCAATGTTGGCCGCGCGGTATTCGCCGTCATAGACCCAGCGATAGGAACGGTGGGCCGAGACGGAGCGCAGGATCGATTCCCACTGCATGTTGTCGAGCGAGGAGCCGACCTGGGTCACGGCCGGCAGCAGCACGTAATACTTCACGTCGAGGATGCGGCTGGTATTGTCGGCCCGCTCGATGAAGGTGCCGATGCGGGCGAAATTGTAGATCTCGTTGCGCAGCATCGATCCATGGAAGGCGCCTCGAATGAGGCCGGCGCGGCGCTTCACCGTGTCGATCACTTCGGGCAGGTCTGCCGATTTCAGCCTGCGTCCCAGCAACTGCTTCAGCTCGATCCAGCATTCGTTGGTCGCTTCCCACGTTTCGCGGGTCAGCGCCGTGCGCACCATGCGGGCGTTGTTGCGGCCGGAATCGATGCATGACATCACGCTCGAAGGGTTGGCGTGATCGCGCAGCAGGTAGTCGATCGCGTCGGCGCTGGTCAGCTTAGAGTGGGCCGCGTCATATCCCTCGCGCACGTCGGCGCTGAGAAGCACGGCGCCCCAGTCTTCCTCCGAGGCTCCGGTGCGGGTCAGCGACATCCTGAGGCCGGCGTCCACGAGGCGGGCGATGTTTTCGGCCCGCTCGATGTAGCGGAACATCCAGTAAAGTCCGTTTGCGGTTCTGCCCAGCATGGCTCAGTCCTCCAGTACCCAGGTGTCCTTGGTGCCGCCTCCCTGGGAGGAGTTGACGACGAGCGAGCCCTGTTTCAGGGCCACGCGGGTCAATCCGCCGGGGATGATCTGCACCTTGTCGGATACAAGGACATAGGGACGAAGGTCGACGTGGCGAGGGGCAATGCCCTTGTTGACCAGGATCGGAACCGTCGAAAGCGAAAGCGTCGGCTGGGCGATGTAGTTGTTCGGCCGGCTCTTCAGCTTCTCGGCGAAGGCCGCGCGTTCCTTCTTCGAGGCGGTCGGGCCGACCAGCATGCCATAGCCGCCGGAGCCGTGAACTTCCTTGACGACCAGCTCCTCCAGATGCTCCAGCACGTATTTCAGGCTGTCGGGTTCGGAGCAGCGCCAGGTCGGCACGTTTTCGAGAAGCGCCTTGCGGCCCGTATAGAACTCGACGATCTCGGGCATGTAGGAATAGATCGCCTTGTCGTCGGAAATGCCGGTGCCCGGGGCGTTGGCGATGGTGATGTTGCCGGCGCGATAGACGTCCATGATGCCGGGCACGCCGAGACAGCTGTCCGGGCGGAAGGTCAGCGGATCGAGGAAGTCATCGTCGACGCGGCGGTACAGCACGTCGATCGCCTCGTAGCCGCGGGTGGTTCGCATCTTCACCTTGCCGTCGATGACGCGGAGATCCGAGCCCTCTACCAGCTCCACGCCCATCATGTCGGCGAGGAAGGAATGCTCGTAATAGGCGGAATTGTAGATGCCGGGGGTCAGCACCGCGACGCGCGGCTTGCCCTTGCAACCGGGAGGCGCCAGCGAAGCGAGCGACTGGCGCAGGAGATAGGGATAGTCCTCGACGCGCTGCACCTTGTTGAGCTGGAAGAGCTCCGGGAACATCTGCATCATGGTTTCGCGGTTTTCCAGCATGTAGCTGACGCCCGACGGCGTACGGGCATTGTCTTCCAGCACGTAGAACTGGTCTTCGCCGGTGCGCACGATGTCGGTGCCGACGATGTGGGTATAGACGCCGCCCGGCGGACGGAAGCCGATCATCTCGGGCAGGAAAGCCTCGTTCTTCTCGATCAGTTCGCGGGGAATGCGGCCCGCCTTGATGATTTCCTGCTTGTGGTAGATGTCGTCGAGAAAGGCGTTGAGCGCCAGAACACGCTGCTCGATGCCCTGGGCCAGTCGGCGCCACTCACTGCCGGAGATGACGCGCGGGATGATGTCGAAGGGGATGAGCTTTTCGGAGGAGTCTTCGTGGCCGTAGACTGCGAAGGTGATGCCGGTCTTGCGGAAGATGTTTTCTGCGTCCCGCGACTTGGCGATCAATCGGGCGGGGTCCTGATTGGAGTACCACTCATGGTAGTTCCGGTAGGGTGCTCGCGGACTGCTGTCCGCATTAATCATTTCATCAAATGCCAACGGCGCCATCCCCATTTTTTTGCCATTTGAATACAACGTTACCGGCAATGCAAGAAGCGTGCATGGTCTGACGGGAAGAATTTCCGCAGTGCGAAAAATCGGCAAAAGCCTATATTTCCATCAAATTCTAGTGATTTAAGCCGCCTGTCAGTTCGGCTTTGCCATCGTTGCTGACGAAAGTTGAATGGGTATTCGAAGGCTCTTGTCGGAATCGCTCAATATTTAGGCAATTGTGCCGGCGAAATTTTTTTCGCGGTGCCAGGCGTCAGCAAAATTCATCATCGTCCGCAGGAAAACTCTTTTGACGCATTCCCGTGTTGCGCGCTAGAGCGCCGATCTGATTGAATCAGATCGGCGCTCTAAACTCTTTTGTTTGAAGCATAATCTTGTCGATCCTCGTTTCACTCCGGTCGGATTATGCTCTAAGCGACAGCACCGCATGCCCTTGAAACGTTCTGGGCAGGGCGTCTTTCAGGGAAACGCTTCATGACGCTCGATCGCCTTGCCCCGGCTATTTTCGTGCTTCTCTGGTCGACCGGCTGGGTCGCCGCCAAGTATGCCACGCTGTTTGCCGATCCGCTGACCTTCCTTGCCTTGCGCTATGCCGTGGCGACGGTCCTGTTCTATGCCATCTGTCGGGTAACCGGTGTCAACTGGCCGAAGGGGCGCACGGCAATCCTTCATGCGATCGTCTCCGGCATGTTCCTGCATGGCCTCTATCTCGGCATGCTGTGGTGGGCTATCGGGCAGGGCGTGCCCGCTTCGCTCTCGGGAATCATTGCCGGTCTCCAGCCGTTGATGACCGGTGTTGCCGCCGCCGTGCTGATCGGAGAGAGGTTGGGCATGAGCCAACGGCTGGGATTGCTTCTCGGCTTTGCCGGGATTGCCATCGCGGTCGTGCCGAACCTGCTGACGGTTGATGCAGGGGTGATCCCGGTCTATGCGGTTGTCGTCAATGTGCTGGGCATGGCCTGCGTCACGGTCGGCACTCTCTATCAGAAGCGATTCCTGAAGGATGGCGATCTCAGAGCGGTCGCGGCCCTGCAATATGTCGGCGCGCTGATCGTCACCGTGCCGGCGGCGCTGATGCTGGAAAACCTGCGGGTCGTCTGGGGTTTCGGTCTGTTCGCCACGCTCGCCTGGTCGGTCGTCGGCATTTCCATGGGCGCGATCGCGCTGCTGCTTTATCTCATCCGGCGCGGCGATGTTTCCAAGGCCGCATCGCTGATTTATCTCGTGTCGCCGCTTGCCGCCATCGAAGCGGCCATAGTCTTTGGGGAGCGGCTGTCGCTGCCGATGATCGTCGGTACGGTGATCGCCGTTCTCGGCGTCTATCTTACAAACCGGAAGGTGGACCGGACGCGGGGATGACGGAGCGGCGGACTACTGGTCCTTGGTCGGCGCGGCCAAGTCCATGTCGGCCTGCATGTCGAAGCGCCTGAGCGCCTCCTTGATTTGAGGGCTATCGCAGCCCTCTTTGACGATGATTTCCGAAACCCCGTTATCGAGTTCGGCCTGCCGCTGCTCCGAACCCTTGGCGATCGTCTCATCGGTGGCTTTCGGGTACATTCGTTTCAGCCTCTGCGTTGCAGAGAACTTCACCCTTTTCATGTTCAGGAGGAACTTCGCGCGCTTTTCTTCGTCTGCGCGTGCACATCTCGATGCGACCGCTTTTGAAATCATGAACTGGTCGAAGAGGGTCAGTATGTCGAGCTTCGACTTTGCGGCTGCCGGCGCTACCAGTGACAGGGTCGTCATGACGGCGATAAGCAATCTCAACATGCAGGTCCTCGTCACGGGTCGGGCAGAATCGCCGCTCTTCGAGTGTGAAGCTGTGATTATCACGGCCGGATGGTGCAATCGAGCGATGTGAGGGGCTGCGATGTGGGCAGTTGCCGCCCAAAAGAAAAAGGCGCGGTCTGAACCGCGCCTCTGGTCTTGTCGTCAGCTGGAAGCGGAAGCTTCGCTCAGGCTTCGCGGCGGCGATTGCGCTGCTGGTTTGCAGAGCGGGAACCGCCCGGCTTGCCATGACCGGAGTTGGACGGGCCGCCGGGGCGTCCGCCGCCATTGCCCTTGCGATGGCCCTGCTTCTGGGCGGGACGTCCTTCGCCACCCGCCGAACGGGCTTCGCCGTCATGCTTGCCGCGGCCCTGGCCCTGATGGTTGCGGTTGTTGCCGCCACCAGCACCACCGCCGCCGCCACGGCGCTGCGGGCGGGCCGGGCGGTTGAGGTTTGCCGGAGCTTCGCCGCTTGCGACCGGGATATCGATGCCCATCAGGCGCTCGATGTCGCGCAGCAGGCGACCTTCATCCGGGCCGCAAAAGGCGATGGCGATGCCGTCGCGACCGGCACGCGCCGTACGGCCGATGCGGTGCACGTAAGCGTCCGGAACTTCCGGCAGGTCGTAGTTGAAGACGTGGCTGACGGCCGGGATGTCGATGCCGCGGGCGGCGACGTCGGTGGCGATCAGCGTGCGGAATGCGCCATCACGGAAGCCCTTGAGCGCGCGTTCGCGCTGGCCCTGGCTCTTGTTGCCATGGATCGAGGCGACCGAGAAACCGGTGACGTCGAGGTGCTTCATCAGCTTTTCAGCGCCGTGCTTGGTGCGCAGGAAGACGATGGAGCGGCCGTCCGGATTGTCCGCCAGGATCTTCTTCAGCATTTCGGTCTTGTGGTTCTGGCCGTTGACGAAATGCACGTACTGCTCGACCTTGTCGGCAGCCTTGCCGGGAGGAGCGACTTCGACCTTGACCGGATCGGTCAGGAAGCTGGCGGCGAGGTCGGCGATGGTCTTCGGCATGGTTGCCGAGAAGAGCAGCGTCTGGCGGTTCTTCGGCACCATGCGCGAGATCTTGCGCAGGTCATGGATGAAGCCGAGGTCGAGCATCTGGTCGGCTTCGTCGAGCACCAGATGGGTGATGTCGCGCAGCGTCACGGCTTCGCGCTCGATCAGGTCGAGCAGGCGGCCGGGGGTGGCGACGAGAATGTCGGTGCCGCGTTCAAGCTGGAACTGCTGCTTGTTGATCGAAGCGCCGCCAACGACCTGGATGATCTTGAGCGGGGTCTTGCGCACGAAGCTGCGCAGGTTTTCGCCGATCTGGTTCACCAGTTCGCGGGTGGGGGCGAGGATCAGCACGCGCGACGAGCGCGGCTTCGGCCGGTCGCCGTTCGTCATCAGCATCTCGATGATCGGCAGGCCGAAGGCGGCCGTCTTGCCGGTGCCGGTCTGGGCGAGGCCGACGAGGTCGCGACCCTGCATTACCAGCGGGATCGCCTGTTCCTGGATCGGCGTAGCGGTTTCGAAACCAATGGCCGAGAGTGTCGAGACGATCTTGTGCGACAGGCCGAGGTCATGAAAAGTGGTCAATGTCAGTACCTTTCGGGGGCGCCACGAGCCATCGAACTGCATCGCGCTCTGCGATGCAGCCTGTTCGTAGCGTCAAGAACCCCGCGTGAAATGGGAACTTGTAAGTTGGAAAATCTTTCCAGCGCATGCGCCGCTTGAGCGGCCGTGTCATATCCTGCGCCTTGCCTTCTTCGCGTCTCAGTTGTCGCTGGGCACGCTCACGCGGCGGCCGGAAGGTGAAAGCTGTTCCTGCAAATGGGCCTTTCCCTGCTGAAAGTCAAGAAATGTTTTTGCAATGCAGCGAAGCCGTCAGAAGCGAATGGTGACACGGAAGCCGCCTGCTGCAACGTTTTCAGCCTCGATGCCGAGGCCATAGACGTCTGCGATGTCGCGGACGATGGCGAGGCCGATGCCTGTTCCGGGTGTCTTCAGATCGAGTCGTGTGCCGCGCTGCATGATCGTCAGAAGCCCGGCGGGATCGGCGCCGGGGCCATCGTCCTCGATGGCAAGGACTGGCCGTCCGTCCCGCTTCTCAGCACGGACGTGGATGCTGGAACGGCCCCATTTGACCGCGTTGTCGAGAATGTTGCCGAGCATTTCCTGCAGGTCGAGCGGATCGACGCCGACCTCGATGCCCGTGGGGACCTCGATGTTCCATGTCAGTTCCTCGCCGCGCGGAGTGCGCTTCAAGGTCCGCACGATGATGTCGAGCGAGGTGGCGAGGTTGGCGTTGGACTTGCGCAGGTCGGCGCTGGCCGCGATGCGGCTGCGCGTCAGTTCATGTTCTATGTGAGCTTTCATCACGCCCGCGAAATGGGAGAGTTCGTCGGCCATCTTCGTGTCGCCGCGTTCCCTCAGTGTTGCGGCGTCGTTCGACAGGACGGTCAGCGGCGTCTTCAGGCCGTGGGCGAGATCGGCGGCGCGCGCCCTTGCCTTGTCAATCAGGCGTGACTGGGCGTCGAGCAACTGGTTGACGGCAGCGACGACGCCGCGCAGTTCCCGCGGGAAGGGGCCGGTCAGTCTTTCCGCCCCGCGTTCCCGAATGCGGTTGAGGCCCTCGCTGACCGAGGAGATCGGCCTCAGGCCGTAAGTAAGCTGCGCCAGCGAAGCCGCGATCAGGAAGACAGCGAGCGCCACCATGTAGGGAATGATGTCGAAGGCGAAGGCGCGGCGCGCATCCGCGACGACCGATCCGTCGATGGCTGCTGCGACACGGATTGCGCGGCGTCCGTCAGGCGCTGCAAAGACGATCTTGCGTTCCTGCACGATCAGGTCGGAGCCCTCCGGTCCCGGCAATCGATAGCGATGGATCGCGCCTGTTTCCTGTTCGTCCTCGGGCAGAGGAAGCGAATAATCCCAAAGGGATGCGGAGCGCAGCTCACTTTTTCTGGCATCGTCTTCCACCTGCCAGTAAAGACCGCCATAGGGTTCCTCGAACCGGCGGTCGACAGGTCGCTCCGGCAGTTGCAGGGTGCCATCCGCGGCAAAGCGCAGTGCGCCGGCGATGTTGCCGATATGGCCGGTCAGTTCGTCATCGATCCGGGTTTCCAGATTGCGGGTGAACAGCGAGACGAGCACGACGCTTGCCATGACCAGCGCCAGTGCGACGCTGACCAGCGAGACCAGCAGGAAACGGCCGCGGATCGACTGCATCATCCGTCGTTCCCGCCGATCCGGTAGCCATAGCCGCGCCGCGTGGTGATGACCTCCTTGCCGAGTTTGCGGCGCAGGCGTCCGACGAGCACTTCGACCGAGTTGCTGTCGCGTTCGAAATCCTGGGCGTAGAGCTGTTCCGTCAGTTCCATCTGGGAAACGTTGCGTTCCCGGTTATGGGCGAGGAAGGCGAGACAGCGGTATTCGAGCGGCGTCAGGTCGACTGGGAGACCATCATGCATGACGGCCTTCGTGCGGGTGTCGATGGAGAGGCCTCCGGTGGTGATGACCGGGTTGGCCTGCCCGGCGCTGCGGCGAATGATGGCGCGCAGTCTCGCCAGCAGTTCGGCCATCTGGAAGGGCTTGGTGAGATAGTCGTCGGCGCCGGCGTCGATGCCTTCCACGCGCTCCTGCCAGTTGCCGCGTGCGGTCAGGATCAGCACCGGCGTCATGCGGCCGGAGCCGCGCCAGCGTTTCAGGACCGACAGGCCGTCCATTCCCGGCAGGCCGAGATCGAGCACGATGGCGGCGAAATCCTCGGTATCGCCGGTGAACCAGCCGGCTTCGCCGTCCTTCTCATGCAGGACCACGAAGCCCGCCCGCTCCAGATTGGAGATCACGTCGCGGGCGATCAGCATGTCGTCTTCGATCAGCAGGATCCTCATTCTTGGTTCTCGATCTCGCGTATGAGGCCGGAGGCGGCATCGACTTCGACCTCCACCAGCCGTCCCGCAGTGCTGAGAACGCGGAATTCGTAGATGAGGCGCTTGTCCTTCCGGTCGATCTCGGTCGAAACGATCTTGCCGCTTACCCGGTCGAGAACGATGCGGCGAAGGTCCGCCAGCGATTTGATCTCGCCTTTCTCGACGCTCTCGCGGATGCGATCCCGGTCGTCGTCGGTGTCGGCATGGAAATGGTCTTCCTCGGCATGGACGCCGCCGGCATGGCCAAGGACGAACCCCGGCAGCAGCAGGCATGCCGCAGCCGTTGCCACCAACCATCCCGAGCCTGATCCGCGCGTGAACTTCATCGGTCCTGAATATCACCGGCAAGCTGAAATTTCGCTGACATTCTTCGTCAGCTATCGCTCAGCCCCCTTCGACTAGCTTGCCGCCAACGGTTCGGAGCAATGGTGCCCGGCCGGTTCATTGAAGGACATTTTCCGATGAAGAAGACCCTCGTTGCCACCCTTTTCGCAGCCGCCGTTTTTGGCGGGATCGCCCATGCCGAGGAAGGTGGCAAATGCGGCTCCGTTCCGCAGGACAAGTGGATGAGCAAGGACGCCCTGAAGGCCAAGGCCACCGAACTCGGTTATGACGTCCGCCAGGTCAAGGTCGAAAAGGGTTGCTATGAAGTCTACGGCATCAAGGACGGCAAGAAGGTCGAGGTGATCTTCAATCCGGAAACCGGCGCCCAGGTCGGTGCCGACGGAGACGATTGATGTCGGAAGCCGCTGAGCAAATGCCCGGCGCCGTGACCGGCCGCGACATGCGGCCGGCGCGGATCAAGGTCTGGGATCCCGTCGTCCGGCTGTTCCATTGGTCGCTGGTCGGCTTCTTCGCCTTTTCCTTCTTCACGGGCGATGAATGGAAATTGGCCCATATCGTATCCGGCTACATCATCGGTGGGCTTGTCGTCATCCGCGTCCTTTGGGGCCTTTTCGGTTCGGAACATGCCCGGTTCGCGAACTTCATCTACAGTCCGTTCACGGTGCTGCGTTTTCTGGCGGATACGGCCGGAATGCGGGCAAAGCGCTATATCGGACATAACCCGGCCGGTGGGGCCATGGTGTTTGCGCTGCTGGTGATGGTCGCCGGTATCGTCACCACGGGCTACATGCAGACCACGGACGCCTATTGGGGCGTCGAATGGGTCGAGGAAACCCACAAGACACTCGTCTACGCAACGCTCGGGCTGGTCGCCCTGCATATCGCCGGTGTGGTGCTCGCCAGCATCGAGCACCGGGAAAACCTCGTGCGCGCCATGGTGACCGGTTGGAAGCGCCGCGATTGAGCTTTTTCGGCCGGCAGTGGTTATTGCGTGAACGCGGCCGGGAAGAAGACCCGGGCGGCGAGAGCCGTCCGGGTTTTGCGTTATGTCAGAATCCCTTACCGGTCTTCCTTCATGTCGAGATGAAATTCGGCTGAAGCGAGGAGAGAGCCGTTCACCAGCAGTTCCAGCCGGTGAAGACCGGGATAGTAGACGCGGGTGGTGATTGGGCGGAAGGCATGACGGCGGTCGAGATCTGTGGCTTCACCCGGTCCGAGCGTCAGGCTTGTGCCCTTGAAGACTTTCGGCGAAAGCGAACCGTCCTTCCTGCGATGATGGATCGCGTAGTCGATCAACAGACGCTGGGCCTTGTCCGATCCGTTCGAAAGCCGGACGGCAAATTCGAGAGTTCCGGGAAAGCCGATCTCGGCCTGCCTCAACGATAAACCGGCGGCGATATCTTCCGCGGCTTCGAAGCCGAAGCTTGCGAGCGCCCCGGCATGCCCTTTCTTGACCAGCGTCCGCGATGCATGTCGCAGCAGCCACAACCGTTCCGGCGAGGCGTCCTGTCGGTGGCGCGCCACGAAATCCGCGACGAGATCGGGGTGATCCTTGGCGATGTCGTTGAGGCTGTTTGCCACCGAGCGGCGAACGTAATCCTCGGGGTCGTCGAGGAGCGGGATCAGGATCGGCATCAGGGGCGACGGGTCGCGGACCAGTTCCGGCAACCGCATGGCCCAGGGCAGGCGAGGGCGGGTGCCTTCGCTGGCAAGACGCCGCACATGATGGTTCGGATCGGAGATCCAGCCGGAAATGATCGACAGCGCCCGTTGCCGGTCGGCGGCGATGAACGGGCGGATGCCGAATTCCGCGGTGAAATGCGGCGTCAGCGCCTTCAGAAGGTCGAGCGACGTTTCAAAATGCTGTAGGCCGTTCGCGCCGATATACTGGTTGAAGGCCAGCAAGGCCCAGCCGCTCAGGCCGGGCCGGTTGTCGCCGGGCAGGCAGTCCCGCAAGATGACGGCGCTTTTCGCAAACTCCTGTGGCAGCAGCCGGGTCATGGTGGTGGCGACCGACTGGCTGCGCTGCATCAGTTCAAGGCTGTCGAGATCCGGCAGGATTTCCGCCAGGAAGGACTGGAGATCGAACTCCGGCCACGCCCGCGACAGCGCCGTGGCTGTATCGCGGATAACGGTTTCTCCGATCAGGTTTTTCAACGGTTCGGGCATGGCGCTCAGAGGCTGTGGCTGGTGTGAAAATGCCGCATCAGTAAGATGGAGGCAATCGCCGCCATGTATGATGCGAAGGCCGGATCGGTCCGCACTTTCTCCGCAGCGGCGTCGGCGGCTTCCTTGTTCGCCCATTCCACGATGTCGGCGATCTGTTCCGGCCGGTCGTTCGCCGTAAGGGCCTGCCAGCTTATGAAACCGGGGTAATGACGAACGGCTTCCATTGCGGCTTTCCGTGCCTTTTCCGCCTCCGGTTCGTCGGCGATAGTGCAGACAGCGATTTCGAAAATGGTGGTGTCGGTCATGGCGATATCGGTCATGGGATGCTCCTTGTCTGTCGATGCGCTTGACCTATCACACGCCTACTGACAGCCTTATGGCCATTGCAATCACCGAGGCTCGATCATGCGTCCCGCCGACCGCCTGTTCCGGATCATTCAGCTGATGCGCTCCACCGGGCGCGCCATGACGGCCGACGAGATCGCCGTGAAGATGGAGGTGGCGCCGCGCACGATCTATCGTGACATGCAGCACCTGATGGCGTCAGGCGCGCCGATCGAAGGGGAGCGTGGCGTCGGCTACATGCTGCGGGAGGCTTTCGATGCGCCGCCGCTGACCTTCACCTTCGAGCAGCTAGAGGCATTGGCCTTTGGCCTGCAGGCGGCGCAGATCCTCGGCGATCCGCGGCTCGGTCAGGCTGCCCGCGAGGCACGCGAGAAGATCGTCGGTCTCCTGCCGCCGGAGCATGCCGCGCGGCTTGCCAGCGCTCAGATCCATGCCTTCCGTTCGGCGGCGCAGCCTGCGCCTCCGGCCTGCCTCGGAGATATCAGGGGCGCGCTTTCGGCACGGCGCAAGGCGTGGATCTCCTATCATGCCCTGACGGGAGAACGCAGCGAGCGGACCGTCTGGCCGCTGGTGCTCAGCGCCTTCGGGGCGCTGTGGCTGATGACGGCATGGTGCGAGAAGCGCGGAGACTTCCGCGATTTTCGCCTGGACCGGGTGGAGGCGTGGAAGGTGTCGGCCGAGCGGTTCGAACTTCAGCCGCACCAGACCTATGACGTCTATCTGGAGCGGCTGCAGGCCGGCTGATCAGAAGTCGGTGGCGACGCCGCCTTCTGCCTTGCGCTTCGCCACGAAGGCATCGAGTTCCTCCTCGATTGCGGGATCGATCGGCGGGCGCTCGTAGCGGGCGAGCGCTTCCTTGTAGATGCGGTTGGCGTGATCGTAGGTGGTCGGGCGGCCGGCTTCCGTCCATGTCTCGTAGTTGCGCCAGTCGGAGAGGAGCGGCGAATAGAAGGCGCTCTCGTAACGGGCGAGCGTGTGGGCCGTTCCGAAGAAGTGTCCGCCGGGGCCGACGTCGCGCACGGCGTCGAGCGCCAGCGCATCGGCGCTGACATCGAGCGGCGTCAGGAATTCGGCGACCATCTGCAGCATGTCGACGTCGAGGATGAACTTTTCGAAGGAGGCGGTAAGGCCGCCTTCCGTCCAGCCGGCGGCATGCATGATGAAATTGCCGCCGCCCTGCGTCAGCGCCCAGAGCGACAGCGCCGATTCGTAGGCCGCCTGCGCGTCGAGGGTGTTGGAGGCGTTGGTGTTCGAGGTGCGGTAGGGAATGCCGTAGCGGCGGGCGAGCTGTCCGCCGGCGACGACGGCCTTCATGTATTCCGGCGTGCCGAAAGCCGGGGCTCCGGTCTTCATGTCGACATTCGAGGTGAAGCCGCCATACATCACCGGCGCGCCCTTGCGCACCATCTGGGTGAAGGCGATGCCGCACAGGGCCTCGGCGTTCTGTTGAACGAGCGCTCCGGCAATCGTCACCGGCGCCATGGCGCCTGCAAGCGTGAACGGGGTGATGACGACCACCTGGTTGCGGGAAGACATCTCGATGATGCCCTGAAGCATCGGGCCGTCGAGCCTGAGCGGCGACGACGAGTTGATGATGGTGAAGAGCGACGGCTCCAGTTCCATCTGTTCGGCGGTGATGCCGCGGGCGATGCGGGCGATTTCCAGCCCGTCGAGATTGCGCTGGCGGCCGAGCGAATAGGCGTGGAATGGCTTGTCGGTGAGCTTGGCCAGATCCGACAGGCAGTCGAGGTGGCGGATCGAGGCGTGGATGTCGACCGGTTCCACCGGATAGCCGCCGGTGGTGTGGATGACGTCGTAGCACTGGGCGAGCTTGACGAGCTTGCGGTAATCTTCCTGGTTCCCGGCTCGGCGGCCGCCCTCGCGGTCGGCGACGAAGGGAGCCGATGCAATCTGGGCGAAGACCAGATTGTTGCCGCCGATTGCGACATTGCGGGCGGGGTTGCGCGCGTGGAGCGTGAACTGCGACGGCGCCGAGGCGATCATGTCCATGATGAGGCCGCGGTCGAAGCGGACCCGCTCCGTTCCTTCGGTCACCGAGGCTCCGGCCCGGCGCATGATTTCTCGCGCTTCCGGCAGGATGACGTCCATGCCGATTTCCTCGAGAATGGTCAGCGACGCCTCGTGAATGTCGTCGATAGCCTGCTGGTCGATAATCTCGGTCTTTGCCAGCCGGTTGACGAGGTTGCGATATTTCGGAGCGCCTGCCGGACGCTGCCGTTCGGCACCGCGTCCACCACTGCGGCGCCGGCGTTCGGCCGGGGCGGAGAGGGTATCAGTCTCGGGCAAGGCAGGCGGTGTAATGTCGCTCATGGTCTATCCATTGTGTCATCCTCGACATGAATACTATCCGGGTTCCTCTTGGGAATGACATAGCCAATTGCGACGAATGACTGGCTTAACTGGAACAGTGGCCATGTCATATTGGAGGAAGATGGACGTGGGCAGGCGAGTCGGAGTTTTAATAGTCTGCGTCGCGCAGGCTGTTTTGGTTACCAAGCGTTTACCATTCGAAGTCATGGTCGTCTCAGGGGTGCATTCTTGAATACGGGTGGCGATTTGCTGAGACTAGCCTGCGAGAAGATCGCCGAGCTCGATGTGCCGGCCTTCGTCAAGGACAGCGAATTGCGTTATGTCTCGGTCAACGAGGCCTATGCCCGTTTCATGCGCGTCAGCCCGCAAGCCATCACCGGAAAAACCGACCAGGAAGCCTTCGGCCCCGCCGAATATCTCGACCGCGACGACCGTGAGCGGCGCGCCCTGGTGTTCGGGGAGGATGAACGCGCGCTTGTGCTCAGCCCCGGCGGCTCCGAAAGGGTAGCGCTGAAGATCGAGCGTTTTCTGGATGAAGACGACAGCATTTTCCTGTTCGGTCTGGCCGAGGAAATGCCGAAGCGTGTCGTGGAGGCGCGTTCGCCGTCAGCGCCTGTTCCGTCGACGACCGACCGGAGCGAATTGTTGCGCATGGTGCTTGAGGATATCCCGACGGCGACTTTCGTGCGCGACAGCGATCACCGGATGGTCTTCGCCAACGAGGCCTATGCGGCCATCGTGAACATCGCCCGGGACGATCTCATCGGAACCGACGAGTGGGAAGCCTTCGGCGACAAGGGCGGCGCCTACCACGCTGAAAACAGTCAGGTGCTGCAGGGCGGGAAGGTTCTGCAGACGGAGCAGGTGTTCCGTTTCGTCGATGGTTTCGAACTGCCGTCAATCACCCGGAAGAACCGGATCACTGCCAGCAACGGCAAGCATTATCTCGTCGGCTCCATCACCGACACCACGGCCACGAAGATGCGTGAGCGGGAGCTCATCGAGGCGCGGGCCGAGGCGGAGGCCCTGCACGGCCATCTCGAGAGCCTGCTGAAGTCGCTGCCGGTCGGCGTCATGATCCTCGATGACCACTTCATGATCGAATACGTCAATGACGCTTTCTGCGACATGCTGGAGGCAGAAGGCGCCTATCAACCGGTGGGCCATTCCTATCGGCAATTCCTCGAATACAATTTCAGTCGCGGACGCTATGGGGATACCACTCAGGTGGATGTCGAGGCGATCTACCAGGCGCGCCTTGCGCAGTTCGGCGAGAACGGCAACAGCGTCACTTCGCAGGCGGAAACCCCTTCCGGGCGCATCCTTGCTATCAGGAGCCGCCGGCTTGCCAATGGCAAGATCCTGATGACTTATTCCGATGTCACGCAGTTGCACCAGCGGGAGCAGGAAACCATCCTGTACCGCACTGCGATCGAGCATCTTCCGGTTCCGGTCTTCATCCGCGATAGCGATCGTCGGCTGATTTTTGCCAATGCGGCCTATGAAACCATGCAGGGCAAGCCGCGGGAAGAATTCCACGGCATGCGCGAGGACGAGATGTTTCCGCATTCGGGCAAACAGCTTCGTGCCGAGAACGAACATGTGCTCGCCACCGGGGAAAGTTTCGAGCGTCCGCAGGACATCGTGCTGCCGGGAGAGCGGCCGGCATCGGTCATCACCCGGCTTAACCGCATCGTGACGCCGGACGATCACCGCTACATCGTCGGTTCCATCACCGACGTCTCGCTGCTCAAGGCGCGCGAGCGCGAACTGGTGGAGGCCCATGCGCGGGCCGAAAAGCTTTATGGAGACCTGCTCAGCGTCTTCCAGATCATGCCGGTCGGCGTTGCGATCCTCAATCGCGACATGATCGTGGAATTCGCCAACGACAAATGCGCGAAGATCTGGGACTGGGCGGATGACGTTCCCTTCGAGGGCATGCCGTTCCGCTATTATTGCGAACTCAACCGCCAGCGCGGCTGGCTGTGGCCCGACATGGAGTTCGAGGAAGGTTTCCAGAAGCGGGTAGAGGAGTTTCGTGCACTCAAGGGTACGGTCGTGCGCGACCTTGCCTATGGTGACGGCAAATACGTACTGAGCACGGTCACCCGGCTCAATGACGAGAAGATCCTTCTCACCTATTCGGACCTGACCGAGGTGCGCCGTCGCGAACTGGAGATCAGCGAAGCGCGCGCGCAGCTCGAACGGCTCGGGCAGGTCATGCAGGACGCGACGCGCGTCATGTCGCAGGGGCTGGTGGTCATCGAGGATGGCGTCATCATCGAAAGCAATGATGCGCTCGTGCGGATACTCGGTTTGCCCCCGGTGATGGTCGAGAAGGGGCAGAGCTGGCATGCCGCCTTTGCCTATTGCGCCAGGCGGGGCGATTTCGGGCCGGATGCGATGTCGATCCTCCGGGACTGGCAGGAGACGGCGCGTTCGGCGAGCGGTGTCTCGGCCACCTTCCTCGCGAACCGGACGACCTGGGTCCAGATGGAAGCGACCGTCAGCGGTCGTGGTCACTGGATGGTCGTCATGACCGACGTCACCGAGATCAAGAACGGCGAGGAAGAGCTGAAGGTCCTGCTTGCGCGCAGCGAGGCGGCCGACAAGGCGAAATCCGAATTCCTCGCCAATATGAGCCACGAGATCCGCACGCCGATGAACGGTGTTCTCGGCATGGCGGAGCTTCTTTCGAAATCCGCTCTCGATACGCGGCAGAAGACCTTCGTCGACATCATCGTCAAGTCCGGCAATGCGCTGCTGACCATCATCAACGACATCCTCGATTTCTCCCGCATCGACGCCGGCCAGTTGCAGCTGCGCAAGACGCCGTTCGATCCGGTCGAGGCGATCGAGGACGTGGCGACGCTTCTGTCCGCCTCCGCCTCGGAGAAGGACATCGAACTCATCGTGCGCGGTGACGCGACTGTCCGCCATATGGTCATCGGCGATGCCGGGCGCTTCCGGCAGGTCGTCACCAATCTCGTGGGCAATGCGATCAAGTTCACCGAGAAGGGGCATGTGCTGATCGCCGTGTCGAGCGAGGCGCTGGCCGAGGGGCGCACGCTGCTGACGGTGCAGATCGAGGATACCGGCATCGGCATTCCCGCCGAAAAGCGGACCTCCATCTTCGAGAAATTCTCGCAGGTCGATAGCTCGTCCACCCGGCGGCATGAGGGAACGGGTCTGGGTCTTGCCATCACGGCGGGCCTGGTCGGCCTGTTCGGCGGCCATATCGATGTGGAAAGCGAACTGGGCAAGGGATCGGTGTTTACCGTCCAGTTGCCCTTTGTCATGGCAAGCGAGCGGCAGAAGCATAACGCCATGCCGGTCAATGTCCGAAACGCCCATGTTCTCGTCATCGACGATAACGCCGTCAACCGTCAGATCCTGACGGAACAGCTGACGATGTGGGGCTTCGATTGCCTCGCCGTCGAGAGCGGCCCGGCTGCGCTGTCGATACTGGAAGAGGCCGCTCAGGTTGGTGTGGTCATCGATGCGCTGATCATCGACTACCAGATGCCGGTGATGAACGGTGTCGATGTTGCGCGTCTTATCAGGGCGGATCGTCGCTTCGATGCCAGCGCAATCATTTTCCTGACATCGATGGACATGCTTGGCGATGAGCGCATCTTCCAGGAACTCAATGTTCAGGCGCATTTGATGAAGCCCGCGCGGGCCAATCTCCTGCGCAGTGCTGTCATCGACGTGGTTCGTGCAGCGCGGCTTCGCACCCATGCCGGACGTTTCATGGCTCCCGCTCCGGCCCGCGTTTCTTCACCAGCTTCCACCACGCCGTCAGTCGAGGCTGCCGAACGCAAGGAGGAGCGAAAGGTACCCGTCGTCGCCAGTGCCTGCGATGTGCTGATTGCCGAAGACAACGAGGTCAACCAGATTGTTTTCCGCCAGATCATGCAGGCGACGAACCTGAGCTGGCGGATCGTGGAAAACGGCCGCGAGGCGGTGGACGCGTGGCGCTCGCTTTCACCCCGGCTGATCCTGATGGATGTTTCCATGCCGGTGCTGAACGGTCATCAGGCGGCGCGAACCATCCGTGAGGAAGAGCGCGCGCTCGGTGACGGACAGCATGTTCCGATCATCGGCGTCACGGCCCATGCGCAGGATCTCGATCAGGAACTCTGCCTTGCCGCCGGCATGGACGACTACATGTCGAAGCCGATCAGCCCCGAACACATGCAGCAGAAGATCAGTCAGTGGCTGGCTTCGCAGTCGCGCAGTGCGCTAGAGGCCGGAGAGTGAGCCCGGTTATTCCGCTGGCCTGACGCCGCACAGCATTTCGCGCTTTCCCGCGAAGCCCTTCCGTCTTTCCACCGCAAATCCCGTGCCTGCCAGATTGCGGCGGACGAAGCCCGCCGCCGCATAGGTCGCAAAGCTGCCGCCGGGGACGGTGTGGTCGAACACCGCCTGCATCAGTTCCGGCGACCACATCGCCGGATTGCGGGAAGGGGCGAAGCCGTCGAGGAACCACGCGTCGAAGGCGAGCGGGCTTGCTGTCAGGCTTTGCATGGCGTCGCCGCAGAGAACGGTCAGGCGGGTCTGGTCGTCCAGCGTGATGTCGATCACGCCTTCCGGCGTTGCGGGCCACAGGGCGACAAGCGCCTTGCGTTCCTTATCGATTTCCGACCAGCGCGAAAGCGCGCGGTCAAGCTCTTCGGCTTTCATCGGGTAAAGCTCGAAGGAGACGAAGTGCAGGGTGGAGCCGGCCGTTCGGGTTTCCTTCCACTGACGCCATGTCTCGCAGGCATTGAGGCCGGTGCCGAAGCCGAGTTCGCCGATGCTGAAGGTGCCGGGACCCGTCCAGCGGTCGGGCAGTCCATTGCCGGAGAGGAAGACGTGGCCGCATTCCCGCCGGCCATCGGTCTGGCAATAAAAATGATCGCCAAAGGCGGTCGAATAGGGCATATCGCCCTCGTTCCAGGTGAGGCTCTGCCCCTGGCTCGCATCCGGCCCTTCGGTCGGCGATATCGTGTGGGAAGCTGTCATGGTCAAATCGGATACTGCCGCGCCGCAATCAGGTCAATTGCGCGTCGAGCTGTTGATCGTTGGCGGCGGGATCATGGGGCTCTGGGCAGCGCTGCATGCGGAGCGGCATGGCATCGATACGCTGCTGGTCGATGAAGGACCCCTTGCCCGCGGCGCGAGCGGAGGATTGCTAGGTGCGCTGATGCCCCATATGCCGGATCGCTGGTCGGAGAAGAAGCAGTTCCAGTTCGATGCGCTGATCAGTCTTGAGGAGGAAGTCGGGCGTCTGGAAGCCGAGACCGGATTATCGGCCGGCTATCGCCGCAGCGGACGGTTGATTCCGCTGCCGAAGCCGCATCTGAAGGTGATCGCCGAACGTCATTGCAAGGATGCGGAAACGCACTGGCATCATGGCGCTCGCTCATTCTCGTGGACGCCGCTCGATGCCTCGCCGGCCGGAAACGGCTGGCCTTCGGAAGAGTTCATGGCGGCGGGTATCGTCTACGACACGTTTGCCGCAAGGGTCTCGCCGCGCAGCCTGACCGGATTGCTCGCCGCTCGCCTGAAAGACGCGTCGCACGTCCGCATTATCGAGAATTCCGGGGTCGATCTTTTCCATCCCGAGGCCCACACCGCCCGGCTTTCGGATGGCCGGACGGTCGCTTTCGGTCACTGCATCATCGCGGCGGGACACAGGTCCTTCCCCATGCTCCAGTCGCTCGGAGCACCGCTCCCGCTGCCGCTCGGCCAACCGGTGAAGGGGCAGGCGGCACTGCTGAAGGCGGACATTGATCCGGCCTTGCCGCTGCTTTATCTCGATGGTCTCTACATCGTGCCGCATGAGGGCGGTCATGCCGCCATCGGTAGCACCAGCGAAGACAGGTTTGATGATCCGGCCTCGACCGATGAACAGCTCGAAGGGCTGATCGGTCGGGCGCGGGTGCTTGCGCCAGTGCTTCGCGATGCCGAGGTGGTCGAGCGGTGGGCCGGCCTGCGGCCCAAGGCGATCGATCGCGACCCGATGGTGGGGCCGCATCCCGATCATCCGCGCATTCATGCGCTGACGGGTGGTTTCAAGGTCAGTTTCGGTCTCGCGCACCGGCTGGCGGAGGCGGCAGTCGCCGGCATCGCGGGGCGGTCAGAGAGTGGTGCCAACGGCTTGCCGCCATCGTTCACGCTTCATCATCATATCGTGATTGCTGCTCGCAATGCGTGAGGCTGGGACCGGTCTCTCGTCGTGATCCTGTCATGCAAATCACCTACCTCCGTGTTGTAACGTCGATTGCTAAAATTGGCGACGGACAAGAGGGTGAGGTATTCGCATGCGCTATGCCATACATTTCACGCCCCCTTCGGGCGACCCGCTGACGCTTGCTGCGGCAGGCTGGCTCGGGCGCAACGTCTATTCCGGCGAGGCCGTCGAGCATCCCGCCCTGCGCGGACTTGGGGTGCACGAGATCGCCTTTCACACTGCCTTGCCCCGTCGTTACGGTTTTCATGCCACGCTGAAGGCACCCTTCCATCTGCACAGCGATCTTGTCGAGGCGGCCATGCTGCGCGATCTGATGCGCTTTGCCGGAACGCTGGAACCGTTCGCACTGCCCAGGCTCGAAATCGCCCGGCTCGGGGATTTCTTCGGGCTGGTGCTGGAGCGTCCGTGCCCGGAACTCGATTATCTGGCCGCTGCCGTGGTGCAGGAGTTCGATGGTTTCCGGGCGCCGCTGACTGAAGCAGAGATCGAGCGGCGTAACCCGGAGGGGCTGTCGGCTGCGCAATTCGCCAATCTCTATCGCTGGGGCCATCCTTACGTGATGGACGAGTTCCGCTTCCACATGCCGCTCACCGGTCCGCTGGCGCCTTACGAATTCGCGCGGATCGAGGATGCGCTGCGCGCGCATTTCGCCCCGGTCCTGTCCGAACCGGTGGACTTTTCCAATCTCGCGCTGTTTGTCGAGAAGGAGCCGGGTGCGCCGTTCCAGGTTCACTCGCTGCATCCGATGGGGCGCATCTCCGCCCGCAAGATCGCCTGAGTTTCGGTCCGGTCGTGTCGCAGGGAAGGGTGTCGCCAAAAAGGCAACGCCCCGCTCTGCCGTTTCCATCTCGACATCGGCCTTCACGCTGCTTACCGTTTGCGCAACGCATTCAGGCGCGTCGCGATCTTCCGGATTCGCTCCCGCGTTTCAGTCGTTGTTCTTTTTTTGATGTCGTGCCTCGTGAACAGGTAAATGGTCACGCGGCATGTCTCTACAGGGTGATTTGATGCAGACCGATACCTATCCGCGCGACCTCGTCGGCTATGGCCGCAACACTCCTGATCCGAAATGGCCCGGCGATGCCCGCATCGCCGTCCAATTCGTCGTCAACTACGAGGAGGGCGGCGAGAGCAGCATTCTGGACGGCGACAAGGCCTCGGAATGCCTGCTGTCGGAGATCGTCGGTGCGCAGCCCTGGCCCGGCCAGCGTAATCTCAACATGGAATCGATCTACGAATACGGCTCCCGTGCCGGTTTCTGGCGCCTGTGGCGGATGTTCACCGAGCGTAATGTGCCGGTGACCGTTTATGGCGTGACGCTCGCCATGGCGCGCAACCCGGAAGCCGTTGCCGCCATGAAGGAAGCCGACTGGGAAATCGCCAGCCACGGCTATCGCTGGCTGGAATACAAGGATTTTTCCGAGGAGGAGGAGCGCAAGCACATCCTTGAGGCCGTGCGCCTGCACAAGGAACTGACCGGTTCCCATCCGCTCGGCATGTATCAGGGCAAGCCGTCCGACAACACGCTCAGGCTCGTCATGGAAGAGGGCGGTTTCGTCTATTCGTCCGACTCTTATGCCGATGATCTGCCCTATTGGGTGAAGGGCGTCGATGGCAAGCCGTTCCTGATCATTCCCTATACGCTCGAAACCAACGACATGCGGTTTGCAACGCCGCAGGGTTTCAACTCCGGCGACCAGTTCTTCACCTATCTCAAGGACGCCTTCGACGTGCTTTATGAAGAGGGCAAGGCCGGCAGCGCCAAGATGCTGTCCATCGGCCTGCATTGCCGCCTCGTCGGACGTCCGGGCCGTGCCGCGGCACTCGCGCGCTTCATCGATTACGTGCGGTCGCATGACAAGGTGTGGATCCCGAAGCGCATCGAGATCGCCGAGCACTGGCACAAGAACCACAAGCCAACGTGGTGATCTTATGGTGACGCGAGACGATTTCATCTCCACTTTCGGCGGCGTGTTCGAGCATTCTCCCTTCATCGCCGAGCGTGCCTTCGATGCCGGCGCGATCAGCGAGCCGCTGACGGTTTCGAGCGTGCACGGTGCGCTTGCCGAACAGTTTCGCAAGGCAAGCGAGGCCGAGCGGCTCGGGGTTCTGCGGGCGCATCCGGATCTTGCCGGGCGTCTCGCGGTTGCAGGCGAGCTGACGCTGGAAAGCCGAAGGGAGCAGAACAGCGCGGGGCTCGACCGGCTCAGTCCGGAACAGTTCAAGCGCTTCACCGACATCAATTCGGCCTATACTGAAAAATTCGGCTTTCCCTTCATCATCGCGGTGACCGGGCTGACCAAGGAGGATATCCTGGCCGCCTTCGAAACGCGCATAGCCAACGACCGTGAAACGGAGTTTTCCACGGCCTGCACCCAGGTCGAGAAGATCGCCCGCATTCGCCTTGGACATCTCCTGCCGGAGAGTGTCTGAGGCCCGGCAGGCGCGATGTAAACGAGTACCCTTCATCCGGTCTGCGTGAGACCGGCATGGTGCTGCCACAATATTTTCAAAGGGAATTTATCGCCGGTCCGGCTGGTTTTCGAAGCGGATCGGCGGTGTGCCGACGATAGCTTCGGCATGGATGTGATCATGCTTCCGGGGATGGGAGCCGAAGATGCTCTGCGAATGAAGGTGGACCGCTCAAGCTATCTTCTTCCGGCAATTTCATTGCCGAACGGGTTTGTCACCCTTGTTGGTCTTGCCCTGACCCTGATGGTGGCGTCAAACGTCCACGCCTCAAGAACCTTCAGGTCTGAGTGAACAGGGCGTTCTGGCGCGCATGCTACTGCTTGCGCGCCTCATCCACTTCGCGGATCGCGTCCTCGTGATACCAGCTGCCAGCGCCGCTTTCGTAAATCACGGGGCGTGAGCGGCCGTCGCGCTCGCGAATTTCCATCATCTTCTGAACGTTTCTTACCGGGAATTGCAGGATCTTCGCCGATTCCCGAACCATGTTCGTTGTCATGCTTCTGCCTTTCGTTGTTCATCGGTTTTCGAGCCCGATGACATTCCCTAACAGGTTTTTAAATGAAATGCACACGAAAAGTGCAAAATGCATAAATTATAGGCATTTTTGGGTCAAAAACATGCGTGATTGCGAAATCATCACCTTCCAGCATGATGCCCGAGACACAGGAGAACACGGTATGGCTGTGTCATGTTCCCACACAATAAGCTGAAACTGTTAAGGATTCCCGCTGCCGGCCCGCAGTCGCAGGGCCTTGCGAGTGCGTCATTGTGTCAGCCGAATGACGGTTTGCATCAGTTGGCATGCTTCCTGCTTCTATGAAAACGACTCGCCGGACAACCGGAGAATCGCCCCTCTGTTGCGCTCCATGGGCGGGCGCTTGACTGAAGAGAGACCAAGAATGACCAAGTATAAGCTCGAGTATATCTGGCTTGATGGCTATAAGCCGGTGCCGAACCTGCGTGGCAAGACGCAGATCAAGGAATTCGACAACTTCCCGTCGCTGGAAGAACTTCCCTACTGGGGTTTCGACGGTTCGTCGACCGAGCAGGCCGAAGGCCGTAGCTCCGATTGCGTCCTGAAGCCGGTTGCTGTCTATCCCGACCCGGCCCGCAAGAACGGCGCTCTCGTCATGTGCGAAGTCATGATGCCCGATGGCGTCACGCCCCATGCTTCGAACACCCGTGCAACCATCCTCGACGACGAAGATGCATGGTTCGGCTTCGAGCAGGAATACTTCTTCTACGAAGAGGGTCGTCCGCTCGGCTTCCCGGAACACGGCTACCCGGCTCCGCAGGGTCCGTACTACACCGGCGTCGGCTTCAAGAACGTCGGTTCCATCGCTCGCCAGATCGTTGAAGAGCATCTGGACCAGTGCCTCGAAGCCGGCATCAACCACGAAGGCATCAACGCCGAAGTGGCCAAGGGCCAGTGGGAATTCCAGATTTTCGGCAAGGGCTCCAAGAAGGCCGCCGACCAGATCTGGATGGCTCGCTACCTGCTGCTCCGCATCTGCGAGAAGTACGGCATCGATATCGAATGGCACTGCAAGCCTCTCGGCGATACCGACTGGAACGGTTCGGGCATGCACTGCAACTTCTCGACCAAATACATGCGCGAAGTTGGCGGCAAGGACTATTTCGAACGCCTGATGGCACAGTTCGACAAGAACCTGATGGACCACATCAACGTTTACGGCCCGGACAACCACATGCGTCTGACCGGCAAGCACGAAACGGCTCCGTGGAACAAGTTCTCCTACGGCGTTGCCGACCGTGGCGCCTCGATCCGTGTTCCGCACTCCTTCATCAAGAACGACTACAAGGGCTATCTGGAAGATCGTCGTCCGAACTCCCAGGGCGACCCCTACGCAATCGCTTCGCAGGTCCTGAAGACGATCTCGGAAGTTCCGTTCTCTGCTTCCGCAGCAGCCTGATCTTCGAAGGTCGATCATTGATCAAGGCAGCGCCGGTGAAAGCCGGCGCTGTTTTCATGTGTGGCATGTCGTATTTTGGTGAGGTTTCCGGTTTCCTTGGGGCGGGGCCTCACCAACGCGCGTTGTGCCCGCTCAAATTCTCCCTGCGTATCAGGGCGCATGTTCTTGTTCCCAAACCGGTTCCCATCTTCGCGGGACATGCTCTATATTGCCGCAAACGGAGGTTCGGCCATGCGGCCATCGGAAGTGCTGGATAAGAACAGGCAGGCGATCCGCGAGGCAACCAAGCGCTTCAATGCGGCGAACCCGCGTGTGTTCGGTTCGGTGGCGGCTATATGACCCCGGAACAGCGTTTTCTCGAAAATCTTCGCGACATGCAGCAGGCTGCCTCGGAGGCAGTCGGGTTTGTCAGAAACTCGACCCTTGAGGCATTCGAACAGGATATCCTGAGCCAGCGCGCGGTCGCGATGACCTTCGTGCTGATCGCTGCCGCGGCCGCGAGGATACTGGCCGGCTTTCCTTCTGCTGCTTCCGAATATCCTGATATCGACTGGCGGAAGATCAAGGGCTGGCGCGACATGGTTGTCCATGAGCACGAGCCACTTGACTGGCGACTGGTGTGGGACACCGTTCAAACCGACCTGCCTGCACTGATAAGCCAGATCGACCAGCTACGCTATCCGCATATTCAAGGAGAATGACTCCTCTTGTCCGACGTCCTTTCCATCCAGCCTCTCACTCCCGAAGCATTCGCCCCTTTCGGTGAGGTGATTTCCGCCAAGCCTGAAACCATGCGCCTCATCAATGGCGGCACCACCGAGCGGTTCCATGCGCTGTTTTCGCCGGAGGTGACGGGCGAGGGGGCGCGGGTGATCGTCAACATCTTCCGCGGCCAGCCGCGCGCCTTCCCCTATGACGTCGGAATGATGGAGCGGCATCCCTTCGGCAGCCAGAGCTTTTCGCCGCTCTCCGGACGACCGTTTCTGGTCGCCGTTTCGCCCGATGAGGATGGCAGGCCCGGGCGTCCGCAGGTCTTTCTGGCGCGACCCGATCAGGGGGTGAACTACCGGCGTAACGTCTGGCATCATCCGCTGATGGCGATCGGGGAAATCTCGGATTTTCTCGTTGTCGATCGTGACGGGCCGGGCAACAATCTCGAAGAGTTCTTTTTCGATAAGCCCTTTGTGATTCTGGAGCCTCATCTATGACCGGCCTGACTACCCATGTCCTCGACACTGCGCTCGGCAAGCCGGCGGAAGGCCTGAAGATCCAGTTGATGCGGATCGTGGGCGAGGATGCCGAGCTCGTGACCACGGTGATCACCAATTCCGACGGTCGCGTCGATGGAGGACCGATCCTTTCGGGCGAGAGCTTCCGTGTCGGGCAGTACGAACTGCTGTTTCATGCCGGCGATTATCTGAAGGCGCAGGGCGCTCCGCTCACCTCGCCGCCGTTTCTCGATGTCATCCCGATCCGCTTCGGCATCAGCGATACCGAGGCGCATTACCATGTGCCGTTGCTGCTTTCGCCCTACGGCTATTCCACCTACCGGGGTAGCTGATCGATGATCTTCGCTGCAATCGCCGATGTCCACGGCAACCATCTGGCGCTGGAAGCCGTGCTGGAGGATATTCGCCGGCAGGGTATTTCCGAGATCGTCAATCTCGGGGACAGCTTTTCCGGTCCTCTGAACGCCGGTGCCACGGCGGATCTGCTGTTGACGCTCGGGGCGGTGAGTGTTCGGGGAAACCACGACAGGGCGCTGATCGACAGGCCGTTCGCGGAAATGGGCGACTGGGAGCAGCCGGTTTTTCCGCAGCTCAGCGCGGATCATCTCGACTGGATCCGCGCGCTGCCGTTCAGCGCCGTTTACCGCGACGAGGCTTATCTCTGCCACGCGACGCCGCAGGATGATAACACCTATTGGATGGAGACGCTGTCGCCGGATGGCATCTTCCATCTGAAGCCGCTCGATGAAATCGAGGCGCTGGCAAAGGATATCGAGCAGTCGCTTATCCTCTGCGGACACAGCCATATCGCGCGCGCCGTCCAGCTTTCCGATGGCCGGCTGATCGTCAATCCGGGCAGCGTCGGTTGCCCAGGTTTCGATTACGATCAGCCCTTCTATCACAAGGCCCAGCAGGGCACGCCTTTCGCCGCCTATGCCGTTCTGGAAAAGACCGGTCGTGGCTGGCAGCCGACCTTCCGACAGGTACGCTACGACAATGAGGCAGCAGCCGAAATGGCAGCAGCTCGCGGCATGGCCGACTGGGTCAGCGCGCTTTCGAGCGGCTGGATCGCCTGAAGAAAATTTCAGATCCCATCGAATAGAAGCACGCCCCGGGGTGTTCACCTCCTGCAACGCCGCATGATCGCTTCCGCCGAGAGAGTTCGGCGCGGGTTCATGCGGCAAATCAAACTCGCAGCGTCTGCCGTTCTTCGTGGCTGGCTTTCGGCGCTGCCGTATTTGCAGAGGAACAAGCCATGACCCGCGTTCAAAAGCTTCGCCTTGCGGCCCTGTCTGCCGTCTGCCTCTTTTCCGTCGTCCTTGCCGGTCCCGCCTTCGCTGCGGGCGGCTATGGCGGCGGTTCGGATTCGAGCTCGGGTTCCACGCCCGTCTGCAAGAAGGGCAGCGTCTATGACCGCAAGACCCAGAAATGCATCCGGCAGAGCGGCGCCAATCTCACCGATGAAAACCTTGCCGATTACGCCTATGCGCTGGCAAAGGCCGAGCGATACCAGGACGCCCTCGATGTTCTGGATACGGTGAAGGATCAGAACTCGTCGGAAGTGCTGAACTATCGCGGTTATGCCACCCGCAAGCTCGGCCGTCTCGATGAAGGCATCGGCTATTATCTCAAGTCCGTGGCCGCCGATCCGCACTATGCGCAGGTGCGGGAATATCTCGGTGAGGCCTATGTCCTGAAGGGCGAGATCGAGCTGGCGAAGGCGCAATTGCAGGCGATTTCAGGGCTTTGCGGCACCACTTGCGAGGAATATCGCGACCTCGATGCCGCCATCAGCGCGGCTCCGAAGATCTGACGCTGGGGAGCGGATGACGGGTCGGATTTCGGTTTCGAGGTCCGGCCTGTCGTCAAATCGGTATCTTGCCAATGTCGAGCCTATCCTGTGATTATCCGCTGAACAGCACCGCCCCGTCATCGCTGCAGGATCGGGCGGTCGCGCCCGTTTCATTCACGGGAAGGGAGGCTGCCATCGCAAGCGAGGCGGATGTGCGAAACGGTCTGTCGGCCAATCTGAGCCGGCTGTGGCGATATGCCTTCGTGCTGTCGCGACGGCGTGACATGGCCGACGATCTGGTGCAGCAGACCTGCGTCCGGGCGCTGGAGCGGGCGGGCCAGTTCGCCGCGGGATCGCGGATTGACCAGTGGCTTCTTGCCATCCTGCATTCGATCTGGCTGAACGAGGTCCGCGCGCAGCGGGTGCGTGAAGGTGCGGGGCTGGCCGATGCCACCGACGTTCTTTCCTTCGACGGACGCGCGGAGGCCGATCGCAAGGTCATGGCCAACCAGGTCATGCGTCTTGTCGATGCCCTGCCAGAGGCGCAGCGGACCGCCGTGTTCCTCGCCTATGTCGAGGGGTTGTCCTATCGCGAGGTTGCAACGATCCTCGGTGTACCGGTTGGAACCATCATGAGCCGTTTGGCTGCGGCGCGGGCAAAGCTCGCAGAGGCAAGGGGGGAGGGCGAACGATGACACAGGAAGCCATCATGCCATCGGACGAACTCCTGACGGCCTTCATTGATGGAGAGCTCGACGGCGAGGAGCGCGACCGCATCGAGCGCCTGCTGGAGCAGGACGGCGGTGTTGCCGACCGGCTGGAATTCCTGATGCGCGCCAATCTCGATTACCGCCATTCCTTCGCGCCCCTGCTTGGGGAAGCGCCGCTCGGGCGGCTGCAGGCCATGCTTGCGGCGACCGGTGTGAAATCGACGCCGATCATGGCGGGTGGTATCAGTCGCCGTGCTCTTGTCGGCGCCATCGCCGCATCGGCTGTGACGGGCGTTCTTTTTGGAAGGATCGGTTTCGATTGGTTCGAAGAGGATGGCGAGGGGCCGGACGAGTGGCGGGGCCTCATCGCGCAATACATGTCGCTCTACGATGCGCAGACACTCTCAGGCGTGCTGCCGACGGTTGCCGAGCAGGCGGCTGAGCTTTCGGCCGTCAACCGGCGCCTCGACATGCGGATGACTCCTGACCAGCTCGATTTCGACGATCTGGACTACAAGCGCGCCCAGGTGCTGGCCTATGACGGCCAGCCGCTGGCCCAGATCCTTTACCTTGATCCGGATAGCGGCCCGCTTGCTTTCTGTATTGTCCGCGCGGAAGGAAAATCCGCTCCGATGCGGACCGAGCAGCGCAATGGCATGACCGTCGTCCATTGGTCGGATGGCAGTCATGCGCTGATGCTGATCGGGCATGCGCCCGAGACGCGCATGCTGGATCTGGCTGAAGCGCTGGCCGACAGGCTTTCCGCCTGATGTCAGGTGCCCGATCTGTTGTCAGTACGGGTTTTCCGCGAGGATCTGGCGATCGATGTCCTCGATCCGCCGCTTGCCGCAGAGCGCCATGGTCGTGTCCATCTCCTTGCGGATGATTTCCAGCGCCTTGGTGACGCCCGGCTTGCCCATGGCGCCGAGACCGTAAAGGAAAGGGCGGCCGATAAAGGTGCCCTTGGCGCCGAGCGCCACAGCCTTCAGCACGTCCTGACCGGAGCGGATGCCGCTGTCGAGATGGATTTCGATCTTGTCGCCGACGGCATCGACGATCCTCGGCAGCATGGAGATCGAGGAGTGCGCTCCGTCGAGCTGGCGGCCACCGTGGTTGGAAACGACGATCGCATCCGCACCCGTCTGTGCGGCGAGCGTTGCGTCTTCGGCGTCGAGAATGCCCTTGATGATGAGCTTGCCGCCCCAGCGTTCACGGATCCACTCGACATCCTTCCACGAAAGCTGCGGGTCGAACTGTTCCGACGTCCAGGCGTTGAGGGAGGCGAGGTCGGTCACGCCTTTGGCATGGCCGTGGATGTTGCGGAAGGTGCGGCGGCTGGTCTGCAGCATGTTCCAGCACCAGCGCGGGCGGGTTGCCATCTGGTAGAGATGTTTCGGCGTGAGCTTCGGCGGCGCGGACAGGCCGTTGCGCAGGTCCTTGTGACGCTGGCCGAGGATCTGGAGGTCGGCGGTCAGCACCAGCGCCGAGCATTTCGCGGCCTTGGCGCGGTCGATCAAGTTCATCACGAAATCGCGGTCGCGCATGACGTAAAGCTGGAACCAGAAAGGCTTTTTGGTCACCGACGCCACATCCTCGATCGAGCAGATGCTCATGGTCGAAAGCGTGAAGGGAACGCCGAATTCCTCGGCTGCCTGAGCGGCCAGCATTTCGCCATCGGCATGCTGCATGCCGGTGAGGCCGGTCGGGGCAAGCGCCACCGGCATCGAAACCTTCTCGCCGATCATCGTGGTTTCGAGCGAGCGGCCGCTCATGTCGACCAGCACGCGCTGACGCAGCTTGATCTTGGAGAAATCCGACTCGTTGGCCCGATAGGTGGATTCGGTATAGGAACCGCTATCGGCATAATCGAAGAAAAGCTTCGGAACGCGACGCTTCGCCAGCGCCTTGAGATCGGCGATTTCGAGAGGATTTGTCATTGTACTTACCCCGGACTTTTTCTTGCCGAGCCCTAGCACGGAGGAAGAAGGCTTGGGAATGGGTGAGCGACAAAGAGGTAAAATAAATTTACCTCCCTGCTGCCGGTCAGTTTACGGCTTCGTTCCCGCCCGGTTCGGTGACGGTCACGCGCATCACATCGCCGAGAACCAGAAACTCCTCGATCCCGGGCTTCGTTGCGGTGAAGGTTACCGCTCTTGCCGGGGTTTCTCCGCGGCAGAAATTGCTGTTGCGCCTGACGATGCCGCCATCGGAAAAGGTGCCGATGCGGCTGACGGGAAGCCGCGTCAGCACATATTCCCAGTTCGGCGGCGGCTTGCCGCAGTCGCCACGGTCGCCGTGAATGATCAGGCTTTCGCCCACTTCCATGGACGCATGGGGCCGCCAGACAATCAGCGGGGGCTGTGACAGGGAATGAAACCAGAGCCAGGGTTCCAGCCTGTAGATTTCCGCAGCAAGGATGCCGCAGACGAAGAATAAGAAGCCTGAGGTGGCGGTTTTTCGATCCATGCGCCAGGTGTTGTTGCGCTGTGCGACCGGCGAGGAGGATGCGGGCAGTTCCGCTTCGACCTCCGTTTCCGGCGTCTGGCTTTCCCGTTCGTCCGCATTCAGGGATTGCGTCTCGTCATCGGCAATGCGGGCCTTGGCATAGAGGGCGTTCCACCGGGGAAGCAGGGCAGGCTGTTCCTGGATGCCGAGCATCTGGCTCAGGATCATGAAGTTTCTCTGGCGGGGAATGTGCCTGCCTGAACGCCAGTTTCTCAGGTTGCGAACTGCCGCCTCGAAATGGGCTTCGCCGCGCTTGCCCATCCGGGCGCAATAATCGCCGCCCAGACGGGCATTGTCATAGTGTCCAAGGTGATTGCAAAACCTGTCGAACAGGACATGCCACTCTTCGATTTCCGCCCAGTCGTCCTGCCCCATGCTCACCATCGTCTGTTGTCTGTCCGAAGTGCCAATGTACAAGTTTCTGATTTTTAAGTGTAATTTCTTCCTTTTTCCGTTTTTTCTTCTATCGCGGTCTTTTTCAATTGTTCGCGTTTCGCGCAGCGTAAATGAATGCAGGCCTTGATCCAACATTTTCATGAAAGGCAATATGATATGCGCGGAACGATTACTCTCGTTGTTCTTTCGGTCGTGGGCCTGTGCTCGGCAACCGCGGCTCACGCAGCTTGCTCCGGCACCAATGGTCGGGGATGGGGCAGCGGCAATGGAGCCGGAAAGTTCGAGATGACCACAAAGGACAAGGCCTGCAACATCAGCTTCCCCGGCTTCATCGACGACGTCAGGAAGACCCGCACGCCGGCAACGGAAGTCACCGTCACCCGGGCGCCGAAAAGCGGAACGGTCGCGGTCGTGGCCGGAAAGGGGCTGGTCTATACACCCGGCCCGGGTTTCAAGGGGCAGGACAAGTTCTGCACGCGCAACACGTCAGCGAAGGTCAAGGGCAAGAGCCTTCGCGGCTGCATCACCGTGACGGTTCGGTAAGTATCGGAAAGACAGGCCGGGGCGTTGCGACAATTGCCCCGGCATTTCAATGCGGCTTCATCGCCTGCCCAGCCACATAGGTTTCGACCACCGAGCGGTCGTCGCCCATGGTTTGCAGCAGGAAGAGTTCTTCCGCGAGCGTCTTCACCGTTTCCATGCGTAGCGCCATGGCGGGCGTGGCGGCGGAATCGAGCACGATGAAATCGGCATCGGTGCCGGCTTCCAGCGTGCCGATACGGTCCGAGAGCGACAATGCCTCGGCATTGCCGAGCGTCATCAGGTGGAAGCTTTCCAGCGGATTGAGGCGTTCTTCCTGCAACTGCTGGATCTTGTAGGCCTCGTCCATGGTCTTGAGCATCGAATAGCTGGAGCCGCCGCCTATGTCGGTCGCCACCGAGATGCGCACCGGCTTGTCGCGGCGCTGGTAGCGTTTCATCGGGAAGAGGCCGGAACCGAGGAAGAGGTTGGACGTCGGGCAGTGGACGGCGATCGAACCGGCTTCCGATATGGCATCGGCCTCCCGGTCGGAGAGGTGGATGGCATGGCCGAGCAGTGTCTTGCGGCCAAGCAGGCCGTAGCGGGCATAGATATCCGTATAGTCGGTCGCTTCCGGATAGAGCGAGCAGGTGAAGTCGATCTCGTCGCGGTTTTCCGAAAGATGCGTCTGGATGTGCAGGTCGGGAAATTCCTTGGCCAGCGCCTGCGTGGCGGCCATCTGCTCCGGGGTGGAGGTGATGGCGAAGCGCGGCGTGATGGCGACGTGGTTGCGGCCCTTGCCGTGCCAGTCGGCGATCACCTGCCGCGTCTCGTCATAGGCCATCTGAGGGGTGTCCAGCAGACCTTGCGGGGCATTGCGGTCCATCATCACCTTGCCGGCGACCATCAGGCTGCCGCGGCGAAGGTTCTCGGCGAAGAAGGCGTCGGCAGAGGCCTTGTGCACGGAGCAATAGGCGACGGCGGTCGTCGTGCCGTTGCGGAAGAACTCGTCGAAGAAGTGCCGGGCGATGCGTTCGGCGTGGGCGGTCTCGACGAAGCGGCATTCCTCGGGGAAGGTGTAGGTGTTCAGCCATTCCAGCAGGTTGGCGGCGTAGGAGCCGATCACCTGCATCTGCGGAAAATGCACATGGGTATCGATCAGGCCGGGCAGGATGAGGTGCGGTCGATGATCGATTTCTATGGCATCGGTCGCAGCCTCCGCTTTCACGGAGGCGTAGTCGCCCATGGCGGCGATCCGGCCGTTCTCGACCAGCAGTGCTCCGTCGCTCTCGTAGCGGTAGCTTCCTTCGTCGGCCACGCTTTCGGGCGCGCGGAGAAAGGTGAGGAGACGGCCGCGATAGAGGGTGGCTGTCATTGGCTGCTTTCCCCGGAGACGGCGCTTTCATACCAGGCGACGAGAAGCGCGCGCTCTTCGGCGCTGACCTCGGTGATGTTGCCGGGCGGCATGGCATGGGCGCGGCCGGCCTGCAGGTAGATCTCGCGGGCGTGGGCGGCGATCTCGGCGTCACTTTCGAGCTTCACGGATTTCGGCGCACGCGCCACGCCGTCCCAGACGGGCTCCGCGGCATGGCACATCGAACAGCGACTGGCGACGACGTCCTTCACGGCCGGGAAATGGGCGTTGGCGGCGAAGCGCTGGTAGACGGGAGCCACCGATATCTCATCTTCCGAAACGGGCTTCTGCACGGTCGAAAGCCAGATGATGACGATGAACAGGACGGTCGTGACCATCCATGTCCAGATCGGGCGGCCCTTGCGGGCGTGGGTGGTGTTGAACCAGTGGCGGATGGTAACGCCCATCAGGAAAACCAGCGCGGCGATGATCCAGTTATAGGCGGTGCCGAAGGCCAGGGGATAGTGGTTCGACAGCATGAAGAAGATGACGGGAAGCGTCAGGTAGTTGTTGTGCAGCGAGCGCTGCTTGGCCTGTGCCCCGAGCTTCGGATCCGGCGTGCGGCCGGCGATGAGGTCGGCGACGACGATCTTCTGGTTGGGAATGATGATGAAAAAGACGTTGGCCGACATGATCGTCGCCGTGAAGGCGCCGAGATGCAGGAAGGCGGCGCGGCCGGTGAAAATCTGGGTGTAGCCCCAGGCCATGGCGACCAGCACGACATAGAGAAATGCCATCAGCCCCCAGGTGTTCTTGCCGAGCGGCGACTTGCACAGGAGGTCGTAGAGCACCCAGCCGACGCCGAGGGACGCGAGCGAAAGGCCGATCGCCTGCCACTGATCGACATCGAGAAGGTGGCGATCGATCAGGAAGAGATCGGCGCCGCCATAATAGACCACACAGAGCAGGGCGAAGCCCGAAAGCCAGGTGGTATAGGCTTCCCATTTGAACCAGGTCAGGTGTTCCGGCATGGAGGCCGGCGCGACCAGATATTTCTGGATGTGGTAGAAACCGCCCCCGTGAACCTGCCATTCCTCGCCATAGACGCCTGCGGGCAGGTGATCCCGCTTCACGAGGCCGAGATCAAGCGCGATGAAATAGAAGGACGAGCCGATCCAGGCAACGGCGGTCACGACATGCAGCCAGCGAACGGCAAAGGCCAGCCATTCCCAGGCGATGGCAAATTCATACATCAGAAATCCCTTTCTTCCCCAACCTGAAACCTTGTCGAAAAAGCCTTTGGATTGAAAGGGGGCAGGGGGCGAAATCGACGCTTTCCCCGGTGATTTGTGCACCGCGAAAACCCATCCCTCATTTATGTTCTTATTCTAATGTTCGTTAACTGTTACATTGGTGATGCAAATCCGCCGGGAGGTGGTCGTGCGTACCGGCGGAGGCCTTCATTCAATGGAGAAGCCGCCCATGCGCTTGGCATTGATAATCGTCAGCATCACATTCTATGCGTTCACCGTCGAAGCTCACGACGCCCATTCCGGCTGGAACTACGATCTCTATTGCTGCAACGGGGATGGCCATACCGGCGACTGTCAGGAGATCCCCTCGTCGAGCGTCAGGATCGTGCCGGGTGGATATCAGCTGACACTTGCGCCGGGCGATCATCGGCTGATCACCCGCAGTCACATCTTCAAGTTCCCACAGAGCACCACCCGCCGATCCCAGGACAGCGAATATCACCTCTGTCTTTTTCCGGACGAAAACACGCCCCGATGTTTCTACGCTCCGGACATGTCCTTCTGAGCCAAGGCCGATCGGCGAAGCTCAGGTGAGGCCGTCCGTCGCCAGCGTTTCCATGATCCAGGCATGGAAGGCCTTTATCTTCGGCAGCTTGCGCTTGGTTTCCGGATAGGCAAGCCAGTAGTCGTGGCCGTCGCGACCCATGATGTCGAAGGGTTGGAACAGGCGGCCCATGGCGATCTCGTCACGATAGAATTTCGGGGTCAGGATGCCGACGCCCTGGCCGGCCATGGCGGCATTTGCCTCGAAGGTCTGAGCCCCGAGCCGGCTGCGTGGGCGGCTGTCCAGATCGGGATCGGCGACGCCGGCGGCGGTGAACCAGATGCGCCACCAGGGATCGCTGGGATCGATGATGCGCAGCTTCAGGAGGTCTTCCGGCCGGTGCAGACCTCCGACGCTTTGCGCAAGTGCCGGACTGAGCATGGGCGTGAAACCGCCGTACAGCAGGAACTGACTGTAGAGGCCGGGCCATTTCCCGTCGCCGGTGCGGATGGCGATGTCGGCTTCCGTACTGTTGAAGTCGATCAGCGCGGATGAGGCCTCAAGGCGAACCGCGATGTTCGGATGCCTGATCTGGAAATCGCCGATCCGCCGCACCAGCCATTGCTGGGCGAAGGTCGCTGTGCAGTGGATGGTAAGCGTGACCTGCGCCGTCTCGCGCATGTTGGCGACGGCCTCCTGCAGAAGGCCGAAGGCTTCCGCAACCTTTGGCGCAAGGCTCGCCCCGGCTTCCGTCAGGGTGACCTGCCTTGGCCGGCGCAGGAAAAGCTGCTCGCCGAGCATCTCCTCCAGCAGCTTGATCTGGTAGCTGACGGCGGTCTGCGTCATTCCCAGTTCCTCGCCCGCCTTGGTGAAGCTCAGGTGCCGGGCCGCAGCCTCGAACACCCGCATGCCGTTCAGCGGGAAATTGCGGGACAGTTTCATGGATAAGTCCTCTTGATCCATGCAGACGGATCTTTCGTTGGAATACCGCGATAAACGCGTGCATTCTATCCCCCATAGATCAATTCCAATTCTTCATGATCAACGAGAGGTCTGCCATGACGTATGTTATGCCGGATGGCTTCCTGCGCCTTTATCGCTGGAAAAACAGGTTTAGCGCTTTGCTGGCGAGGGTCTTTGTCCGGTCGCGGCGCAGGCGGGAGGCCTTGTCGCAACACCAGATGCGCGACCTTGGTCTTCTGGACGGTCGGCGGATACCCGGCCTCGAACGCGGGGATCATCGCCGCGATGTCTGGTCACGCATCGGCTGGCCACCGCGCTATCTCTGACGACACAGGCAATGCGGCCATGAGCCATGCCTGAAAGGCCCGGATCTTGGGCAGGTTGCGCCGTCCATTCGGATAGACGAGCCAGTAGATTTTCTCGTCCGTCCAACTGAGGTCGAAGGGCTGTATCAGGCGGCCAGACGCCAGTTCGTCCTGCACGTAGAAGGGGCTGAGCATTGCCACGCCGTGACCGGCGAGTGCTGCTCCCGCCTCGAGGTCGAGCGCGCCGAAGGCATCCAGCTTTTGCGTGTTGCTCTGCGAGGCATCGACGCCGGCCGCGGCGAACCACACCTTCCACCTGTCGTCGTCGGAGATCAGCGGCAGTTTCAGGAGGTCGGCCGGTTGGCTTACACCGCCGATGCTTTCAGCGAGGCGCGGGCTGAGCATGGGCGTGTAGGAAAGCCGGACGAGCGGGTGGCACACCAGCCCCTGCCAGGGACCGTTGCCGATTCGGATCGCGACATCGGCATGCTCACGGTTGAAATCGGTCAGCTGTGTGCCCCGCTGCAGGCGGACGGCTATATGCGGATATTCGAGCTGGAAGGTGCCGAGATTTCGGGCTAGCCAGTGAGAGGCGAAGGTCGGCGTTGAGTGGATTTCCAGGATTTCGTCGCCGCTTCTCCGGGCCTCGCTGATTGCATCGGCGAGCAGCGTGAAGCCCTCGCTGACCTTCGGCAGCATGCGGGCGCCGGTGTCCGTCAACACCACCTGCCTCGGCTGACGCACGAACAGCGGTTCGCCGATGTTCTCTTCGAGAAGCTTGATCTGGTAGCTGACGGCGGTCTGGGTCATGCCCAGTTCCTCGCCGGCACGGGTGAAGTTGCCGAGGCGCGCCACCGTCTCGAAAACCCTGAGCGCATTCAGCGGAAACTGGCGGGACAACTTCATTGATAAGTCCTCTTTATGGTGTTTCGCTGAAATTGAATTGGAATTTCCCGGAAATCAACGGCATTTATTACTTCATCCATTCCGTGAAACAATTGCATGTGGGGGCGATCATGCTGTCCGCAATTCGATTCGCATTTTCGCCGGAAAGTCAGTTCCTTGCCGGCATCCAGCGTTTTCTCCGGCGTCTGATCTCCGGTGGACGCATGTCCATCGACGAATTGCCCGAAGACCTGTTGCACGATCTCGGGCTGGAGAGGGACAATTTGAGGACGGACCGCCGCGAGGCCGATCGGCTGCTTTCAAACGCGCGCGCCTATCGGTCGGCGAGGCGTTCATCCTGACGGGCGGAAAGCCCGGCGGACGGCTGGCTGCCGAGCAGCCGGGTGACGAGTTCGGCTGTGACCAGCGCTGCGATCACCGCCGGCCGCTTGTCCTTCACCGTGTCGCCGCCAACCGGCAGCCTCAGGCGTTCAAGCCATGCGGCTTCACCGCCTTCGCGCAACAGCCAGCGGGAGAAGGTCGCCCGCTTGGTCGCGGAACCGATCATGCCGGTATAGGCGAGATCATCGCGGGCAAGCGCTTCCCGGGCGATCAGGAAATCGAGCGCGTGGTCATGGGTGAGGATCACCGCCGCGCCCCCCGGCCGGATCGCCGCGACCTCGGCCTCCGGCATCGGGACATGGCGAAATGTTATCGCATCGGGCAATGCCCCGGCCTCGATCTGGCGGGTCTCCACCACCGTCACATTGAAGGGCAGGGGCGCAAGTGCTGCCGCCAGCGCAAGGCCGACATGGCCGGCGCCGAAGAGGAAGATATCGTGATAAGCCTGCTGTTCGCTCGAAGACTGCCGCAGAAGCCTCTGCCTGACGGTCTCGTCTACCTTGGTGAAACGCAGCAGCGTGCGGCCGCCGCAGCATTGGCCGATTTCCGGGCCGAGCGGGATATCCAGCGTCTCGCCGGCGGCCTGGCCCGCAAGCATCGCGCGGGCGTGGTCGATGGCGATGTATTCCAGATGCCCGCCGCCGATGGTGCCGAACAACCTGTTATCGGCCACGACCATGAAAGCGCCGGCTTCCCGCGGGGTTGAGCCCCTTGCTTCGGCGACTTCGACGAGGACGGAGTTCGGATGGGCGGCGAGGAAGGCGGGGAGAGATGGCTTGCCGTTCATGCGAGGGCACCCCCCTCTGCCTTGCCGGCGTTCGTCGCTGCAATCGATTCACTGGATCGATTGCTCCGCTGCGCGGACCGCTCCTCACCCCCCTCAAGGCGGGAGGTCGTGCGTGAGGCCGCTCCCGCCCAAGTTTTGATTTGCGAGAGTTGCTTGTTTGCATCCCGCTGGATGTGGACGAGAGATTTCCTCCAGGTCTCTCCCCCCTTGTGGGGGAGATGGCCGGCAGGCCAGAGGGGGATTCTTCTCGAAGACAACATTTCCTAGATCGCCTTCAACCTCTCCACCGCCATCAACACCCGTTCCGGCGTCGCCGGTGCGTCGAGGCGGGGGCAGACCTTGTAGTCGGCGACGCTTGCGACGGCCATGGAGAGCGCTTCCAAGACGGAGATCGCCAGCATGAAGGGCGGTTCGCCGACGGCCTTGGAGCGGCCGATGGTGGGCTCGGCATTTTCGGACCACTCGGCGAGCCGGGTGTTGAAGATCTTCGGGCGGTCTGAGGCGAGCGGGATCTTGTATGTGGAGGGCGCGTGCGTCCTCAGCCGGCCCTTGCCGTCCCACCACAGTTCCTCCGTCGTCAGCCAGCCCATGCCCTGCACGAAGCCGCCCTCGATCTGGCCGATGTCGATCGCCGGGTTCAGCGACTTGCCGACGTCGTGCAGGATGTCGGTGCGGTCCATCAGGTATTCGCCGGTCAGGGTGTCGATGGAGACCTCCGAGCAGGAGGCGCCATAGGCGAAGTAGTAGAAGGGCGTGCCGCGGCCGGCGGCGCGATCCCAGTGGATCTTCGGCGTCTTGTAGAAGCCTGCCGCCGAAAGCTGGACGCGGGCGAAATAGGCCTGTTTGACGAAATCGGGGAAGGGGATTTCCTTCGATCCGACGCGCACGCGGTTCGGCAGGAATTCCACCTCGTCCGGTGGCACCTCGAATTTCTCGACCGCGAAGGCGACGAGGCGTTCCTTGATCTGGCGGGCGGCGTCATAGGCGGCCATGCCGTTGAGGTCGGTGCCGGAGGAGGCGGCGGTGGCCGAGGTGTTCGGCACCTTGCCGGTGGTGGTGGCGGTGATCTTAACCCGCTCGACATCCACCTGAAAGCTGTCGGCGATGACCTGCGCCACCTTGGTGTAGAGGCCCTGGCCCATCTCCGTGCCGCCATGGTTCAGGTGGATCGAGCCGTCCTGATAGACATGCACCAGCGCGCCGGCCTGGTTGAAGGCGGTCAGCGTGAAGGAAATGCCGAACTTCACCGGGGTCAGCGCGATGCCCTTTTTGATGATCGGGCTCGTCTTGTTGAAGTCGATGATCGCCTTGCGCCGCGCCTGATATTCGCAGGAAGTCTCAAGCTCCTCCACCACGCGGGCGATGATGTTGTCCTCGACCGTCTGGTGATAGGGGGTCAGAACCCGGTCGGAGCCGAGGTCGCCGTAGAAGTTCGCCTTGCGGATTTCGAGCGGGTCCTTGCCCAGCGCATAGGCGATCTCCTCGATGACGCGCTCACCGCCCAGCATGCCCTGCGGGCCACCGAAACCGCGATAGGCGGTGTTGGAAACCGTATGGGTTTTAAGCGGTTGGGAGGTGAGTTTCACATGCGGATAGAAATAGCTCGAATCCGCGTGAAAGAGCGCGCGGTCGGTGACGGGACCGGAGAGGTCGGCCGAATAGCCGCCGCGGGCGGCGAAGTTGGCGACCATCGCATGAAGGCGTCCTTCATTGTCGAAGGCGACGTCGTAGTCCATGCGGAAGTCATGGCGCTTGCCGGTCATGGTCATGTCCTCGTCCCGGTCGGGACGGAACTTGACGGCGCGGTTGAGCTTCTTGGCGGCAAGCGCCGCAAGGGCGGCGAACTGGTTGCCCTGGGTCTCCTTGCCGCCGAAGCCGCCGCCCATGCGGCGCACATTGACCGTGATCGCATGGGACGGGATGTCGAGCACATGGCCGACGATGTGCTGCACTTCGGAGGGGTGCTGGGTGGAGGACCAGACGGTCACATCCTCGTCCTCGCCCGGAACGGCGAGCGCGATGTGGCTTTCGAGATAGAAATGCTCCTGTCCACCGATCCGCATGGTGCCCTGAATGCGATGCTCGGCCTTGCCGAGTTCCTCTTCCGGTTCGCCGCGTTTCAGTGTCATGCCGGAGGTGACGAGCGGAGCGCCGTTCGCCAGCGCGCCATCGACATCGGTCCAGAAGGGCAGGTCGTTGTATTCGACCTTGGCGAGGCGGGCGGCGCGACGGGCCGCGTCACGCGTTGCGGCGATGACGGCGAAGATCGGCTGGCCGTGGAATTCCACCTTGGTTTCCGCCAGCAGTGGCTCGTCGTGATGTCCGGCGGACGACACGTCGTTGACGCCGGGCACATCCTTGCCGGTCAGTACGCAGACGACGCCCGGATAGGCCTTGACCGCGGAAAGATCCATCGAGACGATTTCCGCGTGCGCGCGGTCCGCCATGCCGAGCGCGCCATGCAGGAGGCCGGCGGGCTCGGGAATATCGTCGATATATTCGGCACTTCCGCTGACATGCTTATGAGCTGAATCATGGCGCAGCGACTGGTGCATCGGGCCGTTGATGTATTTGTAGAGTTCGTAGCTCGCCTTATCCATGGGTCAAATTCCTGCGTCCGCGTTCCTGCCCCTCATCCGCCTGCCGGCACCTTCTCCCCGTGGAAACGGGGAGAAGGGAGATGCTGCGACGTCTGCATTCCCTCTCCCTGCTTGCGGGGAGAGGGGCAGGGTGAGGGGCAAATCGACAAGGCGATTCCTCATCACGCTTCCTCCCGCTCGAAACGCTGGAGTTCCTGCGGCGTACCCGAGGTTTCGAGGAAAAACCGGGTCAGCAGGTTCTTTGCCGTGAGCTGGCGATAGTCGGCCGTGGCGCGCCAGTCGGTGAGCGGTTTGTAGTCCTGATCGAAGGCGTCACGAGCCTCGGCAATGGTCGCCTGCGTCCAGGGCTTGCCGAGGAGAGCAGCTTCCACCGTGCGGGCGCGCTTCGGGGTTGCGGCCATGCCACCGAAGGCGATGACGATCTTCGAGACGCTGCCATCGGCGGCGAGCGAGAGATGGAAAGCGCCGCAGAGGGCGGAGATATCCTCGTCGCGCCGCTTGGAGATCTTGTATACCGCATAATGGGCACCGGCTTCCGGCCGGGGCACGAAAATGCTCTCGACGAACTCGCCGGTGCGACGGTCCTGCTTGCCGTAGTCGATGAAGAAATCCTCGAGCAGCAGCTCGCGGCTACCTGCGGCGGAGCGCAGCCTGACTCTTGCGCCAAGCGCGATCAGGGCAGGCGGGGTGTCACCGATGGGCGAACCGTTGGCGACATTGCCGCCGATGGTGCCCATATTGCGCACCTGCTGGCCGCCGATGCGTTCGATCAGCCGGCCGAAGGCGGGGATTTCCTTGCGAAGCGTTTCGAAGCCCTGCGCATAGCTGACGCCTGCGCCAAGCGTGATGCCCTTGGCGTCGACGGTAACGGTCTGCAGGTCCGCGAGGTGGTTGATGAAAACCACGGGATTGATCGGCCGCATCTGCTTGGTCACCCAGAGGCCGACATCGGTCGCGCCGGCAACCACGGTGGCCTGCGGCTCTTCCGCAAGGATATCGGCGAGTGCTGCGACCGAACCCGGCACGATGAGGCGACGGTCGTCCTTGACGACGGTGACGTTTTCCGCCGTCTGCAGGTTCCACAGGCGGGCCATGATGTTGGCACGGTCGCGCTCCAGCGGGTCGAAGAGCGAGCTGGGCCGTGTGCGGGATACGAGTTCGGCCGCCTTGACGATCGGCTCGTAACCCGTGCAGCGACAGAGATTGCCTTGCAGCGCGCGTTCGATCTCGGCGCGGGACGGATTGGAATTGGTGAGCCAGAGACCGTAGAGCGACATGACGAAGCCCGGCGTGCAGAAGCCGCACTGGGAGCCGTGACATTCGACCATGGCCTGCTGGACGGGATGAAGCTGGCCGTCGGCTGCCGCGAGATGTTCGACGGTCACCACATGGGTGGCGTTGAGCGAGCCGATGAACCTGATGCAGGCATTGACCGTCTCATAGGTCAGCTTGCCGTGGACCAGACGGCCGACCAGTACGGTGCAGGCGCCGCAATCGCCTTCGGCGCAACCTTCCTTTGTGCCCGTCATCCGGCGCTTGAGGCGCAGGAAATCGAGAAGCGTTTCGGTCGGCTCGAAGCTCGAAAGGGCGATGTCCTCGCCGTTCAGGATGAAGCGGATGCTATCGGTCATTGAATGCCTTTTCCTGGCGGGGTGTTTGTCGCCTGCGTGCCCCGCATTTCCCTCTGGGTATGGCGTCTTACTGTGCCGTCCAGCCGCCATCGATCGAAATATGGGTGCCGGTGATCTGCCTTGCCGCGTCGCTTGCGAGGAACAGCGCGGTGGCTGCGACCTCCTCGACTGCGACGAATTCCTTGGTCGGCTGGAATTTCAGCATGACCTCGGATTTCACCTGTTCTTCCGTGATGCCTCGAGCCTTGGCCGTGTCGGGGATCTGCTTCTCCACCAGCGGCGTCAGCACATAGCCCGGGCAGATCGCATTCGCGGTCACGCCGAATTCGGCAAGCTCCAGCGCCACGCTCTTCGTGAGGCCCATGATACCATGTTTTGCCGCCACATAGGCCGATTTGAAGGGCGAGGCGATCAGTCCGTGGGCGGAGGCAACGTTGATGATGCGCCCGTGGCGTTTTTCCTTCATCGCCGGAACGGCGGCGCGGATCGTATGAAAGGAGCTGTTGAGGTTGATCGCGATGATCTGGTTCCATTTGTCTTCCGGGAAATCCTCGACCGGGGAGACGTGCTGGATACCGGCATTGTTGACGAGCACGTCGACCATGCCGAACTCGCGGGCGGCGGTCGCCATCAGGTCGCGGATCTCGGCCGGCTTCGTCATGTCTGCGCCATGATAGATGGCGCGGCCGCCATGGGCTTCGAGGCCCTTGCGGATCGTCTCGATCTCGGCAGCGTCGCCGAAGCCGTTGATGACGACGTTATCGCCTTCCGCCGCGAAGGCTTTTGCAATTGCAAGGCCGATGCCGCTGGTCGAGCCTGTGACGACGACTGTTCTGCCCATCTTTACCTCTCCCACATAAAAACCGGCGTTCTGCTGCGCCGCAAAAGATAATGAAAAGTTACGCGCAAACCGAGTGTGCTGGCAATCGCGTTTTTGGAAGGTGGCCTGTTGCATTTTTTGCAATGGGTCGGCAGGTTCACCTGCTTCCGAGCGAACACTGTGTTGCCTTTCCGGTGATTTGCCCTTGTCGCTTTCGATCTCTATCTGTGTCGTGACTTCAAAGGGAGACCGTTATGGAACTCGGACTTTATACCTTCGCGGACGTCGATCCGAATGCAGCCAACAAGGGCGCGGAAGCCAAGCGCCGCCTCGACGATTTGCTGGAGGAAATTCAGCTGGCCGACGAAGTGGGTCTCGATGTCTTCGGTCTCGGCGAACACCACCGTCCCGATTACATGGCCTCGTCGCCATCCACCATTCTTGCCGCTGCTGCCGTCAAGACGAATAACATTCGCCTGACGAGCGCCGTTACCGTGCTTTCCTCCGACGATCCGGTCCGCGTTTTCCAGCAGTTCGCCACCATCGACCTGTTGTCGAACGGCCGCGCCGAGATCATGGCGGGACGTGGTTCCTTCATCGAGAGCTTCCCGCTGTTCGGCTATGACCTCGAGGATTGCGACCTGCTGTTTGCCGAGAAGCTGCAGCTGCTTGGAGAGATCCGCGAGAACGAGGTGGTGACCTGGGAAGGCGAGACGCGCAAGCCGATTGCCGGGCGCTGCGTCTATCCGCGTCCGCTGCAGGACCCGTTGCCGCTGTGGATTGCCATCGGCGGCACGCCGCAATCGGCGGCGCGGGCCGGCTATCTCGGCCTGCCGCTGGCGCTTGCCATCATCGGCGGCGAACCCCGGCGGTTTGCGCCGCTCTTCGATCTCTATCGCCAGAGCGCCGTCAAGGCGGGTCTTGATCCGAAGACGCTGCAGACCTCGATCAACGTGCATGGCTTCATTGCCGACACGACGGAGAAGGCTGCCGATACGTTCTATGAGCCGCAGGCGACCGTGATGAACCGCATCGGCCGGGAACGTGGCTGGGGGCCGACGAGCCGCGCCCATTTCGACATGTCGCGCGGGCCGGAAGGCGCGCTGTTTGTCGGCGATCCGGAAACCGTTGCGGAAAAGATCGTCGCCAACCACAAGCTCTTCGGCAATACCCGCTTCATGCTGCAGATGGCAATCGGCCCGATGCCGCATAAGGACATCATGCGCGGCATCGAGCTTTACGGCACAAAAGTCGCGCCTCTGGTGCGAAAGGCATTGACCCCGTCGGAAGCGGGGCGTAAGCACCCCGCATTCCTTCAAAATAAGAAGGCCCCTTCTGACAAGGCGGGGCCGGATGGCCTGAAAGACGAACGATGATTGTATCCAGCGACGACGACCTGACCCGCCTCAAGGAGATCGGCCATATCTGCGCCGTGGCCGTGAAGACGATGGCGGCGGCGCTGGAGCCGGGGATCACCACGCGGGAGCTGGACCAGATCGGCCGCAAGGTTCTGGAAGACGCCGGCGCGCAGTCGGCACCAGAGCTCTGTTACCAGTTTCCGGGTGCGACCTGCATCAGCGTCAACGAGGAAGTCGCCCACGGCATTCCGGGCGACCGTAAGATCCTCGCCGGCGATCTCGTCAATATCGACGTTTCAGGCGAGAAGGCGGGCTTCTTCGGCGATACCGGCTCGTCCTTCATCGTGCCGCCGGTAACACCGAAGCTCGAGCGGCTGGTACGTGACGGCAAGCGGGCGATGTGGGTCGGGATCAATCAGGTTCGCACCGGCCAGCCCATGGCCAATATCGGCAACGCCATCGGCACGTTCGCGCGAAAGAACCGCTATACGCTGATCCAGAACCTTGCGAGCCATGGGATCGGCCATTCGCTGCACGAGGAGCCGAAGGAACTCGCGACCTGGCCGGACCCGGACGAGACGCGGATGATGGAGGAGGGGCAGGTCTTCACCGTCGAGCCGTTCCTTTCCATCGGTGGCCTCTGGGCCGAGGATGGCGACGATCCCTGGACGCTTTTCAGCGAACCCAAGGCGCCGACCGTGCAGTTCGAGCACACCCTTGTCGTCACCCGCAACGGCCCGATCATCCTGACGCTTTCGGAATAGAGCGCATCTCTTCACATTTGCTGCCAGTCTCATGGCGCGTTTGACCTTCACGGTCAGGCGCGCTATTTTGTATTACAAATGGAGGGAAAAATGCAGAAGACGAGCAAGCTTTCCGATCCTCTTACCATGCGGCTTCCTGTAGATATTCTGGCGGAAGTCGAGGAAATTGCGCGGATTTGCGAGCGTAGCCGCAGTTGGGTCATCGTCCGTGCCCTGAAATCCTATCTCGCCGCGGAAGGTCGTGAACTTATGGAATTGGCCGAGGCCCGGGCTGACGTCGATCAGGGGGGCGGGGTCGATCTTGACGACGTGATCAAGGAACTGGAGGGCGCTGCCAAGGATGCTGCTGCTTGAAGGTCATTCTCTCGCCCCGAGCACGTGACTACGTCAGATCCGAGGTTGACTATCTGCAAGCGCGCAATCCGCAAGCGGCCCGTGATTTCGTCGAAAACCTGAAACGGCTGAAAGAGCATCTTTCGACTTTTCCCAACATCGGCAGGATTTCCGAAGAGCTTCCGATACCGGGTGTCTTCCGGTTCGTACTGGGTTCTTATCTGATCGACTATGAAGTGCATCCCGCTACCGTCGTCATCCTGGCCATCCGCCACGGACATCAGCGGCAGCCAACTGTGCCGCTTGATGATGACATCGATCTGGAGGAGCCTTGAAACTGGCTCTTTTGCCCGCTTTCCATCAAGCGGCGTTGAGCCGGCGATCAGTATTTGTGGTTTGTCGGCGCGATTGTGCGATGCGATAAGCCGCGTATGACAAACGGCAATTCCCAAGGTTTCGATCTTTTCAAGACGGCTCTCGCCGGCGCGCTGGCCATGGCGGCTGCCATGGGCTTCGGGCGCTTCTCCTTCACGCCGATCCTGCCGGGCATGGTGACCGATCTCGGTCTTTCGAGCGGCGATGCGGGGTTGATCGCGGCGGCGAACTTTACCGGCTATCTGGCGGGTGCCATTCTTGCGGCCTATGGCTGGGTTGCGGGCCGGGAGCGTGGCGCGGGACTTGCTGCGTTGACCATCAGCACGCTTCTGCTGGCCGCCATGGCCGGCGTCGAGACGGTCTGGGCCTTCTGCGTGCTACGCTTTCTTGCCGGTCTCGCCAGCGCCTTTGCCATGATCTTCATAACGACCGTCGTTCTCGGCCATGCCGCGCGGGCCGGCAGCGAGACGGTTCAGTCGGCCCATTTCGGCGGTGTGGGGTTCGGGATTGCCGTCTCTTCGCTGATGGTGGCTATCGTGGCTTTCTCAGGTCCGTTCGCTGTTGCCTCGTGGCGGGTGGACTGGCTGGTGGGGGCCGCAATCAGTCTCGTCGCGTTGCTGATCGTCATCGTGCTTCTGCCTCCGGCTCCGAAATTCGAGGTGAAGCCCAGCCCTGAGCCGCCGCTCGTCTGGAAGCTCCCGCTGGTGCTGCTGACGATTTCCTATGCGCTGTTCGGCTTCGGCTATGTGGTCACCGCCACTTTCGTCGTTGCCATGGCGCGCATGAGTGCGGCCGGGCATATGGTGGAGTTCCTGACATGGTTCCTGGCCGGCTGCACGGCGGCGGTTTCGCTGTTCGCGTGGCGGCGGGTGATGATCCGAATCGGGTTGCGTGGAACCTATGTGGTCAGTCTGCTGATCGAGGCGGCCGGCGTGCTGGGTTCGGTGTTGCTGCCTTCGCCCTATGCGCCGATCGTCGGCGGTTTGATGCTCGGCGCGACATTCATGATCGTCACCGCCTATGCGCTGAGGATCGGACGCCAGCTTGCACCGGAAAGCCAGCGCCGCGCGCTCGCCTTCCTGACCGCCGCTTTCGGTGTCGGCCAGATCATCGGTCCGCTGGTCGCCGGTTTGCTTGCCGAATGGACGGGCAGTTACGATGCCGGAACCATTGCCGCGGCCTTCGCGCTTCTTGTCGCGGCGCTGGTGGTGCTGCCGGTTTACCGGCGGCTCGCCTGAGCCGTTGCGGCTAAGCTGTGAATTGGCTTCGGCCGGTCCGGTTACATTTTGGTAATGGCATTGCTGGGTTCTTTGTTCTGCCCTAATTTCGCGCGACAGACCGGGTTTCAAACGCCCTCCCGTTTCACGCCGAGAAAGCAGCCCGCCCCGTGTTTCAATCCTTCTTTCCCAAACCGAAACTGTTCTTCTCATCCTTCGCTATCTGGACCCTGCTGGCGATCCTCGTCTGGTATCTGGCGGGCGCGCAGATGGGTGCGGCACTCGGCTTCCAGCCGATGCCGGAAGATGCAGAGCCGATCATCAACCTGAGCTTCTTCATCACCACCGACTACCTGTGGTTCTACCTCTATGCGGCAGCGTGGGCGGCGGTCTTCGGCCTGTTCTGGGAATACTACGCCAAGGATCATCCCTGGCGACACTGGGCGATCTGGGGTTCCTATTTCATCATCTTCACCACCTATTTCGACGTTCAGGTGTCGGTGCTGCTCAACAACTGGCGCCGTCCCTTCGGCGACCTCCTGCAGAACGCGCTGACCGGCAAGCCCGGCATTTCGGAATGGGATTTCTACAGCCTGATGATCACGTTCTGGAGCATCGCCTTCCTGAACGTGGCGGTCTTCGTCGTGGTGCGCTTCTTCGTCAGCCACTATGTGTTCCGCTGGCGTTCCGCGATGAACAACTACTACATGTCGAAATGGCAGAAGGTGCGTCATATCGAAGGTGCCTCACAGCGCGTGCAGGAAGACACCATGCGCTTCGCTACCACCTTCGAGGGTCTGGGCGTGAGCCTGATCGATGCGGTGATGAACCTCGTCGCCTTCCTGCCGATCCTGTTCGTGCTGTCGAAATATGTGACCGACCTGCCGATCATCGGCCAGATTCCTCACAGCCTGTTCTGGCTGGCGCTGGTCTGGTCCGTCTTCGGTACTGGCCTGCTGGCGCTTGTCGGTATCAAGCTGCCGGGTCTCGAATTCCGCAACCAGCGTGTCGAGGCGGCTTACCGCAAGGAACTCGTCTATGGCGAGGACCATGCGGACAGGGCCCAGCCGCTGACCGTTGCCGAGCTCTTCTCCAATGTGCGGAAAAACTATTTCCGCCTCTATTTCCACTACACCTACTTCAACCTGGCGCGGTCGTTCTACAATCAGGCCGACGCGCTGTTCCTGATCTTCATGCTGGTGCCGACCATCGTCGCCGTGAAGATCACCTATGGTATCTACCAGCAGATCGCCACCGCGTTTGGCCAGGTGTCGAACTCGTTCCAGTATCTCGTCAATGTGTGGCCGACCATCGTCGAACTGCTCTCGATCTACAAACGTCTGCGCACGTTCGAAGCCGCGATCGACAACGAGGCGCTGCCGGAAATCGACCAGAAATATCTTGAGCGGGAACAGCAGTTCGGCGAGATCGAGGCGAACAAGCACTGATAGCCAGTTCCGCCAGTTGATGATGTGGGTGGAGAGGGCTCGGTTATACGCAATTGATTCCCACACTCGACGAATATCGCAGAGACCTGTTCTGGTGGGGCTATCCTTATTTCGCATTTCGACATGTTGTAATCAGATCGAAATGCGATATTACTTGCTTTAATTTGGCGTGATATTTTCGATATTCGTTTCACTTCGGTCGAATTATATTTTGGGGTTTCCAGTGAATTGCGAGGGATGATTCCCATTGCGGGCAGCCATACTCATGTTCCTGATGTAAATACTTAAAAAATGAATTTTTCTGCCTCGATCATACGTATGGCATGGCAACCATTGGCTGCAAAAATAACTTGAATAAATAATTCATGTTATTGGTTTTCCCAGAAAGGCAGCATTCATATGTGGAACCTGCTGAAGCGCCTTAACGACAAGGTCTCGCGGCTGCTCAATCTTCATACGCAAGCGGCATGGCATATCTCCATCGGGGCCATCCTGACCCTGCTTGCCGGCATGGCGTGGCTAGGCGGTGCCCCGAAGTGGGTTTACGTGCCGATACTTATAGCCGGTTTCATCGGTCTTCAGAGCCTTGGGTTCTACAAGGGCACAAGTTTAACAAGAGAACGCAGCGACAAAGAAGGCAATGAGAGCCAGTAATGACGGCACAACCTATGAAATCTCGGATGTCTATTTGGCGGTCGCCGCCGAGGAGGAAAAGCAGGCCGTGGATATTTCTGAACGCGAATCGCTGGTGATTATTGGCAGCGGATCGGACGACAGGCTTTCCGGCAACGAGAAGGATCAGGTTTTTTATGGTGGATCCGGCTCCGACACGTTTGTTTTCTCAAGCTACAGCGGACGCGATGCGATTGCGGATTTTGATGTGGCCAGCGATGTTCTGGAACTGCATCTGGAGCAGACCGATAGCATCGTCGAGATACTCGGGAGAAGTAGCCAGAACGGGGGTGATGCAGTGCTCAATATTGACGTGAACACATCGGTCACGCTCTGGGGTGTCGATTTGACCAGCTTGGGGAATGATAATTTTCGGCTTGCTTTGACGGCTTAGGTGCGCACTTCAACCTTTGACAGGTCGCTCCTTAAATCCTGCCCGCATAGCCAGCCGTTTCAGCCGCGTCGGATCACTCCGGCGCGGTTGTGTTTTGGGAGAAGGGCGGGCGGGGTTGAATTTGGGGTATTGGTATCAGGCGTTCCGCCTGCCCCGGCTACAATCTTCGCCTTGGTCTTCGGGTTATCGTCGGAGGGTTCCGAAAGACCGTTATCGCAGCACCACCGGGAACCGTTTTCTGATCCGTGAAGGGCCGGTTCGCGAAGCCGGTTTCCCATCCGATGGCTTCATCAGGTTAGGCGGTTGCGGTCGCACGGGGACGCGAAAGAGGGACCGATCTCGTCAAGCCTTTGATGCTGCCGGAGTATTTTTCGGGAAGAGGCCGGAATCATCCCCGCCCGGTGTAGGGAGCGGTCAGGACCGGGGCGGCGCCTGACGCTTCGCCAGGATATCCATCGCTTCCGAATAGCTGACACAGGCGACATCCGTCCGATGACAGACATCGGTGACCAGCCGTTCCATGGCGCGCCAGTAGGCACCGGCATTCATCTCGACGAAATGGAAGCCGAACTGAACCGGGATGCGTTCGCCATTGTACTGGTCTTCGAAGGCCGCCTTGAAGGCTGCGTAGGTGCGTTCCTCGAATTCCCCGGAGCGCGAGGGATTGTCGATGCCGGCGGAGTGGCGAACGAAGAGATTGTAGTCCATGCCGATGATGCGGCGGCTCTGCGGTCCCTCCGGAATGAGCGGCAGGCCGAAGCGGGTGACCGAGTCGTCCTGTTTGGGCAGAGCCGGACCCTTGGTCACGAGGCTCGCATCGAAGGTGAAGCCGAAGGCCTTCTCGGCTTCGACGAGGCTGTCCGGGGCGGAAAGATAGGGCGCGCGGACGCCCTTGATGCCGTGGGCAGCGAAATCCTGCCAGCCCTGGGGCTCCTTGTCCCCAACGCCATTCGCCTTCCATGCGTTGGCGAGCGTGGTACGGAAGGTGGAAAATTCCGAAAGCCAGTCGGCCTTCGACCAGTCCTTGCCATCGAAGTGGCCGCAGACATGGCTGCCTATCTCGTGGCCTTCAAGGTGAGCATTCCACAGATTGTCGAGCCGGGTCGTCACGTCTTCCACGGTCGGCGCGAAGCCGACATTGGAGCGGCCGGCCTTCTTGCCCGGTGCCTGATAGCCCTTGGAGGCAGAGCGCGGAATGAGCGTGGTGCAGGAGAGGAAGTAGGTGAAATGGGCGTTGTTGGCGCGGCGCGCGATGTCGCGGCTCTTGGTCCACAGCGCGTTGTCATGGGCGCCGTCGAAAGAGATCAGCAGCAGCTGTTTCGGCTTTTCCGGTGCGGGTGCCGCCTGTTCCTGCGTGATCGGGGTCGTCTGGTCTGCCGTCTGGCCGGCCTCCTGAAGCGGCTCGGCCATCAGCGGCAGAGGCAGGAAAAAGGCGAGCGAAAGGATGGCGGACGAACGAAGCATGCTGGAACCCGTAATCAAATCAAGCGGGCGTCCTGTCATCCAAATGCGGCGAAGCTTTGAACACACTGGAAATTGACGACGGAGATCACTATTCCATGATGAACATTATCAAGACGAGGTCTTATCGATGGCAATCCTGATTCTCGGGATCATCCTGTTTCTTGGCCTGCATCTGCTCCGGGTGGTCGCCCCGGATTTCAGAGCGGGAATGGTCGACAAGTTCGGCGAAAATGGCTGGAAAGGCATCTATTCCATCGTCAGCATCGTTTCGATCGTCGTGCTGATCTATGGCTGGGCAAGCTCGCCCACGATCAATCTCTGGTTCCCGCCGGTGGGCATGTCGCATCTCACCGTGACGCTGATGCTGTTTGCGATGATCTGTCTTGCCGCCGCGGAACTTCCCGCGGGCCATATCGCGACGAAGACCAAGCATCCGATGATTCTCGGCATCAAGATCTGGGCCTTCTCCCATCTGCTCGCCAATGGCGACCTGGCATCCGTGCTGCTGTTCGGTTCCTTCCTCGCCTGGGGCGTCATCCTGCGCATCGCGCTGAAGCGCCGCGAGCGGGCTGGCCTCATCACGCCGCGTCCGTTTGTTTCGGCAAAGTACGACCTGATTGCCATCGGCGTGGGTGCGCTGATCTGGGCGCTGTTCATCTGGAAGCTCCACTTCTGGCTGATCGGGGTGGCTCCCATTCCGATGTAATTCCCCTGTCGGGGCGTTTTCCCCGCCGGTGCCGCCCTTGTGACAGCAAAGGATGCTTCCATTTGGACATCCTTTGCTCTAGGAAGGCCGCTTACACAGCAGAATGCAGTTGAAAGGCCGGCCTTCCGGAACGAGACATGGTGGATAACAACGACAGCTTTATTCGCGAAGTCAATGACGAGCTCCGTTCGGAGCAGGCCAAGATGGCCTGGCGGAAATTCGCACCGGTCATCATTGGTGCCGCTCTCCTGATCGTTATCGGCACTGCGGGTTATCGCGGCTATGAATACTGGCATTCGCACCGCTCGTCGGGCGCTGGAGACCAGTTCCTTGCCGCGCTGACGCTTGCCAACGAAGGCAAGAACGACGAGGCCACCGCAGCGCTCGCCGCGCTGGAGAAGGATGGCTACGGCGCCTATGCGGTTCTGGCGCGCATGCGCTCGGCCACCGTGCAGGCACAGAAGGGCGATGCCGCAGCCGCGGTTGCTGCCTTTACCGAAATCGGCAAGGACAATTCCGTTCCGCAGGTGATCCGCGACGTTGCGCATATGCGCGCCGCGTGGCTGCTGATCGATGCCGGCACCTATGAGCAGGTTTCCGCCGAGGTTGAAGCCATGGCGACCCCGACCGACGCGATGCGCCATTCGGCTCGCGAAGCGCTAGGGCTTGCCGCCTACAAGGCCGGCGACATGGCGCGTGCGCGCGAATGGTTCGAACAGATCACCGAAGACGCGGAAGCTCCGCGCAACGTGGCGAACCGGGCCCGCATACTGCTCGACAACATCATCGCCTCCGGCAAGGCGCCCTGAGCCGTTTTGGGCGCTTTCGCCCGGAAGGATAAAACCGCATGAGCTTCACCGTCGCCATTGTCGGCCGTCCGAATGTCGGCAAGTCCACGCTTTTCAACCGTCTGGTCGGAAAGAAGCTGGCGCTTGTCGACGATACGCCCGGCGTGACGCGCGATCGCCGGCCGGGCGACGCCAAGCTCATCGATTTGCGCTTCACGATCATCGATACCGCCGGTCTTGAAGAGACCGGTCCCGACACGCTCGAAGGCCGCATGCGCGCGCAGACCGAGGCGGCCATCGACGAAGCGGACCTGACGCTGTTCGTGGTCGATGCCAAGTCCGGCCTGACGCCGCTCGACAAGACGTTCGGTGAACTCCTGCGCCGCAGCGGTAAGCCTGTTGTTCTCGTTGCCAACAAGTCCGAAGCCCGCGGCTCTGACGGCGGCTTCTATGACGCCTTCACGCTCGGCCTCGGCGAGCCTTGCCCGATTTCGGCCGAACATGGCCAGGGCATGATCGACCTGCGCGACGCCATCGTTGCCGCGATCGGCGAAGAGCGCGCTTTCCCCGAGGAAATCGACGAGGCGGTGACCAATGTCTCCGTCGCGCCGGGCAGCCTTGAAGAGGGCGACGACGAGGAAGAGCCTGATTATGACGAGACCAAGCCGCTGCGCGTGGCGATCGTCGGTCGCCCGAATGCCGGCAAGTCGACGCTGATCAACCGGTTCCTCGGCGAGGATCGTCTGCTGACCGGCCCTGAGGCTGGTATCACCCGCGACAGCATTTCCGTCGAATGGGACTGGCGCGGCCGCACGATCAAGATGTTCGATACCGCCGGCATGCGGCGCAAGGCGAAGGTGCAGGAAAAGCTGGAAAAGCTCTCCGTTGCCGATGCGTTGCGCGCCATCCGCTTTGCCGAAACGGTGGTGATCGTGTTCGACGCCACCATTCCCTTTGAAAAGCAGGACCTGCAGATCGCCGATCTGGTGCTGCGCGAAGGCCGCGCCGCCGTGCTCGCCTTCAACAAGTGGGATCTGGTCGAAGATCCGCAGGCGGTGCTTGCCGACCTTCGCGAGAAGACCGAGCGCCTGCTGCCGCAGGCCCGCGGCATCCGCGCCGTGCCGATTTCCGGCCAGACCGGCTACGGTCTCGACAAGCTGATGCAGAACATCATCGACACCGACCGCGTGTGGAACCGTCGCATATCGACCGCCAAGCTCAACCGCTGGCTGGAGCATCAGCAGATCCAGCATCCGCCACCGGCCGTTTCCGGCCGGCGTATCAAGCTCAAGTACATGACGCAGGTGAAGGCCCGTCCGCCGGCCTTCATGGTTTCCTGCACGCGCGCCGATGCGCTGCCGGAATCCTATGTGCGCTACCTGACCAACGGCCTGCGCAATGATTTCCAGTTGCCCGGCGTGCCGATCCGCATCCACTTCAAAGCATCGGACAACCCGTTCGAGAACCGCAAGAAGAAGCGCTGAGTCTCCATCTCGTCGTTTCACACAATTCCTGACGCAAAACCGTTTCACACTTTTGCTGGAATTGCTCTACGCGCCGATCTGGCGCCCGGGCTGGCGCAGCGGCAGCAGCTTGCGCCGCGCCTGTGTCTTCGCCTCGATGACGTTGTCGAGAAACTGGGTCGTGGCTGATTGCCACGAGAAGGTTTCAGCGAGCGAGCGTGCCTTGTCCCGCGAACAGTCCAGCGCCTTCAGGCAGGCATTCTGCAGGTTGTCGTCCAGCACGCCCGCTCCGCTGTCCGCCGGAATGATATCGACCGGACCGGTAACGGGGAAGGCTGCGACCGGAACGCCGGAGGCCATGGCTTCAAGGATGGTGTTGCCGAAGGTGTCGGTCTTCGAGGGAAAGACGAAGACGTCGGCCTGCGCATAGGTTTCGGCAAGATCCTCGCCGGTCTTCAGACCGGTGAAATGCACGCGCGGATAATGGGCTTCCAGTTCGGCGCGGGCAGGGCCATCGCCCACCACCACCTTTGAACCCGGCAGGTCGAGATCGAGGAAGGCCGGCAGGTTCTTTTCCACCGCCACGCGGCCGACCGTCATGAAGATCGGACGCGGCAGGCCCATGGGGTTTTCCTGCCGCGAGCGTGGACGGAAAAGCGTGGTGTCGATGCCGCGGCTCCAGAGGCAGAGGTTGTTCAGGCCCTTTTCCGAGAGTTCGCGGCGCAGGCTCTCGGTGGCGACCATGCAGGCGCCGCCGCGATTGTGGAACCAACGGACATAGGCATAGAGCCAGGACACCGGGATCGGCGCGCGGGCCGCGACATATTCGGGAAAGCGGGTGTGATAGCTGGTCGAGAAGGGCATGTGATGCCTCAGGCACCAGCGGCGTGCCCAGAGGCCGAGCGGGCCTTCGGTCGCGATATGCATGTAATCCGGTTTCTGGTCCTCGATGAAGCGCGCGACCTGGGTATAGCGGGCGAGAGACAGACGGATTTCCGGATAGGTCGGCATCGGGATGCTGGGAAACGGTTGCGGCGTGAGCATCGACACCTCGACCCCCATTACCGCCAGTTCGCGGTTGGTGTTCTCGATGGAACGTACCACTCCGTTCACCTGCGGATGCCAGGCATCGGTCACGATGGTCAGTCTGGGCATGTTCTCGCCACCTCCGGGATCGGCCGCGCCCCGGTTTTCGTCCGGATGATCGCCGCGCGGCAGCCCGCACATCAGGGGAGCGCGGTCATGCGACTCCCTCCTTCTTCGTTCTCCGGCTTTATGTGATGGTAGTATTACAGGTTGATGTCAGCCGCGGTGGGCCACGCGGTCGTCTATGCGGGCCATGAGGGATTTGCCGACAATGATGCCTGCGGATGCCGCAGTCTTCATCCGTTTCGCCTTGGTAATACCCGGCACATGCACGCCTTCTTCCGCCAGCCGCTTCAACTGGACGGCGAGGCGCATTTCGAAATCCTCGTCCAGAAGGGCGGGGGCGATGGCGATGACGGTGAGGCCCGAGCCGGGGCTCTGGTCGCCTTCGGTGAAAGACGGCGCGTCCATCGACCAGTTGGCGGCGGAGAGGCCGGAGGCCAGAATTTCGACCATCAGCGCGATATTGGCGCCGCGCGATCCGCCGAAGGCCAGAAGCGCGCCGCGCATCGCCTCATGCGGATCTGTGGTCGGATGCCCCTGGCTATCGACCGCCCAACCAAGCGGAATGGTTTCGTTGCGCTCGGCGGCGCCGCGGATATTGACGTAAGCCGTACTGCTCGACGCCTGATCGATCAGGAGCGGACCATAAGAGCCGGCGGGCGCGGCAAAGGCCATCGGGTTGGTGCAGTAAAGCGGCCGCGACGCGCCTTCCACCGTCAACAGGGCGGGGCCGGTGGTGAAGGCGAAGGACATGAGGCCTCGCTCCGCCAGCCGGAACGGATAGTAGCCGAGTTCTCCCGAGGTGAAGCTGTTGCGCTGGGCAAAGAGGGCAATGCCAAGGCTTTTCGCCTTTTCAACCAGATCGTCGAATGAGAGGTCGAAGCCGAGCTGGGCAATGCCGCCATCGGCATCCGAACGGATGAGGGCGGGGGCGGGCGATGTGATGACGGGTGCTGCACTGCCGTTGATCCTGCCCTCCCGCAGGGCTGCAAGATAATCGACCAGATGAGCCAGCCCAACCGAGGTATTGCCACTGGCCTCGGCCGATATCGTGGCGTGGGCAAGTGAAGCGGCTGTGGGGGGATTTGCGCCGGCGTGGCGACAGGCAGCTGTCACGCGGGCTTCCGCTTCTGCAAGCGTCAGTCTTTCGGTTTCGCTCATCCCGTACCCCGATATGTTCCCCGGTGGCGCTCGCGATGGAATTGGTTCTGGCGGCCGCTTGGCCTTTTTTCGCGAGGCGGTACTATTCAGATCACGATTCCCGCCGATCCGGAAACTCCATTCAGGAACTCTCCATGACCTCAAGTCACAGCAAGGCCTCCAACAAGGCCCATGACAGGACGAAATCCGGCGCTGATACTGCCGACTGGTGGCGCGGGGCTGTGATCTATCAGGTCTATCCGCGGTCCTTTCAGGACACCAATGGCGATGGCATCGGCGACCTCAAGGGGGTAACCGAAAAGCTTCCGTACATTGCCTCGCTCGGCGTCGATGCGATCTGGCTGTCGCCCTTCTTTACCTCGCCGATGGCGGACATGGGCTATGACGTTTCCGATTACTGCGACGTCGACCCGATGTTCGGGACACTCGCCGATTTCGACGCGATGATGACCGAGGCGCACCGGCTGGGCTTAAAGATCATCATCGATCAGGTGTTGTCGCATACGTCCGACCAGCATCCCTGGTTCAAGGAGAGCCGGTCGAGCCGCGACAATCCCAAGGCGGACTGGTTCGTCTGGGCGGATGCCAAGCCCGATGGCACGGCGCCGACCAACTGGCTCTCGGTGTTCGGCGGGCCGGCCTGGGAATGGGATGGCGTGCGCAAGCAGTATTACATGCACAATTTCCTCGCCTCGCAGCCGGATCTGAACTTCCACAATGCCGAGGTGCGCGACGCTCTCCTGAAGGCGATGCGCTTCTGGCTGGAGCGGGGTGTCGACGGCTTCCGGCTGGATACGGTGAACTATTATTTCCATGACGAGAAACTGAGGGATAACCCGCCGCATGCTCCCGATAGCGGCGATGCGGGCCTGGATGCGCCCGACGTCAATCCTTACGGGATGCAGAACCATCTCTATGACAAGACGCGGCCGGAAAACGTTGAATTCCTGAAGAGTTTCCGGGCGTTGCTCGACGAATATCCCGATCGCACCAGCGTTGGTGAAGTGGGCGACGGTGCGCGGTCGCTCAAGACGGTTGCGGCCTACACCGCCGGGGGCGACAAGCTGCACATGTGCTACACGTTCGACCTGCTTGGGCCGGATTTCACGCCGTCCCATATTCGCCGCTGCGTCGAGGATTTCTTCCGCTCGGTGACGGATGGCTGGGTCTGCTGGGCCTTTTCCAACCACGACGTTACCAGGCACGCGAGCCGATTTGCCAGGGATGAGGCGGAGCGCGCCAAGGTGGCGAAGCTGGCTATCAGCGTGCTTGCGACGTTGCGCGGCTCGATCTGCCTCTATCAGGGCGAGGAACTGGGACTGCCGGAGGCCGAGCTTGCCTTTGAGGAACTGCGGGACCCCTATGGCATTCGTTTCTGGCCGGCCTTCAAGGGGCGTGACGGATGCCGCACGCCGATGCCGTGGAAGGGCGATATGGCGAATGGTGGGTTCACCACGGCCTCGAAACCATGGCTGCCTGTGCCGACCGAGCATGCGGCGCTAGCGGTCGACGTGCAGGACGGACAGCAGGCATCGGTGCTTGAGCATTATCGCGCCATGCTCGCCTTCCGAAAGACGCATGGGGCGCTGATCGATGGCGACATGCAGTTCCTCGATGCAGGGGATGACGTTCTGGCCTTCATCCGGGCCAAGGGCGAGGAGCGGTTGCTCTTCGCCTTCAACATGGGCCGGAAGGCCCACAAGGTGGCGTTGCCGGCTGGCGTCTCCGTGAAGCAGGTGTTGGACCTGCCAGGCTACAGCGGTACCCTTGAGAAAAAGAGCCTTCACCTTGCGCCGCTCGACGGCTTCTGCGCGATCCTGTGAAGGCTCCGGGCGGGCCTGAAGTTCAGGCCTCCGCCAGATCACCGGGGCGGGTTCTGAGCCGCGTCACGTCGGAGAGCGGCGGAGCGCCGAACTGCCGGCGATATTCGCGGCTGAACTGGGATGGGCTGTCATAGCCCACCTTGCGACCAGCCGTTGCCGCGTCGATCGCTTCGGTCAGGATCAGCCTTCGCGCTTCCTGAAGCCTGAGTTGCTTCTGGTATTGCAGCGGGCTCATGCTGGTCATGGCGCGGAAATGCTCGTGCAGGGACGAACTGCTCATGCGGGCTTCCGCCGCAAGGATTTCTATCGAGAAGGGGCGATGGAAATTGGTGCGGATCCAGTTGATGGCGCGGTTGACGTTCTGCAGGCGGTGGTTCGGCGTCAGCATCTGGTGCAGGAGGCCGGCATGTTCGCCGCGCAGCAGCAGGTACAGCAATTCCCGTTCGATCAGCGGGGCGAGGAAGGGAATGTCCTGCGGCCTGTCCAGCAACCCGACGAGGCGGATGGCGGCGTGCAGGAGTGCGTCGGGCGTTTCCGCGACGCCGAGCGCCTTGCATGATGGCGCCGTCTGCAGGATCGGCGTGTTCATCTCCAGTACCAGCGCGCCGAGCAGGGCGAGGTCCAAATCGAGGCGAAGGCAGAGATAGGGTTCTTCCGGCGTGGCATCGACGACATGGCCGAGCACGGGCAGGTCGAGCGAGACGATGAGATGGTTCCCGGCGCCGTATTCCAGCACCCGCTCGCAGGCGTGAACGCGTTTGCGTCCCTGGGCAATGATGCAGATCGATGGCTTGTGCACACCGTGCATCGGCTCGGTCGGCTGGCTGGCACGGATCAGCGTCAGGCGAGGAACGACAGTCGGCAGCAATCCTTCCTGCGTGGCGTGTCGTGCAATCAGCTCTTTCAGTTCGATATGCGGTTTCATGGCGAGGCTGCTCCTGAGCCCTGATTGTTCTGGCTTTTCGGGTCTTAGCTAGGATGTCTACCCAGGAACCCCAAATGGAGGATCGTGCAATTCGGAGGATTGTGCAATCCTTGCGGCCAACTGTTCTACCACTTCCCCGATCCTGATCCCCATATCACCGTCAATCGCCGACGGGCGGCGAGATGCAAAATCCAGGAGGACGGGAAGATGTCTGCACTTCAATATGTTCTGGAAAGCCCTCTGCGCTGGGTGGCTGCGGGTGCCCGGCACGTTCTTGCGACGGTCGGGCGGATCCATTCCGAACGACAGGATCGTCTGGAACGGAGATATGGGCTGAATGGTTGATTTTTCAAACGATACACCGGCGATGATCGCGCTTGTTGCCGCCATCGCCTACATCACCCTTTTCGTGATGACGCCGCCAAGGGCCGGGAATTTCCCCGGCGAAATGATCGAATTTCAGGAGAGAGACATGAAGAGCCACCCCTATGTAGGATTGTGGGTAACGGGTGACGGCCACGTCCGGCATGAACTTCTGCCCAACGGGCGCTATGTGGAGGCCCGGGGAAATCGCGAGCATGCCTATGAGGGCCGCTATGAAGTGAGCGGCAGCCACATCGAATACTGGGACGACACCGGCTTTACCGCCGATGGCGATTTTCGCAGCGATATCCTTCATCACGCAGGCATGGTGCTTTACCGGCACTGAGCCGTTTTCTGATCATGCCGGGCGGGGTCAGACACCCTCGTCCGGTATGTTGAGTATGTGTCCGCAGGCCTTGCAATGCACGGCGTCGGTATCGTGGCGATTGAGGCCGCATTGCGGGCAGGGGAAGCTGACCTTGTAGGGACGGACGATTGCCTGGGCGAGCCGCACGAACAGGGATATGCCGATGATCATGGTGACGATTGAGGTCAGCTTGCCGAAGGTTCCGGGAAGCGTGATGTCGCCGAAGCCGGTGGTCGTTACGGTCGCCACGGTGAAATAGAAGGCGTCGATGAAGCCTTCCGCGCCATTCTCGCTGTAAAAGAAGAAGGTGTAGACGAAGCCGGTGACGGTGAAGAGAAAGACGATGAAATTGACGATGGCCGTCGCGACATCGATGAGATGGCCCTTGCCGAGCCGGCGCAGCATGACCTTGAAGATCGGGCGCTGGGCAATCGCCCAGATGCGCAGGGCGCGCAGAAAGGCGAAGTTGAACAGAAGCTGCGGGAAAAGCAGGGTGCCCAATACAAGGACGTCGATCCATGTCATAGGACGCCACAGCCAGTGGCGGATATTTCTGGCGATCAGAATTTGCGCGCCAAGTTCCAGCGCGATCCAGACGGCGATGACATAGTCGAGAATGAGATAGCCCGGCCCGGTTCGCAGGTATGGGCCAAGCAGGAAGAAGCCGATGATGGCGATATCGATCAGCGCGAGCGCAAGCTGGAACCGGATCGCCGCAAGATCATTCGCGAAGTAGAGACGGCGCAGATTTTCACGAAAACTGGTCTTCACGGGGGCCACTGAGCGAAAAACCTTTCCGAAGCTCTGATCCGGCATGAGGATGCGCGGGAAACCTTGCATTTCATGCTTATCGCCTTGCCGACGGCGCGCCGTCAATCGGTGCCGTCCCGCACAGGGGCCGTAGAAAGCGACTTCTGCTTTCGTTCAATCTACTTTGGTCTGGAGACTTAAGTCTGGCTTGAGCGAAAAGCGCCCATTGTCCATCCAAGAGTATGGTGCACTGCCGAAACGGTTGTGCGATGCATAGTTGGAGGACGTGCGTGAAACTGATCTATGACAAGATTGCGGAAGATCCACGCTTCGGGGAGCTGGTGCGCCGGCGCAATCGTTTTTCTATTATCCTTTCCTGTATTGTGCTTGCGGTATACATCGCGTTCGTGGCCATTGCCGTTTTCAATCCCGCACTGTTCTCCATGCCGATATCTGGCGGCTCGTCCTGGGCGTTCGGCCTGATCGGCGGTTTCGTCATCCAGGTGTTCGCCTTCCTGATGACGGGTATCTACACCGCGCGGGCCAATGGCGAATTCGACGCGCTGGCAAAGGACGTGAAGGAGGCGGCGCAATGATCCGCAGGCTTGCTCTCATCCTTTCCGCCGGTATCGGCGGTTCGCTGTTTGCCTTTGCAGCGCTTGCCGCGGGCGAGGCGATTTCCGGGGCCGTCGAAAAGCAGCCGGTCAATGTCATCGCCATCGGCCTGTTCATCGCCTTCGTGCTGGCGACGCTCGGGCTGACCTACTGGGCGTCCCGGCGGACGCGCTCGACCTCGGACTTCTATACGGCCGGCGGCGGCATCACCGGCTTTCAGAACGGCCTCGCGATTGCCGGCGACTACATGTCGGCCGCAGCCTTTCTCGGCGTTTCCGGCATGGTGTTCGGCAAGGGCGTCGACGGCGTGTTCTATACGGTTGGCTGGACAGTCGGCTGGCCGTTGATCCTCTTCATGATCGCCGAGCGTCTGCGCAATCTCGGCCGCTATACCTTCGCCGACGTTGCCTCCTACCGCTTCGACCAGACGAAGATCCGTTCGCTTTCGGCCATGGGGGCGCTGACGGTGGTCATCTTCTACCTGATCGCCCAGATGGTCGGTGCCGGCAAGCTGATCCAGCTTCTCTTCGGTCTCGACTATGCCTATGCCGTCGTGCTCGTCGGCGTGCTGATGGTGCTCTACGTCACCTTCGGCGGCATGCTGGCGACCACCTGGGTGCAGATCATCAAGGCGGTTTTGCTGCTCGGCGGCTGCACCATCCTCGTGCTGCTGTCTCTTGCCCATTTCGGCTTTGATCCGAGCGCGCTGATGCAGTCGGCTATCGACAATCATGCCGCCAAGGATGCGATCCTCAAGCCTTCGAGCTCGATTTCCGATCCGCTCTCGGCCGTTTCGCTGGCGCTGGCGCTGATGTGCGGTCCGGCCGGTCTGCCACATATCCTGATGCGTTTCTTCACCGTTCCGGATGCGAAGGCGGCGCGCAAGTCGGTGTTCTACGCGACCGGCTTCATCGGCTATTTCTTCATTCTCGCGGTGATGATCGGCTTCTCCGCCATCACCATCGTCGGCACCAATCCGTCCTATCTCGACCAAGCCGGCAAGATCCTCGGTGGCGGCAACATGGCGGCGATCCATCTGTCGCAGGCTGTCGGCGGCGACGTCTTCCTCGGCTTCATCTCGGCAGTTGCGTTTGCAACCATTCTGGCCGTGGTGTCGGGTCTGGCTCTGGCGGGGGCTTCCGCCGTGTCGCACGACCTCTATGCCCGCGTCATCAAGAAGGGCAAGGCGAGCGGCCGTCAGGAAATGCTGGTCTCGCGGCTGGCGACGCTGGTACTCGGCGTGCTCGCCATCGGTCTCGGGCTGGTGTTCGAAAACCAGAACATCGCCTTCATGGTCGGCCTTGCCTTCGGTCTTGCGGCAAGCGTCAACTTCCCCGTTCTCTTCATGTCGATCTTCTGGAAGGACATGACGACGCGCGGGGCCTTCATCGGTGGCTTCCTCGGGCTGATCAGCGCGGTCGCCTGCGTGGTGCTCGGTCCGGCGGTCTGGGTGGCGGTGCTCGGTTTCGAAAAGCCGATCTTCCCCTATGAGCAGTATGCCCTTTTCTCGATGACCATCGCATTTTCCAGCATCTGGTTCTTCTCTGTGACCGACAGGAGCAAGCGCGCAGCGCTCGACAAGGCCGGCTTCCGCGACCAGTTCATCCGCTCCGAAACGGGGCTGGGGGCTGCGGCGGCGGCCAACCACTGAGGCTTCCGGCAAACATGAATGACGACGGCGGGAAGGGTGACCTTCCCGCCGTTTTCAATAGTGATAGCGGCATTGGGCGATGACGAGCACCTGAACGCCATCGCGTTCCATGGGGCGATAGACCAGACGGTGCTCCTGATTGATCCGCCGTGACCAATAGCCTTTCAGGATTCCTTTCAAGGGCTCGGGTTTGCCGATGCCCGCGAAAGGATGGCGCAGCGTATCCCGAAGCAGTTCGTTGATGCGCGCAAGCATCTTGCCGTCGGTTTCCTGCCAGTACAGGTAATCCTCCCAAGCGTCCTCGGTGAACGCGAGCTGCACGGTTCAGCCTTTGGGATCGAGAGGAATGTCACGAACCGTAAAGCGGCCGGCCTCGATGTCAGCCTTGGCCTTGAGCAGGCGCGTGGCGTTGGCCGGAGACGAGAGCAGGTGGATGGTCTCCATCATGCCCTCATATTCGTCCTTGCCGATGAGGATGGCGGACGGCTTGTCGCGGCGCACGATTTCCACCGGCGCCGCATCTTCGTTCACCTTGTCGAGCAGGCCGGCAAGTTCTGCCCGGGCCTTCGAGAAAAAAACCGTGTCCATGCCAACCTCCATACTTGTACGATAAGTAGTACAAGTATGGAGGTTGGACAAGGTTTACTCAACCGATCAGGCAGAACTTATCGACGTCGACCATGCCCTTGTCGGAAATCTTCAGGTGGGGGATGACCGGAAGCGGCAGGAAGGCGACCTGGAGGAAAGGCTCTTGCAGAGTCGTTCCAAGGGCATAAGCGGCTTTTCTCAGGTGATGCAGCGTGTCGCGTACGGCTTCGTAGGGTTCGAGGCTCATGAGGCCGGCGACGGGGAGCGGGATCTCTCCGGTGACTTTGCCGTCCTCGACCACGACGAAGCCGCCCTTGATCTCGCCGAGACGATTGGCGGCGAGCGCCATGTCGTCTTCCGAGACGCCGACGACGCAGATGTTGTGGCTGTCATGGCCGACGGTGGAGGCGATTGCGCCCTTCTTCAGGTCAAAGCCCTGAACGAAGCCGTTGGCGTGGTTGCCGTTCCTGCCGTGGCGCTCGATCACGGCGACCTTGATGATGTCGCGGTCGAGGTCGACGCCGGTCTGATTGCCGGAGGTGGGCAGGCGGTAGCGGCGGTGTTCGGTGATGATCTTGCCGGGAAGCACGCCCATTACAGGCGTTTCGCCTTCCGTGACTGGAACGCCGAAGTCTGCGGCCTTGACGATCCGCGCCTTGACGCTGTCGAGGCCGACGGGCGCGACCGGCTTGCGGGTCGCGAAGAGTTCCGGCGTGACACGGCGCCCGGCGGAAAAGACGATATCGGCCTTGCAGTTTTCAAGGCTGTCTATGACGACGATATCGGCCCGCCAGCCGGGGGCGACGAGGCCGCGGTCCTTGAGGCCGAAGGCCCGAGCCGCCGAGATGGAGGCTGCCCGGTAGACGGCGAGCGGTTCGACGCCATGGGCAATCGCCGTGCGGATCATGTAGTCGAGGTGACCTTCCTCGGCGATGTCGAGCGGGTTGCGGTCGTCGGTGCAGAGTGCAAGGAAAGGCGACAGGCGTTCGGTGATGATCGGCATCAGCGCATGCAGGTCTTTCGACACGGAACCTTCGCGCACGAGGATGTGCATGCCCTTGCGGATCTTCTCCATGGCTTCCGGCACGTTCGTGCATTCGTGGTCGGTGCTGATGCCGGCCGAGAGATAGCCGTTCAGGTCGTTGCCGGAGAGAAGCGGCGAGTGGCCGTCGATGTGCTGGCCCTGAAAGGCCTCGAGCTTGGCCATGCAGACGGGGTCCTTGTGGATCACGCCCGGAAAGTTCATGAACTCGGCAAGGCCGATCACCTTGGGATGGTTGCGGAAGGGCAGAAGGCGTTCGATCGGCAGGTCGGCGCCTGACGTTTCCAGATGGGTGGCTGGCACGCAGGAGGAGAGCTGCACGCGGATGTCCATGATCGTCTGTTCCGACGAGTCGAGGAAGAACTGGATGCCCTCGGTGCCGAGCACGTTGGCGATCTCGTGCGGATCGCAGATGACCGTGGTGACGCCATAGGGGAGAACGCAGCGGTCGAACTCGTGCGGGGTGACGAGCGAGCTTTCGATATGGAGATGGGTGTCGATGAAGCCGGGAACCACGATCTTGCCGGTGATGTCGATTTCCTCGCGGCCGGAATAGCTGCCGCAGGTGCCGACCACGGTGTCGCCGCAGATGGCGATGTCGGAGGCGATGAGCTCGCCGGTGACGAGATCGAAGAAACGGCCGCCCTTCAGAACGATGTCGGCTGGCTCGCGGCCCACGCCCTGATCGATGCGGCGTTCAAGTGCGGTCATGGGACTTCCTTCCGATGATTCTGAAGACAGGCCGATTGCTTCGGCTTCAGTCTGGTGACCGGCAGTTTACCCAACTGCCGGCGGAAAGGGAAAGCGCAAGGCGGACCATTTGTTGATCGTCACCAGAAGATCCGGGTGCACCTCAGTCCTTGCCGGCAATCGCGCCGAGAAACGACTGGACCTGATGGTTGAAGGCCTGGAACTGTTCGGGCGTCATGCCGGAGCGCGCGATCAGCGTCTCGCCGAGGCAACGGCTCTCATCGATCAACGCCCGGCCAGCTTCCGTGAGAAAGACATGAACCTGCCGCTCGTCGGTGATGCTGCGGCGACGCTCGACCAGCCCGGCCTGCTCAAGACGTTTGACCGGCGGTGTGATGGTGCTGGATTCGAGCGACAGACGATCCGCGATGGCGCCGACCGTCAGGCCATCGTTTTCCCCAAGCGCGTTCAACACAAGATATTGCGGGTAGGTGATGCCCATGGCGTCGAGCATCGGCTTGTAGGTGCGGTTGATGGCGATGTTGGCCATGTAGAGCGAAAAGCAAAGCTGGTTGTCCAGGGGGACGGGCGATGTCTGGGTGGTCATGGAAGGCTCCCGAAATTGACTGTTGAATTCTCTTACCACGAAAAATGATATCGCGATAATTTTTTCTATGGACAAGGGTTTCAAGTGCGGTTATGTATATAGATATCGCGATAACAAATATCGCGAACTAAAAAATGGAGACGGCAGATGACTGACCAGATTAACAAGACGACACGCCGGCGTGTGCTGGTTGCGGGGCTGGGTCTTGCCGCCTCGACGGCAATCCCGCCCTTCTTCGACATCGCCATGGCAACCACTCAATCCGAACAGAAGGAAACCGACATCATGACCAGCAGCACCATCACCACCAAGGACGGCACGCAGATCTTCTACAAGGACTGGGGTCCCAAGGACGCGCAGCCGATCGTTTTCCATCACGGCTGGCCGCTTTCGTCCGACGACTGGGACGCGCAGATGCTGTTCTTCCTGCAGCAGGGTTACCGCGTCATCGCCCATGACCGTCGTGGCCATGGCCGTTCCACCCAGACGGCGACCGGCAATGAGATGGACACCTATGCCGCCGATGTGGCTGAACTCGCCGCGCATCTCGACCTGAAGAACGCCATCCATGTCGGCCATTCGACCGGTGGTGGCGAAGTGACCCGCTATGTTGCCCGCCATGGCGGCAACGGTCGCGTCGCCAAGGCCGTGCTGATCGGTGCGGTTCCTCCCGTCATGGTCAAGTCGGACAAGAACCCGGGCGGCCTGCCGATCGAAGTATTCGACGGGTTCCGCGCAGCACTCGTCGCCAACCGGGCGCAGTTCTTCCGGGATATCCCCGAGGGTCCGTTCTATGGCTTCAACCGGCCGGGCGCCAAGGTCTCGGAAGGCGTGATCGCCAACTGGTGGAGACAGGGCATGATGGGCGGCGCCAAGGCCCATTACGATTGCATCGCGGCCTTCTCGGAAACGGACTTCACCGAAGACCTGAAGACGATCGAGGTTCCGGTGCTGGTCATGCATGGTGACGACGACCAGATCGTGCCGATCGCCGACTCCGCTCTGCTCTCGGCCAAGCTTTTGAAGCACCCGACGCTGAAGGTCTATAAAGGCCTGCCGCACGGCATGGCGACAACCCATGCCGATATCATCAACGCCGACCTGCTGGCCTTCTTCAAGGCTTGAATGAAAAGCGGCGGATAGAAATCCGTCTGTGACGACCGGCCCGGACGCGAGGAGAAATCCTGTCTCCGGGCCGGTTGTTTTCGGGAGAGACCGATAGCGTTTTTCCTATGCTCTGACGTTGTGGCGCAAATATTTATGGACGCCGCAGCCACTGGATTTTTGCCGGGAGAAAACGATATTTATTCCATGGCCAACGCGGATGACGAATTCCTTCAACGCCTGCCGGTTCTGCATCAATTCGGGGATGTCGCCGACACCCAGAATTACGAACCTTTGCCGGATGGCTGGGCCCTGGCTGTTGCCGATGTCATCAATTCCACAGGAGCTATCGACGGAGGTCGCTACAAGGCGGTCAACATGGCCGGTGCGGGCGTCATTTCCGCACTCCTGAACGCCCTTGAGCGATACGATCTGCCCTTCGTCTTCGGCGGCGACGGAGCTGTCGTTGCAGTGCCTCCGCCTTCCATCGAGACTGCGCGGGAAACGCTTTCCCGGGTGTTGAGCTGGGTGCGCGATGACATGGATCTCGCCATGCGCGCTTCCATCGTCCCGGTCGAGGATATCCGGCATCACGGGCACGACGTGCGGGTGGCGCGTTTCAACGCCAGCAACGATATCTCCTATGCGATGTTTTCCGGCGGCGGCAGCAGTTGGGCGGAGGCGCGCATGAAGGAGGGCGAATACGGTATCGCATCCGCGCCGAAGGGGGCCCGCCCCGATCTGTCGGGGCTATCCTGCCGATGGAACCCGATTGCGGCAAGCTACGGAAGGATCGTTTCGATCATCGTCCTGCCGAAGCCGGAGGGTGACATGGAAGCGTTCCGCCGGTTGGTCAGCGACCTCGTGGATCTCTCGAACGAGGACGGTCGCGGTGGGCATCCGGTGCCGGCGGCCGGCCCGGAGGTGGGGTTCACCGAGGAGGGGATCAGGCTCGAGGCCAAGGCTCGCTCTCCATATGGTTTCGGCTGGGCGCGGGTGAAGCATACGTTCGGGATTTCCGCCCAGATGGTTCTGGTGCGTGTTCTCGCCAGCTTCAATGCGTCGCTCGGGCGGTTCAGCGCCAACGGGTACCGACAGGGCGTGGCCCGCAATACCGATTTTCGCAAGTTCGAGGACGGTCTGAAGATGACGGTGGACGTCGATGCGCGGCGGCTTGCGCAGATCCGGCAGAGGCTCAATGAGGCCCGGGCGCAGGGGATCTGTTACTTCGGCCTGCACGAGCAGGATGAGGCGCTGATGACCTGCATCGTTCCCTCGGCGGTGCGGCGAAACCACATGCATTTCGTCGATGGCGCCATGGGAGGCTATGCCACTGCCGCAACCTATCTCAAGGCGCAGATGGGCAAGGCCTGAGGGATCGCGCCTGATGGGGCGGGTGGCGTCGGGCTGATGTCACGCTGGTCCCTCAACGAGAAAACGGCCGTTGCCGGCCGTTTCCATTATTTTCTTCTGCACAAGACGTAGCTTATTCCACGGCAACGATCTTGCCGGCATCCCACTTGAACAGGGAGAAGGCCTGCGAGGTGAGGTCGCCGGCTTCACCGTAGGTGACCTTGCCGATGGCGGTCGGGATTGCTTCGCCCGACTTCAGCGCGGTGGTGACGGCTTCCGCATCTTCGGCGCTGCCGGCCTTTTCAATGCCGGCCTTCAGCACTTCGACTGCAGCATAGGCATTGAGCGTGAAGGCTTCTGCCGGGATGTTGCGGGCGGCGAGCGCGTCGGCTGCGGCCTTGGAGTCGGGGTTCTTCAGGGCGTCGGAGGCGTTGGTGAAGACGGTGCCGTTTGCAGCCTCGCCGCCGATGGAGGCGTATTCGCTGTTGGACAGGCCGTCGCCGCCGATGATCAGGGCCTTGATGCCGAGATCGGCGAGCTGACGGGCCAGGAGGCCGCCTTCGGGATGGTAGCCGCCGAAGTAGACGACTTCGGCGCCTTCAGCCTTGAGGCGGGTCGTCAGTGCGCTGAAGTCCTTGTCGCCGGCCGTGAGCGCGTCGTTGAAGACTTCCGTCACGCCACCGGCGTTGAGCGTTGCCTTGAAGGCGTCGGCGAGGCCTTTGCCGTACTGACCCTTGTCGTTGATGATGGCGATCTTCTTGTCCTTCAAATTGGCAAGAACGTATTTCGCCGCCACGTCGGCCTGCTGGTCGTCACGGCCGCAGGTGCGCAGCACGTTGGTCAGGCCGCGATTGGTCAGGTCGGGTGCGGTCGCGGTCGGGGTGACCATCAGCACGCCGTTTTCAGCAAAAACGTCCGAGGCCGGAATGGCGACGCCGGAGGTGACCGGACCGACGACGAAGCGAATGCCTTCGCCGACGAGCTGGTTGGCGGCGGAAACGCCCTGCTTGGGCTCGCCGCCATCGTCGGCCAGCTTGAGAACGACGGTTTCGCCGAGAATGCCGCCCTTCTTGTTGATTTCATCGACGGCCACCTGGGCGCCGTTCTTGACCTGCTCGCCATAGGCTGCGACCGGTCCGGTCAGCGGCGCGATGAGGCCGATGACGATTTCGGCATGCGCCAGAGGCGCGGTTGCCATGAATGCAACGATGGCGGAACCCGCCAGCAATCTCAGTTTCATTTCTGTTTCTCCTTGAATGTTACGAAGGTGGACCCTTCGAGACTCCCCTGGGGCTTTTCTTGTTTTGCCGGAGCCTAGCGCATCGACCGGAAAATCGGAATCGATTTTCGGAAAACTCGATGCATGGATTCAAGATGTTAGAGCGTCCTTTGCGCACTCGAATGCACGCATTGTGCTCTACCGGAAACACGCAGAACCAATCTGTTCGTGGCACGCATCACAGCGCGGTGGATGCCGCGCACTCGTTCTTGCGCCATTTGCGCAGCCGGCCGCAGGCATTGGCATAGGGCGACGACGTATTGAACTGGATCATCCGTCCTTGCGTCCACTTCTCGTACCAAGGCCTGCCATAGAGCGTTTCGTCGTCAACCTGTTCGATCAGGCCGATGATTCGCGCCTTTGCCGTGTCCAGTTTGACCAGCAATTCTTCGTCGCCGAGCGCTTCGTAGTCCCGGTAGAATTTCTGCGCGAGGCGGCCGAGTTCGTTCCATTTGTAGCCCGTTTCGGGAAAGTCCACCGGCTCGCCAGCCGCTTTGAGCGCATGCCATTTGAGGACGAGTTCGTTCCAGCCGACGAGATAGGCGACGAGATCGTGAACGCTCATCGACGTGCCCGCTGCGTGTCCTTCCATGGTTTTTTCCCGCCAGCGGGCAAGCGGTATCTGGCCGAGCTCGCGCTTCAGCTTGCCGTATTCGCGCTCGATCGCCTGAAGGAGTTCGTCCTTGCTGGCCGGAACTGTCATTTCTCTTTCCTTCCGATGTCCTCTGAGCGTCTTCCTATCCTGCATTGGTTGAAGAACGCGACGATGACGCGGATCAAGCGGATATGAAAAAGCGACCTTGCGGAGTCTGGCGAAGAGCTTGCCGATCCGATCCCCGGTGACGATCAGCGGCGGCGAGAGCGCGATGATGTTGCCGGTGGCGCGGGTCAGCAGGCCGTCATCAAGGCTTCTTGCGGCTTGCCTAAGCTGTCTGCCGCCGGCGTCACCGGAACGTGAACGCCTGCATCTCATTCATTAAATCCTTTTATTCCTCGGGAGCAGACATGTCCGACCGCCAGAAAACCAGGGCGCGACCCAATCCGCGCCGCGCATTTGCAGAAACCTATGGAGAGGTGCTTGCCGCCGGCATCGAGCGCCGCAGCGTGCTGAAGGGCCTTCTGGCGATTGCCGGCAGCTCCGTCGCCATGCCGTTCATCGGTGGCGAGGCCAGAGCCGCAGAGGTTTCCACGCTCAAGTTCAGCGAACTCAAGCGCGTGCGTGACCGCGAGGACCACTGGCCGGAAGGCTATGGCCGCCAGATCCTGGCGCGCTGGGGCGATGCCCTGTTTGCCGACAGCCCGGTCTTCGACGTGGCCAAGCTCGATGGCAAGGCAGCCGAGCGTCAGTTCGGCTACAACAACGACTTCACCTATTACATGCCGCTGCCCTTCGGCTCGGACAGCTCCGATCATGGCCTGATGATCGTCAGCCACGAATATGCCACGCCCTTCCTGATGTTCCCCGGCCTGACGGACGAGGATTATCGCGACAAGCTGACGGATGATCAGATCCGCGCGATCATGGCCTCGGTCGGCATCTCCATCTTCGAAGTGCGCAAGGCCGGCGACAAGTGGGAGGTCGTGCTGGACGGCAAGCTCGACCGTCGCATCCATATGAGCACCGAGATGGCGATATCCGGTCCCGCCGCCGGCGACGACCGCCTGAAGACCAAGGCCGACCCGGCCGGCAAGACCGTGTTCGGCACGATTTCGAACTGTAATGGCGGCATCACGCCCTGGGGCACCATGCTTTCCGGCGAGGAAGGCTCGATGGACGTGTTTGCCGGTGACTACACCACGCTCGCCAATCAGGAACTGGTGGAGCGTCAGGGCTGGGACGAGGAAGACAACGACATCTATGGCGTCGGCCGCGTCGAACCGCGCTTCAGGTTCGAGGAAGAGCCGAACGAATGGATGCGTTTCGACTGGGTGGTCGAGATCGATCCGCTCGATCCGACCGCAAAGCCGGTCAAGCGTACGGCGCTTGGCCGCTTCACCCATGAGGGCGCGCAGTGTGCGGTGGCCCCCGATGGCCGCGTCGTGGTGTTCATGGGCGATGACGACGACTTCGAATATCTCTATCGCTTCGTCAGCCGCGATCCCTGGAACCCGAACGACCGCGCCGCCAACCGCGATCTGCTGGATAACGGCACGCTCTCGGTCGCCAAGTTTTCCAGCGACGGCACGATGCAGTGGCTGCCGCTCGTCGCCGGCGAGGGGCCGCTGACGGCAGAGGCCGGGTTCAAGAGCCAGGCCGATGTCGTGCTTAACACCCGCGGCGCGGCCGACCTTCTCGGCGCCACGCCGATGGATGCGCCGGAAGGTTTCGTCGTTCATCCGAAGACCGGCAAGCTCTACGTCGCCATGACGGAGAATGAGGATCGCCTGCCTGCGGGCGAGGGCGAGGAGCGCGAACAGGTCAACTTCGCCAACCCGCGCGGGCCGAACCCGCATGGTCATCTTCTGGAGCTCGTGCCGCCCGGCAGTTCCGACAAGCCGGACTTCGCGGCGGAGAGTTTCCGCTGGGATGTGTTCGTGCTCTGCGGCAATCCGGCTGTGGCCGAGGAGGGGGCGATGTTCCATCCGGCGACCTCCGAAAACGGCTGGTTTACAGATCCGGACAACCTCTCGGTCGATCCTGATGGCCGTCTCTGGGTTGCCACCGATGGCCCGCCGCCGGCAGGCATCGCCGACGCCCTGTTCGTGATGGACACGGAGGGCGAAGGCAGAGCGCTACCGAAGCTGTTTTACGTGGCGCCCGTCGGCTCCGAATGCTGTTCGCCGACGTTCACGCCGGATGGCAAGACGGTGTTCGTCTCGATCCAGCATCCCGGTGAACTGCGCTTCGACGATGACGAGGATGCCACCTCCATAGCCGACGCCGGCACCAGCTGGCCGGATTTCAAGGACGGTCTGCCGGCGCGTCCGGCGCTGATCGTGCTTAGCCGCGACGACAGGGAAACGCTCGGAAGCTGATCGGCCGCCGCCCGCGTCCGTTGGCAGGATCCATTGCGATATCCCGGGGGGGGGGCGTTGCTGGGGCGGGCTTACAAAAACGAAACCGGCGGATCGAAGATCCGCCGGTCGGGAATGATCCGGTTTGGCAATGTCGATTGCCATATATTGCCGGTCGGGCCGTGACAGCTGACCTGCGGACTATTGCTGCCAGCGTGGCAGCGCTGTCATCAGGCGGCAGTCTTGCTGGCGCTGGTCTGGCAATAGATGTCTTCCAGCGTTTCGAGGATCTTGATGACCGACTCGGAGGTGCTGGAATAGTAGATCGTCTGCGCGTCGCGGCGGGTCTTCACCAGCTTCTGGGCGCGGAGCTTGGAGAGGTGCTGGGACAGAGCCGACTGGCTCAGGCCGACCTGTGTTGCGAGAACACCGACCGGAACTTCTCCTTCGACGAGGGAGCAGAGAATCATCAGTCTCTTTGGGTTGGCCATCGCGGAGAGAAGACCGGCTGCGGCAATAGACTGTTCGGACAAAGCTTTGGTTTTCATGACTTCAACTTTCCTTTGTCGGAGCCCTCCCTGGGAAGAGGGCGACCGTTTGCAATCCTTCAAATTAGCTATGGTCAAACTCTAACAAGAAGCGGCTAATTGTATATGCCTAAATTTAAGGTACCGGGTATGCTGTATTAGGTATGACTGAATTCAGATCCGTCATCGACGGCAATAGATACCCAAATTCGTATCTAACCAGTAAATCGCCGCAAATTAGGTCGATTCCGGCCCGATCCGCGCCACAAAAAGCCCATTTTCCGGGTTCCTGTCCGCACCGGGTGGTTGCGATGACGTTGGCCGAATCCGGATACTTTACCATTAATTCTTGTAGTATCACGTCCTCGTGACCCGACAGCTCATCGCCCGTTACAGAGGGAATCAGGAAGTCTTCCCCGGGCAGAAGATAGGCCTTGCCGAAGCCGCCATTGAGGCTGGCGTTCTGCGGCACTAAACGGAAGAAACGGAAATCGGGAAAGTCGATGTAAAGCTTCGCCTTCGGGTGACGCGCGATGAAACGGGCGCGCAGGCGAGCATGCTCAGCGCTGCCATGCTCAATCGCTTCCGAGAGGCACTGCACGGTCAGCCGGGCATAGGCAAGCGGGTCGCCCTTGCCGGGCTCTCCGGCCAACAGGGAAACCCGGTTATCGGCGAGCAGGGCCTTGGTGTGAGCGGAAAGGCCTGAAACCAGGATGATGGCAGAGCCATCGATGTCTGTCCCGAGCAGAACCCGGCTTACCGAGGGGAAGCCGTTGTCCGGATCGATAACGGAAAGCGCGACATAGCGCGCCGAACGCAGAAGGCGGCGCGCAAGGCCGCGCGCCTCGTCATCCGTTTCGCGAATGACTGATGGTTTGTCCGACATGTATTCTCATTCCCCCGGGCGCATTGCACCCCTTGACCCCGATCAGTTCCTTCGGCGGTGCCGAGTCAGACCGTTGACAACATCCTGGGAGGAGATGGTGCCGATGACGGCTCCATTGTCAACAACGCCGATGGTTCCGGGATGACGGGAAAGCGCGTCGAGGATCTCGACCAGCGGAGTTTCCGGCTTCGCGGTGCCGGCGACAGTGCCCTGGCTTGTGGGGGCGTCCAGCCCTGCGGCCATGATGTCCTTGGCTGTCAACATGTTGATCGGGTTCATGTTCTGGACGAAATCCGTGACGTATTGGTCCGCCGGATTTTGTACGATTTCCTGCGGAGTTCCGCACTGGATGATACGGCCGCCTTCCATGATGGCGATGCGGTTTCCGATGCGGAAAGCTTCGTCCAGGTCGTGGCTGACGAACAGGATCGTCTTCTTGAGCCGCGACTGGAATTCCAGAAGCTCGTCCTGCAGACGCGTACGAATCAGCGGGTCGAGCGCGGAGAAGGGTTCGTCCATCAGCAGGATGGGCGCGCCGGTGGCAAAGGCGCGGGCGAGGCCGACGCGCTGCTGCATGCCGCCGGAGAGTTCGTTGACCTTGCGGTCCGCCCATTTGGTGAGGTTCACCAGCGCGAGCTGCTCGGCCACCGTCTTGGCCCGCTCTGCTTCCGGCACGCCGGCAAGCTCGAGGCCGAAGCCGACGTTTTCGGCAACCGTGCGCCATGGCAGCAGGCCGAACTGCTGGAATACCATGGAGACCGTGTGCATGCGCAGGTCGCGCAGGGCCTTGGGGCTTGCGCGATAGGGATCGACGTTGCCGTTGGCTGTCCTGACGCTGACATTGCCGCGCACCACAGGCGCCAGGCCGTTGACGGCGCGCAGCAGCGTCGACTTGCCGGAGCCGGAAAGGCCCATCAGCACGAGGATTTCGCCTTCCTTGACGGCCAGCGACGCACCGGCGACGCCGAGCACGAGGCCAGTCTCGGCGCCGATCTCGTCGCGGGTCTTGCCCTTGTCGACAAGGGCAAGCGCCTTCTCGGGATTGTCGCCGAAGACGATGTCGACGTTTCCAAAAATGACGGCGTCGGTCATGCGTCGTCTCCCGATTCGGAGCTGCGGAACATGCGATCGAGGATGATCGCGAGGATGACGATACAGAGACCGGCTTCGAAGCCCTTGGCGATGTTCACCGTGTTGAGGGCGCGAACCACCGGCACGCCGAGACCGCTTGCACCGACGAGGGCGGCGATGACCACCATCGACAGCGACAGCATGATGGTCTGGGTGAGGCCAGCCATGATCTGCGGCATGGCGAAGGGCAGTTCCACCTTGCGCAGTACCTGCGTCGGGGTCGCGCCGAAGGCGATCGCGGCTTCGACGAGCGCCGGTGGTGTCGAGATGATACCAAGGCGTGTCAGGCGGATCGGGGCGGGGATAGCGAAGATGACCGTAGCGATCAGGCCCGGCACCATGCCGAGGCCGAAGAGGATCAGCGCCGGGATCAGGTAAACGAAGGTCGGGATGGTCTGCATCAGGTCGAGCACCGGGCGCATGCCGGCATAGACCCATGCGCGGCGGGCGGCGGCGATGCCAAGCGGTATTCCAAGCAGCATGCTGACAGCCGTCGCGGCAAGAACCAGCGCCAGCGTCTCCATGGTTTCCTTGAAATAGCCCTGGTTCATGATGAGCAGCAGGCCGACGAAGGTGAAGAGGGTGATCGCGATGGACCGGCGCAGCCAGTAGGCAAGGGCGGCGATCGCGATGATGACGGCAATCGGCGGCGGTGCCTGCAGCACGTAGAGAAGCGCCTTGATGACGCGATCCAGCGAATAGGAGAGAAGGTCGAAAAACCACTCGCCATTGTTCGTCAGCCAGTCGACGCCGGTTTTGGCCCATGGGCCGATGTTCAGTTTGCCGCTGGAATCCGCGAGCCAATCGGGTACCAGCCGCTTGACTTGTTCAATAAGCAAGTAGGCTCCGAGATAAAGGTTGCTGCTGGAATCGGCGAGCCAATCGGGTAACGAGATCACGTCGTTGCCATCCGTCTCAAGTTTCGGGAGATGCGACTGTCAAAACGCACCGTGGTGATGAGTATACGCCACCACGGTGCATTCGGATATCAGAGGCCGAGGGCGCTCTTGACCGCAGCGGCGGCATCGCCGCCGTCGAAGGTCGTGACGCCGGCAAGCCAGGGCTCGACGGCAGAGCCGTTAGCCTTCAGCCATTCGGTTGCCGCCACTTCCGGATCCTTGCCGTCGTTCAGGATCTTGCCCATGATTTCGTTTTCCATGGGAAGCGAGAACTTCAGGTTGGTGATGAACTTGCCGACGTTCGCACAGTCGGTCGTGTAGCCGGCGCGAATGTTGGTGAAGACGGTGGCGCCGCCGAAGTTGGGCCCGAAGATGTCGTCGCCGCCGGTCAGGTAGCTCATCTTGTAGTTGGCGTTCATCGGGTGCGGTTCCCAGCCGAGGAAGATGACCGGAGTGCCGTCCTTTTCGGCGCGGGCGACCTGCGCCAGCATGCCCTGTTCGGAGGATTCGACGACTTCGAAGCCCTTGAGGCCGAAGGTGTCCTTCTCGATCATGTCGAGGATCAGGCGGTTGCCGTCATTGCCCGGCTCGATGCCGTAGATCTTGCCTTCCAGCTCGTCCTTGTGGGCGGCGATGTCCTTGAAGTCCTTGATGCCGAGTTCAGCGCCCTTGGCATTGGTGGCGAGCGTGTACTTCGCGCCCTCGAGGTTCGGGCCGAAGGATTCGACCGACTTGTCGTCGAGGAAGGGGCGAACGTCGTTCTCCTGGGTCGGCATCCAGTTGCCGAGGAAGACGTCGATGTCCTTGTTCTTCAGGGATTGGTAGGTCACTGGAACGGACAGGACCGTGGTGGTCGGCTCGTAACCGAGAGCCTTGAGGACAACGGTAGCCGTTGCCGTGGTTGCGGTGATGTCGGTCCAGCCGACGTCGGAGAAACGCACGGCCTTACAGCTTTCGGCTTCTGCCGCCATGGCCGGTGTAAGGCCCATGGCAAAAACGGATACGGCAGCCGCAAGCGCCAGCCGGTAGGAATGGAATTTCGTCATTTTTGACTCCCAGTGTTTTTGATGTTCCCAAGTCAACATTCAATACCCCACAAAAGCAAGCGCACCCGGTGCATTTGCGGCGGATCGCACACCCTGTTTGCGACGCAGCGATTTTTTTACGACAGGCCATCGGAAATCCCTTGTCCGTAAGCCGGAACGATCCTTTTTCCAGGGCGTTTTCAAGGGTTGGGAGGGCTGCATCAAAGCGTCCTGTGGCCAATGTTCCCGGATGGGGATAGGCTCGCAATCGGCTCACGCCACCGGTGCCGGGCGCCGTTTTTTCAAGAGAGGAGACACCATGAAACTTCACTGTCTGATCATGGCCGCGGCCATGGTTCTTCCCGCGGGTCTGGCCTTTGCCGACGGCGATCCGGTCGTCGGCGCAAAAGTCTTCAAGCAATGCATGGCCTGTCACACGGCGACCGAGGCGAAGAACAAGGTCGGCCCGACGCTGATGGGTATCATCGGCCGTCCGGTGGCGAGCGTCGCCGACTACAAGTATTCTCCGGCCATGACCACGTTCGGCCAGGGCAAGGTATGGAGCGAGGAGGAGCTCGCGGCCTATCTGCCGAAGCCGAAGGATCTGGTGCCGGGCACCAAGATGGCCTTTGCCGGCCTGAAGAAGCCTGACGATATCGCCAACTTGATCGCCTATCTCAAGGATCCGGCAGCCGGCGGAAACTGAAGCTGCAACCGAAATCGACGAAAGCCGCATCCGGCCGGCAGTCCCGGCCGGCTGCGTCGGCTTGCCGCATTTGATTCTAGTCAAGGATGGTCGCTGTTCGCTCCTCTAGAAACGCATCCGGATAACCCGCGAGGTGCGGTTTCTTTGCTCAGGAGTGACACATGCAGAACAGGATCATTCGTTTCGTCGGCGCCGCGGCGGTTGCCGGTCTCTTCGCCTTTCCGGCCCTTGCCGCCGACATCGAAGTGAAGATGCTGAACAAGGGCTCCAACGGCGATGCGATGGTGTTCGAACCGGCTACCGTGAAGGCAGCCGTCGGCGATACCATCACCTTCGTTCCGACCGACAAGGGTCATGACGCCGCCTACATGAAGGACATGGTTCCGGAAGGCGTAGAACTGGCCAAGGGCAAGATGAACGAGGCCTTCAAGGTCACGGTCGACAAGGAAGGCGCTTACGTCGTGAAGTGCACGCCGCATCTCGGCATGGGCATGGTGGCGCTGGTCATCGTCGGCGATGGCGCTCCCGCCAATCTGGATGCGGTCAAGACCGGAAAGCTGCCGAAGAAGGCACGCGAGCGGCTGGACGCGGAAATCACCGCTCTCGGCCTCTGATCTCCCAGGTCTTGTTTTTTCCTGGAAAGCCGGGCGGCAACTGCCCGGCTTTTGCTGTTATCGGGTTTTCAAATGAAAGAAATAAGATAAGTTCGTCAGATAGAAAGCGGTAGTTTTTCCGCCCATTTATTCATTTCGGGAGATGAACCAGCATGGCCTCGCTACAGTCCTTCGACGCTGAAATCGAAAAGACCCGCGGCATCGTCAACGATATGAAAGGCAAGCTGGAGCAGTCCGGCGTCATTCTCGACCAGTTCGCCAAGGCCGAAACCAAGCTCGGCGACGTCAATTTCGATATCGAGAACGCGCGTATCCAGGATGTCATCAACCAACAGAAGGTGATGGAGGCGAATATCGCCGACCTGATCATCGGGCTGGAAGATGCGACCAATGTCTTCGGCTCGGAATTCGAGAGCATGAAGAGCTATACCGGCTACGAAAAGTTCATTGGCATCTTCTCCAAGCAGAGCGCGCAGCGCATGCGCACCGAGCGTGTCCGCAACATGTCGCTGGCCGGAAACCTGCAGGAACTGCTTTCCAAGTCCGACAGCATCGTCGGTATCCTGAAGGACCAGCGCGGCGTGCTCGACCAGCGCTACAAGAGTTCCGAGGCGAGCCTGATCCAGGTGATCGAGCGCCGCAAGGGCACGATTGCCAGCCTTGAAGCGACTCAGAAGCGGATCGAGGAGCTCAACCCGATGCTGCTCGACATCGAGAACAGGATCGCCGCCTCGACGGACCAGTCGGCCCGTACCGAGCTGGAAGGCGAACGCTCGAAGCTTGCGACCGAATACAACCAGATGCAGGCAAAGGAGCAGGAGTTGCTGGCGGAAAGCCAGACGCTCGAGCGCTACACCTCGATGTTCCAGACCTTCGTCGATTCGCTCAACAACCAGATCGCGGCGCAGAACACGCTGATCAACAAGCTGACGATCGATACCGAGCAGCGCATCGTGCTGTACAAGGCGCTGGAAGATTCGTTGAAGACCGCCGCCCAGCAGGACGTGGCCCACAAGATCAACACGCTCGGCAGCCAGGTCGACACGGCCGCGGAAGAGACGATGGCCGGCATCGGCTCCGCCGCCCAGCGCCATATCGGCGATCTTCTCGAACTGCATGAGAAGAACATGCTTTCGACGCAGGACATCCAGCGCCGCAAGAAGCTGGCGGACGAAGCTTTCGCCCGCCGTTTCCAGGCGGTGCTCGAAAAGCACAACGCGGCGAACTATGTGAAGTCCTGATCGGCCGGGCACAATGCCGAGTTTTGATGTCTGGCGCATTGGAGACGCAAGCGTGTCGGAAATACCCCCCGTTGCCCTTGAACTGAAAAGAACAACAGGGCCGGTGCCATGCTGAATGCGGTCGATGGGCCGGTCGCCCAGTATTTCCAGTCGATCCGGGCCGCGCTTGGCGGGCTTGAGATCTATCTGCGCAATCCCGACCTCATGCTGCCGGGCAGCGGGGTGGCGGGAGCGCTGCTGCTGCCTTATGTCGACCGTCTCAAGAATTCCTTCGCCTGCTGGGAAAACCGGATCGGCTTTACCGAGCAGTTTCGCATTTCAAAGGCGGAAAGCGGTTTTCCCGTCTTCCAGAACGTGCTGGAGCTGGAAAACGACCGGACGAGCGCGGAGAAGCGGCTTGCCGAAATACCCGAGGCGGCGGCGCTACGGACCGAGATGGTCGATTTCATCCTGCGGCAGAAGGCTTTTCCCGAGGCACTGCAATCGCGGATGGCGGAACGTCTCTACCTGGAGCAGATCGGCCGGGGCGCGATCTTCTCGCCTTACGTCCTGCCGGAAACCGTGCGGGTGACGGTCAATGAGGCGAACCATAGGCCCTATTACGTGGTGAACTGGGCTGTGTTCGACGGCACCAACACGCTGCCGATGATCTATATCGCCGGCATCGAGGACAGTTCCGCCAATGTTGCGAAACTGCTGGTGGGAGAGGACGGCAAGCTCAATCCCGACGTCGATATTCCGCTTCCGGTCGGTGGCCTGCTGAACCCTGAACTTGCCGCGCAGTTTGACGATTTCGCCGGCAAGAACGGTGCCTATTCGCTGACGCCGGCGACGATCGCCACCAACATGGACAAGGATTTCCCGACGCTGCATCCGAAGCTTCTTCGGCGCATCGTGCTCGGTCCCTTCTATTCGGCCGGGATCACGGAGAACAATGCTCGCATCAACGAGATCCTGTCACGGGTGCGCAAACCCGAAAACGCCTGGCTCCTGACATGGACGATGCAGGAAGTCTTCTCCAAGGCGGAACGCCCGGCGCAGCGCGGCTTCTTCTCCTCGACGCCGGCGACGCAGGAGTTTCATATCGATACGGGTGACCTCGAAGCGGCGCGCATGGGCGTTTCGGCCTACGAAAAGCACGCGCTGGTACCGCACGACGCCTATCAGGCGCTTTATGCCTCGGGAGAGGCTAATGCCATCTTCGGCAACTACAAGGTCCATGTGATTTCCGGCAACAACGTGGTCAGCGAGGTCTAGCATCATGAACGGACTGAACGCCGGGTTGACGACCATCCGCGAGGACGAGATCCGCAAGCATCTGGCCGTAGCGCAGGGGCTCGTGACCCGCGCCGTGGTCATCGATGCGGGAGACGGAGCGGGGAGCGGCACGCCGCTTGCCGGCACCAACAGGCGCTTCGTGCCGACGGTTTCGACGGGATCGGTCCGTCGAACGCGGGAGATCGAACTGTCCAGGACCGTGCAGTCGGTCGGTGGTGGCGGCGATCCGCTGATGACGCCGCAGCAGCATGCCGTGCTTTATCGTGTTCGCCGCGGCATCCAGGTGGCTTTGGCGATTGCGGATGTGTTCGCCCGTCAGACCGATCTCGAACAGTTGCAGTTGCGCAATCTTTCCGCACCCCTGCAGGGTGAGGATGCCGGCCGGTTCAAGGCGCTGCTTTCCGCATCGGCCTATGTCGCGGCGTTTTCGCTCGCCGCCTATCTTCTGTCGACGCTGCAGGGCGAGGGTGAGCCGGTCAGCGACGCGCATGAGCCGGATTTCCTGTTCGATACGCCGCAGGATGCGCTGAAAAGCATGGTCGCCGGGCTCGACGCCGCGATTGCCGGGTCGGCTGACGAGGCGACGCTGGTCAGCCGTGCCAGAGGTTTTGCACGCGCGGCCATCGATGGGCTGATCGGGCGGAAGGCGCGGTTCACGGGCCTTTCCGCCTTCGAGAACACCCATATCCGCATCGATCAGGACGATTTCACGCTGGATGGCTTCGATGTCGCGCCGGGTGCGCGGCGCAAGCCGCTCTCGATGACCTTCAAGAAGCCGGAGGAAATCGTCGGCAATCACATCGCCAAGTTCCAGGCGATGAAGCTTGCCAAGATGATGATGGCCTATGACTTCGACCGGCAGATGAACCCGTTCGTCGAACTGGGCGGCTTTCTCTTCACCTTCATCGGCGACGGCATGCCGGGTACCGGCAAGACCATCCTGATCCAGATGCTGGCGGGGCTTCTGAACGATTACTGCCAGGTGGCAGGCTACGCCTTCCATTACGAGAATTTCGGCGTCGACCAGATTTCGTCCTATCAGGGCAAGTCGGGCCAGAACTGCAAGGCCTTCATCGACAACGTCACCAATCCCCGCGTCATCGGATTCGGCACCATCGACGATGTCGATCAGGTGGCGGCGAAGCGTTCCGACGACCGGGCGTCGGCCGGTCAGCATGAAGTGACGGCGGTGCTGATGGAGAGCTTTGCCGGCGCCTCGACCGTGGTGCGCGGCAATTGCTGCTTCGGTATGTTTTCCAATTATCCTGAGAATGTCGACGACGCCCTGCGTCAGCGGGCCGGCGCGCGCTGGCTTGTCGATGGGCCGCAGAGCGAGGCCGATTACATCGATATCTTCGCGCTTTTGATCGGCAAGAACCATTCGATCCCGCTAGGCGAGCACCAGTTGTTCGCCAATCAGGAAATCAAGCGGGCGGTGTCCGTCTCCTATGACAAGCATAACCGTCCGGAAGAAGATGGGCTGGTGGCTGTCTGGCAGCGGTTCGAGAAGAGCCACGGCAGGATCGAGACGCTGGCCGATATCGGCGCCTACCTTCACGAGATCAAGCTGGCCGAGCCGCGCTTCACCGGCCGTGCGATCAAGAACATCACCGACGCGATCAAGATGCGGGTGATGGATGTGGAGCTGCCGGACGAGTGGTTTGCAGCACCCGAAGCCTTCATGCATCGCAGCTACGACGAGAAGAAAGCGATGATCGCGGAGCTTCGCGGCCCCGTGACGATGGAGATGATCCTTCAGGAGATCAACCGCTACGCCGACAGCGAATTCCGCTATGCCGACAAGTCCGATGACGCGGCGGTCGCCGACATCGTGCGCCGCGAACGCCTGCGCGAAAGGGCGGTCAGCGAGATCGAGACGATGAAGCGGGAAGGGAAATGGCAGCCGTGAACCGTCTTCTCGAAGCCGAACTCATCTATGGCAGGCTGCTGACCATCCAAGAGCCGCATCTGATCGAGCGTTACAACAAGGCGCTTTCGGGCTTTGGTTTGAGGCCCACGGCGCTTGCCGAATTCGATATCGACATGACCGGCTTTTCGCCGCAGATCGCGGCGGAGCTAGGAGACAGGGATTATCTCGATCCCAACCGGGTCAACCGTCGTTTTGTCGTGATGACACCGGATCAGGAGAACCTGCCGGTCGTCCATACGAGCTTTTCCAATACCGCCGGCCTGATGCATGAATTTTACCGGGCAAACGCGCGCGCGATCAACGCGATCACCATCAAGGATGCGCTCTACGGCGAGATCGAGGATTCCGTTTCCTCCGTCGAGAGCCTTGAAGATCTCCTTTCGATCAACGAGGTGCAATTCCGGGTGCTTTCCGCCGAGGATCTGCTCGGCAAGGCGGGCGAACTGCGGCAGCTCGCCGACCGGCTGCAGACCGATCCCGAGGCATGGCGCGACGATGCGATGCTGAACCGCATGGTGGAGCTTGCGAAGCTGACGGGCGATATCCGTCAGAACATCCTGGTGCCCGACAAGCTGGTCTTCCGGCACGATGCCTTCTGGGCCAATCATTTCGGCGGCGTCTATGTTTTCGTCGACGACAAGATCACCACCGTCATCTGCGATCCGTCAGCTCCGGGTTTTCGTCGGTCGCGTCCGTGGCAGGTCAGCTATATTTCCAGCAAGGACCCCGCGACGATCTTCGATTTCCTGGCGAAGACCGGGCGGATCGAACTGCCGCGGGCAAGCTGGGTGGATGCCTCCGGTCTCCTTGCCCATCGTGCCGAAATGGCGGCGCTGGCGCTCGCCTATCAGTCCGATCCGGCGCTTGATTTCTCCCGCATCGATGCGGTGTGGCTGCAGACCTTCCTCCACCGCAACGCGGAACTCGTCGCGCGTGACGGGACCTATCCGTTCCTTCAGGAAATGCTGCGGCAGATTGCGGCGACCGGCAGCATCAAGATTGCCGATGTGGCGCCCGAGCGTCGCTTCCTGCTGATCCGCGCCCGCCCTGACCATCCCGACCAGTGGTTGACCAACCGGCTGATCTCGCAAATGGTGCCCTCGGACTTCGTGTCGCGGTTCATTTTCGACAAACAGGGCTTTTATGAAGCTTATGAAGGATATAGCGACGTATTTCGCGAATTCGTTGTAACGCGACTTACGCAAACCTATCTGCAGGACAAAGCTGCCTTCCGCAAACGCCTTTACGGCATAGGAGACGACGACAATGCTTGATCCGGTCATCGCGTTTTTCCGGCGCATCCTTGCCGCCATAGGTCGCGGCATCGGGCTGGTATTCGCCGGGCTGTTCTGGCCTTTCATGGCCGCGCACGGCTGGTACCAGCGCCGCAACTGGATGATCAAGGGGCCGATCCTGTTGTTCATCGTCATTGCGCTCGTGTTCTACGGCCAGTTCGTCTGGCGGACCCAGGCCTGGCACAATTTCAATCCGGAAATGGTCAATGGCTATGACTTCAGCCAGCGAACCATTGCCGCTGGTGTCGCGGTTCCCGACAAGCCCAATACCTGCCAGAATTCGGCGATCGTAACGATTGCCGCCGATCTTACCGACTTCAACGTCAACCAGAATATCTGGATCTCGTCGACGCTGCTCTACAAGCTCGGCTTCTTTGGCATGGACTGGGATCACACGCCCTTCTTCGACAACAAGGCATCATTCCAGCGCGGCGTGAACCAGGTGGTTCGTCGCGTCGCGATCGAACTTGCGGACAATCTCGGCCGTGTGCGCGGCACTTCCGGTATCAATAACGACCTGCAAGACGCGCGCGGCAACATCCAGTTCGACGAGGGCACGTGGTACTTCGGCACCAATCCCTTCGGCTTCAAGACGCCGACGCCGGCCTATTACCGGTCGGCCGTCAACAGCTGGCGCAAGTTCAATTCCGATCTGGAGACCTGCAAGGCCGTCTTCGACGCCCGCGCGGACAACCTGACCCAGGTGCTCGACCGCATGGCGAGCGATCTCGGCAACACGTCCGACATCCTGCGCCGCCGTTCGGAGGAATATCATGCGGGCTGGTTCGATACGCGTGCCGACGATCGCTTCTGGTTCGCCTACGGCCAGCTTTACGCACAGTATGCACTGCTGCGCGCGACCCGTGCCGACTTCATGGATGTGATCCGCGAGCGCAACCTGACAGCCATCTGGACGGAAATGGAAAAGCAGCTCGAAGCCGCGCTCCGGATCCAGCCGGCGATCATCTCCAACGGTGCCGAGGACGGCTGGATCATGCCCAACCATCTCTCGACGATGGGCTTCTACATCCTGCGCGTCCGCTCGAACATGGTGGAACTGCGCGCCGTTCTCGAGCGCTGACGGGGCGGAAATAAAACAGAAGGCCGGGCGGCAAGGGTGCCGACCGGCCTTTTTTCAATCAGGGTGTCCGTTCAATCAGACTTCCGGGCCATCGGAGAAGGCGACAGTCCGCAGGCGCTCGAAGAATTCATAGGTGACGCCGATGATTTCCCCCGACGTGCCGGGCTTTTTCCGAAAGCGTCCGACGGTGCGCACATACTTGTAGTGGTCGTCCTCGCCGAGCGCCTGATAGATGTTGTGGTAGCTCTGCTTGTGCTGACAGGTCCGCTCGAAGCTTTCCATTACCATGGGCAGATCGTCGGGATGAACGCGGGCACCGAACTCGACGAGGCTCATCTTGCTGTCGGTCGTCTTCAGGCCGTAGATGCGGAAGACGTCAGGTGTCGCGTAGAACAGGCCGGTGTCGAGGTCGATGCGCCAGAAACCGAACAGGTGAAATTCCTGCATGAGGTCCACGACTTCGTGCTCATCCAGCCCCACGCTGGCGCAATCCTGGAAATCCCGTTGCTGAAACTGGTCGAAACGAAGCGGCACGATGGACTGTCCCCCCTGCTGGCCACGGCTGGAGCGGGACGAATCAGCAGCTAGTTGATGAGCTTTAAACGTATGGCCTTGGCCACCAACTGGGTCCTGTTCACGCAATCAAGCTTTTTGATGGCATTCGTCATGTAGGCGTTGACGGTGTGGTCCGAAAGGGAAAGAATCTGGCCGATTTCGATGGAAGTCTTGCCCTGCGCGGTCCAGCGCAGCACTTCCAGTTCGCGGGCGGAGAGGACATTGGGATTGACCACGTCGGCGCGGCGCATGCGGTCGAAGACGTCGAAGGCATGCAGGCTGATCATGTTGAGTTCGTTCAGTTCCACCTGCGACAGGCGGGGGCGGTCGCCGTCATAGCGCAGGAGGAAACGGTTGCCGTCCACTGACGTTACCGGGAAGATCATCCCCATCATCAGTCCGTAGCGCTCCATCAATTCGCACATCGCGGGCGGAAAGCTGCGGCCATTCGAACATTCGCCGTCTTTCAGGTGCCATGTCTGGGGCAGGATGGACTGGTTGAGGCGCGGAAGGATGGGGCAGGAGCGGAGAAAGAAATTCCTGTCGAATTCGCGGGCGAACTGAGCGGGCAGAGTGCTTTCCAGCACGAAGGGAGCCAGAAGCATGTCATTCGGCCCGGGGGCTGACATAATCGTTACGTGATCGAGGCCGAACTCCCGTACAACGCGCACCATGCCGCGCATGAAATCAGGGCGCGTCCGGCTGTTCGAAATTTCGTCGCTCAGGAGAGACTGACGTTCCGCGATCATCATGGAGACTATCGAAAGTTGACAAACACAAGTATGTTAACGTTAACAAATATATCAGTTGTGACGAAAAGCCAGCGTTTTTTCGCGTGCTGTCGATCAAATTTCAAGCAGCCTTGGTGAATTGTTAATTTCTTGGGCAAAATCAGAGCGTTGCTGTAAACTTAAATTGGTAGGGACGAGCCTGATTTCACCTCTTCCATGACAGCATATGTGTGCGTTTCCCGCACGCCCGGGAGTGGCAGGATGACTTCCGAGAGAAACTGCCGGTAGGCCTCCATGCCGGCCACGCGCGCCTTCACCAGATAATCGAAGCCACCCGCCACCATATGGCATTCCATGACGTCGTCGGAGCGTTTGACGGCGGCGGCGAAGGCGTCGAAGATATCGGGCGTGGTGCGGTCCAGCTTGACCTCGATGAAGACGAGCAGACCGCGTCCGAGCTTCTGTGGCGAGAGCACCGCCATGTAGCCGGTAATGAAGCCGTCCCGTGTCAGGCGCCTGACACGCTCGCCCGTTGCGGTCGGTGAAAGATGGACGCGTTCGGCGAGTTCGATGTTGGTCAGCCGCCCTTCCTTCTGTAGCGTGCGGAGGATCTTGCGGTCGAGGCGGTCCAGCTCTTTCATTTATCTCTATACTTTCTGCATTGTCTAGGGATATGCACGGAGTTTATGCCAAAAATCAGCGAGAAATGCTATTACTCTCTCTGTAGGTTGCCGATAACACGGAGGTGACGATGCTCAAGAATGCCACGCCAGATTTTCCGCAATTCAATGCGCCTTTTGCCGGCGACGACGACAGCCTCGTAAAGGCTTTTGCCGCACGTCTCTCGCTGTCCGACAGCCAGAATGCCTCGATCGACCGCCGCGCTACCCGCTTCATCGAAGCGATCCGCGGCAATTCCGGTTCGATCGGTGGCGTGGAGGATTTCCTGCGGGAATACGGTCTTTCCACGCGCGAAGGTCTGGCGCTGATGGTGCTTGCCGAGGCGCTGCTGCGCGTGCCCGATGCACTGACCCAGGACCGGCTGATCGAGGACAAGCTGAAGGAAGGCGGCTGGAGCGAGCATGAGGCGCATGGCGAGAGCTGGTTCGTCTCCGCTTCCGCCTGGGCGCTCGGGCTTTCGGCCCGCGTCATCCGTCCTGGCGAAACGCCGGAAGGCGTCGTTCGCGGCCTTGTCAAGCGGCTGGGTCTTCCGACCGTCCGCAGCGCCACCAAGCAGGCGATGCGCTTCCTCGGCCACCACTTCGTTCTCGGCGAGACGATGAAGGATGCGCTGGGCCGCGCCGCCAAGAGCGAGGAGAAGGGCTATCGCCATTCCTTCGACATGCTGGGCGAGGGAGCTCGCACAGCCGAGGACGCCAAGCGCTATTTCAAGTCCTATGCGGATTCGATCCAGTCGATCGGCGCCTTCATGGCCAAGCACGGCAAGAACAAGCAGTTGCCGGATCGCATGGGTATTTCGGTGAAGCTCTCGGCGCTGCATCCGCGCTATCTCGCCACCCATCATGACCGGGTGATGCGCGAACTGGTGCCTGATCTCCTGAAGCTTGCGCAGATGGCCAAGGCCCATCAGCTCAATTTCACCGTCGATGCGGAAGAGGCCGACCGGCTGGAGCTTTCGCTCGATGTGATCGCTGCCGTCTTTTCCGATCCCTCGCTTGCCGGCTGGGATGGCTTCGGCCTTGCCATCCAGGCCTACCAGAAGCGCGCGCCGCAGGTGATCGACTACATCGACAGCCTCTGCCAGACCTATAACCGGCGGATGATGGTGCGTCTCGTCAAGGGCGCCTACTGGGATACCGAGGTGAAGCGGGCGCAGGAACGCGGTCTCGACGATTATCCGGTCTGGACCCGCAAGCCGGCGACGGATCTTTCCTATCTCAACTGCGCTTCCAAGCTGCTCGACAAGCGAGCGCGGATATTCCCGCAGTTCGCAACGCACAATGCGCTGACGGTTTCCTCCATTCTCGAACTTGCCGGCGCGGACCGCAGCGGCTTCGAGTTCCAGCGCCTGCACGGCATGGGGGAAGCTCTTTACGATAGCCTGCTGTCCAGCAACGAACGTATCGCCTGCCGCATCTATGCGCCGGTCGGCGGTTATCGCGATCTTCTGGCCTATCTGGTGCGTCGCCTGCTGGAAAACGGCGCCAACTCGTCCTTCGTGGCGGTTGCCGGTGACAAGAACGTGCCGATCGCCAAGCTGCTTGAGCGGCCGGCACAGCGGCTTGGGCTCGATCAGGGCGTCAGCGCCCGACACAGCCAGATTCCGCTGCCGAAGGAACTCTACGGCAAGCGCCGCAACAGCGCCGGCTTCGAGTTCGGTCACCGCGAGAGCCTTGCGGCGCTGATGGCGCGGCTTGCTGCCGAACACAAGACCGTCGATGCCACTCCGCTGGTGCCCGGTGCGACCGGCCAGACCGAAGTCATCAACGTTCTTTCCCCGTCGGACCGTAGCCGCAAGGTCGGTACCGTGCGTAACGCGGCCGTTGCCGATGTCGATCGCGCCTTTGCCGCGGGCCGCAAGGGTTTCGCCTCGTGGTCCAGACAGCCGGCGGAAGCGCGTGCGGCCTGCCTCGACAATATGGGCGACCTTCTAGAACAGAACCGGGACCGCCTGCTGGTGCTTCTGGCCGCAGAAGCCGGCAAGACGCTGGATGACGGCATTGCCGAAATCCGCGAGGCGGTCGATTTCTGCCGCTACTATGCCGAGCAGGCCCGCAAGCTGTTTGCCGAACCGGAAGCGATGCCCGGCCCGACGGGGGAGAGCAACCGGGTGCTCTGGCGCGGTCGCGGCGTCTTCGCCTGCATTTCGCCGTGGAACTTCCCGCTGGCGATCTTCCTCGGCCAGATCGCGGCAGCTCTCGTCGCCGGCAACGCCGTCGTCGCCAAGCCCGCGCCGCAGACGCCGCTCATCGCCTTCGAGGCCGTGAAGCTCTTCCACAAGGCCGGCGTTCCGGCCGATGTGCTGATGTTCCTGCCCGGTGGCCCCGATGTCGGTGCGGCGATTTCCGCGCATCCGCAGCTTGCCGGCCTTGCATTCACCGGCTCGACCGGAACGGCGCAGGCCATCAACCGGACGCTTGCCGCCAAGAACGGCCCGATCGTACCGCTGATCGCCGAAACCGGTGGTATCAATGCCATGATCGTGGATGCCACGGCGCTCGCCGAACAGGTGGCCGATGACGTGGTGATGTCGGCGTTTCGCTCTGCCGGCCAGCGCTGCTCGGCGCTTCGCATCCTCTATCTCCAGGAGGATATCGCCGACGGCATGCTGGAGATGATCGAGGGCGCCGCACGCGAACTCAATCTCGGAGATCCGGCGCTGACGACCACGGATGTCGGCCCGATCATCGACGAGAAGCAGACGGCGATGCTGAAGGGCCATGTCGACGATATGCGCAAGACGCAAAAGGTCCGCTACTCCGGTCCGGTGCCGAATTCCGGCAACTTCTTTGCCCCGCAGATCATCGAGCTTGACAAGCCCGAGGCTTTGACCAGGGAAGTCTTCGGGCCTGTGCTGCATGTGGTGCGGTGGAAGGCCAAGGACCTGCCGAAGGTGATCGATGCTGTCGCTTCGACCGGTTACGGCTTGACGCTCGGCGTGCACAGCCGCATCGAGGCGACGATCCGCACCGTGACCGAGGCGCTCGACACGGGCAATGTCTACATCAACCGCAACATGATCGGCGCGGTCGTCGGCACCCAGCCATTCGGCGGTTCCGGCCTCTCGGGCACCGGTTTCAAGGCTGGCGGCCCCGCCTATCTGATGCGCTTCGCGCTGGAACAGGTGGTCTCCGTCAACACGGCCGCAGCCGGAGGCAATGCCAGCCTGATCGCCATCGGTGAGGGCTGATCGACCAATATAAGCGGGCGGCAGGTGGCATGGGAATGCCGCTTGCCGTCTGATTTTTCAGTAGTCAGAGAGCCTGCGTTCATCGGGACGTGCAAAGGACGCTCTGGCGTCTTGAGGTGACGCATCCAACTTTCCGAAAATCGATTTTGATTTTCGAGCCGATGCGCTAGAGTATCCGTGTTGGTCAAGCCAGAGATGGCAGCCATTTTCTGCCGTGCTTGAGCAGTGCATTGGCGAGGACGATGAGTTTTCGCATGATCGCGGTGATGGCAACCTTTGGTGCTTTTCCTGCAGCTTTGAGCTGGTCGTATTTTGTCTTGAGATCGGGATTGAAGCGCATGGCGACGAGTGCCGGCATGTATAGCGCGTGGCGGACATTGGCCCGGCCGCCTCGGATGAAGGCACGGCCTGTCCATGTCCCAGATTGCCTTGCGACGGGTGCGAGACCTGCCAGCGAGGCTACTTGCCCGTGCTCGAGTGTGCCGAGTTCGGGCATGTCGATCAGGAGCGCGAAGGCGGTGACGGCAGACACGCCCGGGATAGAGACAAGGATGTCGAAACGACCTACGAGGTCTGGATCATGCTTGATGATCAGCATGATCTCCTTTTCGACCGCGATCATCTGACGCTCGATCTGCCTGAGTTGCTCAGCGTTGTGACGCTTGAGAATAGCCAAGGTCAGGTTCTTTGCCCTGTTCCTGGCGGCAGTGCGGTTCTTGACCAGCGCTTCTCGGGCCATATGCAAATCCTTGAGATCGTTGAGGAGCGGGCCTCGTACCGGCCGTGCTTCGAGTTCCAGGATTGCTCCCATGCGTGCGAGCATGGCGGCATCTGTCCGGTCCGTCTTGGCCAACTTGCCTGTGGCTTCCGCAAAACGCCGTCCTTGCCGCGGATTGACTTTGACCAGTGCAGCGCCCGCCCTGTCGACCTGGCGCTCGAACGCCCGGTGATAGGGACCTGTCGGTTCGTAGACGACACGAATGTCATGGGCGGGCCCGGCTTGACCGAGCCAGTCGATGAAAGAGCTGTGACCGGCAGTGTCGTTGGCAAAACGGCGGGCTGCGCCGTCGCTCATCCGGTGCGCGTCGAGGTGGTCTTTCGAGATATCGACACCGATGGTATCCTTCGTCATCTTTCGCTTGTCCTCTGCTTGTCATCCGAAGCCAAACTCCGGGTATCCGTTCAGGACCAAAGAGAAAGACGAGGGCGATCACACTCTAGCTCGACCCGTCAAACGGTCAGCAATTCAACGATCCTACCCTCGCCGCTGTGAGAGGGCGGCAACCCTCTCGCAGCGGTTCATATTCGCTCCTTCGACAGCAAAAGTCATAAGACAAGCATTTCCGGCGAAAACGGGATCGCCTCCAACGCTCTATCCTTTTGTTTTGACGCAATTCCTGACGCAAAACCGGTTCCCACTTTTGCTGGAATTGCGCTAGTGTGCCCTATCCGCAATCAGGGCGTTCGGCACGTGCGCATCGCTTTTCTCCGCAAGATCCTCTCCCTTATATTGCTTGTTCTTCTCGCATTTCTTGCCTCAGGCGTTGCCGCATGGCCCGCTGGAAGCAAGGTGAAGCCGAAGGACAACGATCCGCCGATGAGCTTCATCCTGGTGCGCAGCTCCGGTTGTCAGGAAAACTGTACGGAGTGGATCTCCGCGGAGGGACGCATCACCTCCGATACGCCTGCGCGATTGAAGAAGATGCTGAAGACGCTGGGCAAGAAGAAGCCGCCGGTGGTGCTGCTTTCGCAGGGCGGCGATGTCGACGCATCGCTGCAGATGGGGCGGATGATCCGCAAGGCGGGCCTGGAAACCTCTGTGGGAGCCACGCGGCTCAAGGACTGTCTGACTGCTGAACCCAGATGCAAGGCCGGTATCGCCAAAAAGGGCGCGTCGGAGGGGCAGGCCTTTTCATGGGGCGCCTATTGCGTTTCGGCCTGTCCTTTCATGATGGCCGGCGGGACGGTGCGTTCCGCTTCGCAATGGGCGACACTGGGCGTTCATCAGATCACGACGATCCAGCGGAGCGTTATGGTGACGTACGAGATCCAGTACGAGATGGTGAACGGCAAGAAGAAGGAGGTTTCCCGCAAGGAGGTGAAGCGCAGGCTCCGGAACGAAGGAGAAAGCACGAAGCTTTCCAAGAAGGCGAGGGCTAAGCTCAACGCCTATTTCACCGAGATGGGCGTCGATCTCGGCATCATGGATTTCGTCAGCAGCGCCGATCCCAAGAACCTGCGCATCCTGTCCGTGGTCGAGGCGCTCAAGATCGGGCTGCTCACGGACATGCTGGCATCTTACGAGACGCCGGGAATGTTGCTTTGTACGGAAAAGGACGGGATCGATGTCCGCTGTCATCGCCGGGGACCGCCGCCGCCCCCTCCCACGGCGCCAGAGGCAGCGCCTGCGTCCGCCACGATCGAGCCGGCTGGCGAGGCGGTATCGACCGTCACGGCTGCAGCACAGGGAGGTTAGGCCAGCTTAGGCAGTCGCCGCGGGTTCGCGCTTACAGGCCCTTGTCTTCGTATTTGCCCTTGGACATCAGCTTCTCGAGGAAGCCGAGCATGACGGCGGAAACGACGAAGGCCAGATGCATCAGCGTCAGCCACATGATCTTGGCGTCGGTGAACTGATTGGCGTTGAGAAAGACCTGCAGCAGGTGGATCGAGGAGATGGCGACGATGGAGGATGCGACCTTGATCTTGAGGCTGCCGGCATCGAGCTTGCCGAGGAAGGAGACTTCCGCATCGGTCTCGTCAAAACGGCTGACGAAGTTCTCGTAACCGGAAATCATCACCATCACGATCAGGCTGGCAACCAGAGCCGCGTCGATCAGGCCGAGCATGGCAAGGATCATCTCCGCTTCGCCATATTCGAAGACATTGCCCGCGACCTTCAGGAACTTGTAGCCGAAGGACACCGCATAGACGGCAAGCGCTGCAACAAGGCCGAGATAGAAGACGACGAGGATCCAGCGGCTGGAAAGGATGATCTTTTCAACGAGCAGTTCCAGGGACTTCATCTTGCGGGTTCTCCATTGTCTTTTGCGGGCAAATACCTGGGTGGATGGCACGCGGCGAGACATAAGGCGGCCCATGCTGCACTGCAAGAGGCCAATTGTCCCGCATGCGCAAGCTGAGGCTGTTTAGCCGTTTGCAAGGTTCCGGTTGAACAATTTCTTTTCCATTTGCGCCATTGTTCGGCTATCTGCACGGTTCAATCGCCGGAAACAGGCCACGGGGTATGGGAGCAGTCCATGGGTGACGTCAAATCCGACATCGAAATCGCACGCTCGGCGCGGAAGCTGCCGATCCAGGCCATTGGCGAGAAGCTCGGCATACCCGCGGAGCAGATCATGCCCTATGGCCACGACAAGGCGAAGGTGTCGGCCGAGTTCATCCGTTCTCTTTCCAGCCGTCCCGACGGCAAGCTCATTCTTGTTACCGCCATCAATCCGACGCCGGCCGGCGAGGGCAAGACCACCACGACGGTCGGGCTTGGCGACGGGCTGAACCGGATCGGCCGGAAGACGCTGATCTGCTTGCGTGAGCCGTCGCTCGGTCCGTGCTTCGGCGTCAAGGGCGGGGCCGCCGGCGGCGGCTATGCGCAGGTGGTGCCGATGGAAGACATCAACCTCCATTTCACCGGCGATTTCCACGCCATCACCTCTGCCCATAACCTGCTCGCCTCGCTGATCGACAACCATCTCTACTGGGGTAACGAGCAGGGCATCGACAGCCGGCGGGTGAGCTGGCGGCGGGTGATGGACATGAACGACCGGGCGCTCCGGGAAGTGGTATGCTCGCTCGGCGGGGCCGCGAACGGCTATCCGCGCGAAACCGGGTTCGACATCACCGTTGCCTCCGAGGTCATGGCGATCCTCTGCCTTGCCGTGGACCTGGAAGATCTCGAGCGGCGGCTCGGCGATATCATCATCGGCTACAGGCGCGACAAGAGCCCGGTCTTTGCCCGAGACATCAAGGCGGACGGCGCCATGGCGGTTCTGCTGAAAGACGCGATGCAGCCGAACCTCGTGCAGACGCTCGAAAACAATCCGGCCTTCGTGCATGGCGGGCCGTTTGCCAACATTGCCCATGGCTGCAATTCGGTGGTGGCGACGAAAACCGCGCTGAAGCTTGCCGACTATGTCGTGACCGAGGCAGGCTTCGGCGCCGATCTCGGGGCGGAGAAATTCTTCGACATCAAGTGCCGCAAGGCGGGTTTGAAGCCGGCTGCTGCCGTCATCGTCGCGACGGTCAGGGCGCTGAAGATGAACGGTGGCGTCAGCAAGGAAGACCTTGGCCACGAGAATGTGGAGGCGGTCACGCGCGGCTGCGCCAATCTCGGACGCCATGTCGCCAATGTCCGGCGTTTCGGCGTGCCGGTCGTCGTCGCCATCAACCACTTCATTTCGGATACAGAGTCTGAAATTGCCGCAGTGAGGGAATATGTCTCGCGGCTCGGGGCGGATGCGATCGTCTGCCGTCACTGGGCGGAGGGTTCTGCCGGCGTCGAGGAACTGGCAAGGCGGGTCGCTGAGCTCGCGGATTCCGGCCAGTCGGCCTTCAGGCCGCTTTATCCGGACAGCATGCCGCTGATGGAGAAGATCGTGACCGTAGCGTCGAAGATCTATCATGCAGCCGAGGTGACCGCGGACAAGGCCGTGCGCGACCAGCTCGCGACCTGGGAAGAGCAGGGCTATGGCAATCTGCCGGTCTGTATCGCCAAGACCCAGTATTCCTTCTCGACCGATCCCAATCTGCGCGGTGCGCCGGAGGGGCATGGTGTGCATGTGCGCGAGGTTCGGCTTTCCGCCGGCGCGGGCTTCATCGTCGCGATCACGGGAGAAATCATGACGATGCCGGGGCTGCCGAAATCACCGTCCTCCGAGCGCATTTTCCTGAACGAGCAGGGCTATATCGAAGGACTGTTCTGACACGGTTTTTGTCGAAGAACGGGCTCCTTGTGCAAAAGTGTTGCATTTTTGCACGGGTTTCGGCATTCAAGAAATCATGATTAAAATAATCACCTTTCCTTTGTTGACTTAAAACATCATGTTTTATACGTGGCGGTATTAAGGCGGGTCACCGCCGTCTGCCCAGGTTTTGACAACAACTCGATCGGCTCGGCCCTGCACGCTTCGCGTTTTGGGGATGGATGGGCTTCGCCGATGAAAGGACATATATTTCATGGTCTCTCGGCATTTCAGACCGCTTCTTCTTGCCTGCACAGCCCTTGTTGCCATCGTTCCCGGAATTCCGGCTCTGGCTCAGGACGCCAATACGACGTCTGCAGGTGCCGGCGAAACTCAGCTCCAGACCATCGTCGTGAAGGGTAAGCGCACCGCCAAGGGCGCCGTCTCCGATACGCCGCTCGCAACACAGACGACCAAGGACGACATCGCGAAGAAGGAAATCGACGATCTCGATGATCTCGGCAACACGACCGAGCCGGGCGTGACTTTCGTCGAGGCGACGCAGAGCGTGAACATCCGCGGTCTGGAAGACGACCGCGTGCTGACCACCATCGACGGCATTCCTATCCCCTATCTTTCCGATGCCGTCCGCAGCTCCTATGGTGGTGCCAACAGCTACGACTTTTCGTCGCTTTCGAGCATCGATATCCTACGCGGCTCGGACTCCAGCCGCGCAGGCTCGGGCGCACTCGGTGGCGCGGTGCTGCTGCGCACACTCGAGCCGGAAGATCTGATCGGCGAAGGCAAGGACTACGGCGGCATCGCCAAGACGACCTATGACAGCTCCGACAAGTCTTTTGGTGGGTCGTTCGCCATTACCAAGAAGATCCAGGATACATCCGTCCTGTTGCAGGGCAGCTACAAGAAGGGACATGAGCGGCTGACCGGCGGCGATGTCGGCGGCTACGGTTCCACCCGCACAGAGGCAGAACCGAAGGATTACGACAAGAAGAACGTGCTCTTCAAGGTCCGGCAGGATCTGGAGGGCGGTCACCAGATCGGGGTCACTGCCGAGCATTATGACTACGATTCGACCACCGATCTGAAGGCCAGCCAGGGCACCACCTATGCCCGGGACAACTACGACGAAATCGCCGACACTACCCGTGATCGCGTTTCACTCGATTATCGCTATGACGCCATCGGCGAGGACAGCCTGATCGATTCGGCGTTCGCGACGCTCTATTGGCAGAAGACCCAGAGGAAGGACGGGACCGACGGTTACCGTAACACTGCACCGATCGGCGATTACAGCCGTATCAGCACCAACGAGGAAAAGGCCTTCGGCTTCGCCGGTTATATCTACAGCGATTTCGCCACCGGCGCGCTGCAGCACAAACTGACGGTCGGTACTGACTTGAGTTTCGCAACGACGACGCAGTTTTCCAAGGGCGAGGACAGCTGCGATGTGACCTATGTGTCCAACTGCGCTTACCTGCACACCAATCAGGCCGACATGCCCGAGACCGATGCTAAAAAGTTCGGTCTCTATGCCGAGGACCGTATCGATATCGGTGCCAGCGGCTTCTCGCTGACGCCGGGCTTGCGCTTCGACTGGTACGACTACGATCCGCAGGACACTGCCGGTTACCAGAACAACAGCGGCTACGCCGGTCTGCCGGACGGCCAGTCCGACTGGGCGCTTTCGCCGAAGCTGCGTGCCGGCTGGCAGGTACGTCAGGACGTCGAACTGTTTGCGCAGTTTGCTACCGGCTTCAAGGCGCCAAACGTTTCGCAGCTCTATTCGAACTACGATAACGCACCGCTTTATCGTCAGGTCGGCAATCCTGATCTTGAGGCCGAAAGCAGCTATGGCTTCGAAGTGGGTGCAAACCTCGGTGACGACGACTTCGGTGGCCGGATTACCGCGTTCACGACCCGCTACAAGGACTTCATCGATGTCGATACGGTGGCGCTTGCCGGATACCGGATCGGCAGCTACGAGTTCTTCAACCGCGCCAATGTTCGCATTTCGGGTATCGAGGCACGTGGCCAGAAGAAGTTCGCCAGCGGTTTCAACGTACACGGCTCGCTTGCCTATGCTTATGGCGAGGATCTCGATACCGATGAAATCCTGGGTTCGGTTGCGCCGCTCAAGGCAATCCTGGGCGTAGGTTATGAGACGGAAACCTGGGGAGCGGACGCCACCCTCGTTGCATCCGCGGCCGTCCGGGACAGCTCCACTGCAAGCACCAAGCCTGCCGGCTACGGCGTTGTGAACCTGACCGGCTGGTGGGAACCGGAGCAGGTGAAGGGGCTGCGCGTCCAGGCCGGCGTCTACAACGTGTTCGACAAGACCTATTTCGATGCCCTCGAAGTCAAGGACGTCGCCAACGCCTCCGAACTCTATTCGGAAGCCGGTCGATACTTCAAGATTTCGCTCACCCAGAAGTTCTGAGAGAGAGCCGGAATACAAGCCTTCAGGACGGCGCCGTTTCGGCGCCGTCTTTCGTCTAAAGCGCGTCGCGATCTTTCAGATTCGCTCTCACGCTTTAAGCCTTTGTTTCGTCGCATGTCGTGACCGCAAAACCGCTGCACACTTTTGCGCGACATGCTTTAATGACTACCGACAATAACGGAAGTCGCCATTGCGTTCGAGAATGTCGAGATGCAGGTGGTCCTGATGGGCGGCGTCGCTGCCCGGGGAAAGGACCGTGCGGAAATAGAGGCAGGCGAAAGCGTTCAGGCTGCGCTGGAAAGCGGCGGCAAGGTCGGAATCCTCTGGCTTGGCAATGCTCATCGGCACGGTTCCCTTTTCGAATTCGAGCGATGAAATGTCGATTGCGTTGCCGCGGGCGTGTTCCGAGATCTTGCCGTCTTCCGCTCCGTTGCGGTTACGGCAGACATAGGCCGAGGCGTGGTGGACCGAAGTCAGCGGCCCCTTGTCCGGCAGGGCGAGACGGGCCGCCGGCTCCAGCATGTCGCGGGTCATGCGGGCAAGCTGAAGTGCGGTATCGCAGCGGAGCGTTGCCTCCGGTTCAAGCTTCACCTTTGAGGAGAGCGAGGTCACGCCGAGCGGCCGATCGATGCCGCATCCTTCGCCATCGTTGATACGGGCGAGGGGTTTGAACTCCACTCCGAGGGTCGACAGCTCCTCGGTGCATGCCTCGAACGCGGCGGGGTCCTCTTTCTCGACGGGCGTCGGAGGTGGCGGGGCCGGGGCTAGTGCGGGTGCGGGGGCGGGAGTTGGTTCCGGTGGCGGTGGTGTTGCCGGCGTTGGAGGTGGGGCTGACGGCGTTGGAGGTACCGGTACCGGCGGTGTTTCGGTGGGCTTCTCCGCCGGGACCGTCTTCTCTGCATCTGCCGCAGGGACCGCAGGCTTTTCCTCGGGAACCGGGGGAGCAGGCGTCGAATGTTCGGGGCGCGGTTGCGGGACTGGAACGTTATCCGCCCGTGTTGTGGCGGGCGCGGTCGAGAGCAGGAGGCCGAGGAGCAGGATCGTTTTTCGCAATAGGCCGTCTCCGTTGTTGCGGGCAGGGGATAACGGCCAAGGGGGCGGGAAGTTTCGGCACGTCACTTTCCTCCAGCGTTTGCAGGGCTTTCGCCTGCGAGGGACTTGCGCTCACTGCTGCATGACGGTATGTGTTTCGCCATGATCAAGTCTTTGAACATCGGCAACTGGTGGTGGGCACGCTAACGCGGCCTTGACCAGTCATGTCCAAAGACAAGTGACCCAAAGCCGCCCGGAAAACCTGAGGCGGCTTTTTTGTATTCAGGCGCCTCGAACCGGGCCTTGAAAACGGAGAAGCAGAAGCATGGCGACGATCATTCGGGATGATGGCGGGGAAATCTACGAGACCCGCGGGGGAATCAAGGTAACCCGGCAGCGGAGGGCCACGCCCTATGCGGATGCCATCGGCAGCTATATCGACCGGCTCGACAGCCATCGCGGCGCGGTCTTCTCCTCCAACTACGAATATCCCGGCCGCTATACCCGTTGGGATACGGCCATCATCGATCCACCGCTCGGCATTTCCTGCTTCGGCCGCAAGATGTGGATCGAGGCCTATAACGGGCGGGGCGAGGTGCTTCTGGGCTTCATCGCGGACAAGCTGAAGGCAGTCTCCGACCTGACGCTCGGCGAGCGGACCGACCGGCGGCTCGATCTCGTGGTCAGCGAGCCGGATCGCGTGTTCACCGAGGAAGAGCGTTCCAAGATACCGACCGTGTTCACGGCGCTTCGTGCGGTGGTCGATCTCTTCTACTCGGATGCGGATTCTTCCATCGGCCTGTTCGGCGCCTTCGGCTACGACCTTGCCTTCCAGTTCGACGCGATCAAGCTTTCGCTGGAGCGTCCGGAGGATCAGCGCGACATGGTGCTGTTCCTGCCCGACGAAATCCTCGTGGTCGACCACTATTCGGCCAAGGCCTGGATCGACCGCTACGATTTCGAAAAGGACGGCGTGACCACGGACGGCAAGTCGGCGGACATTCTGGCCGAACCCTTCCTGCATACCGACAAGATCCCGCCGCGCGGCGATCACCGTCCCGGCGAATATGCCGAACTCGTCGTCAAGGCGAAGGAAAGCTTCCGGCGTGGCGACCTGTTCGAAGTGGTTCCGGGACAGAAGTTCATGGAACGCTGCGACAGCAAGCCTTCCGAGATCTCCAAGCGGTTGAAGGAAATCAACCCGTCACCCTATTCCTTCTTCATTAACCTCGGAAACCAGGAATATCTGGTCGGCGCTTCGCCTGAAATGTTCGTGCGCGTGTCCGGCCGGCGCATCGAGACCTGCCCGATTTCGGGCACCATCAAGCGCGGTGACGATCCGATCGCGGATTCCGAACAGATCCTCAAGCTCTTGAACTCCAAGAAGGACGAGTCCGAACTCACCATGTGCTCGGACGTCGACCGCAACGACAAGAGCCGCGTTTGCGAGCCGGGTTCGGTCAAGGTCATCGGCCGTCGCCAGATCGAGATGTATTCGCGCCTGATCCACACGGTCGACCACATCGAGGGGCGTCTGCGCGATGGCATGGACGCTTTCGACGGCTTCCTGTCGCATGCCTGGGCGGTGACCGTCACGGGGGCGCCGAAGCTCTGGGCCATGCGTTTCGTCGAGGCGCATGAGAAGAGCCCGCGCGCCTGGTATGGCGGCGCCATCGGCATGGTTGGCTTCAACGGCGACATGAATACGGGCCTGACGCTGCGCACCGTGCGTATCAAGGACGGCATTGCCGAAGTGCGCGCCGGTGCTACGCTCCTGAACGACAGCGATCCGCATGAGGAGGAGGCCGAGACCGAACTCAAGGCTTCCGCCATGGTCGCGGCGATCCGCGATGCCAAGGCCGGCAACGACACCAAGACCAAGCGGGGCGTCGCCAAGGTCGGGCAGGACGTCAAGATCCTGCTCGTCGACCACGAGGATTCCTTCGTGCACACGCTCGCCAACTATTTCCGCCAGACGGGCGCGACTGTTTCGACGGTCCGTAGCCCGGTGCCGGAAGAGGTGTTCGACCGGATGAACCCGGATCTCGTCGTGCTGTCGCCCGGACCGGGCAATCCGAAGGATTTCGACTGCAAGGCGACGATCAAGAAGGCGCGCGCCCGCAACCTGCCGGTCTTCGGTGTCTGCCTTGGGCTACAGGCGCTGGCGGAAGCCTATGGCGGGGAGCTTCGCCATCTCGCAGTGCCGATGCACGGCAAACCATCGCGCATCCGGGTTCTGGAACCGGGCATCGTCTTCTCCGGGCTTGCCAAGGAAGTGACGGTTGGTCGCTACCACTCGATCTTCGCCGATCCGGCGACGCTGCACCGTGACTTCATGATCACCGCCGAAAGCGAAGACGGCACGATCATGGGCATCGAGCATACCAAGGAACCGGTCGCGGCCGTTCAGTTCCATCCGGAATCGATCATGACGCTGGGCGGTGACGCCGGCATGCGGATGATCGAGAACGTGGTCGCCCATCTCGCTCGGCGGGCGAAGGAAAAGGCTGCCTGAGGCAGTTTCATGCGTGAAATGCGGAGGCTGTTTTCCGGCCTCCGTCATACTCGACGGCGTCGCTGAGTGTCGCCCGCCTGCGTTTAGCTATCCAGCCCGATTGCCTTTTCGAAGGTCTCCCATGTGTCGTCCATGGCATAGACGGAGAGGAAGGGCAGGTTGATATGGCCATAGAGCGGCGAAAGCTGCCACTCCGCCGTCTCTTCATCGACGCCGGCGACCTGCTGCAAATACATGACCGAGGCGAGGCCGGTGCGGTCGGCGCCCGCCTTGCAGTGGATGAGGATCGGGCCTTCGGCGTTGCGCATCAGGTCGACCAGTTGGCGGCTTTCCTCGACCGTGAGCTGGCGTCTGGCCGACATGTGGAAATCGACAAGCCTGGCATTGTGGGCGCGCAGCGTTTCGGCCTCGCGACGGTACCACTCGCTCTGCGGGCTTTCGCCGCGCAGGTTGATAACTGTCTTGATGCCGTAGCGGTCGATATAGGCGGCGAGCTTCTCCGGCGATAGCTGGGCGGAGCGGTAGAATTTTCCGGCGATGACCTCGTGAAAATTGCCCGTCAACTGCAGCATTCCAAGGTAGGCGCCGAGGCCGAGCGCGAGTGCACCGGTCGCGATGCCCACCCGGCGGGCAATTCTTAGAAGCTTCATTCCGCCTTGTCCTGATCCGAATTTCGAGCCGATTACATTGGAGGCCGGTAGTCATCCAACCCGGCGTTTCTGTGACGGGGATCCGTTCCTCCGGAAAAACGGTATTTCAAGGGACTTTCCGGCGCAATACGCGACCGGATAAGGGTGCATGGATTGACCCGGATGGGCGGATGTCTTAATCAGCACTTGCTGAACCGTCCGCGCTTGTCGCGGGCGGTTTCGTCGTTTTGGCGATGCCTCGTGCTAATCGCTTGCAACTGCAAAGGAGATGATGGATGTCCGCCGAGAAGAATGGATTCGTCCAGCGGCTGGCCTTCTGGGGTATCCCGCTATCGTTCGGTGTCATGGGGCTGAAAATGCTCGCGTGGTACGTGACGGGTTCCGTCGCGCTGCTTTCCGACGGGCTGGAATCCACCGTCAATGTGGTCGCGGCTTTCATCGCCTATTTCGTCATCCGTTATGCCCAGAAGCCGGCCGATGCCGATCACCCCTATGGACATCACAAGGCGGAATACATTTCCGCGGTTCTCGAAGGCGTGCTGATCGTGGTGGCGGCCCTGTTGATCGTCAACGAGGCGGTTCGCCATCTTTCGGCCCCGGCCATGCCGGAGGCGCCGGTTCTCGGCCTTGCGATCAATGCCGTCGCCGGTGTCATCAACGGTGTGTGGGCCATGACGCTGATCCGCGTCGGCAAGTCGCATCGCTCGCCGGCGCTTTCTGCCGATGGCCAGCATATCATGTCCGACGTCGTGACTTCTGTCGGCGTGCTCATCGGACTGGTGCTCGCGTTTCTCACCGGTTACGCGATCCTCGACCCGGTGCTCGCCATTCTGGTGGCGATCAACATCATCTTCCAGGGATGGAAGGTGATCTCGCATTCGGTCGATGGCTTGATGGACAAGGCTGTGGAACCTGCGGAAGAGGAGGCAATCAAGCACGCGATTGCCGCAAACTCCGCGGGTTCGCTCGGGGCGCATTACCTGCGCACGCGCAGGGGCGGCTCCGTGACCTTCGTTGCCTTCGATCTGGTGGTGCCGGCGAAGATGACGGTTCGCGAGGCGCATGTGATCTGCGACCGGCTTGAAATGGCCATCCATAATGCGCTACCCGGCGCGCGCGTCACCATTCACGTCGAACCCGAGAACGAGATGCCGCACGGGATCGGCGTCAACGTTCAGGACCAGGAGCAAACCCCATGAGCAAGACCGATGTCAGCGGGCTGTCACAGCTCGGAAGCAATGTCGAGGCGCCGACCAGCCCTGAGGCTGCCGTACTGGAGCGTGTGCCGAACGGCAATGCCGGCACCGATTACGTGGTGCGCTTCACCGCGCCGGAATTCACTTCGCTCTGCCCGATGACCGGGCAGCCGGATTTCGCCCATATCGTGATCGACTATATTCCCGGCGACTGGCTGGTGGAATCCAAGTCGCTGAAGCTCTTCCTGTTCTCGTTCCGCAATCACGGGGCGTTCCACGAGGATTGTTCGATCTACATCGCCAAGCGCATCGTCGAGCTGCTCGACCCCAAGTGGTTGAGGATCGGAGCCTACTGGTATCCGCGCGGCGGCATTCCGATCGACGTTTTCTGGCAGACGGGTGCGGCGCCGGAAGGCGTGTGGCTGCCGGAACAGGGCGTGGCCACCTATCGCGGACGCGGCTGAGGCTCAGGCTTTACTTCAAGAGACGGCTGGTCGGGAAAGGCTGAGTCGTTTCAGCGGTCTGGGAGTGGAAGCGGAGAAATTGATTCCGTCCTGCAGGCTTCGCTTCTTCTCCCTGAGACAAACAAAAACGGCGGCTCAGGGAGCCGCCGTTTTCGTGTCCGGATGAATTCGATCAGCCGAAGGCGATCGCTGCGCCGCCGAGGACGGTGGCAACGCCGAGAAGGCGCGTGACGAGCGGGCCGAGGCGCGAAAGGGTGATGCCGAGGCCGATGCCTGCGACATGCAGCAGGGCGGTGGAAACCACGAAGCCGAGGCCGAACTGCAATGCTCCGGCCGAGCCGAGTTCGCCGCCATGAGCATGGCCATGGAAGAGGGCGAAGAGGCCGACGATCGCCGCGGAAGCCGCGACCGGCAGGCGGACGGCGGATGCGACCAGCAGGCCGAGGCCGATAACGGAAGCAAGGATGGCAGGCTCGACGAAGGGCAAGTTTACGCCGCCGACGGCCAGCGCGAAGCCGAGCGCCATGGTGGCGACGAACGCAGCGGGAACGGCGATCAGCGCACGTCCGCCGATCTGCGAAGCCCAGAGGCCGACCGCGACCATGGCGAGGATGTGGTCTGCGCCGAACAGCGGATGGGAGATGCCCGCCATGAAGGAGCCATGCTCCTCGGGATTGAGATGGGCGAAAGCGGGTGCGGCAGCGGCCGCGAAAATGGCGGCGGTAAGCGAAAGGCGTTTGAACATGTTTGTCCCTCTTCTTGGTCGACATGGCGCCCGGAAATCAGTCGCGCCTGCCTTCGTCTATATGTCACCCGACAGAGTAGCGTAAGGGTTTTGTAACTGTCCATGACAAAAGAGCCGCGTCGCACAATGGAGCTTGTTCGCTCCGGGCGAAGGCGGGATCGCGGCAAGATCCGGTTGTGGCTGCAACATCGCCCGATGGAAGGGGAAACTCCGCAGGAGGAGTTCCCTTCCATCGATGGGGCGATTGTTGCGAGATCCGTGAATGATCGCGCGGGCGAGTGGATCACCTGTACCGGCTGAACACCAGGGTCGCATTGACGCCGCCGAAGCCAAAGGCGTTGGACAGCACGTGCTCAACATCGCGAGCGCGGGCGCCTCCCGAAAGAAGGTCGAAACCTTCGGCTTCCGGCATCGGATTATCGATGTTCAGACTTGGAGGAAGCAGCTGATTCTGAAGAGCGAGGACGGAAAATACGGCTTCGATGGCGCCAGCGGCTCCAAGCATGTGGCCCGTTGCCGATTTGGTGGAGCCTGTGGGTACACCTCCGCCGGCTGCTCCGAATATTCTTTCCAATGCGGCCAATTCCGCAGCATCCCCGACAGGAGTGGAGGTGGCATGTGCGTTGATGTAACCGACCTGATCCGCCCCAATTCCGGCCATGGACAATGCGATTTCCATAGATCGTGCGGCTTCGCGGCCGTCGGGCCAGCCCGCCGTGACATGATGGGCATCCGTCGTCGTGCCATATCCGGACAGCACTGCCAAAGGACGTGCCCCGCGACGTTCGGCATGGGACAGACGCTCGATTACCAGCATTGCCGCACCTTCCGACAGAACAAATCCGTCATGATCCCTGTCGAATGGTCGTGACGCCTTTCGAGGATCATCGTTGAAATTGAAGGTCAACGCCTTCGCAGCCGTAAAGCCGCCGATGGAGACGGGGTCGACACAAGCTTCGGTTCCGCCGCACAACGCAATGTCGACCTCTCCCGCGCGTATCATACGCAGGGCGTCCCCGATCGCTTGAGCCGAGGCCGCGCAGGCTGTCGTCGGAGACCCTGTTGGACCATTAAATCCAAAACGAATTGAGACCTGACCTGCCGCGAGGTTCGGCAGAAAGGACGGGACAACGAACGGAGACAGGCGACGGATGCCCGAGGTACGGGTAACTTCGGTTGCGGCGGTTATCGCAGGAACGCCTCCAACGCCCGTACCGATCAGCGTTGCTGTCCTTCTCCGGTCCTCAGGTCGCTCCGGATTCCATGCTGCCTGCTCCAGAGCCTCCATAGCCGCGGCCATTGCATAGTGGATGAACAGGTCATTTCGGCGGAGGTCCCGGGCATCCATCGCGGTTGTCGCGTCGAACCCTTCCGGGTCTTCCTCAATCGGCGGGACGAGACCGGCTACCGAGCATTTCCAACCCTCGACATTGAAACGTGTATTCGTCCGGATGCCGCTTTGACCATCTACGAGCCTCTTCCAGTTGGTTGCTACGCCAGCGCCGAGGGGAGACACCGCGCCAAGGCCCGTGATTACGATAGGTTCGTGCATATTCACTCCTCTGTGTTTTACTGTGCATATACACATATAGAGGCGTCAACACTACCAAAATCGGTTTTCGCTCATTTATTGGCAAAATGTCGGGCTACTTGCAGATATGTTTCAGCGTCGTCTTTGGAAAAGCCTTTCAAAATGCCGGTTTGAGCCTGTTGCCATTCGATCAGAAGCTGGTCGAGAAGGTGGTTTCCGCCTTCCGTAAGTTCGCAAATGCGCACGTTTCCCGCCGTTTCCGAAGCGCGCTGAACGAAGCCTTTTTTCTCAAGGAGGTCGAGATTTCGGGTAAGGCTTGTCCGATCCAGCAGGATTCTTTGCGCCAGGCTTATGACCGGTTCACCCGGATGAAACCGGATTGCTGCCAGAAGCGAAAACTGTTGTACCGTTACTCCGAACGGCCTCAGTTTGGCGTCGCCCTGTCGCAGAAGCGTTCGGGCCGCCGCGATGGTGTTGAGGACAAGACATCTTGAAAGTTCATCAGGCATGGACATGAAAAAACCATGCAAATTCTTTGCGGGGCAAGTCAACCGCGCGGCGGCTGATAATGCCACCACCGAATCCCGGCTCGACGGGGCGTTTTCCGGATGCTTGCGGGGCCGGGTTGCTGCTTTCCGCTTGCTCCGTGGAATACCGGCCCCATATTCAAGCAATGGACGAAAGTGTTCGGCCGCAAGACAGGAGGACGGAGCGTGTTCGCATTCGACAACAGCTATCAGCGGCTGCCGGAGCGTTTCTTTCGGGCTGTGAAGCCCGCGACTGTCAGGGCGCCTCGGCTGATCCGGTTCAATGCCGAGCTGGCGGGTGAACTCGGTCTCGATTTTTCCGATGTCGACGATGCCCGGCTGGCGGAGATCTTTTCCGGCAACGACCTGCCGGAAGGGGCGGCCTCACTCGCCATGGCCTATGCCGGCCACCAGTTCGGCAATTTCGTTCCGCAGCTCGGTGATGGGCGGGCGATCCTTATCGGCGAGGTGGTGGACGATAACGGCGTGCGCCGGGACATCCAGCTCAAGGGGGCGGGGGCTACACCCTTTTCCCGCAATGGTGACGGGCGGGCAGCACTCGGTCCGGTGCTGCGCGAATACATCGTTTCCGAGGCCATGCATGCGCTCGGCATTCCGACCACGCGCGCGCTTGCCGCCGTTCTGACCGGCGAGCCGGTGGTGCGCGAGACGCTGTTGCCCGGTGCCGTGCTGACGCGGGTGGCGGCAAGCCATATCCGCATCGGCACCTTCCAGTTCTTCGCCGTCCGGGGCGATGCAGACGGTCTTCGCGTGCTCGCGGACCACGTGATCGCGCGGCACTATCCTGAGATTTCGGCGGACGACGACAACCGTTATCTGGCGCTGCTCAATGCCGTCTCCGCCCGGCAGGCGGAGCTTGTGGCGCGCTGGCTCTCCGTCGGTTTCATCCATGGCGTGATGAATACCGACAACATGGCGGTCTCGGGCGAGACGATCGATTTCGGCCCCTGCGCCTTTCTCGACGAATACGATCCGCGCAAGGTCTTCTCCTCCATCGACCAGCGGGGCCGCTATGCCTATGCCAACCAGCCGGGCATCGCGCAGTGGAACCTCGCGCGTTTCGCCGAGGCCCTGCTGCCGCTCTTTTCCGCGCGGGATGACGAGAGCATCGAGGCGGCCAATGCCGCGCTGGTGGATTTCGGCCGCGTGTTCCAGAACCACTGGATCGATCTCTTCCGCCGGAAGCTCGGCATTGCCGGCGAGGTGGAGGGGGATGACGAGCTTGTGAACGGCCTGCTGTCGCTGATGCACGAAGGAGAGGCGGATTTCACGCTGACCTTCCGTGCGCTCGGCAAGGTTGCTGGCGGAGCCGATGACGAGGTGTTGCTCGCCCAGTTCAAGGAGCGTTGGGGTGTCGCGGACTGGCTCGAACGCTGGCGGAAACGCCATGGCGGGCAACGGACGCTGGCGGAGCGGCAGGCGTCGATGGAGGCGGTGAATCCCGCCATCATCCCGCGCAACCACCGCATCGAGGAGGTGATCGCAGCCGGCATTACCGGCGACTTCAAACCCTTCGAAAGCATGGTGACGGCTCTGGAGCATCCTTACGTCGAGGACCCCATACATGCGGATTATGCGCTGCCGCCGATGCCTGCGGAGAAGGTGATGCGGACGTTCTGCGGCACATGAGGTGATTGGGTTTTGCCGCAAATCCGGACGCAAAATCGCTTCACGCTTTTGCCGCTGGAATTGCTTCAGAGCTTCGGTGTCAGCATGTCGAAGCGGTCGCGGATGGTCGAGCAGGTATCGCCTCCGAGGCGGGCGATTGCGTCGACGCCCGCGGGATCGACGTGCAGGTGGTCGTCCACCAGGCCTTCCTGATAATGCGCATAGACGATCTCGCCCATGATGATCTGGCGGGATTTCCCAAGTTCCAGGGTGACATGCCGGCGGCATTCGAAGGCCGCCGGAGCCTCCTTGATCCACGGTGAGGCGACTTTGGCGCCGGGCATGGCCGTCAGTCCCGCTTCCTTCAGTTCATCGACGCCGCGCGGATATTTCGAGCCGCAGACATGCATCCCCTCGGCGATCGCGAAGGAGACGATGTTGACCGTGAAGACCTCGGTCATGCGGATGTTGTGGCCGGTATCCTTGAACGACATGTCCGGGTTGTTCTCCACGCCGATGGCGAGGATCGGCGGATCGGCCGAAAGGCAGTTGAAGAAGCTGAACGGCGCGGCATTGAAGTGCCCGTTCTCGTCGACGGTGGTGACCAGCGCAATCGGACGCGGAATGATCGTGCCGATCATCAGCTTGTAGCGCTCGCGCGCCGAAAGGGCGGTGAAATCGAAGCTCGTCCTGTCGGATGCGTTTGGCATGGTCTGGTCACTGCTCATCGCTGGGGCTCACGGATTGCGTTTCTGTACGGGATGGAATTCAGGACGGCCGTAGCGGTGGCCGGAGCAGCTTCGTTCATATTGCATGCAATTGGTGTGTGCAATCGCGTACGCTTGTGCATTGCGACATCCGGCGGTCCAGCCGTGCCGCTGGCGGACCGATTCCGCGTCGGAAACTGGTCGTGCAGTATTTGTAGAATGTCGCATTAAGGACGCGATGACGCTTCCGGAAACCCTAAGATCGGCGCAAATCATCAATCAGGGTTTGTTCCTATGGCAGAGTTTCCGACAAAGGCTAAAGTCGTCATCATCGGGCTGGGCGGTATCGTGGGCGCGTCAGTCGCCCATCACCTTATCGAACGCGGCTGGGACGACATCGTCGGCATCGACAAGTCGGGTATTCCAACCGATATCGGTTCCACGGCGCATGCCTCCGACTTCTGTTTCATGACCAGCCACGACTTCCTGTCGGTCTGGACCTCGCTCTACTCGCTCGAATTCTACGAGAAGATGGGCCATTACGCCCGCGTCGGCGGCATTGAAGTGGTTCGTGCTGGCGACGACAAGTGGATGGAAGAGGTCAAGCGCAAGGTGACCTCCGGCAAGGCCTTCGGCACGCGCGCCAGCCTGATCAGCGCCAGCGAAGTCAAGGAGAAGTTTCCGCTGGTCGAGGAAGAGGTGGTTGCAGGCGCTCTCTGGGATCCCGATGCAGGTCTCGTCATTCCGCGTTCGCAGACGGTTGCCGGCAAGTTGGTCGATGCGGCCGAAAAGTCCGGCAAGCTGCAGATGTTCGGCAATACGCCGGCACAGTCGCTGATCGTCGAGAATGGCCGCATCAAGGGCGTCGTCACCCATCGCGGCACGATCATGGCGGATCACGTCATCGTCTGCGCCGGCCTCTGGGGCCGCATGATCGCGGGCATGGTCGGTGAAGACCTGCCGGTCATGCCGGTCGACCACGCGCTCACCTTCTTTGGTCCGTTCAACGAGTTCGAAGGCACCGGCAAGGAAATCGGCTATCCGCTGCTGCGCGACCAGGGCAACTCCGCCTATATGCGCGACACCGGCGACCCGAAGACCACCGAGGGCGGCCAGCTCGAATGGGGTTACTACAACACCGAAAACCCGCGCATGTGCCATCCGCGCGATCTGCTCGAGAAGGAACAGGCCCGCCTGTCGCCTTCGCAGCGTGACCTCGATCTCGAGGCCGACGGCCTGATGGACGGTCTGGAGCGCGCCATCGAACTGACGCCGATCCTCGGCGAGCTCGGATACAACGAGAGCCATTCGTTCAACGGCCTGCTGCAGGTATCCGCTGCCGGCGGCGCTTCCTGCGGCGAGAGCCAGAAGGTGCGCGGTCTCTGGTACTGCGTCGGCATCTGGGTCAAGGACGCGCCGGGCTACGGTAAGCTTCTTGCCGACTGGATCACCGACGGCCGCACCGAAGTCGACCATTCCTCGATCGATTTCTCTCGTTTCTATCCGCACCAGATGCAGGAAGACTTCATCCTCGGCCGTTGCTCCGAGGCTGCCTGCAAGATCTACTTCCCGGCCGTTCACCCGCGCGAGCCCTATGCCACAGGCCGCAACATCAAGCGCTCGCCTTTCTACGAGCGCGAAGTGGAGCTTGGCGGCTATTTCATGGAGCTCGGCGGCTGGGAGCGTGCCCATGGCTACAAGGCCAACGAGCATCTTCTGGAGAAGTACGGCGACAAGGTTCCGGTTCGCGAGGCTGAGTGGGACAACCGTCACTTCTGGCGTGTCTCGAATGCCGAACACCTCGCCATGAGCGACGATTGCGGCATCGTCAACCTCTCGCATTTCCACATGGTGGACATCGAAGGGCCTGACCATGTCGAGCTGCTGGAATGGCTCTGCGCCGCGAAGGTCGGTGGCGACGCCAATATCGGCAAGGGCATCTACACCCACTTCCTCGACGACGAGGGCATGGTGCGCGCCGACTTCACCGTGTTCCGCATGGCGGATCGCTGCCGTCTGGTGAATGGTGCCGATGCCGGTCCGCGCGACTTCTATTACATGAAGCGCGTGGCCGAGGATCGTGGTCTCGACGTCACCATCACCGACGTGTCGGAAAAGTTCATCACCATCGGCATATGGGGTCCGAATGCCCGAGATACGCTGAAGAAGGTGGTTGCCGATCCGGCAGGCCTTGATGTGGAGAACTTCCCCTTCGCCGCCATCAAGCCGATCGAGATCGCCGGCAAGTCCGTATCTGCCTTCCGCATTTCCTATGTCGGCGAGCAGGGCTGGGAACTGCATATGAAGTATGAGGATGGCCTCGCCGTCTGGGATGCGCTGCGCGCAACCGGCGTGATGGCCTTCGGCGTCGAGACCTATGCCAACTCGCGCCGCATGGAAAAGAGCCTGCGCCTGCAGAACGCCGACCTCACGACCCAGTATAACCTGATCGAATCCGATCTCGCCCGTCCGAAGGTCAAGGAAGCCGATTTCCGCGGCAAGGCCAAGCATCTGGAGTACAAGGCCCGCGAGCAGCAGCCGGCCATGCTCTGCACGCTGGTGATGACCGAAAACACCGATGCCAACGGCGTGAAGCGTTATCCGGTCGGCGCAATGCCGGTGCTAGATCCGGCAACGGGCAAGACGCTGGTCGACAGCCTCGGCCGCATCTCCTACACGACCTCGGTCGCCTATGGCCCGACCATCGGCAAGAACATCGCGCTCGCCTACCTGCCGCAGGAATACTGCCAGGTCGGCCGCAAGCTGAATGTCGAATACTTCTGCGAGACCTACCCGGTTGAAGTCGTCGCCGTCGGCTACAAGCCGCTCTACGACCCCGAAAACCTCAAGCCGCGCAGCTAAGGCTTAAGGGCAAGGGTGCATCCCCGGAACGAATTGAAGACCCGTCGGCTGAAAGGCCGGCGGGTTTTCTCGTCTCATGAGAAGGTGAGTGTGCGAACCTACTGCACCATGCGCGCGACCGGGGCGAATTTGCTGAGGCCGAGCCAGTCCTGCATGTTGCGGGCGAGGAAAGGGTCGCCCTCGATGCTGAGATCGCCGTTTTCGGTTTCCCGGCGAACGGTGGTCAGGCCCATCCATATGGCTGTCATCGAGCGCAGCGAGCTTTTGACGAGCAGGTCGAGTTCGTAGCCCGGGTCGAAATTGCAGACGTCCGTCGCGCCGTTGTCGATGAGCAGCCACCAGCTTTTCTGGGTGGCCGAAAGTTCGGGGTACAGAAACTGTATCGTGCAGCGCCGGCGGGGCAGGTGGCTGAGGTCCAGATTGCGGCGCATGTCCCACATCAGCAGCGACGGGTCGAGGTTCTTCAGCGAGAGCCGGGATTCGATCCATCGCTGTGCCCAGATGCCGAGGCCCATGATGAGGGGGCGTAGTTCCTCGCCCGATGCCGAGAGGTGATATTCCGTGGTGCCGTTGGGCAGGCGGTCGATGACGATGACGCCTGCCTGTTCCAGCTCCTTCAGGCGCTTGGAGAGCAGGGTCGGGGACATCTTCGGCACGCCCTTGCGCAACTCGTTGAAGCGCGTGGAGCCGCATAGAAGCTCTCGGACGACGAGTGTCATCCAGCGGGAGCAGAGAATTTCCGAAGCCATCGACACCGGGCAGAACTGCCCATACCCACCATGTTCCTGCATGTGGGATCCTCCCCATGGCCGTGCCATGGATAACAATAGTCAAAAATGGCCCTGCTGCCAATCATCCGGGCCTTCGTCGGACCTCTCCGGAAAAACGACGAGGTACATTTCCTGAACTGGATATAACCCGGCAAGGCGCGCAGGCTCCTCATCGTTGCAAGTCAATGGGAGGAACGAGACATGCACGGCATAGCTGAAACGGTACCGGCGAGAGAGGCCGGCACCGACACCGAAATGAGCATTACCGGGATCGCACGGCGGCTTGCGCCGGTTCTGGCGGAGCGCGCGGCCTCACATGATGAAAACGACCGCTTCGTCGGCGAGAACTATGCGCTCCTCAAGGAGGCCGGATTGGTCGAGGCCGGCGTGCCGGTCGAACTCGGAGGGCGTGGGGCCGAGGTCCGGGAGCTCGCGGAAATGCTGCGCATCCTCGCGCATTCCTGCGGTTCGACGGCGCTCGCCTTTTCGATGCACACCCATCAGGTCGCGATCCCGGCATGGCGCTGGCGTCACCAGAAGGTTTCCGTGGTCGAGCCGCTTTTGCGGCGGGTGGCGGCGGAACGCCTGATCCTGCTCTCCAGCGGCGGGTCCGACTGGATCGGTGGTTCGGGCCGGGCCGAACGGGTCGAGGGCGGATACCGCGTCACGGCGCGCAAGGTGTTCACCTCCGGCGCCGAGGCGGGTGCGGTATTGATGACAGGGGCGATCCACGAGGCGGAGGACGGGTCGCGTTCCGTCATCCATTTCGGCGCACCGATGAAGGCGCCGGAAATCAAGATCGAGAACACATGGCGAAGCCTTGGCATGCGCGGCACGGGATCGAACGACGTTTCCATCGAGAACCTGTTTATTCCCGACGCTAACGTTGCCTTCTCCCGCAAGGCGGGCGAGTGGCATCCGGTTTTCCAGATCATCTCGACCATCGCCTTTCCGCTGATCTATGCCGTTTACCTCGGCGTTGCCGAAAGCGCGCGGAATATCGCGGTGGAAATGGCGCGGAAGCGGCCGCGGAGCGACAGCGTCACCGAACTCGCCGGTCAGGTCGATACGACGCTGAGGGCCGCGCAGATTGCGCATCGCTTCATGCTGGATGTCGTGGAGCGTAACGCGCCATCGGCGGATACCGTGAACGAGATCATGATCGGCCGCTCGCTGGTGGCGCAATACGCGATCAAGGCGACGGAACTTGCGATGGAGCTTGCCAGCGGAGCGTCCTTCTACCGGGTGAACGGGCTGGAACGGCGTTTCCGCGACGTGCAGGCCGCGCGGTTCCATCCGCTGCAGTCCGGGCCGCAGGCTCGCTACGCAGGCGCTATGGCGCTTGGTCAGCCGGTCGACCGGATTTTCTGAGGTGTCGTAGAAAAAGCTGGGGCGGAGGCCGGTCTTCATGCCGGTCACTCCGCCCCATCACGGGCTTTTTCAGCCCACCCTTCTCCCCGCAGAGAAGGTCAATGCGTTTTCAATCCTCCGCGCCGCGGCACGGAGAACCTCGGCTTGATCGATCAGCCGACCCGGGCGAGCTTCGTTGCCTGCGGGTCGTAGACGCGGCCGAAGCGGTTCGCGAGGAAATCGGAAAAGCCGATTTCTTCCTGACGAACGAAGCCCTTGGCCGGCAGCTTGCCATCGGCGAGCAGGTCGAGGACCGTGCAGATGCCGGCGGCGGTGGTGATCTGGATGGCGCTCATCAGGCGACCGCCGATAACGCCGGCATAGACCTTGTTAGCGTAGGTTTCCTGCATGAAGCGGCCGTTCTTCGTGCCGCAGACGGTGACGAAGACCACGACGACGTCCTGCATGGTTGCGGGCAGGGCGTTTTCGAACAGGTCCTTCAGCACATCGCGACGATTCTTGAGGTTCAGGTCGTTCAGCAGAGCCTTCACGATGGCCTGATGGCCCGGATAGCGGATGGTGCGGTAGTTCATCGTGCGCACCCGGCCTTCCAGCGTCTTGCAGAGCGTGCCGAGGCCGCCCGACGTGTTGAAGGCTTCGTAGGTCACGCCGTCGAGCGAGAATTCCTCGCGTTCTTCCATGGCCGGAACGGTGACCAGACGGCCTTCGACGATGGCTTCGCAGGGCTCGATGTATTCGTTGATCAGGCCGTCTGTGCTCCAGGTCAGATTGTAGTTGAGAGCGTTGGACGGGTACTGCGGCAGCGCGCCGACGCGCATGCGAACGCTGTCGAGGCTGTCGAAGTTCTTGGCCAGATCATGGGCGACGATGGAGATGAAGCCCGGAGCGAGGCCGCACTGGGGAATGAAGGCGCTGTTTGCATCGGCAGACAGGGTCTCCACCTTGCGGGTGGTGGCGACGTCTTCGGTGAGGTCGAGATAATGCGTGCCGGTGCGGGCGGCGGCTTCGGCAATGGCGCCCGTCAGATGGAAGGGGGCGGCAGACAGAACGGCGAAACGGCCCTTGAGCAGCGCGTCGAGCGCGGCGGCGTCGGAAATGTCGACGACGGCGGTCGTGATCGCCGGATGGGCTTCGATGGCGGCCAGCTGTGCCTCGCTCCTGTCTGCGACGGTGACGCGGTAATCGCCGCTTGCCGCCAGCATCAGGGCGATCGCTCCACCGATCTTGCCCGCACCCATGACCACGATATCTTTCATAATATGACCCTCTTGAAATTCGTCAGATGTGAACAGGATGCCGTGGTGTCTGGTCGATTCATAGTGGCGGAAAGCGCTATTCGTGGTATGAAACTGGTCTAATTGCCGAACGGATTTGTCATAATGCAACTGACCGACAAGGACCGCGAACTGATTTCCCTGCTCGGGGAGAATGCCCGCATGCCGGTCGCCACGCTTGCGCGGCGACTGGGGCTTTCGCGCACAACGGTGCAGGCGCGATTGGAGCGGTTGGAGGAAGGGCAGGTGATCACCGGCTACGGCGTCAGGCTGTCGGACAGCTATGTCCGGGACCTGATCCGGGCGCATGTGCTGATTACCATTGCGCCGAAGTCGCTTTCGGCCGTTACCAACGAGCTTGCGGCGATCCGCGAGGTGACGGCGCTGCATTCGGTCAATGGTCCTTATGACCTGATCGCCATCATCGCGTCTCCGTCCATCGCCGAACTCGACCGGCTGATCGACCGTATCGGCGAACTCGCGGGGGTGGAGCGGACGCTATCCTCCATCATCCTGTCGACGCGTATCTCGCGGTAGGATCCGAACTCACCGGACACAGGCGTTATGAATGCGTTTTGTCCCGAAGCCTGTGGGGCACGGCGCTAACGGGCTGTTCACCGGTTCCGTGCCTTGTCTTTTTCCCGCATTGTTTTAGGACATGAGTCGCACTATGTGCGGGAGAACGAAGCCCAAGTGGAGATGATCCGGATGAACGAAGACGAAGACGACAAGAGCAAGGAACTGCCGCTCGGCAAGGAAACGGAAGCGAATCTTTTCAAGTCGCGTTCGATCTTCATTTTTGGCGGGATCACACAGGAACTGGCGCAGAAGGTCTGCACCCAGCTCGTGGCTCTGGCTGCTGCCAGCGACGAAGACATCCGCGTTTATGTCAGCTCGCCGGGCGGTCATGTGGAATCGGGTGACGCGATCCACGACATGATCAAGTTCATCAAGCCGAAGGTGTGGATCATTGCGACGGGCTGGGCTGCGTCCGCCGGTTCGCTGATCTTCGTGTCGGTTCCGAAGGAACAGCGCCTTTGCCTGCCGAACACGCGCTTCCTGATGCATCAGCCCTCGGGCGGTACCCGCGGCATGGCATCCGATATCGAGATCCAGGCTCGCGAAATCATCAAGATGAACCAGCGCCTGATCAAGATCTATTCCAAGGCCACCGGCCAGACGGAAGAGAAGATCGCCAAGGATATCGATCGCGACTACTGGCTGTCGGCTGAAGAAGCCGTTGCCTACGGTCTCGTCGGCAAGATCATCGAAAGCCAGTCCGACATCGGCTGATCGCTTTCGATCCGACGTTTATTGAAACCCCTGCCGGAGCGATCCGGCGGGGGTTTTGTTTTGCGGGAATCATTCTGCCCGGTGGGGCATGCGCAATGGTCTCACCAGAAATGGGTCGAAAACCCCTCTTTTCGCGATCCTGCCGAAAAGCTAAGAAATCCGCGCCGGCGATTTCCATGTAACAGGATGAAAAGAATGAAGAATTTTTCCTTGATTGTTGCATCTGCAACCATGCTTCTGGCGTCGGTATCGGTCTCTCATGCCGAGGATCTGATGTTCACGCTGAAGAACGGCACCAGCGCCGTGCTGACCAATTTCTACACCTCGCCGGTTGGTGTGAACGAATGGGAAGACGATGTTTTCGGCAGCCAGGTGCTGAACCCCGGCGAAAGCATGCAGATCACGATCGCCGACGGTCGTGATGTTTGCAAGTACGACATGCGCTTCGAGTTCAATCCGGATTCGAACCTCGACACCACGACGGACACCCAGGATCTCTGCGAAATGGGTTCCTACACCATCCACGAATAATGCCCGGACGGCAGCAGCTATCGGGATTGCTGCCGGTCCAGACACCCGGTGGATGACAGCCGGATCGCCGCCTCGGTCCGGCTGTCGTTTTCTAAGCTTCATCCAATTGCAGAGCAGCGGCGGCTTCCGCCACGGCTCTTGCCACGCAGGACAGCTTCACCGCCTGCCATTTATGATAGGCTTCCACGAGTTCGGGGGCGAGCCAGCAGTCGCGGCCATGCCCGGTCTTCTCCCATCCCATGGCGCCGAGCTTGCGGGCCTTGGCGAAAAGCCGGCCGGTGTGGCTCTGGGAGATCAGATAGCCCTGCGCCATGCGGGCGGAGGATATCGGCCCGATCCAGATCTTCCCATCGATGACAGGTTTGTCAGCAGCCAATGCCGCGAGGTGGTGGAGCAGGTTGCTGCCGGAATCCGCCTTCACGAATGCTGCCACCGCTGCGGGAGGATCGAACCATTCCCGCTCGGCGAGAACGTAGCGTGTCATCCGCGGTTGAGCGTGGAAGAGCAGGTCCGGTCTCGATTGCGAAAGGGCGAAGCGGTTTCCGTCATCCATCAGGTCGAGTGCGCGCAGGTGGATATGGAACCATTCACGGATGAGTTCCTCGGCATAGGGCCGGGCGATGTAGTTTCGAACCCGCTTGTCGCTGCTCGGCAGGGGATCGACGAGCTTGTAGTAGATCATCTCATTCAGGAAGGAGAGCGTCGTGTTGCGGCTCGAAACATGCGTTCCCTTGAGAAACCCCAGCAGGTTCGTCGGAGAAATCGGCTGGTCGCTAAGGCCGGTCCTGTATTCGAAATGGACGGCGAGCGTTGCCTGACTGAGCAGCCAGCGCTGGAGATCCGCGAGATAGCGAACTTCGCGCGGCAGGCGTTGGTGGACACCGAGAAGATCGTCTCTTGACGCTTCGAGCGTGGCGGCGAAATGCGGCGACGACATCACCTCTTCGACAGTGAAGGAACGGGGCAGCGGTCGTACGGGGTCGGCGGAAACCTGCATGGTCAAGGGCATTCAATAGGACGGAGCCCGGGGTCTCCGTATCTGCAATAGGGCATTCGACGTCCGGAAATGAAGAATATCGCCGGAAGGCGTCGTTTGAAAAAGAACTTCAGTATTGTTTGCGCATCGACAGGGCCGTCGCAATGTTGCGGATCGGCGGCGTCTTATCGCAGGTGGCGACCGACGGTGCGTCGAAAATGGGTCCGCGCCGGATTCGCCTGAACAGGTCGTTATCACGAAAAATCCCCGCCGTCATTGCCGGCGGGGATTTCCTTTGTCTTGTAATGCCTTCCGGGAGGTTTCCCGGTCGGGGATCAGGCGAATTCGACCGGACGGTCGCCGTTTTCGTCCTGGATGCGGGTCGGCAGGCCGATGCGGTTCAGGAGGTTGATGAACGGCTTCGGCGGTAGTTCCTCGACGTTGACCATCTTCTTCGCGTCCCACTCACCGGTGGCCACCAGCATGGCCGCTGCAACCGGCGGAACGCCGGCGGTGTAGGAAATGCCCTGGGAGCCGACTTCGTTGAAGGCTTCCTTGTGATCGGCCACGTTGTAGATGAAGACGGTTTTTTCCTTGCCGTCCTTCAGGCCCTTCACGTAGTCGCCGATGCAGGTCTTGCCTTCGTAATCGGGAGCGAGCGATGCCGGATCGGGCAGGCAGGCCTTGACCACCTTGAGCGGCACGACTTCGTCACCGTTTGCCAGCTTGACCGGCTGTTCGGAGAGAAGGCCGATCGACTTCAGCACGGTGAAGACGTTGATGTAGTGATCGCCGAAACCCATCCAGAAGCGCACGTCGGCGCCATCCATGTTCTTCGCCAGCGAATGCACTTCGTCATGGCCGCAGAGATAGGCGCGGCGGGTGCCGACGACCGGCAGGTCGTAGTCCTTGCCGATTTCGAACATCTTGTTGGTCTGCCACTCGCCGTTCTGCCAGGAATAGACGACGCCGGTGAATTCGCGGAAGTTGATTTCCGGGTCGAAATTGGTGGCGAAGTACTTGCCATGGCTGCCGGCGTTGATGTCGACGATGTCGACGTCGGTGACCTTGTCGAGATACTCGTCCTTGGCGAGCTTTGCATAGGCGTTGACGACGCCCGGATCGAAGCCGGCGCCGAGGATGGCGGTGATGCCCTTTTCCTCGCATTCGGGGCCACGCTTCCACTCGTAGTTGCCGTACCACGGCGGGGTCTCGCAGATCTTGTTCGGCTCTTCGTGGATCGCGGTGTCGATATAGGCGACGCCGGTATCCATGCAGGCGCGCAGCACCGACATGTTGAGGAATGCGGTGCCGACGTTGATGACGATCTGGGAATTGGTCGACTTGATGAGGGCCTTGGTCGCCTCGATGTCGAGGGCGTCCAGCGCGTGGCCTTCGAGCACGCCGGGCTGTTTCATTGCCTTCTTTTCATGGACCGATGCGATGATGCTGTCGCACTTGGCCTTGGTGCGCGAGGCGATGTTGATATCACCGAGCACATCGTTGTTCTGGGCGCATTTATGCGCCACGACCTGGGCGACGCCACCGGCGCCGATGATAAGCACGTTCTTTTTCATGATGGGGACCAACTCCTTAAGTCCAATCGTCAGAAGCCTTACGAGAGGCTTTGTTCGTAGTCCGCGTAGGAAAACTCGCGGACCGTTCTGATGCTGCCATCCAGTTCGCGGATGGCGATTGCCGGCATTTTCACGCCGTTAAACCAGTTTTTCTTGACCATCGTGTATCCGGCGGTGTCCTGGATCGAGATCCTGTCGCCGACGTTCAGTTCGTTCGGGAAATCGAACTCGCCGAAGATGTCGCCGGCCAGGCAGGACTTGCCGCAGACCATGTAACGATGTGGGCCCTGGTTGGGATGAACCTTCGCGTTTTCACGATAGATCAGCAGATCCAGCATGTGCGCTTCGATGGAACTATCCACCACGACAAGGTCCTTGCCGTTGTAAAGCTTGTCGAGAACGGTCACTTCCAGCGTCGTTGACCTTGTGATCGAGGCCTCGCCGGGTTCAAGATAGACTTGCACGCCGAATTCGCCGGAGAAGCGCTTGAGGCGCTCGGCGAATTTTTCCAGAGGATAGTTTTCGCCGGTGAAATGGATGCCGCCACCGAGGCTGACCCAGCCGGCCTTCTTCAGCAACGGGCCGAACTTTTCCTCGATCGCGGTCAGCATCCGGTCGAACAGGTCGAAATCGCCGTTCTCGCAGTTGTTGTGGATCATGAAGCCGGAGATCATGCCCATGACAGGCTCGACCTTGGCCATGTCCCATTCGCCGAGGCGGGAGAAGGGGCGGGCAGGGTCCGCGAGATCGAAGCTCGACGACGAGACGCCGGGATTGAGGCGCAGCCCGCGGATGATCCCCGCCGACTGCTTCTCGAAACGCTGCAACTGGCCGATGGTGTTGAAGATGATCTTGTCGGCGTGGGACACGACCTCGTCGATTTCGTAATCGGCATAGGCGACCGAATAGGCGTGCGTTTCCTTGCCGAAGCGCTCGTGGCCGAGGCGGACTTCGTTCAGCGAGGAAGACGTCGTGCCATCCATGTATTCGCGCATCAGGTCGAAGACCGACCATGTGGCGAAGCATTTCAGCGCCAGCAGTGCCTTGGCGCCGGAGAGTTCGCGCAGTTTCGCGATCTTCTCCATGTTCTGCAGGAGCTTCGACTTGTCGATCAGGTAATAGGGGGTCTGTAGCTGCATCTTGGGAACCTGCTCGTTTTCAAGGTGGTGCTGATTTGCCATCGGCATGTGACGGCGACGTGAAACAGGCATCGGGGCATGGCGCGGCGCGCATGAACCGATGTCGATTGGAACCTGGTGCGGGTGGTTCAGGAGGGGATGGTAAAGGCCATCCGGCGCGGCACGAGCCGCTTCTGCAGGCCGCCGCGCTGGCGCAGGGCCGTGCGCACAAGCGCTATCGCGATGCGCTTCGTTCTCGTGAAAACGAGACGAAATACCACCGGGAACGCTCCTTTTACGGGCGTCGTAAAGAATTCTTCCGTTCGGGGGCATCCAGTCCGACTGGGCCCATCCCCGATTGGAAGAGGGCGTCGCTAGACATGGCGTCCTCTCCAACCAGCAGATGAAACCTGCAACTTGTTGGCCGGCCTATACATGACGCTTCCGGCGAATACAACACGTCATTCGAGGGCGTGTACGTCGGGTTCGGACGTAGATCGGTGTTTCGGAGCACAGTACGGCGTTCCGATGCCCGTTTTCCCCTTCCGGCCGTACTCTTTTCGCTGATCCAGCCTTGCATGCCTGAGCGAATTTTGCTGTTCGATAGCTTTCCAAATCCCGCACCCCCGAGTCCGTCATGCTGAAAGACCTTTCCCCCAGAGTTTCTTCATGGGCTGCCTGACCGCTTTCGTCGGCTTCGCCAGTTCTTTCGCCGTCGTGCTGCAGGGGCTGAAAGGTGTCGGGGCGACCGATTTCGAGGCCGCCTCGGGTCTGATGGCGCTTTCCGTATCCATGGGGCTTTGCGCCATCGTGCTCAGTGCATGGACGAAGCTTCCGGTTTCCATCGCGTGGTCGACGCCCGGTGCGGCGCTGCTGGCGACTGCGGGCGTTCCAGAGGGGGGATTTCCTGTTGCTGTCGGCGCGTTTCTGGTCTGTGCCGTGCTGATCATCATCGCCGGCCTGTTCAAGCCGCTTGGCAAGGCCGTTGCCGCCATTCCGGCACCGCTTGCCAATGCCATGCTGTCGGGCGTCATTCTCGGTCTCTGTTTCGCGCCCTTCAAGGCCATCGCCTTCGATCCGATGCTTGGACTGCCGATCCTTGCCGCCTGGGCGGTGGTTGCGGCCTTCAAGCGGCTCTATGCCGTTCCTGCCGCACTTCTCGCCTTCGTTCTGGTGATGATGTTCGGGGTGGAGCTGCCAGAGGGAGCCATGGCGAACTGGGCCGCATCGCTTACGCCGCCGATGGAACTGGTGACGCCTGCCTTCACCCTGCCGTCGCTGATCTCGATTGCGCTGCCGCTCTTCATCGTCACGATGGCGTCGCAGAACATTCCGGGGATCGCGGTGCTGAAGGTCAATCACTACGATCCCAATCCCGGCCCTCTGTTTGCGACGACGGGGTTTTTCTCGCTGCTGTCGGCTCCGTTCGGCGGGCATGCCGTCAATCTGGCGGCCATCACGGCGGCCATGTGCGCTGGCGAGGATGCTCATCCGGATCCGAAGAAGCGCTACTGGGCGGCGATCATCGGCGGCGTCGGCTATGTGATTCTCGGCCTGCTGGCGGGTGCCGTGACGGCTTTCGTTTCTCTGGCACCGCCGGTTCTCATTCAGGCGGTGGCAGGGCTTGCGCTGATCGGCGCGTTTTCGGGTTCCGCACTTGCCGCTTTCAAGGACGCGGAAACGCGCGAGGCGGCGGCCGTCACCTTCCTGATCACCGCGTCCGGCGTGTCTTTCGGCGGGATTTCCGGGGCTTTCTGGGGGCTTGTCGCGGGTGGATTGATGCTTGGCCTGCTCAATCTCGCCAAGGCCTGGCGGGGTTGAGGTGGGGATATCGGGCGTGTCGCATGTGGGTAATGAGCGGGCAAACATACGAATGACGTACTTGCCAACTGCGTCGAAGGGTGGCTATAAGGCTCGCATGAAGTTCTCGGGCGAACACATCACCGCTTCATTCGACGCAGGCCGCATTCCGGCCGGCACGTCGACTCTCGCCCTAAACTCGCTTCTTCTTAGCCTTATCCGCGGTTGCCGGGTCCTTTGAGGAGCGCCCGGCGGCCGGTTAGCCGCGTGGCACAGCTCCTCGGATAAAATCCCAGTTTTGCACCATGAACGGCCTTTGATGGCCAGGCGTCTGTACCAGCCCCACAAATGAAGATGGCGGGCAGATGCGGAAGAGGAAGAAGATGAACGACGCGAGCGCAGCCCACACCATCGTGAAGCATGGCATGCCTGATGCAGTGGCCAAGTACCGGCCCTATCCGCAGGTAAACATTCCGGATCGCACCTGGCCTTCGAAGACGATCACCAAGGCGCCGGTCTGGTGTTCGGTAGACCTGCGCGACGGTAACCAGTCGCTGGTCAATCCCATGGGTCACGACCGCAAGGCCCGCATGTTCCAGCTGTTGCTGGACATGGGTTTCAAGGAAATCGAGATCGGTTTCCCGTCTGCTTCGCAGACCGATTTCGACTTCGCCCGCTGGTGCGTCGAGCAGGGCAATGTGCCGGAAGACGTATCGCTGCAGGTGCTGGTGCAGTGCCGGCCCGAGCTGATTACCCGCACCTTCGAGGCGCTGGAAGGCGCCACGCGTCCGATCATCCATTTCTACAATTCCACCAGCGAGTTGCAGCGCCGCGTGGTGTTCGGCAAGGATGTGGGCGGCATCAAGCAGATCGCCGTCGATGCCGCCAAGATGATTACCGACATGGCCGCCAAGGCCGGTGGTGGCTATCGCTTCCAGTATTCTCCTGAAAGCTTCACCGGCACCGAGCTGGAGGTAGCGCTGGAAATCTCCAACGCTGTCATCGAGGTCATCAAGCCAACGCCTGACAACAAGCTGATCCTGAACCTGCCCTCGACCGTCGAGATGTCGACGCCGAACATCTATGCCGACATGATCGAATGGATGAGCCGCAATATCGACAATCGCGAGAACGTGCTGATCTCGCTGCATCCGCATAACGACCGCGGCACCGGCATCGCCGCGACCGAACTCGGCCTGATGGCTGGCGCGGATCGCGTGGAAGGCACCCTGTTCGGCAATGGCGAGCGCACCGGCAATGTCGACGTCGTGACGCTGGCCCTGAACATGTTCACCCAGGGCGTCGATCCGGAACTGGACTGCTCGGATATCGAGCGGATCAAGGCCGTCTACGAATATTCCAACGAGATGACCATTCCGGAGCGTCACCCTTACGTCGGCGAGCTGGTCTACACCGCGTTCTCGGGTTCGCATCAGGATGCGATCAACAAGGGCATGAAGGCGATCAAGCAGTCGAACACCGGCGTGTGGGAAGTGCCTTACCTGCCGATCGACCCACAGGACGTCGGCCGCACCTACGAAGCGATCATCCGCATCAACTCGCAGTCGGGCAAGGGCGGTATCGCCTACATCCTGCAGCAGGATTACGGCATCAACTTGCCACGCAACCTGCAGGTCGAGTTCCGTGAGGACATCCAGCGGATCACCGATGAGGAAGGCGTGGAGCTGCCGTCGAAGCGTATCCACGAGCGCTTCATCCAGCGTTATGTCGAACAGCCGGGTGCACGCATCAAGTTCATCGATCACCACACCTACCCGGATACCGTCCAGAAGGGCCGCCGCGTCGTTGCCGCGGAGATCACCGACAATGGTGAACTCAAGCGGATCGAAGGGCAGGGGACCGGCCCGATCGACGGCTTCATCAATGCGCTGTCGACCTATCTGGGTATCGATCTCTCGGTGGCCGACTATTCCGAGCACTCGCTGCAGCATGGTTCGAACGCATCGGCCATCGCCTATGTCGAGATGGTGCATCCGGGTGGCAAGCTGTTCGGCGCCGGCATCAACACCAACATCGTGACGGCGTCGCTGGAGGCTATCGTCTCTGCCGCCAACCGCGTGCTCGAAGAGCGGGCCGCGAAGGCCTGACGCGTGACGCTTCACGCCGTCATCACCGGTGATCCGCATGCAGCAGTGCCTCTGGTGCTGCTGCATGGTTTCGGCGGCGGTGCCTTCGTCTGGCGTGACGTGATCGACCGGTTGCCGGCAGACCTGCCGGTGATCGCTTACGATCTGCCGGGGCATGCGGGTTCGTTGCATGCCGAGGGTCTTGGTGGCGCGGGCCGCATGGCCAAGGCCATCCTTTCCGATCTCGACAGGCGGGGTATCCCCGCCTTTCATCTTGCCGGCCATTCGCTCGGTGGAGCGACGGCGGCGCTGATCGCTCTTCGCCAGCCGCAGGCGGTGCCGAGCCTGACCATGGTCGCGCCCGGCGGTTTCGGACCGGAAATCAATCACCGGGTCCTTGAGCGCTTCGGTCTTGCCGAAACGGCTGAAGAGCTCCGCTCCGCCCTGGAGATCATGGTCGGCTATAATTTCGATATCCCCGAGACGATGATCGAAGCCACGCTTGAGGCGCGCCGTGGGGAAGGCGCTCGAGAGGCCTTGAGCACCGTCTTTTCGGCAATCGTCTCAGCTAATAGTGAGACTGGACCGGCTCAAGGTCAGTTGCCGCTTGCCGATATCCTCGCCCTGCCGATGCCGAAGGCATTGCTGTGGGGCCTCGAGGATTGCATCCTGCCGCCGCACCAGAGCGCGGTGTCCGGCAGTAGTCTCGCGGTTCATCGTCTTCCGGGGGCCGGTCATATGCTGGTCGATGAATGCCCTGATATCGTGGCCGAAGAAATCCTGCGGACCGTTCGCCGTGTGGAAGCAACGGTTTCCTGACGTTCTCTATGCGCATATTCTCTTGATCGGCCGGCTCTAACTCGATTGAGCGCCTTGAGCGATTGCGGGAAGTAACGTATTGATTTCATGGATCATCGCGTGTCCGAGCAAAGGCCGGCTGATGATTTGATAGCTTTAAGGCAGGACGTATATGGCAAGGCAGGCTTCCGGCGCGGCTGCCACGCGCGAATCCCTGGTATCCGCAGCGCTCGAACTCTTCGGCGACTACGGCTACGATGCCGTGTCCACACGCCAGATCGCCGACCATGCGGCCGCTAACATCGGCAGCATCGCCTATCATTTCGGAAGCAAGCCGGGACTTCGGATCGCCTGCATCGAATATGTGATCGCAGTGGTGAAGGAGACGCTCGGCCCATCGGCATGGCAGCCGCTACCGGCCAATCTCGGGCCGGACGATGCGCTCGCGACGATGGACCGGATGTTCTCGACCATGCTTCTGATCGGTTCGACGCGGCCGGATGCGGACCAGATCTCGAATTTCATGACCCGGGAACTGGTGATGCCGGGGGCGTTCGATGCGCTGCTTTACGACAAGTTGGCCGAACCCCTGCACGAACGTTTCTCGCAATTGCTTGCCATCGCCATCGGACGGCCGGGCGAGGGCAAGGATCTTTCCCTGACGGTGTTTTCACTGTTCGGCCAGTCGATGTTCTTCCGGCTGTGCAAGCCGGTCATCGTCAAGCACATGGACTGGCCGGGTTTCGGGCTGGAACAGGCGAAGGCCGCGAGCGTGATCGCTTCGCAAAACCTCAAGGCGATCGTTAGTTATCACCGCAAGCTGAACGGGTTTGAGACCTGAAGCCCTGAACGCGCTTTCAGCATCGCTTTCCGTGTTTCAGTGATGCGCTCTGGCAACTTCTCAAGCGCACTGTCATTCAGGATTAGGCAGGCGGGGAAACTACTCCGCCAGGATCTGGTGATGGTCGTGGCGCAGTTCCGTTCCGGCATCGGAAAGGCCATAGCGGTCCCATTGCAGGCGCCAGTTTCCGGGTTCCCCGTTGATGGAGAAGAGATTGTAGCCCGCTGCTGGCTTATGCCCGCCGGGGCCTTGCGACGCCGAGGCGATGCCGACCACCGGCACGCGCTGGTGGCGGCTGTCTAGCCAGTAGAGCGTGTTGAGGTGGGTATGCCCGTGGAGCACGAGTTCCGCGCCGCCCGTCGAAATGGCGGCCGCGAAACGCCGGATGCCGATCATCCGCTTGTAGGAGGCGGTAGCGCCGCGAATGGGCGGATGGTGGATCATCACCACCCGGAACAGGCCTTCCTCGCCGGCCGCCTTCAACAGGTCGGAGGTTTCCCGCGCCTGCCGGGCGCTGAAGAAGCCGCTGGCGGAAAAGGGTGGCGTCGCGATGGAGGTGGAACAGCCGATAAGCGCGACAGGCCCGCGTCGGCGGATATAGGGAAAGAGCTTGTGGCCTTCGCGCCAGATCATCGGATCGTCGTCACCACGCATGTAGTCGTACCAGGCCTGCACCGCCTTGTCGTGAGCGCCGGGCACATAGGCATCGTGATTGCCGGGAACCACAGAGGTATCGAGCGGCGCTCCGGCCTCGTGAAGCCATTCCGCGACGCGGCGGATCTCGATGCCTGAGGCCAGATTGACGAGGTCACCGGTGATTGCAAGGTGATCGGGTTCATGCCGGCGCAGGTCCTCGATCACAAGATCGAGCGCATTGGAGAAAAGGTGCTTGCGCCGGTTGCGGTGCCAGTTCACATATCCGGTGATGCGCTTGGAAGCGAGTTCACGGATCGTCAGGTTCGGCAATGGCCCAAGGTGAACGTCGGATATATGCGCGAGCTTGAACATGGTGCTTCTCTTAAAGAGCGCACTTCCTGCGGGCAAGGACAATGACGCAACAGCAAGGTACAGAAGAAGTTTCCGGGACAACTACCCGGTTCGTGTTGCGTATTCTGCACAGTTACTTCGCAATCTCGCGCGGCATGACGCTCGGTGTCCGGGCGGCCTGTTTCGACGAACAGGGCCGGATCTTCCTCGTGCGCCACACCTATGTGCCCGGCTGGTACATGCCGGGCGGTGGTGTGGAGCGCGGGGAAACGGTGCCACAGGCGCTTGAAAAGGAGTTGCGCGAGGAGGGCAATCTGGTGATGACCGAGCCGCCGCGGCTCTTCCATGTCTACTACAACAGCAAGGCCAGCGTGCGGGATCATGTCATGCTCTACCGGGTGAAGGTGAGGCAGACCGCGCCGAGGCCGCCGGATCGGGAAATCGCCGAATCCGGTTTCTTCGATCTCCATGATCTTCCTACCGATACCACCACCGCGACCCTTCGGCGTCTGGCGGAGATCAACGGCGAGGCAAGCCCCGCCGATATCTGGTGACCGGAAAACTCAGGCGAGCTTTTCCCGGCCGTGCGGGCGATTGAAATCGAGCGCGGGGCCGGCCGGAACGACACCCGTCGGGTTGATGGTCTTGTGGCTGCGGTAATAGTGGTCCTTGATGTGGTGCATATTGACCGTCTCAACTACGCCGGGCGTCTGATAGAGATCGCGCAAGTAAGCGGACAGGTTCGGATAATCCTCGATCCTGCGGATATTGCATTTGAAGTGGCCGACATAGACCGCGTCGAAGCGGACAAGGGTGGTGAACAACCGCCAGTCGGCTTCCGTCTGACTGTTGCCGAACAGGTAGCGCTGCGTGGCAAGCCGCTCTTCCAGCCAGTCGAGGGTTTCGAACAGCGGGTAGACGGCACTCTCATAGGCGGCCTGCGTTGTGGCGAAGCCCGACTTGTAGACGCCGTTGTTGAGGGTGTCGTAGACGCGCTTGTTCAACTCATCGATTTCTTCGCGCAGTTTTTCCGGGTAGAAATCCAGCCTGTTACCAGTGAGGCCGTCAAAGGCGCTGTTGAACATGCGGATGATCTCGGAGGATTCATTGGAGACTATGGTGCCCGTCCGCTTGTCCCAGAGGACGGGGACGGTGACGCGACCGCTATAGGCAGGATCGGCCTTCACGTAGATTTCCCAGAGCGCGCGCGAGCCGAAGAGGTGATCGATGGTTGCGCCGTCACGATCGTGGAACTCCCAACCGTTTTCCAGCATCAACGGGTCCACCACCGAGACGGAAATCAGGTCTTCGAGGCCCTTGAGCTTGCGGAAGATTAGCGTGCGGTGCGCCCAGGGACAGGCGTAGGAGACATAGAGATGGTAGCGGCCGGCCTCCGCCTTGAAGCCTGCGCGTCCGCTCGGGCCGGCACTTCCATCCGCCGTTACCCAGTTGCGAAAGGTCGAATCGCCGCGACGGAAATGTCCGGCGGTCGCCTTGGTGTCGTACCAGACGTCATGCCAGGTACCTTCGATCAGCATGCCCATCGGGCAACTCCTTCTTGCTTCTTCCCGTTGCGTGGCCTGAAAATACGGTTTGGCTGCGCGATTGCGAGACGCGAAAGGATGAACGGTGTGTTTTTCCGTTGGACGGACGGAAAAAATGCTGCTATCCGAGTTTCCACCTCAAGGATGAAGGCCCCATGACCGCACCACGGACCCTGCGACGACGCTGATGCTTCCCGAACGCCCCTAGGCGTTAACGAGAACCCATATCTACGTCTGCTCTGCTGGTTTCGGTCATTTCATGAAAAATCACGACCTCGTCTACCTCACTGAGGATGCGTCGCACGACGCCGTTATCGAACTCATCAACGAAGAAGCATTCGGTCCCGGCCGGTTCACCCGCGCTGCCGCCCGCATCCGGGAGCAGGGACCGCATGACCGGTCGCTTTCCTTCATCTGCGCCGACGACGGCGAGACCATCGCATCGGTTCGGATGACGCCGGTCATCGCCGGTGGCGTTCATGGCCATCTGCTCGGCCCTCTGGCCGTACGGCCCTCGCACAAGAGCAGGGGGATCGGTCGCGAACTGGTCCGTATCGCCATCGAGGCTGCCCGGCGGAAGGGTTCCGAGGCGGTCATTCTCGTCGGGGATCCGCCGTACTACATGCCGCTCGGCTTCGAGAAGGTGGCGTGGAAGGCGCTTGATTTTCCGGGTCCGGTCGATCCTGCGCGGGTTCTGGTGGTGCCGATGGCGGAAGGCGTGCATGAGCGCCTGAAGGGCGTGATCGGCTGGCGGGAATGCCAGTGGAAAGAGCCGGCTTCCGAAGCCGAAACCGAGGCGGAAGCGCTCAAAATCGCTTCCTGAGCCAGGTGATGGCGTATTCGCCGCTGAAATTCTCGATCCTGCCGCAGATCTCGTACCCCTGCCGCTGATAGACGCGGCAGGCTTCCGGGTTGATGGTGTCGATATAGGCGCCGACGCAGTTGCGTTCCCGTGCCTCCCGCTCTGCCCGCTCCAGCAGCTTTCCGGCAAGGCCCTGACCGCGCAGGTGCTCGGGTACGAACAGCATTTCGGTATAAAGCCAGCCGCGCCCCGTATAGCCGATCAGGCCGCCTTCGGTCTTTCCCTCGTCATCCTTCAACGGGATGAATATGTTTTTCCGGTCCGTCGGGCCGAGCATTCCCTCATTGTAGTCGAGAATTCCCTTGCGGATGGCCGCGCGATCCTCGTCGGCGGCGCTGTCGAATACTTCCAGTTCCAAAGGCATGGCTAATCCCGGGGGCATGTCGTGCAGTCTTGCTCACCGTTTTGCGACGGCGGCATGCAGGATGACAAGAGCATCGTGTCGAATTTCAGCGGAGGCCGGGGATCAGCGTCCTTCGCGCCACCACATGGCGGAGACGGCGAAGAGCAGGACGGCAAGGCCTGCAAAGCCGGCAAACAGGGGCAGGGTGTTTACGCCCTTGAGCACGGTTTCATCCGTGAGGCGGATCAGCATGCGCCGGTTGTCGGTCACGCGGACCTCGCTGCTGACCGGTACGATATCCGGCACGCGGATGCCGCCATTGCCATTATCGAGGCGCGCGAGCATGCCCTTGGTGGCGGCAGCGACGGGAGCCAGCGCCTCGGTGGTCGAGACCATGGCCTTGAATTCCTGCGCATCGACCGCGCCGACATGCACCAGCGTCGAGAAATCGCCGTTGCTGACAGTGAACAGGCCGATTTCGTCCATCCGCCGCTCCCCGCGATAGAGGCCTGGAATGGTTTCCGTCAGGTCGAGCGTCTCGGTCTTGCCGGAGGGCGTGCGGATGGTTGCCGGCCCCGGTTTGTCGCCGATGGTCTGACGCGTCACTTCCAGCGTGCGGCCGATGGCGCGCGCCTTCAGAGACTCTTCCTCCAGTTCCGGTTCCTTCATCAGCCAGTGGGCGATGCGCCGGTAGAGCGAAACATGCGGGCCGCCGCCTTCGAAGCCGCGCGCCCAGAGCCAACCCTGATCCGACAGCAGCATGGCGACGCGGCCTTCGCCGGAGCGGTTGAGCACCAGCAGCGGACGACCACCGTCCGCCGTCATGACGGTTTCCCCATCGGGATTGGCCACATCGACGCTGCGGAACCAGCGGCCCCAGGCCGGCGGTTCGCTTGCGGAGCCATCGAGGCCTCGCGTGACAGGGTGGCGTTCGCCTTCCTTGGAAAGGCGCGGATAGAAGGCCGCCTCGTGCATTTCGCCGGTGGGGGCGGCGGGAATGACGGAGGAGAGCGGCGTCAGTGCAATCGAGTCCTCGCTCGCCAGTTCCGGGCCGGCCGCGATCAGCAGCGCGCCACCGCGCTTCACGTATTCGGCGATATAGTCGTAGTAGAGGATCGGCAGGACGTTCTTGCGGTCCTGATAGCGGTCGAAAATGATCAGGTCGAAATCGTTGATCTTCTCGACGAACAGCTCGCGGGTCGGGAAGGCGATCAGCGACAATTCATTGATCGGCGTGCCGTCCTGCTTTTCCGGTGGGCGAAGAATGGTGAAGTGCACCAGATCGACGGAGGCATCAGACTTCAACAGGTTGCGCCACGCGCGTTCGCCGGCATGGGGCGAGCCGGAAACCAGAAGCACCCGCAGGTTTTCGCGAATGCCTTCGATCAGATGGATGGCCTTGTTGTTGATGTCTGTGACTTCGCCCGGCGCGCCGGCGACATTGAACTCGAGCACATTGGTGCCGCCGCGCGGCACCTTGAAGGAAAGCGGCGTATCGACGCCCGGAACGGCGTTGAGCCTTGCGATCTCCTCGCCGTTCATCAGCACGGTGACTTCCGCCGGCGCATCCGTCTTCCTTCCATCGTCGAAAACGCGGAAGGTCAGCTCCTGCGGGTCGTTGACGATGCCGAAGCGCGGGGCCTGACGGACCTCGATGCGGCGGTCGAATTCATCCGCCTTGCCGGTTACCAACGCATGCAGGGGGGCCTCGAAGCCGAGAGACTGGCCGATTGCCGGAATGTCGTGCACCTGACCGTCGGTCAGCATGATCGCACCGCCGACGCGGGTCGGCGGAACGTCCGTGATGGACGACGCCAGCGCCTCGAAAAGTCTTGTTGAGGGAGAATCGTTGGTCGGCGGGTTCTTCACCTCGACGATGCGCGGCTCGATGCGGGCAAAGCGTGACAGGCGATCGGTCAGCGCCTTCAAGGCCTCGTCGGTCATGGCCGTGCGGCCGGGTGCCTCCTGGCTCTGGCTGCGGTCGACGATGACGGGGACGATGGTGCTGAGCGGTTCGCGCTCTTCCTGCAGCAGCAGCGGATTGGCGAGAGCGGCAAGCACGGCGGCGGAGGCGACGAAGCGCAGGACCGTGCCACGCACCCGTTTCAGGAGGCCGACCCCGAGCAACAGCACGATCAGCACCGCGAGGATTGCCAGAACGAACCATGGAATGAAGGGGGCGAATTCGATCGTCATGTCACTGGCCCAACCGTTCCAGCAGGTCGGGAATGTGCACCTGATCGGCCTTGTAGTTGCCGGTCAGCATGTACATCATGATGTTCACACCAGCGCGGTAGGACATTTCCCGCTGCATCTCGTCCGGGGGCACGGTCGGCATCATCGGGGCGCCGCTGTCCTCGATTGCCCAGGCGGCAAGCATGTCGTTACCGGTAATCAGAATGGGAGAGACGCCATCGCCTGCAGAGGCCACGGCGCTATTCGCCGTTTTCGCTTCCTGCCTGGCCTCGACCCAAAGGGGGCTGCCGGTGTAGCGACCGGGGAAATTCGACAGCAGATAAAACGACCGCGCCAGTACATGGTCGGACGGAACGGGTTCCAGCGGCGGAATGTCGATGGTGGCGAGGATCGCCTGGAGACGCTCGCCATTGGCGCTCGGGCCGGCATCGCCCCCGAGGGCGGAGATCTGGTCGCGGGTATCGAAGAGCACGGTGCCGCCGGCGCGCATATAGGCGTCGATACGGCTGATGGCGGCGGCCGAGGGCATGGGCGCGGTCGCCGATACCGGCCAGAAGATGATCGGGTAGAAGGACAGTTCGTCCTTGGAAATGTCGAGGCCCACCGGAGGGGCGGGTTCGAGCGTCGTCCGGTAGGTGAGGAAATCGGTGAGGCCGATAAGCCCGCGTTCCGAGATACGGTCCACTTCCGGTTCGCCGGTGATGACATAGGCGAGGTGGGTGTTGTCCAGCCGCTCGAGGATCAGTTCGTCGCCGGGCTTGGTGTCGGCGGAGCGCAGGTCGTCGGGAAGCGCCAGCAGTGCGGCCAGCATCATGGCGATGCCGGTGGTGGTGGCGCGGCCGGCCCTTGTCGTGCTGCCGGGAAGGCGGGCAAAGACGCCGTTCATGAAAAGTACAACCAGACTATCCAGCACGAGCAGCGCAAAGGCGATCGACAGGAGCGCCGGTTTCAGGGGCTTGGCAGCGGAGCCGGCAAGCGGCTCGCGCGAGACCTGTACATTGGCATCCTGCGGAAGCGGCGTCAGTTCGCTGCCCGTGGGCAGAAGGTTCAGGGCGACGAAACCGTCCTCTGTGCCATAGAGGCCCGGTGGATTGTCGAAGGTCGATGCTTGGGGACGTTCGTTCCCAAGGCTCAAGGGGCGGGCGGTTCCGGCTTCGCTGGTCATGGTGCCTGAAGCTGTCAGCAGGCGATAGGGCGGGAGGGCCGGAGCCGTCGCGTCGCTGCCTTCGGTGGTGGTGCCGACGCGCGAAAGCTGAATGAGGCGGCGGAGCATTTCGACGAAGTGGCCCGAGATCGGCAGATCCGACCATGTGGCTTCCGCGCTGACATGGAAAAGCACGATACGGCCTGCGCCGTTTTCCCGGACGGTGACGAGCGGCGTTCCGTCGGCAAGGCTTGCCCAGGTGCGTTCGGTAAGGTCGGGCGTCGGTTCGGCAAGCACCTGCCGCTTGACGAGGATGTCCTGCGGACGGGCCATGCCGGCGAAGGGACCGAAGCGCGGGAAGTCTGCCAGCGGCTGGGGTTCAGCCCATGACAGGGCGCCGCCGAGCGCCCGCTCACCCTGACGCAGGACGACGGGAAGCAGCGGGTCGCCGGAAGGAGCGGCCGCAAGGCGCGGGCCGGCAAAGCGGATCAGCGTTCCGCCGCGCGAAATCCAGCGCTGCAGCGGATCGTAGACTTCAGCGGGCAGACGCCCGACATCGGCGAGTACGATGACGGAGGGATTGCGCGACAGGAATTCCGGGATCGACACGGCAAGATCCGTGACGTCGGGCTTCATCAGGTCTGCATAGGGCGCGAGCGCGCGTTCGATATAATAGAGCGGCGAAAGCAGCGGCTGGAACTCGTCGCCCGCCTCGCCGGAAATCAGCGCGACGCGGCGGCGGCGGAAACCATCGTCCAGAAGATGGGTGGCGCCGGCGGTGCCGAGGCCGACGACGGAGAGACGGGCGAAATCGTTGCGCAATTCGAACGGCGCATTGACCGCGGCCTTCGCCACGTTTTCTCCGCTGCGGAAATTAGCCATGCCGGTGGCGATCACGCGGCCCTGCCTATCCTGCGCCTCGATGTTCACGCTGGCCGCGCCGTTGGTGGAAAGTCGCGAAAGGTCGACTTCCAGGGCGTTGGAACCGTTGGTCGCGCCGGTGATGGCGACGGCAGCCTTGCCGTCACCCTCGGCCAGCCTGAACTGATAGGGTAAAAGGGCCGCGAGGTCGGCCACGGTCGTGTCGTTTTCGCGCGACGAAAGACCGTCGGAGAGGAAGACGAGCGTGCCGGGACGGGTGGACTGGAGTGCTTCTCGGAGCGCGCCGATGGCGCGCTCACGGTCGGGCCGCAAAGGCTTCGGCGCGGCTGCATGCAGTCTTTCCAGCGCGGTGCTGGCAGCAACAGGCACGGGATCGTGGCTTGGATCGGCGGTGAAGACGAGCGATACCGGCAGGCTGGCGTCGGAGGCGTCACCGATCAGCGCCTCGGCGGTCGCGATCCGGCGGTCCCAGTCGGTCGATGTCGACCAGCCGTTGTCGATGACGAGGACCAGCGGGCCATCGCCCGATACGGAGGCGTTGCGCGGGTTCATCACCGGATCGGCGAGCGCGAAGATGGCAAGTGCGGCAATCGCCATGCGCAACAGGGTCAGCCACCACGGGCTTCTCGACGGCGTTTCCTCCCGCTTGAGGACCGAAGCCAGAATTCTGAGCGGTGGAAATACCTCTGCCTTGGGGCGGGGTGGGGTGAGCTTGAGCAACCACCAGATCAGCGGCAGGGCGGCAAGGGCAATCAGAACGGCAGGGGCGGCGAAGGCAAAGGGCAATGCGCTCATGAGGCATTGCTCCTGCTGACGCGTGGCGGCGTGCCGGAGAGATACATGTGCACGGCGACCAGTGCCTCGGAGGCCAGCCGGTCCGTGCTGTGGGGCACAAAGCTCCAACCCAATCGACGCAGCGCTTCGCCGAGATTGTCACGGCGGGCGAGATAGGCGCGGCGGTAGTCTTCGCGCAGGCTCTCTGCGCGTCCGGATGTCAGCTTTTCTCCGGTTTCCGGATCGGTGAACTCGGTGCGGCCGGTATAGGGGAAGCTCTCCTCCGCCGGGTCTGCGATCTCGACCACATGGCCGCGCAGGCCGCGACGGGCAAGCGGACCGATACGATCCATGATGCGGTCGGCGTCATCTAGGAAGTCGCCGATCAGCACGATATCGCTCATGCCGCGGATCATGCCGGTATCCGGCAGGCCGCTGGTGGCCGGTGCATGAATAAGCGCTGCGGCGAGCCGTTCGGCGGCGTTGCGGGCGGAAACCGGCTCCATGACGCCGGGGCAGCCGATGCGCTCGCCCGACCGCGCAAGGATTTCGGCTAGCGCCAGCATCAGCACCAGCGCGCGGCTCTCCTTGGAAACGGAAGCAAGCGTCGACTTGTACATCATCGAGGGCGACATGTCGGCCCACAGCCAGATCGTATGCGCTGCCTGCCATTCGTGGTCGCGGATATAGGTGTGGTCGTCGCGAGCGGAGCGCCGCCAGTCGATGCGGGCGAAGCTCTCGCCTTCCGAATAGGGGCGAAACTGCCAGAAATTCTCGCCGATGCCGCGCTTCCGGCGACCATGCCAGCCGGCGATCACGGTATTGGCGATGCGGCGGGCCTCGACCATGCAGTCGGGCACCAGGGCTGCGCGCTGACGGGCGCGGCTCAGCGCATCGCTGCTCGGGGTCTGCTCGACGATCTGGCCAATGCTTGCCACGAGCCCCTAGCCTTTCTCAGCCGCGAGCACGGCTGACGAGGCCAGCGATCACATCGCGTACCGACATGCCTTCCGCACGAGCCGAGAAGGCAAGCGCCATGCGGTGTTCAAGCACCGGTTCGGCAAGCGCATAAACGTCATCGAGCGACGGTGCGAGGCGTCCTTCATAAAGCGCGCGGGCGCGGGCGCAGAGCATGAGTGCCTGACCGGCGCGCGGGCCGGGACCCCAGGCGACGTTCTTGTCGGTTTCCGCATTGCCCTGACCCGGGCGGGCGGAGCGCACGAGCGACAGGATCGCATCCACAACGCTTTCGGAAACGGGCATCTGGCGGATGAGTTTCTGGATCTCGATCAGCCGTTCGGCTGTTACGACGCTGGTTGCGCGCGCTTCGGAAAGGCCGGTTGTTTCGAGGAGGATCTGGCGTTCGGCGGCAAGCTCCGGATAACCGACATCGACCTGCAGCAGGAAGCGGTCGAGCTGGGCTTCGGGCAGTGGATAGGTGCCTTCCTGTTCCAGTGGGTTTTGCGTGGCGAGAACGTGGAACGGCGAGGGAAGGTCATAGGCCTGTCCGGCGATGGTGACGTGGTATTCCTGCATGGACTGCAGAAGCGCCGACTGGGTGCGCGGGCTGGCGCGGTTGATTTCGTCGGCCATCAGAAGCTGGGCGAAGACCGGTCCCTTGACGAAGCGGAAGGAGCGCCGGCCGTTTTCGTCCTGGTCCATCACCTCGGTGCCGAGGATATCGGATGGCATCAGGTCCGGCGTGAACTGGATGCGGTTGGCGTCGAGCCCGAGAACGGTGCCGAGTGTGGTGACGAGCTTGGTCTTGGCGAGGCCCGGAACCCCGACCAGCAGGGCATGGCCACCCGACAGGATGGCCAAAAGCGTGTTCTCAACCACTTTTTCCTGGCCGAAGATCACCTTGGAGACTTCGCCGCGAATGGTGGCAATATCGGCCAGCGCCTTTTCGGCAGCTGCAATGATGGCCTTTTCATCGAGGGGGGCTTCCGGCACAGGCATCATTCCCATGGTCTTCTCCATCTCATGCGGCCATTGGGGACGAATCGCGCCTCATACGCAACCGTCACTTTTAGAACTAACTTATTCCCGAACGGGCGGCTGACAAGCGCGATTCAAATGACTATCTCGTGACTGCAATGCATTAGAGACAAACCGGGACGCAAAGATGGCAGGCGACACGCTGAAAGCGACGACGGATGCGGCAGGGCTCGCCGCGCTGATCGCCCGTGCCGGCGAGCAGACCGCCGGGGGCAAGAACGGGCTCCCGCCCGTCGAGCGCTGGGAACCGCCGTTTTGCGGCGATATCGACATGGAAATCCGGGCCGACGGCACATGGTTCTACATGGGAACGCCGATCGGTCGCGCGCCGCTGGTCAGGCTTTTTTCGACTGTTCTTCGCAAGGATGAGGATGGGAAAACCTATCTCGTCACGCCTGTGGAAAAGGTCGGGATCCGGGTCGAGGATGCGCCCTTCGTCGCCGTCGAGATGAGCGTGGATATCCGTGACGACGAACGGGTGCTGGTTTTCCGCACCAATGTTGGTGATGTGGTCGAGGCGGGTGCTGTGCATCCGCTGCGTTTCGTCATCTCAGGCGAAAATCAGGAACTGAAGCCGTATCTGCATGTGCGCGGGCGGCTTGAGGCGCTGGTTTCCCGGGCCGTGATGTACGATCTCGTCGAGCTTGGAGAGGTCTTGTCGGTCGAGGGCCGGGACATGTTCTGCCTTCGCTCGGGTGGTGCTGTGTTTCCGGTCATGCCGGCCGATGAGTTGGATCGGCTGTCGCAATGATCGTGGGTACTTCAAGAACGTCCACGCTCTTTAGCGCTCAGGATTTCAGGCAACGGGCGCTGAACCAGATCGGCGCGCCGATCGAACATGCATGGCGCGACCATGGCGACCATCTCCTCAATCCGCAGACCGTTCTGGAAAACGAGGGGCTGAAGCTCAAGGATGCCGCCGTGCTCGTGCCCGTGGTGGACGATCCGGATGGTGCCAAGATCATCCTGACCCAGCGGACGACGAAACTGCGCAAGCATGCCGGACAGATCGCCTTTCCGGGCGGCGGCATCGACGAGGACGACAAATCGCCCGAGATCGCGGCGCTTCGCGAGGCGGAGGAAGAGATCGGGCTTGCGCCTTCCTTCGTCGAAACGGTCGGGCGACTGCCGCAATATCTCTCTGGAACCGGTTTTCGCATCATCCCGGTTCTTTCCGTGGTCCAGCGCGGCTTCACCATCACGCCCAATCCGGCCGAGGTGGAAGAGGTCTTCGAGGTGCCGCTTTCCTTCCTTATGGATCCCGCCAACCACCAGCGCGACAGCAAGGCCTGGCAGGGGATCGTCAGGCATTTCTATGTGATGCCCTATGGCGAGCGCTACATCTGGGGCATTACCGCCGGCATCATCCGGACGCTTTATGAAAGGCTTTATGCATGACCAATCTCTCGTCGGAAGCCTGGTTCCGCGATCCCGCGCTGACAAGGCTTTTCGCGCTGCTCAATGCCGATGGCGGCGAGGTCCGGGTGGTCGGTGGCGCGGTGCGCAACAGCCTGATGGGCTTGCCGGTCGGCGATATCGACCTTGCCACGACGCTGCTGCCCGAGGTCGTCGTCGAGCGTGCGACGGTGGCCGGTATCAAGGCGGTCCCGACCGGCATCGAGCACGGCACGGTGACGCTGGTGATCGACGGCACAGGCTTCGAGGTGACGACGCTCCGGCGCGATGTGGAGACCGACGGGCGGCGGGCGCAGGTGGCTTTCGGGACAGACTGGCAGGTGGATGCCGAACGCCGCGACCTGACGATCAACGCGCTCTATGTCGATGAACGCGGCGAGGTGATCGATCTGATCGGCGGTCTTGCCGATATCGAGACGAAGACCGTGCGCTTCATCGGGGATGCGGATACGCGGATTGCCGAGGATTACCTCAGGGTTCTGCGTTTCTTCCGGTTCTTCGCCCATTATGGCGGCGGACGGCCGGATGCAACGGGGCTGAAGGCCTGCGCGCGGGCGAAGGACCAGCTCAAGAGCCTGTCCGCCGAGCGGGTGTGGTCCGAGATGAAGAAGCTGCTGGCCGCCACCGATCCCGGCCGGGCGCTTCTCTGGATGCGCCAGTCCGGTGTGCTGACGGAAATCCTGCCGGAGACCGAGAAGTGGGGGATCGATGCGATTCCCGGCCTGATTGCGGCGGAGCAGGCGTTCGGTTGGACGCCGGAGCCGCTGCTGCGGCTTGCCTCGATTGTGCCCAAGGACGTCCAGCGCCTCGCGGGGCTTTCCGAGCGGCTGCGTCTGTCCCGGGCGGAGGCGGTCTATCTGGAGCGTTTCGCGCTTGCGCCGAAGTCCGCCGACGCCGTGACGGACGCGGTGTTCACCCGCGATCTCTATCGTTTCGGAACGGAAGGGATCATCGCCGTGATCAAGCTGGAACTTGCCAGCGCGAGGGCGGGCGCGGAAGGCAATCCTCAGGCCATGGCGCGGGCAGGGCGGCTTTCTGTCCTGCTCGGCAAGGCGCAGAAATACGAGCGGCCGCGCTTTCCGCTCACCGGCAGCGATGTCATTTCAGCGGGCGTGGAGGCGGGGCCAAAGGTTGGCGAGACGTTGCGCAAGCTCGAAGACGAATGGATTTCGTCCAGCTTCTCCATGGACCGGGCGAAGCTCCTCGCCCGGCTGCCAGAGATACTGAAGTCCTGATTCAAGTCGCTGAGAAACCGATTCAACCTCTTGGCGTCCTGATCCAGGTCTGGATGCCAAGTTGCTGAAAGCACTTTCTTTTCAGGGGTCCGCTCAGCGGGTTTCGTGCTGTGTTTCGTCAGGCCGCGTCGGCTTCTTCGGTAATGCGAGCCTTGATGTTCTCGACCATGTTTTCGCGGATGATGGTTTCGCCATGGGCGGTGCGCAGGTGCTCGACGGCACGATGAACTACCTCCGCTTCTTCCTTGGCGCGGGTGTGCCAGGCGCAGCCTGGAACCAGTGAACCGCATTCAAACTGCTTCATAGCGCATCTCCTCTTCGACTGGGTTCAACATCGAAAAGCATATCACATTATTCGAAAATTCCCAATTGCTCCCGAGCCTGCACCGCTGTTGCGGTGCAGGACAAGAGGATCATTCGTCACTTTTCAGGAAGTGATCCGGGATACTATTCGGGCATTGCCCAGCAATTGAAGACGGAAGCGGCGACCCGGGTGTGGGGCGGACGGGTGTAGCCTTCGATATCGTTGGCCGCTTCGACATCTGTCAGTTCGCGGCCCGACAGGCCGAGCTTGACCTGTTCGACGAAGTAGGCGTGGGGAAGGTCGACATCGGTCGAGGCACGAAGCTCCTCGGCCAGCCGATCGATGAATTCCGGCGCTTCGAGAGCGCGTTCGTTTGCGGCATGCGGGGGGACTGAAACGCTGCTTGTATCAGGCATAGCAATTCTCCTCCTGTAAGAACCAGGAGAACGATAACACCGGATGTTACAATTCCAAATGTAATTTGATGTCGCAGGTCACAATTCCGCGATCGTCTTGATCATTGGCAAACCGAGGTTTTGCCGATGGCTCAAAACGACACCAATTGCGCGTTTTTCAGGCAAGAATGGCCGGCCTTTACGGCCAGCGCACGACCGGGGGCATGGAAGAGAGGATCGAATCGACGTTGCCGCCCGTCTTCAGGCCAAAGATGGTGCCGCGGTCGTAGAGCAGGTTGAACTCCACATAGCGCCCGCGACGCACCAGTTGCTCGTCGCGTTCTTCCTCGGTCCAGGGCTGGTTGAAGTTGCTACGCACGATCTTCGGATAGACGAGGTTGAAGGCCTTGCCGACGTCCTGAACGAAGGCGAAGTCGGCCGCCCAGCCGCCACGCTCTTCCGGCGAATGCAGCCAGTCGAAGAAGATGCCGCCGATGCCGCGCGGCTCGTTGCGATGCTTCAGGAAGAAATATTCGTCGCACCAGTTCTTGTAAGCCGCATAGTCGGCGACGGCGCCGTGGCGTCCGCAGGTGATTTCCATGGCGCGGTGGAAGAGGCGGCTGTCGGGATCTTCCTGGGTGCGGCGCTTGTCGAGAACGGGTGTCAGGTCCGCTCCACCGCCGAACCACTGGCTGGTGGTGACCACCATGCGGGTGTTCATATGCACGGCCGGCACGTTCGGATTGACCGGATGCGCGATCAGCGAAATGCCCGAAGCCCAGAAGCGAGGATCTTCCTCGGCGCCCGGCATGGTCTTGCGGAACTCGGGAGAAAATTCGCCGTAGACGGTCGAGGTGTGCACGCCGACTTTTTCGAAGACCCGGCCTTCCATCATCGACATTCGACCACCGCCGCCGGCTCCAGCGTCGCGAAGCCAGTCCTTGCCGACGAAGCGGCCGGGCTCTCGGTCGGAAAGCGGTCCGGTCAGTTCCTGTTCCAGAAGTTCGAAGGACGCGCAGATCGTGTCGCGCAGGTTCTCGAACCAGGCGCGGGCCGTCTGCATCTTCTCGCCGATATCACTCGGCAGGCCTTTCGGCAGGTCAGGTCTTTCCATCAGTTCCCCCGTCGCGGCAATCATTCGCGCGGCGACTCGTCACAAAATCCGGATTTCGATTAGCAGGTCAATTCCGGCGCGACCAGAAAGGCAGGCGCTCCAACCTCTGAAAATCGACTCGCAAAAGACCGATCAGGCCATTATCTTCTGTAGCAGCGAGGTTTTTCATGACGAGAATACCCGGTCCGCCGCCACTTGATGGCCTGAAAAAGCGCATTGCCGACCACCGCAAGGCCAAGGCACGGCGCAGGTCGGATTTCGTGCGCGAGACATTCTGCCTGCCGCGTGACGATGCGCGGGAGAAGGCGCGAGAGTGGTTCGACGCCTTTCCGAAGGCCGCCTACTGGACCGAGGTCGAGAGCTGGCGCCAGCTTGAAGGCGACCGCATCGAATTCACCATGCGGCGTCTGCCTTCAGCGGATTGACGCGATCTTCCCAACATATTGCTTTGGCGTGGAGCGCTACGCTTCGAAAGAGCGCTACGGAGCGCTCCTTTGCCAACCAATCAAGCGGGGGATAGTGATCGTGCCGCCCTAACGGCGGCCACCCTTGGGGCCGCCGCGCTTGCCTGCCGGGCGCGAGGCTTTCGGCTTCGGAGCGGGAGCGGCTTCCGCTTTCACTTCCGGCTCTGCTTGCACTGCCGGTTTTGCAGCCACGGGCGGTTCCGCGATCACAGGCTCGATCACGGCTTCTTCGGTTGGATTGGGCTCTGTTGCTGCAATCTCTGGGATGACTTCAATCGGGGCGGGGTCTTTCTGTGCGGCTGGAAGATCCGGCACTTCCTCCGTGATTTCGGGAAGCGGTGCGTCAGCGATGGCGGTTGCTGGCGGCGAAGGTTCTGTTGGCGCCGGCTCGGCAGCCAGTGGCTCTGGCGGTTGAGGCACGGCGGGCGCCGCTGCCGGTGCCGGAATCCCGATCTCCATAGCCTTTACCGGTTTCGCTTTGACTGCCTTGGCGGCTGTCGCCTTTGCGATCTCGATGGGAGGTTCCACCTTCTCCGGCGCCGCGCTTTCCTTTTCGATCACTGCGGGCAGGCTACGGGCGATGATCTCCTTGAGGATTTTCGTGACGGAAAGGGCACCGGGGAAACCTGTGTTGGTGGAGTGGCCGGCATAGGGCACGCGGACATCGCTCTCGATGAGAGGGCGCGAATTGATTTCCCCGAACCAGTCGTACTCGCCGATCACGTCGATGACATTCCTGCATTCCGGCGGCATGGTGATGCGGCCGCCGAAGGTGACCACGCGCAGCCCGCCCGCCAGCTTTCTCAGGTGCTTCGGCTCAGAAAGCTTCAGGGCATAAAGAGCTTCGGACAGGACGCGGTTTCCGCGGGAATGACCGGCGAGCAGGTGGAAGGACAGCTCGGGATTGGCGAGCAGGCTCTTGACCGTATCCGCATCGAGGCAACTGCCGTTCGGCTTGAGTTCGAGGAGGTGGCGGTCCTGATAGGCTCCAAGCTGAGGGCGGCCGACCATGTCATCCAGAACTTCGAGGTCGTTGCGCATGTGGCCGAGCCAGCCGAAGAAGAATGCACCGCCGACGGCTTCGTTGATGATGTCGCCAAGGCCGTAGCCGGAAACGACGGCGGCGACGGGTTCGCCGATGGCGTCGGCCACGTTGCGGGCAAAGGCCGCCGCACCGATGGCCGAGCCGCCGACGCCGGCAACAGCGAGCGCGTGTACGTTCCGGCCGCCGCGCAGCAGGTATTCATCGACGGTGTCGCAAAGCGTCAGCATGCCGGCGCCTGTCGGCGGCACGATCATGATCAGACCCTCGGCCGCGATCACATCGCTGATATAGAAGGTTTCTTCCGCCGTCAGCGCTTTTACGTCGTAGAAAAAGGCATCGAGATTGGCATTGCGCAGACGCCAGGGTTCAAGAGCGGCATTGCGGCCCGGCCGATGCTGAAGGCGCTCCGGAAAGCTCAGGGACCTCGCAAAATGGGTCAAACTCAGGGCGAATGCGGTCTCGAACATCGATCGTCTCCCGGTTTTTGCTGCATTGCAGCATAGAGTCTTTCGGTAGAATTAGCAAATGCGTGAATACGCTGTCGTGTCTCCTGAAAGTTGCAAGTGCAACCGTCTCCGGTTTTCCATCCCATCGTGCGGAGCCTAACGGATTTTGAAGACATGTCCTTGACGGATGTCGGTTTTGGGCGTTTTCCGGTGATTGAGTTTTGGCCCTGAGCCGCAGGGTCTTTAGGAGACCTGACGCAGCGCTTCGCCTGCGATCATGGCGGCCGACATGGCGACATTGATGGAGCGCTGACCGGCGACCATCGGAATGATGACCCGGGCATCCGCCGCCTCGTGCACGTTGTCCGGAACGCCGGCGCTCTCGCGGCCGAAGAGCAGGATGTCATCCGGAAGATAGGTGAAATCGGTATAACGCTCCGCCGCCTTGGTGGAAGCGAGCACCAGCCGGCGACCGGCCGACTGCCGCCATGTCTCGAACTGGTTCCAGTTGACGTGACGGGTGAGCGTGACGCTTGCCAGATAGTCCATGCCGGCGCGTTTCAGGTTGCGGTCGGAGATGTCGAAGCCCGCCGGTTCGATGATATCGACGCCGAGCCCCAGGCAGGCGGCAAGCCTGAGAATGGTGCCGGTGTTTCCGGGAATGTCTGGCTGGTAGAGGGCAATGCGAAGCGCGGTCATGCCCTCTCATAGGCCAAGGCGGGTATCGGCCTCAAGTCCGGCGAGCGATCCATGACTTGTTGTCTTCGGGCAACATCCAAGCGTCAAAACGCGACATCGCAACATTTCCCCCTTTTCAATCCGCACCTTCATGGCTAGACAGACTGCATCTTCAACACGCAACAAGGGAGGCCTCGATGATGACAACTGACACGACGCGTTTCCCGGTGCCGCATTTTTTGCAGGCTGCGTGACGGCGAAACGCTCGCCCTTTCTCTCTAAACTACCCATTTAAATTGCCATGCGGCCGTAACTGCGGCCTCTTTATCCCGATTTCCGCCCGTGCGCGATCGATTGCGGTCGTCAGGCGCAGGGCGCCAGATTGCTGGAGCATATTCATGTTTGCGTGGTTCGAAAGCCGCCTCAATCCCTATCCGTCGGAAGCGCCCGCGCTGCCGCCCAAGGGACTTGTCGCTTTCTGCTGGTCCTATACGAAACCCGCTGCCCCCTGGCTGCTGGTGCTCGGGCTGTGCTCGATGCTGATCGCGGTCGCGGAAGTGGTCCTTTACCAGTTCCTCGGCAATATCGTCGATTGGCTGACGGTCGCCGACCGCGCCACTTTCCTCCAGACGGAATGGAGCAGACTGGTCTGGATGGGCGGGTTGCTGCTCGTCGGCCTTCCCGTGGTCGGAGCGATCCACTCGCTGACCATGCATCAGGTGCTGGCCGGCAATTTCCCGATGATTGCCCGCTGGCAGATGCATCGTTTCCTGCTGCGCCACTCGATGACCTTCTTCGCCAACGAGTTCGCGGGCCGGGTTTCGACCAAGGTCATGCAGACCTCACTTGCCGTTCGTGAATCGGTGATGAAGATCATCGACGTGTTCGTCTATGCGATCAGCTTTTTCGTCTCGATGCTGGCGCTGGTCTTTGCCGCTGACTGGCGGCTTGTCGGGCCGCTGGTCTTCTGGATCGTGGTCTATTCGCTGATCCTCGGATACTTCATTCCGCGACTGCGCAAGCTTTCCAGCGAACAGGCGGATGCGCGTTCGATGATGACGGGCCGAATTGTCGACAGCTACACCAATATCGCGACGGTGAAGCTGTTCTCCCATGCCGGGCGTGAGGAGACCTATGCGAAGGAGGGCATGGATGCCTTCCTCGGTACCGTGCATCGTCAGATGCGGCAGATCACGCTGCTGAACATCCTCGTCGACATCAACAATGCCATCGTGCTGTTTTCGATTTCGGCGCTCAGCATCTGGTTCTGGCTCGGCGGCAGCGTGTCGATCGGCGCGATCGCGGTTGCGATCGGCCTTGCGATGCGCATCAACGGCATGTCTCAGTGGATCATGTGGGAAGTGGCCGCACTCTTCGAAAACATTGGCACCGTCTATGACGGCATGGGCATGATGACCAAGGCGCACGATATCGTCGATGCTCCGGCCGCCAAGGCGCTGGCCGTGCCGAAGGGCGAGATCGTCTACGACCATGTCCGTTTCCACTACGGCAAGGACAAGGGCGTGATCAACGACTTCTCGCTGACCATCAAGGCAGGAGAGAAGGTGGGGCTGGTCGGCCGCTCGGGTGCGGGCAAGACGACGCTGATGAACCTGCTTCTGCGCTTCTACGATCTGGAGAAGGGCAAGATCACCATTGACGGGCAGGACATCTCCGCCGTGTCGCAGGAAAGCCTGCGTTCGCTGATCGGGGTCGTCACGCAGGATACTTCGCTGCTGCATCGCTCGATCCGAGACAACATCGCCTATGGCCGGCCCGAGGCGACCGATGCGGAAGTGATCGAGGCGGCGAAGCGGGCGAATGCCTGGGACTTCATCGAAGGCCTCGTCGACATGCAGGGGCGCAAGGGCCTCGATGCTCAGGTCGGTGAGCGCGGCGTGAAACTCTCGGGCGGACAGCGCCAGCGTGTCGCGATTGCCCGGGTGTTCCTCAAGAACGCGCCGATCCTGATCCTCGACGAGGCGACCTCGGCGCTCGACTCGGAGGTCGAGGCCGCCATTCAGGAGAGCCTGTTCTCACTGATGGACGGCAAGACCGTGATCGCGATCGCCCACCGTCTCTCGACGCTCACGGAGATGGACCGGCTGGTGGTGCTTGACAAGGGGCACATCGTCGAGACCGGCTCCCATGCCGGACTGGTCGCTGAGGGTGGTATCTACGCCGACCTTTGGAACCGCCAGTCGGGCGGCTTCCTTGCCGATCAGTCGGACCGCGAAAGCGAAGCGGCAGAGTAAGATCAGGCCCTTCCCGCAGAAACGCGGGGAGGGCTTTTTGCTGCTGCTGCGCCTGCAGATTTTCTAAAGTCGTCCGATCAAGAAATCGATTGTGTCGTGGCTCTTCTCGCGTTTAGAGCATTTTCGGCGAAAACAGAATCGCCTCCAATGCTCTATCTCTCCGGTTTCGCGCAATTCCGGACGCAAAATCGGTTCCCACTTTTGCTGGAATTGCTCTGAGCGGGACAGGACGGGCTCGAATCTTCAAGCGGCGGGGAAATCTCGATATGCGGCACTATCTCGATTGGCTGTGGGCGGCGCTTGCCGGGGCCATGCTGGCAGTGATGCTGACCCTCAACAGCGGACTGGCGGCCTTTACCACGCCGATCACGGCATCATGGGTGGTGCACGGCATCGGAGCGGTCGCAGCCTTCATCCTGCTGCGGGCCAACCTGCTTCTTGCCGGCGGACGAGGCGATACAGGACAGGGGGCCGGGCAGGGGGCAGCGAAGCCGCCGCTCTGGTCCTATCTCGGTGGCGCACCGGGAGCTTTTGCCGTCGCTCTCAGTTCTATCGCCGTCAATTCCGAGCTGGCGCTTGCTGGCGGTCTGTCGCTGCTGCTGGTCGGGCAGATCCTGTTCGGCCTTGTCTCCGATCGCTGGGGTCTGTTCGGCACGCCGCTGCGTGTCCTCAACCGGTTCGATTTCCTGGCTGGGCTCTGCGTTATCGGTGGCAGCGCGCTCATCATCTATTCGCGGGGTGCATGATGCTGGTTTCCGTTCTCGTTGCGCTGGCGGGTGGTGCCGCCGTCGGCATGAGCCGCTCGATCAACGGAAGGCTCGCCATGGATCGTGGGGCCTTCCGTGCCTCGTTCTGGAACCACTTCATCGGCTTCGTGCTGCTCAGCCTGTTCGTGGTGGCCTTTCACCGGCAGGCTTTCGGCTTGCTGAGTGGCGTGCCGGTCTGGGCGTTTACCGGTGGCATCGTCGGGGCGATGTTCGTTGCGCTGAGTTCCTATGTCTTTCCGAGGATCGGTGCCGCCCGCTCGTCGCTGCTGATCATCGGGGGCAGATGATTACGGGGCTGATGATCGACGTTCTGCGAGGAACAGCCGAACTCAGCATCGGGCAGCCGGCCGGCGTGGCCTTGATCCTGTTGGGCATCTATCTGACGCGCTATTCGCGTTGACTTCCGCTTCGGCGGTTCCCGACATCAAACGAAAAGGGCGCGTATCCTGCGATACGCGCCCTTTTCATGTCTTCAGTGCTGCAGGCCTCAGCTCGCGCGGTGACCCTTCAGGCCGTAATAGGCGATGTAGGCATAGCAAAGCACCGGCATGAGGAAGGCGTGCTGGATGCCGATCGTATCGGCAAGCGCGCCCTGGCCGACCGGGAGCAGCGCGCCGCCGACGATGGCGAGGCAGAGGATGCCGGAACCCTGGCTCGTGTATTTGCCGAGCCCATAAAGGGCGAGCGAGAAGATCGTCGGGAACATGATCGAGTTGAAGAGGCCGATGGCGAGCACCGCCCACATCGCGACCGAACCCGAGGTGAAGACGGTGACCAGCAGCAGGATCGCCGCGATCACGGCGTTGAATGTCAGCGCCTTGCCGCCTTCGATGCTGCGCATGGCGATCGAGCCAATGAAACGGCCGATCATCGCGCCACCCCAGAAATAGACGACGTAATGGGCTGCTTCCGCCTCCGGCATGCCGGCGATATGGGCCTGTCCGAGGAAATTGACGAGGAAGCTGCCGATGCTCACTTCCGCGCCGACATAGAGGAAGATGCCGACCGCGCCGAGCACGAGATGGCGGTAGCTCCAGGCGGAGCGGCCCTCGGTGATCGGATCGAAATCCTCATCGGCCTCGAAGGCCGGCAGTTTCAACGCGGCGAAAAGGGCGGCCAGCAGCAGGAAGGCTGCGGCAAGAGCCATATAGGGCATCTTGACGGCAGAGGCTTCAGCCACACGCAGCGCATCCGCCTGTTCCGGCGTCATGCCCGCCGTTGCGCCGGCTGCGGCCGAAAGGATCAGGAAGGCGCCGAACATCGGTGCGAGCGTCGTGCCGAGCGAATTGAAGGCCTGCGTCATGGTCAGGCGGCTCGCCGCGGTGTCGGGCGCGCCCAGCACGGTTACATAGGGATTGGCCGCCACCTGCAGAAGGGTGATGCCGCTGGCCAGGACGAAGAGTGCCGCGAGGAACAGCGCATAGACACGGTAGGAGGCTGCCGGCACGAAAAGCGCACAGCCGGCCGCAGCGATGACCAGTCCGAGGACGATGCCGCCCTTGTAGCTGATGCGCCGCACGATCGCGCCTGCCGGCAACGACACCAGAAAGTAGGCGCCGAAGAAGCAGAACTGGATCAGCATCGACTGGGTGTAATTGAGTGAGAAGACGTTCTTCAGATGCGGAACGAGGATGTCGTTCAGGCAGGTGATGAAGCCCCACATGAAGAAGAGCGAGGTGAGCGCGGTGAGCGCAAAGCGGTAGCTGCCGCTCTGGGTTTCCGCGGATGCGGATGCCACGCGCGTGGAGGATTGGGATATACCGGCCAAGTGATTACCTTCGGGTCGTGGAGGAAGCGCGACGGTCGGATACGGCCCTGTTCGAACCGGCGGTCGTCGGCTGCAATGATTGTTTTCGCAAGGATCGGCCGAGGCTTTGTCGGGAGGGGCGCTGGCGGTCGCTCGCGATGCCTCGTTGCTATGCAATATAATCATATAATAATGCAAGCGCTTTGAGCTGTTGTCCTGTGGTCAGACGATTGCTGTATATGCCGGCTTTCCCGTCGCAGGCCCGGTTCTCACGGGCATTTGTCATCGCACTCCTTTGCCGCCCTGCGGAAAGCGCCTATATGGATCGCCATGATGATCCGCGCTGTTACCCGCCTTTTCGAACATTGGATCGATCCCTTCGGACGACGGGATGATCTGCAGCCGCCGGAAGGCACATGGGCCTTCGTGTGGTTCTACGTGTCTCAGGCGAAAGGCGCGTTTGCGGTCATGGCGGCTTTCGGCGGCGCTGTCGCCATCCTTGAGGCGGGGCTCTTCTGGTTTGTCGGCCGTCTCGTCGATCTGCTCGACACGGTGCCGCGGGAAGCGGGATGGAACGGCCTCCTTCATGCGCATGGGCTCGAGCTGCTCGGCATGGCGCTGGTCATACTCGTAGGGCGCTTTCTCGTCATCACCATCGGTGCACTGGTGGAAGAGCAGGCGATCGTTCTCAATTTCTTCAATCTGGTGCGCTGGCAGTCCTATGTGCATGTCGCGCGGCAGTCGCTTTCCTTCTTCCAGAACGATTTCTCCGGGCGCATCGTCACCAAGGTCTGGTCGGCAGGGCAGGCGACAGGCGATCTCCTGACTTCGCTGCTGCAGGTCGTCTGGTTCATGGTGATCTACACCGGCTCGACCATGGCGCTGGTCGGCCAGCTCGACTGGCGACTGGCCGGCATCATCGGTGCCTGGGTGGTGATCTTCGGCCTGCTGGCGCGCTACTTCGTGCCGCGCATCCGCTATCACGCCAGGGAATCCGCCGAGGCCGCATCCATGGTAAGCGGTCGGCTGGTCGACAGTTTCAGCAATATCCAGACGCTGAAGCTGTTCGGTCGGGAGGATCAGAACGATCACTTCATCCGCGAGGGCTTCGACCGCTTTCAGGATACGCTGCGGCCCTTCGCCCGGCTGATTACCGGCGTGCGGGCATCGCAGGCGATCCTGTCGGGCATCATGATCGCCATGGTGGCCGCCGTTTCCGTCGATCTCTGGTTTGCCGGTGCGATCACCGCAGGCGGTGTCGCTTTCACGCTCGGCCTCGTGTTGCGTCTCAACATGCTGCTCGGGCGGATGATGACGCAGCTCAACAGCATCATGCGCAACATCGGCACGATCCAGAACTCGGCCGAACTTATCTCCAGGCCCATCGGCCTTGTCGACCAGCCCGGTGCGAGTGAGCTGCAGGTAACGGGGCCGGAGATCCGCTTCGAGGACGTTTCGTTCCACTATGGCCGGCAGAAGGGGGCAATCGACCATCTGACGATCACCATCAAGCCGGGCGAGAAGGTCGGCATCGTCGGGCGTTCGGGGGCGGGGAAGTCGACGCTCGTCAACCTGCTGCTGCGTTTCTACGACGTGGAGGGCGGGCGTATCCTGATCGACGGGCAGGATGTGCGGGCGGTGACGCAGGAAAGCCTGCGCGGCCATATCGGCATGGTGACGCAGGATACGGCGCTGCTGCACCGGTCGATCCGCGACAACATCCTGTTCGGCCGGGAAGATGCGAGCGAGGAGCAACTGCTCCACGCTGCCGAGCGGGCGGAAGCGCTGGATTTCATCGAGCGGCTTGAGGATCAGCGAGGCCGCCGGGGCTTCGACGCCCATGTGGGCGAGCGCGGCGTCAAGCTTTCCGGAGGCCAGCGCCAGCGCATCGCCATTGCCCGCGCCATGCTGAAGGACGCGCCGATCCTTGTTTTGGATGAAGCGACCTCAGCGCTCGATTCCGAGGTGGAGGCAGCGATCCAATCCAATCTCGATCGGTTGATGCAGGGCAAGACGGTGCTGGCGATTGCTCACCGGCTCTCGACCATCGCAGCCCTCGACCGGCTGATCGTGCTCGACAAGGGGCGCATCATCGAAGAGGGAACCCATGCGGAACTCGTCGAGAGGGGCGGGCTCTATGCCGAGCTCTGGGCCCGCCAGTCCGGTGGCTTCCTTGCGGTCCACGAGCATGAAGAGGACAAGGCGGCCGAGTAGGCCGCCTTTCGTGGAGACGGACTAGTTGGACGCCGGTTCTATGGCGAGGTCCGCGATCAGGCCGAAATGGTTCGAACCCTCGCTATCGGGAAGCCTGTGCAGGCCGACAGCCTTGATATCCCCGGTCATGAAGATGTGGTCGATCGGCACGCCGAACGGGCCGGCCTCGATCGGCCACGTGGCAGGTTCGAAGCCTGCCGCCTGCATCCTGTATTGCCGCAGGAAGCGCTGCATGTCCGGCGCGATGGTATCGGAATTGAAATCGCCGGCGAGGATCTTCGGGCCGGGGCGCTGGCGCATGTAAGCGCCGGCGCGGATAAGCTCCAACGTATGATAGTCGTCGAAATAGGGCTTGGTCACATGAATGGCCGAGAAGTTGACCAGCTGTCCGCCGATCCTGATGCCGGCCATTGCAAACCTGTTGGCGCGCAGTTCGCTCAGGCTGATGAAGCGGGGCTGCTCTATCGGATATTTCGACAGGATCAGCAGGTCGCAGAATTCGACCATCACGCCGCAGCCGATGTGATAGGGATAGATGTCCTTGAGCTGGTCGAGCCTGTCTTCCAGCGGGCCGGCTTCCATGGCAAAGGCAACATCCGCGCCCGACATCCTGATCGTCTCGACGACGCGATCGGCGTTCACGTAGTTATCGCCGAGCACATTGAAGGACAGCAGGCGGAACCGCGTCGCCTTCTCGGAGATGACCGTTCCCGAGGGGGGCAGGAATTCGAGCTTCATCCAGAAGGCATGGCCGGTGATGAATAGCGACCATGCGAGCAGCGCCCAGGCGACGGTGTTGCGCCTGATTGCAAGGCATATCAGGGAGCCGATAATGGCCGCTGCGCCGATGTGTGGCTGAAGGCTGTAGAAGAAGGCGAGCAGCCAGAAATCCGTTATATAACGGAGGCTGACGAGCATCAGAGCGATGAACAGAAGAACGCACGCAATGCAGGAAAGTCTGTCTCGCATCAGGCCCTTTTTCCCGTGATGGGCCCGATGCCCGATTGCGCGGAACATGCCCCAAAACAGGGTGCATTGCAACATGAACGGGCCGCTTCGTCACATCCCGGAAACACGCTGCGATTTTAACCGCGACATTGTGCCCTCCTCCCCTGTGAAGTATGGACATAATTCGGTATGAAGCTTAGAACCCGCCAAATTGGCGGGGAATCTATGGCATATTCGTGTCAGGAAGACAGAATCTGCGCCTTGGGGGAAATGCGGTTTGTCGCAGGATTTTGCGAGAGGATGGTTTAACCGTGAGCGAAAACGAAATTAATAGCGAGACCTTGGGCGAGCCCACTCGCCGTGACTTCCTTTATCTGACCACAGGCATGGCGGGTGCCGTTGGTGCCGTTGCCGCAGTATGGCCGTTCATCGACCAGATGCGGCCTGATGCATCGACGCTCGCTCTCGCATCGATCGAAGTCGACGTTTCGGCTCTTGAGCCGGGCATGTCGCTCACGGTCAAATGGCGCGGCAAGCCCGTGTTCATCCGCAACCGCACGGACAAGGAAGTCGAAGACGCCAAGGCCGTTCCGGTTGCCGAGCTCAAGGACCCGGTCGCGCGCAACGCCAATGTCGACGCTGCAGAGCAGGCGACGGACCTAGCCCGTTCCGCTGGCGAAGGCAAGGAAAACTGGATCGTCATGATCGGTTCCTGCACCCATCTCGGTTGTGTGCCGCTCGGCCAGGCCGGCGAATACAACGGTTGGTTCTGTCCCTGCCATGGTTCGGTCTACGATACGGCTGGCCGAATCCGTAAAGGTCCGGCGCCGGAAAACCTGCATATTCCGAATTTCGCATTCGTTTCCGATACTGTGATCAAGATCGGCTGAGGGGGATAATGAAATATGAGTGGTCATTCTAGCTACCAGCCGTCGACCGGCCTCGAGAAGTGGGTTGACGCGCGGCTGCCGCTGCCGCGCATGGTCTACGACAGCTTCATCGCCTATCCCGTTCCCCGCAACCTGAACTATGCCTACACCTTCGGCGCCATGCTGGCGGTGATGCTGATCGTACAGATCCTGAGTGGCGTCGTGCTTGCCATGCACTATGCCGCCGATACGACCGTCGCCTTCGTTTCCGTCGAAAAGATCATGCGCGACGTGAACCATGGCTGGCTGCTGCGCTACATGCATGCCAACGGTGCGTCGTTCTTCTTCCTTGCCGTTTATCTGCATATTGCCCGCGGTCTCTATTACGGCTCCTACAAGGCTCCGCGTGAAATCCTCTGGATCCTCGGCGTTGTCATCTTCCTCTTGATGATGGCGACCGGCTTCATGGGCTACGTTCTGCCCTGGGGCCAGATGTCCTTCTGGGGCGCGACCGTTATCACCGGCTTCTTCACGGCTTTCCCGTGGGTCGGCGAATGGATCCAGCAGTTCCTGCTCGGCGGATTTGCCGTCGACCAGCCCACACTGAACCGCTTCTTCTCGCTGCACTACCTGCTGCCCTTCATGATCGCAGGCGTCGTCGTCCTGCACGTATGGGCGCTGCATGTTACCGGCCAGACCAACCCGACCGGCGTCGAAGTGAAGTCGAAGACGGACACCGTTCCGTTCACGCCTTATGCGACGCTCAAGGACGCCTTCGGCGTATCGATCTTCCTGATCGCCTATGCCTGGTTCATCTTCTACATGCCGAACTTCCTGGGTCACCCTGACAACTACATCATGGCCAACCCGCTGAAGACGCCTGCCCATATCGTTCCGGAATGGTACTTCCTGCCGTTCTACGCGATGCTGCGCGCCATCACCTTCAACGTCTGGTTCATCGACTCCAAGCTGGGCGGCGTTCTCGTCATGTTCGGCGCGATCATCGTGCTGTTCTTCCTGCCCTGGCTCGATACCTCGAAGGTCCGCTCGGCCGTTTACCGTCCGTGGTTCAAGATGTTCTTCTGGGTGTTCGTGGTAGACGCGATCATGCTGGGCTGGCTTGGCTCCCGTCCGGCGGAAGGCACTGGGTTGATCGGCTTGATCTTCCAGGGCGATCTCGTCGGCAACTACGTCGGCTATTCGCAGCTCGGCACGCTTTACTACTTCGGCTTCTTCCTCGTGATCATGCCGTTGCTCGGCCTGTTCGAAACGCCACGGCGTATTCCGAACTCGATTACCGAGGCGGTTCTCGAGAAGAGCGGCAAGTCTGCCGCGACCCAGGCCTGAGCGCGCGAGAGAGGATCAACGAAATGAAGAAGCTTGTTACAAGCATCGCGCTGATCGCCGCTCTCGGCTTCAGCGCCGGTTCCGCTGCCGCTGCCGAAGAGGGCGGTCTTGCCGAGGCTGTTCACCATGCGGCTGCAGGCGGTCACTACCCGATCCTGAAGCCGAGGAATCAGGAGTGGTCTTTCGCCGGCCCGTTCGGCACGTATGACAAGGGCCAGCTGCAGCGCGGCCTCAAGGTCTACAAGGAAGTCTGCTCGGCCTGTCACTCGATGAAGCTGGTGTCCTTCCGCACGCTGGAAGACCTCGGCTATTCGGAAGAGCAGGTAAAGGCCTTTGCTTCGGAATACGAAGTGCAGGACGGCCCGAACGCCGATGGCGAAATGTTCACCCGCAAGGCTGTGCCTTCCGACCATTTCCCGCCGCCGTTCCCGAACGACGAGGCTGCCGCTGCCGCCAACAACGGTGCGGCTCCGCCGGATATGTCGCTGCTTGCCAAGGCGCGCGGCGTCGAACGCGGCTTCCCGCGGTTCATCTTCGATATCTTCACCCAGTATCAGGAAGGTGGACCGGACTATATCTACTCGCTGCTGACGGGCTATCAGGAGCCGCCGGAGGGTGTGGAAGTGGCTGAAGGCACGCACTTCAACCCGTACTTCAATGCTTCCGCCGCGCTTGCCATGGCGCCGCCGATCTCCGACGGTCAGGTGACCTATGACGACGGGTCTCCCGAGACGCTCGACCAGTATGCCCATGACGTTTCCGCCTTCCTGATGTGGGCCGCCGAGCCTCACCTCGAAGAGCGCAAGCGTACCGGCTTCATGGTTCTGGTGTTCCTGGCGATCTTCTCGGCTCTGATTTATCTGACGAAGAAGTCGGTTTACGCGAACAAGGAAGCGCATTGAGCCTTTCCTGAACGACAAACGGAAAAAGGCGGCCCCGGCCGCCTTTTTTGTTGGTTACCGCTGCCGGACTTGTTAATCTCCGGCGTAATCCTCCCAACCCTCCAGAGACTGACAATGAGCAATTTTGCGTTGGAGCTGGCGTCTTCGATCCGCTCCATTCCGGACTATCCCAAGCCCGGCATCATCTTCCGTGACATCACCACGCTTCTCGGCAATCCACGCGCCTTCCGCCGTGCGGTCGATGAACTGGTGCAGCCCTATGCCGGGCTCAAGATCGACAAGATCGCCGGCATGGAAGCCCGCGGCTTCATTCTGGGCGGTGCCGTCGCACACCAGCTTTCGGCCGGCTTCGTGCCGATCCGCAAGAAAGGCAAGCTGCCGCACGAGACCGTCAGCGTTGCCTACAGCCTCGAATACGGCGTCGATGAAATGGAAATGCATATCGACGCGGTCGAGCCGGGCCAGAAGGTCATTCTGGTCGACGACCTGATCGCCACCGGCGGTACGGCCGTCGGTGCAGTACAGCTTCTGCGAAAGATCGGCGCGGATGTGATTTCCGCCTGCTTCGTTATCGATCTACCCGATCTCGGCGGTCGCAAGAAGCTCGAAGATCTCGGCGTCGAGGTTCGCACGCTGGTGGAATTTTCCGGCCACTGAGACGGTAGCTTTCTGGTGGAGCCTGTATCAGCGCTCCGCCAGAGCCAGCTTCAGGCCCAGAGCCACGAAAGCGGCTGCAAAGCTCTTCCGGATCCACAGCATCAGCCGGGGCCGGGAAAGAACTCTGTCGCGGGCAGCGGCGGCGAACAGGCCGTAAAGCGCGAAAACAACAAACGTCATCACCATGAAGGCAAGGCTGTATTCGGTCATGCGCAGGACGGCGTGTTCGTCCGAAGCGCTGACGAATTGCGGCAGCAATGCCAGGAAGAAGATCGACAGCTTCGGATTGAAGAGATTGATCAGCACGGCGTGGCGGATGATGCCGAGCGCCGAGCGTTGCTGCCGGTCGCGCTCCGGTGAAAAGAGCGAGGCATCGCGCCAGATGCTGATCGCCATGTAGAGCAGGTAGCCTGCGCCGGCGAGCTTGACGATCTGGAACGCCGTATCGTTGGTGGCGAGGACGGCGGCAAGGCCGAGGATCGCGGCGATCATGTGGGGGACGATGCCGAGCGTGCAGCCCACGGCTGCCACCAGCGACGTGGCCTTCCCATGCGAGAGACCCATGACGACGGTATAGAGCGCGCCAGTGCCGGGCGTTGCTATGACGATCAGCGATGTGAGGATGAATTCGAGATACATGTGGTGTCCGATCCGGGAACGAGAAATCGGATCGGAGGCTAGCTGTCGCCGTCGTCAGGCGTCTTGAATGGAATTGCAGGCCGTAACCGCCTGCCGGTAGGCGGCCGGTGTCAGGCCGTAGCGCCGCCTGAATTCGCGGGTCATGTGGCTCTGGTCGGCATAGCCTGCTTCCGCGGCGACATCGGCAAGGTCCATCCCTTGAGAAATCCGGCGTCTGGCAAGGCTCATCCGCCGCTGCATGAGATAGGCATGCGGGGTGAGGCCGGTGAGGGCCTGAAAGGCGCGAAGCGTCTGGAAGCGGCTCAGGCCTGCTTCCGTCGCCAGATCCTGCAGCGAGAGATTGCGCGCGGGATCATCGTCGATCATGGCCCTTGCCCGGAGCAGGCCGCGTCCGGCCAGACCCTTTTCCGTCAAGGACTTCATCGAAGACAGAGGTACAAAAAGCGCGGCAAGGGTCTGATCGAGGGCCAGTCCCTTGTGGTCACATTCTCCGGTTGCTGCGGCGAATGCCGATCTGAAGGAGAGAGCGATTCTCGGATCACTGAATGCCGGCCTTTCGAACTCGAAATCGGCGCTGGTCGTGTCTTCAAGGTCGGAGCGGATATCGGCAAGCAGCGCGGGGTCCAGGTAGAGCATCAGCCATGACCGGCTTTCGTGGCGCATCGGCACGCCGTCGTGAACCTCGCCGGGATTGACGGTGATGATATCGCCGGCGCCGGCGGTGATCTGTCCCCGACCGGAGGCGGACATCTGCCCGCCTGAGATGAACAGCCCTATGCCGTATTCATCATGGGTATGGCGCGGGAAGACGTGGTCGCTTGCGGCGGCCACGGCCTGCAGGCCATGCCGACCGGTCGGAAACATCCGGAAACCGCTGGCCATGGCGGTCATGTCACGCCGCGATCGCCTCACGGATATCACCCTCAATCTCTTCCGGCGTGGTTGTCGGCGCAAAGCGCTTCAGCGGGTGGCCGTCGCGGCCGATCAGGAACTTGGTGAAGTTCCACTTGATCGGCTCGGAGCCGAGAATGCCGGGTTCCGCCGTCTTGAGATACTGGAAGATCGGATGGGTATCGTCGCCGTTGACGTCGATCTTGGAAAACATCGGGAAGGTGACGTGGAAGTTCAGGTCGCAGAAGGTGGCGATCTGTTCCTCGCTGCTGGGTTCCTGCGCGCCGAACTGGTTGCAGGGGAAGCCGAGGACGACGAGATCGTCGGGGAACTTCTCCTGCAGCTTCTGCAGACCGGCATATTGGGGCGTGAGGCCGCAGGCGCTTGCGGTGTTGACCACCAGCACGACCTTGCCGGCGAACTCGCCCATGAAGCGTTCCTTGCCCTTGATGTCGATCGCATGGAAATCGTGGAAATTGGTGGGCATGTCTGCCTCCTATTCGAACTCGAGGATCTTGGACCTGAAGCGAAGCACAGCTTCGCCATTCTGGTTGAAACCTTCGCCAAGTCCGATGTTGAGAATGATGCCCGGGCGGGAGACGAGCGGGCGGCTCTCGGCGCTTGTCATGCTGTAACTGATCGTGTCGCCGGCGTAGACGGGTTTCAGCCATTGCAGGGCCTCGAAGCCGGGGGAGGGGCCGAGCTTTGGTGGCGTCTCGCCTGCGGCGCGCAGCCGGTCGAACTCGTCCTTCCAGAAATCGACGAAGCAGCGCATCCATTCCGCGCAGGTGTGCCAGCCGGAAGCGCACAGCGCGCCGAAAACATAGCCCTTGGCTGCTTCCGCATCCGTGTGAAAGGGTTGCGGGTCGAATTTTTCGGCGAAGCGGATAATGGATGCGGCGGTAAAGGTCCTGGAGCCGGTCGTGATCCGTTCGCCCGGCGGGTAAAGCTCGATCATCTTCATGCGATGTCTTCCTTTGCTGCACGCAGCCGGAACATGATGGAGTTGCGTGAGAGAAGAACCGTTTCGCCGCGCTGGTTCTGCAGTTCGTGCCGGAAGGCGACGATGCCGATATGAGGCCGGGAACGCATGGGGCGGGCCGCCTCGACTGTCGAGCGTCCCTTCAGCGTATCACCGGCGAGCACCGGCTTCTTCCACTCCATGGAATCAATGCCCGGAGCGCCTTCGGAAGCAGAGGCCAGCAGATAGGAATCGATCATCATGCGCATGAACATGCTGCTGGTATGCCAGCCGGATGCGGAGAGGCCGCCGAGAATGCTGGCCTTTCCGGCCTCTTCCGACAGATGCATCGGCTGCGGATCGAATTCGGTTGCGAATTCAACGATCTCTGCAGCTTCGACAGTCTTTGGCCCGAGTTCAAAGAAACGGCCGGGCTCAAAGTCCTCGTAATAGAGTTGCGGGCTGTTCATGCGGCATTTTCCTGTTGTTCATCGATGTACAATGTCTGCCCACACAAGAGAATTCAAGGGGCCGGGGAGGGCTGTTGAGCTTGCCCGATGGCAATATCCCGCTAATTTGCCGCTCGCGTTGCCCGCTGGTGGCGCGGGCGAATCGTAAAGGAGTATTGCATGGCGAGCCTGAAATCCATTCTCGGCGAGGCGGTGAGCGCCGGCCATATAGGAGCAGAGCAGGCCGGTCCGCTGGAAAGCTTCCTTTCGGGCAAGGGCGTGACTGTCTCGGGCGCTGTCGTTCAGCCGAGTGCCATCGGCGGTGGTCTCGAAGGTGACGCGTCTGTGGTGGCGGAAGATGCGGCTTTCGAAACGGAAGCCCCGCGTTTCATTCGCGGGTTTCACGATATCCTCATCACCATCGGTCTCATCGTTGCACTTGTTGGCGCTTCGGGGCTTGGGTCGGCATTTCTTGCCCTGCCGTTGACGCTGGTGCTTGCCGAAATCCTCGTGCGTCGCCAGCGTCTGGCGCTGCCGGCGGTGGCGCTGACGATTGCCTTCGTCGTCTCGGTCATGACGATCATGCAGATGGTCACGCAAGACATCGTGCCGCCGGACGCCAGCAAGGCATTCTTCGTGCTCGTTTATCTGTCGCCCTATCCCTTGCTGCTCGGGCTGTTTCACTGGCGTTACCGCGTGCCGTTGTCGCTTGCGCTCGCCATCTTCAGTCTGGTCGGTCTTGTCGCCGCACTGATCCTGGCCGGCCTCAGCGAATTTCTTGACGTCGTCGATCTCATGGCCACGCACCGATCGCTTGCAGTGAGCATCCTGCTGGTCATGGCCATCGTGCTCTTCGCCATTGCAATGGCGTTCGATCTGCGCGATCCCGAGCGTCGCACCCGCCGTTCGGATGTGGCCTTCTGGCTGCATCTTGTCACGGCCCCCTCGCTTCTCTGGACGATGCTGGCGCTTGTCTTCCTCAATGCCATCGATGGGCTAAGTTTCTATCCGGAGCAACCGGATGCCGGTCAGGCCGCGCTGGTGATCGCAATCGTCGCCTTCTTCATGATGATCGGCGTCATCATCGACCGGCGTGCCTTCGTGACCTCCGGCCTGCTGTCGCTCGGCTATGCGATCTACAACATCTTCAGGAGCGCCGAGCTTGCGCTCGACAGCTATGTGTTTGTGACGCTGATTCTGGTGGGCGTGCTGGTGCTGACGATCGGCGTCGGCTGGGCCCATATCCGCCGTGCCATCTTCACCCTGCTGCCGGAGCCGCTGAAAACGAAACTGCCGCCACTCCGGTAGGAGGGCGGCAGCCATATTGTCCGGAGTGGGGAGCTTTCTAGCTCAGGTGTTGAAGCGGAAGTGGATCACGTCGCCGTCATGGACGACGTATTCCTTGCCTTCGTCGCGACCCTTGCCGGCTTCCTTGGCGCCGACTTCACCCTTGTAGGCGATGTAGTCGTCATAGGAGATGGTAAAGGCGCGGATGAAGCCGCGTTCGAAATCCGTGTGGATGACGCCGGCGGCCTGCGGAGCCTTGGTGCCGCGGACGATGGTCCAGGCGCGGCATTCCTTTGGGCCGACGGTGAAATAGGTGATGAGGTCGAGCAGGTGGTAGCCGGCGCGGATCAGGCGGTCGAGACCTGCTTCCTCAAGGCCGAGGGCTGACAGAAATTCCTTGGCTTCCTCTTCCGGCAACTGGGCTACTTCCGCCTCGATGGCAGCCGAGATGATGACGCATTCCGCGCCCTGCGCCTTGGCCATCTCGGCGACTGCCTTCGTATGGGCATTGCCGTCGACGGCATCGCCTTCGGCGACATTGCAGACGTAGAGAACCGGGTGCGAGGTCAGGAGGTTCAGGCCCTTCAGTACCTCGATCTCGTCGGCAGCAAGGGTCTTCAGCAGCAGGCGCGCCGGCTTGCCTTCGTTCAGGAGCTTGATGACGGCTTCCATGACGGGAAGCTGCGCCAGAGAATCCTTGTCCTTGGAGGCCGCCCGCTTGCGGGTCTGCTCGACGCGGCGCTCGAGGCTTTCGAGGTCGGCGAGCATCAGTTCGGTCTCGATGGTGTCGGCGTCACCGACCGGATTGATCTTGCCTTCGACGTGGGTGATGTCGTCATCCTCGAAGCAACGCAGCACGTGGACCACGGCATCGACTTCGCGAATGTTGGCGAGGAACTTGTTGCCGAGGCCTTCGCCCTTGGATGCGCCGCGCACGAGGCCTGCGATATCGACGAAGGAGATGCGCGTCGGAATGATTTCCTTCGAGCCGGCAACGGCTGCGAGCTGCTGCATGCGCGGATCCGGAACGGCGACTTCACCGGTGTTCGGTTCGATGGTGCAGAAGGGATAGTTGGCGGCCTGAGCAGCAGCCGTCTTGGTCAGTGCGTTGAAGAGGGTGGACTTGCCGACATTCGGCAGGCCGACGATACCGCATTTGAAGCCCATGGCCGGATACCTGTTTCGCTTGGAAATTTCGTTGCCCACGCCTATGGGATAAAGGAGGGATGCGGTCAAGGTCTAGGGTCAAAACACAATCAGGATAGGTGTTCTGCGCGCCGCCTCCTGGGTCTGAGTAGGAGGAAAGGTGCAGGAAATGCGGATCATTTTCAAACCTTTCCGACGCCCGCAGGCCCAGGAGACGGCGTGCCCGAAGGGCTGGTCCGGATGGACTGCCTGATCGCGAACAATGCTCGGCAAGGCCACGCGGCCTTACCTTGCGCTTGTTCGCTTCCATGCAATCCCATCCGGACCAACAGAACGCCTATCCTGATTGTGTTTTGACCCTAGAGGCGTCCGTATACCTTTCCGGCATACGGAACGCTGAGCATCGTTGCCTATCCGTGATATGATCGGGCGTCACGCGCATGAGATGCCCATCCACGACAGGAGAAACCCCATGCCGCAGAACGATACCGGTCTGAAGACGGTGACGAAGCCGAAGCTGGATAGGCCGAAGCTCTACAAGGTCATTCTCGTCAATGACGATTACACGCCGCGGGAATTCGTGACCATGGTGCTGAAGGCCGTCTTCCGTATGAGCGAGGAGACCGGCTACCGGGTGATGCTGACGGCGCACAAGTTGGGGACGGCAGTCGTGGTCGTCTGTACCCGCGACATAGCAGAGACGAAGGCGAAGGAGGCAACCGACCTTGCCAAGGAAGCGGGGTTTCCGCTCATGTTTACGACCGAGCCGGAGGAGTGACGGTCGTTTGCAGGAGGTCATCACCTGTGGTGCAGTCCCGGCGCGAGGGGACACCTCAGCCTTGTATTTCATTGTTTTTCTAATCTAAGGTTTACGTAGGGAGATCTGCGTTCAGCGAGTCGCGCGACGGGATTTTCCGGATCGACAGGAACGCCACAAGGCGGGGGATAAACATGAAAGCAAGACTCTTAGCGGAATTTCTCGGAACATTCTGGTTGGTGTTTGGCGGGTGCGGCAGTGCCGTGCTGGCTGCGGCCTTTCCGGAACTCGGTATCGGTTTTCTCGGGGTGGCATTGGCCTTTGGCCTGACCGTATTGACGATGGCCTATGCCGTGGGCGGCATTTCCGGCGGACATTTCAACCCGGCGGTATCGGTCGGGCTTGCTGTCGCCGGTCGTTTCGAAGCCGGCAAGCTGCCTCACTACATCGTGTCCCAGGTTCTTGGAGCCATCGTGGCGGCGGCTGTGCTCTACGTCATTGCAACGGGCAAGGCCGGCGTCGATCTCGGCGGCTTTGCCTCCAATGGATATGGAGAGCATTCGCCGGGCGGCTATTCTCTCGTATCGGCCCTGCTGATCGAGATCGTGCTCACGGCCTTCTTTCTTATCATCATCCTTGGTTCCACGCATGGCAAAGCGCCGGCAGGTTTTGCGCCGATCGCGATCGGCCTCGCTCTGACGCTCATCCACCTGATTTCCATCCCGGTGACAAATACGTCCGTCAACCCGGCCCGTTCGACGGGGCAGGCGCTGTTCGCAGGCGGCTGGGCATTGCAGCAGCTTTGGCTGTTCTGGCTGGCGCCGATCGTCGGTGCCGTGGTCGGGGCCCTGCTTTGGCAGGCACTTGGCGAAGAGAAGTGAGACCATGCTCCCGGCGGGTGACTGGCCTGCCGGGAGCAATCCGGATGATCGCGAAAGCACCCTCCGTGTAAGTGATCGTCGTCGATATAGAGCGCGACCGCTCCTGCGCGACGTGCTTCAGTCGCCCTTCTTGGCGAACATCCGCTTCAGCATTTCCGCCATCGGTCCCGTTTCCGGCAGCTTCGGTTGAGCGGTGTTGCGGGCCTGATGGATATGCGACTTGCCGGCCGGCTTCGGTGCGGCCTTGGCAGCAGCCTTGGGCTTTTCCTCCTCGGCCTTGCCGCCGGTTGCGAGCGCGAGCTTGTTGAGCAGCTTGCCGTCCTCACCCTTGACCAGAAGATCGGCGTTGTCGGCGATGGCGTCGAGCAGGGGATCGAGCCATGCCTGATCCGCCTTGGCGAAATCACCGAGCACATGGCCATGCACGCGCTCCTTGTCGCCGGGATGGCCGATGCCGAGGCGAAGGCGGCGGTATTCCTTGCCGCAATGCGCGTCGAGCGACTTGAGGCCGTTGTGGCCGCCATGGCCGCCGCCCGCCTTCAACCGAACCTTGCCGGGCGGCAGATCGAGTTCGTCGTGGATGGCGACGATGTTGGCGGGCGATAGCTTGTAGAAGCGCATGGCTTCCCCGACCGCTTCGCCCGAGAGGTTCATGAAGGTCTGCGGCTTCATCAGCAGGACCTTCTCGCCGGCGATCTCGCCTTCGGAGATCTCCGCCTTGAACTTTTTCGACCAAGGCGAGAAGCTGTAGCGGCGATAAAGCGCATCGACGGCCATGAAGCCGATGTTGTGGCGGTTGTCCTGATATTTGGACCCGGGATTGCCGAGCCCCGCAATGATGATCATAGGCGGCGCTTCCTCTTCTGTCTCAGGCGCCTTCACCACCGCCAAATGCGAAACTTGTCAACCCGGATTTACGGCTTTGAAAACTCGTCGGTCGTCTCTCCCAGTCCGCCGAGCCCCTCTTCCTGAAGAAGGCGCGCCTGGGTCCCATCCGCCATGATCCTGGCCAGTCCCTCCTGCATGCTCAGGCGAAGCTGTTCGGGGAAATTGATGTTGCAGGCGATCGAGAAGGTCTGTTTGGAAAAGATGTACTGGGCTTCGACCGGTTTCCCCTCCTTCTTAAGCTTCATATAGAATTTTTCGGAGATCGGCATGAGATCGATGCGACCGGCGACGAGCTTTTTCAGGGTGAGGTCGAGATCGGTCGCGAGGTCGATTTTCGGAAAGCCGTTCCGTTCCAGAAGATCCTGGGTGTAGTCGTCACGCTGGGTGCCGACGATATAACGCCTGGCCTCCTCGTCATTCGTCACTCTTACGCCCGATCCCTTGCGCGCAATCATGAAATTGCGATCGATGGCGAGCGGTTCCACCCATTTGAAACGGTCATTGCGCTCCGGAATGTGGGCCGTGGTAAAGACACAGGTGTTGGCCTCCGATTCGGCGAGAGCGAAAGCTCGCGCCCAGGGCATCAGTTCCACCGTGAAATCGGCCTCGACATACTTCATCAGTTCGATGACCTGTTTGTAGCCCGCACCGGTGTATCCGTTGCCCTGCCGGTAGTTGTAAGGGGGATAATCCTCCGTGGTGAAGTGGATCGTTTCGGCGCTGGCCGCCGTTGCGAGGCCCATCGACAGGAAAAATGCCATCACTTTCATATGCGCATTCCCTTGCTTGACGGTCGTGGTTCAGGCGACGGAACTCCGTGCCGTGTCGAGATTGTCTTCGAGATCGATCAGATGCTGAATGGGTTGCGGCCGGGCGAAAAGATAGCCCTGACCGGAATCGACGCCGAACTGTTTGAGAACATCGCGCTGGGCTTCCGTCTCGATACCTTCGGCGACGACGGTGCATTCCATCTTGTGGGAGATCGCGGTGATGCCTTCGACAAGCATGCGGCTCTTGTGGCGCAGTTCCGGCGCCTCGGCGACGAGCGAGCGGATGAAGGACTGGTCGATCTTCACGATGTCTACGGGGAAGCTGTTGAGATAGCTCAGCGAGGAATAGCCGGTGCCGAAATCATCGAGCGCGATGCGGCAGCCATAGCGGGCGAATTCGTCGAGTATGGTGCGGATCTGCGGGTTGTCGTGCAGCAGCGTCGCTTCGGTGATCTCGATGACGATACGGTTCGCTGCAATGCCGTGGCGCGCCGTCAGCGCCGCAAGCCGGATCGGCAGGGTCTGTTCGAACTGCAGGGGCGAGAAATTGATGGCGATGTAGGTCTTGTCGTTGCCGGTTGCATTCGACAAGCGGACGAGATTGGAGAGCGTCTTTTCCAGCATGCGATTGCCGACGCGGGTGATAGCACCCGTCTCTTCCGCAACCCGGATGATCTCCGTCGGAGACATGATGCCCTTTTCGGGATGATCGAGGCGCAGCAGCGCCTCATAGCCTTTCACCATGCCCGTGGAGAGTTCGACGATCGGCTGGAAGAATGCATCGAACCAGTCGTTTTCGAGGCCTGCCTCGATGTCGCGCTCGATCTCCGCCCGCTGGCGGGTGTTGTCCTGGAGGAGGGGATCGTAGAGCAGGGCGCCGTTCTTGCCGTCGCGCTTCTTGCTATACATCGCCATGTCGGATTTCTGCAGCAGTTCGGCAGCGTTGTGGGCATGGCGGGGATAAAGCGCGATGCCGACGCTGGCGCTGAGCCTGACCGTCGCGCCGTGTACCAGCAGCGGTACGTCGAAGATGGCACAGAGTTGGCGGCTGAGTTCCAGCGCATCCTGTTCCGCGGAGGCCGAGCGGATCAGGATGGCGAATTCGTCACCGCCGAGGCGCGCGGCGATGGCGCCGGCCGGCAGCAATGGGTGCATCAGTTCGACAAGGAGACGTAGAACGGTATCGCCGGCGTGATGGCCGAGATTGTCGTTGATCCATTTGAAGCGGTCGAGATCGACGAAGATGCAGGCGAGTTCGCCGCCGAGTTCGTCGGTCTTCATGATTTCCATGTCGAGCGCGCTTTCGAAGCCCTGACGGTTCATCAGCCCGGTCAGATGATCAGTGATGGCCTGACGAAGGTTTCGCGCCTCGGATTGCTTGAGGGCGGTGACGTCGGTCATGACGCTGAGCGACAGCGCCAGTTCGTCGGCATGGCCTTCCTTGTTTGCCTCGGCGATCAGGACGTCCATAACATTGCCGTCGGCGCGGATGAACTTGGTCGTGATTTCAACGACGTAATTGCCCTTGCCCTTGCTGTTCTTGCGTTCGAGATAAAGGCTGCGAACATCCTCCGGCACGAAATCGGCGAAGCGACGACCGATGACGCCGGCGCGCTGATAACCGGTCGCCAGAAGCCAGTAATCGCTGACGCCGGTGATACGATCATCCTCGTCGAGCGAGAGAAGCATGGCGGGCGTCAGGTTATAGATGTCGGTAATGCGGTGATGCGCGAGCTTCAGTTCGCGTTCTTCCTGTTCGAGCTGGCTCTGCATCACGTTGAAGCTCTTGGCCAACCTGCCGATCTCGTCGTTCGACTGCCAGTCGACGTGGTGGCGGGAACCGAGCTGGCGGGTCGCCTCTATTGCCGCGGTGAGTTTCAGCAACGGCTGGATAATCATCACGCGGTTGCCGAGGATGGATGCGCCAATGATGCCGACGACGGCGACGACGAAGATGCCTATCAGCAGGCCTTCCGCCCGCCTGAGAGAAGAAAGGGCATCGAGCTTGTCGAAGTAGATTGTGATCGTGCCGACCTGCTTGGGTCCGTCCAGCGTCTGGTAGAAGATGTCGCGGGACATCGAGCGGATGCCATTCTTCGGCCAGACGGGAAAAGGGGGCATGGAGACGCTGATGCCGCCGGAGACATCGCGGACCTGCACCTTGCTGACGGAATTGGCGGAGACGATGGTGGCGGTGATCTGTTCGACACTTTCGCGGTCGAAGTCCCACATGGGCTTGGCGAGCGCCTGAGCGTTGGCGGCCAGAAGAACCTCAACGTGATCCTTCAGCTCCTTGCCCGCCTGTTCGGAGGAGAGGGTCAGGAACAGCGCAAAGAGCGGAACGATGAGGACAAAGACCGTGATCGCGACAATCGCGAGGAAGCGGCTTTCGACCGAGCGGTTCATCGCGCGCAATTCCCGTCCGTTCTTGGACTGCACGTTCCGATCGTCACGATTGTGTGCCCCCTGTTTGCCCCTGTTATCGTGACGCTTTCATAAATTTGTTAAATAGCGTTAAAGCAGCGCATCTAAATATTGTGCATCTGCGAAGCCGAGACGGAAGGCGGGCAAAAAAAATCCCGCCTCGACGAGGCGGGATAGCATCGGTAGCCAAGCCTGAGAATATCAGGCTTCTGCAGCAGCAGCCTCGTCGACGCCGCCAGCCGGGGCAACGATCGTTGCGATGGTGAAGTCGCGGTCGGTGATGACCGGCGTAACACCAGCCGGGAGCTTCACATGCGAAATGTGAAGGCTGTCGCCGATCTTGTGGCCAGCGAGGTCAACCGTGATGAATTCCGGGATGTTGTCAGCCGGGCAGAGCAGTTCGACTTCGTGACGAACGATGTTCAGAACGCCACCGATCTTGATGGCAGACTGTTCTTCGTTGACGAAGTGAACCGGAACTTCAACGGTAACGCGGCTGTTTGCCGAAACGCGCAGGAAGTCGATGTGCACCGTGAAGTCACGAACCGGGTCGAGCTGATAGTCCTTCGGGAGGACCTTGATCTTCTCGCCGTTGACGTCGATCACGGCAACGGTGGTCATGAAACCGCCGGCGTGGATGCGCTTCGTCACCTCGTTGGTGTTGATCGCGATGGAGATGGGGGCCTGCTTGTCACCATAGATGACAGCGGGAATCAAACCGTTGCGGCGAAGTTCACGGGAGGACCCCTTACCAACCCGTTCGCGCGCCTCGGCCTTGAGCTCGTAAGTTGCGTGGCTCATGGCTATTCCTTTCGAGGTTATTTGGAGAGGTTCGCGTGGGCGCTTGTGTTAAGAAAATCGCCTGCCGGGAACCCGAGGAGTTAAAAACGCCTCATCCGCGTTGCCTCCAAGGGTGTCTACGCGGACGGGGGCGCTATAATACAGGCGGTCCGCCAAGGCAAGGCTTTCCGGGCTTTTTGCATTATTTCTGCGACATTCCGGCCCGTGTACGCCTTGCGTTCAACCAATCAGCGGCTTGCTAACCATTTCCGGCAAGCATTTGGAAATTGATGGATGATAATTGAACCTGATCTTATTAACGGATCCCCGGACCGAACTTCATGCTCAATGTCATCACCTGCATCGCCATCGGGCACGATTTCGTGTCGCTCGTGACGGCGCTGTTCGTCTGCATACTTGGCTCGCTTCTGACCGTAAGGCTCTTTGCCAGGGCGCGCAACAATCGTGGTGTTGCTCGGCTGAGCTGGCTGGCGTTGAGTGCGATCATCGGCGGTTCATCGATCTGGACGACCCATTTCGTCGCGATGATGGGATATCAGACGGGTGTCGTCAGCGGTTATGAGCCGGTTATCACGCTCCTTTCGCTGACAAGCGCCATCGCAACCACGGGTGCCGGCTTTGCCATCGCCTCCCTTTCGCAGCGCAGCCTGCTGGTCGAGGCGGGTGGTATGGTTGTCGGGCTCGGTATTGCGCTGATGCATTATCTCGGCATGTCGGCCTATCAGCTGCAAGCGGATCTGGTCTGGGATTCGCGCTATGTCTACGCGTCCCTCGTGCTTGCCGCCGTTTTTGGCGCGATGACCACCAATCGTGTGGCAAGGCCGTTCAGCCGCTTCTGCACCTATGGCGGCGGAGCTTTTCTGATCCTGACGATCCTCGCCACGCATTTCACCGGCATGACCGGTCTGACCGTGGTTCCCAATGCCGATGCAGGTGCGCCGACGGGTGTGCTTCACGAAGGCATGCTGTCGGTCGTCGTGGTCGCGATCACACTCGTCATCCTGTCGCTGGGAGCTGCCACCTATGCCATCGACCAGCAGGCAACGCTTGCGACCGTCGAGCGCTACCGGCACCTTTCCCTGCATGACGCCCTGACCGGCCTGCCCAATCGTGCCGCCTTCATGGAGCATATCGGCCGCCTGATCGAACGCCCCGACGAGCGTTCCTCCCGCATCGCGGTCCTGTCGTTCGATCTCGACCGGTTCAAGGAAATCAATGACGTGCATGGGCATGCGGCTGGCGATCACGTCCTGCGGGTTATTTCCGCGCGGATGTCGTCCATGCTCAAGGATCAGGAATTCCTGGCCCGTATGGGCGGCGACGAGTTCGTCGTGGTTTCCGCCCGTCATTTCAATCGCAACGACGCATCCCAGCTGGCGCAGCGGATCATTCGCGAGATCAACCAGCCGATCGAGTGGAAGGAACAGATCTTCGGCATCGGGACCAGCATCGGCATCTCGATCTTCCCCGACAACGGGGAGACGGTCGACGACGTCATGGCCCAGGCGGATGTCGCGATGTATCGTGCAAAAGCGGCCGGTTCCAACAATGTCTGCTTCTACGATACCTCGATGGACCAGGCGGCCCGCGAGCGCAACGCGCTGGCCATGGACATGCGCGTCGGTCTGCAGCGGGGCGAGTTCGAACTCTTCTATCAGCAGCAGAACGACACCCGCACAGGCGATATCATCGGGTTCGAGGCGCTCATGCGCTGGAACCATCCTGTTCGCGGACAGATCTCGCCGGTCGAATTCATCCCGATCGCGGAGAAGACCGGCTTCATCGTCGAGCTTGGCGAATGGGCGATGCGCGAGGCATGCCGGGAGGCAGTGCGCTGGCGCAAGCCGTTCTCCATTGCCGTCAACGTGGCGCCGCAGCAGCTTGCCAGCAGCAACCTGCCGGCACGGGTTCTCAAGGTGCTGGACGAGACCGGCCTGTCGCCTGACAGGCTCGAGCTCGAAATTACCGAGTCCGGCATCATTGCCGACCAGAAGCACGCGCTGAACATCATCCGTCAGCTCAAGGCGCTCGGCGTGAAGATTGCCATGGACGACTACGGCACGGGATATTCTTCGCTCTCGACCCTGCAGCTCTTTCCCTTCGACAAGATCAAGATCGACAAGGCCTTCATCGATCGCGTGGCCACCAACCGCCAGTCCGCGGCAATCGTCCGCTCGACCCTCATTCTTGCCGAGAGCCTCGACATTCCTGTCCTTGCAGAGGGTGTGGAGAGCGAGGAGCACCTCAGCTTTCTGAAGGCGGAAGGCTGCAATCAGGTTCAGGGGTATTATTATGGCAGGCCTGAACCAAAAGCGGCTATCGAAGCTCTGGTCAATCTCGCTGCCTGATGACAGTTTGGCGCAATCCACCCCTGTTATGATGCATTGATGCGACAGTCAGGGGTGCGAAATCTTGTCATGCCTTGTTTCATGACTGGCTGATTGAAAGATTCCTCTAGCGCTGGCACAATGGACTAACGCTTTGGGAGGAGCACATGCGCCGGGAAACGAGTCATTCGGACTTGGTCTATGCGACCGCCTCACAGAATTCGGCGGCTGCGAGTTCGCCGATAGCAGCGTCGTGGCGACGCTGCCTGAACCTTCACCAGTTGCAGCCCGAAGAGGGGCGCAAGCCGGTGCAGGTCGATGATATCGTCTTTCGCGAGGCTCGCGAGAAGATGGAACATCTCATTCATGTCTGCGCGGACGAGTTCGACCGTCTCTACCAGACCGTAGGTCGCTCCGGGTGCTGCCTCGTCTTGTCCGATCGTAACGGCATCGTGCTTGACCGGCGCGGTGCGGCTGGTGATGACGCCGATTTCCACGGCCTCGGCCTCTGGCAACAGAATGTCTGGAGTGAGGCGAGCGTCGGTACCAACGGTATCGGCACAGCTCTTGCCGATGAACGGGCGGTTGTCATTCAAGGTGACCAGCATTTCCTGAGTTCCAATACCACATTGAGCTGCGCTACCGCGCCGATCCGCGATCATCTCGGTCGGGTGACGGCGGCTCTCGATATCTCCACCTGCCGTCAGGATGTGACGGACATGACGCTCGCAATCCTCTCGCAGGCAGTTCGCGACGTTGCCGCGCGCGTGGAGATGAGCCTTTTTCGCATGGCATTCCCGTCTGCCCGTATCGTCATGGTGCCGACAGTTAGCGCTGCCGCGTCGGCTCTGCTTGCCGTCGATCACGACGATCTGATTCTCGGCGCGACCAAGGCCGCGCGCGTGGCTCTCAGGCTGGACGACCAGATGATCGCGCAGGGCATTCCGGCGGCGGATGCGCTGAGCGAGGACAGGGGCGAGGCGAATTCTGACCTCGACGATGCCGAGCGGGCGGCGCTGAGACGCGCGCTTTCACGCACCAACGGCAATGTTTCGCAGGCGGCGCAGGTGTTGGGTATCAGCCGTGCGACGCTTCACCGGAAGATGAAGCGCTTTTCGCTGCAGTGAGGCGGCGGATACGGAGGTACGCATGTTAGCGAGCGCTGTATCATAAGTGAAACACTGTGCGCTGCGGTATCGGTTGACGCCACTTTCGCAAGTCCGATTTCATCGCGATCATCCTCCCATCGGGTCCAGGAGGGACCCTGACCAGGGAGGAAGACAGATGAACATTCAGGTTCAGACCATTGCGGAAACGCCGTTCAAGCTGAAATACGGCAACTTCATCGGTGGTGAATGGCGCGAGCCGGTAAACGGCCGCTACTTCGACAACACGACGCCGGTGACCGGCGGCAAGCTCTGCGAAGTCGCCCGCTCCGACGAACACGACATCAACCTCGCGCTCGACGCCGCGCATGCCGCCAAGGACAAGTGGGGCCGCACGTCGGTTGCCGAACGGTCCAACATTCTCAACCGGATCGCCGACCGCATGGAAGCCAATCTCGAGCTTCTGGCGCGCGCCGAAACCTGGGACAACGGCAAGCCGCTTCGCGAAACCATGGCGGCCGATATTCCGCTCGCCATCGACCATTTCCGCTACTTCGCCGCATGCGTTCGTTCTCAGGAAGGTTCGATCGGCGAAATCGACAATGACACCGTCGCCTATCACTTCCATGAGCCGCTCGGCGTCGTCGGCCAGATCATCCCGTGGAACTTCCCGATCCTGATGGCTGCCTGGAAGGTCGCTCCGGCGCTCGCCGCCGGCAATTGCGTGGTGCTGAAACCGGCTGAACAGACGCCTGCCTCGATCCTCGTCCTGGCGGACCTGATCGGCGACCTTCTGCCGCCGGGCGTTCTCAACATCGTCAACGGTTTCGGTCTCGAAGCCGGCAAGCCGCTTGCGACCAGCCCGCGCATCGCCAAGATCGCGTTCACCGGCGAGACCTCGACCGGTCGCCTGATCATGCAGTATGCCAGCCAGAACCTGATCCCGGTCACGCTGGAACTCGGTGGCAAGTCGCCGAACATCTTCTTTGCCGACGTCATGGCGGAAGACGATGACTTCCTCGACAAGGCGCTGGAAGGCTTCGCCATGTTCGCCCTCAATCAGGGCGAGGTGTGCACATGCCCGAGCCGTGCGCTGGTGCATGAGAAGATCTACGACCGCTTCATGGAAAAGGCCGTCAAGCGCGTCGAAGCCGTTCGGCAGGGCGACCCGCTGGACATGTCGACGATGATCGGCGCACAGGCTTCCAGCGAACAGCTGCAGAAGATCCTGTCCTACATCGATATCGGCAAGCAGGAAGGCGCGAAGGTGCTGACCGGTGGTTACCGCAACGAGCTTTCCGGCGATCTGGCCGGTGGCTACTACGTCAAGCCGACGGTGTTCGAAGGCAACAACAAGATGCGGATCTTCCAGGAGGAGATCTTCGGACCGGTTGTTTCCGTCACCACCTTCAAGGATGAGGCGGAAGCGCTCGAAATCGCCAACGACACGCTGTACGGCCTCGGTGCCGGCGTGTGGAGCCGCAATGCCAACACCTGCTACCACTTCGGTCGCAACATCCAGGCCGGCCGTGTCTGGACCAATTGCTACCACGCCTATCCGGCCCATGCGGCCTTTGGCGGCTACAAGCAGTCCGGTATCGGCCGCGAGACCCACAAGATGATGCTCGATCACTATCAGCAGACCAAGAACATGCTCGTCAGCTACAGCCCGAAGGCTCTTGGTTTCTTCTGATATCCGTGTCCTGCCCCGAGGAAGAACGGGCCTCTTCCCGCCTTCGTTCTTCTTTCACCCTCTCCCCGCCCGAATCGGGGGAGGGTTCCTCGTTTGAAGCGCGGCGCGGTCGTCAAAGCCTATATCCCGCGCCTCTAAATCGTGTTTTGCCGCGTGTCGTTGCAAGCCGTTCCACCACCTTGCGCGACGTGCCATGGCGGAGAAAACGGATGATCGATCAGACAGACATTTCCCAGCCGCGCGTCCTCGCAACGGATGCAGCACTGGCCTTCCTCGATGAAATCAAGGCGGACCATCCCGACATTCTCTTCCACCAGTCGGGAGGGTGTTGCGATGGTTCCTCGCCGATGTGTTATCCGGCGAGCGAATACCGTGTCGGCGAAACCGACGTGAAACTCGGAGAGATCGGTGGTGTACCGTTCTATATCAGCGGCAGCCAATTCGAGGTGTGGAAGCACACGCAACTCATCATCGATGTCGTTGATGGGCGGGGCGGCATGTTCTCGCTCGACAATGGCCGTGAGCGGCGTTTCCTGACACGCTCCCGGCTGTTTTCCGGCGGCGAGGCCTGCCTGGTGCCGACGATCAGGAACTAGAGCATTTCCGCTTTTCTCCGAACCGCGAAAATTCTCTATCTCTTTGTTGTTGCGCATTTCCGGACGCAAAACCGTGACCCACTTTTGCTGGAAATGCTTTAGGTGCTGGCAATATCCTCGAAAAGCAGAAAGCCCGCGGTCTCATTCGAGACGCGGGCTTTCCGTTGAATGCGAGTATCGAAACGATCAGTCGAAGAGGCTGGAAACCGACTCTTCGGCGGCCGTGCGGTTGATGGCTTCACCGAGCAGGTTGGCCGTTGTCAGCACGCGGATATTGTGGGCCGACTGGACGGCGGTCGTCGGCTGGATCGAGTCCGTGATGACGAGTTCGCGCAGCTTCGAAGATGCGACGCGGGTAACGGCACCGCCGGACAGGACGCCGTGGGTGATGTAGGCCGTAACGCTGGTCGCGCCGTGCTTCAGGAGCGCTTCGGCGGCGTTGCAGAGCGTGCCCCCCGAATCGACGATATCGTCGATGAGGATGCAGTCCTTGCCGGTGACATCACCGATGACATTCATGACTTCGGATTCACCCGGACGATCGCGGCGCTTGTCGACGATGGCAAGCAGACAGTCGAGACGCTTTGCCAGCGAACGGGCGCGTACCACACCGCCGACGTCGGGGGAGACGACCATGACGTTCTTCAGGTCGTAGTGTTCCTTGACGTCGCGGGCGAGGATCGGAACCGCGTAGAGATTATCTGTCGGGATATCGAAGAAGCCCTGGATCTGGCCGGCATGCAGGTCGAGCGTCAGAACGCGGTCGGCGCCGGCTTCGGTGATCAGGTTGGCGACGAGCTTTGCGGAGATCGGTGTGCGCGGGCCGGGTTTGCGATCCTGACGGGCGTAGCCGAAGTAGGGAAGCACCGCCGTGATGCGCCGTGCAGAGGATCGACGGAAGGCGTCGATCATGATCAGCAGTTCCATCAGGTGGTCATTGGCCGGAAAAGCCGTCGACTGGACGACGAAAACGTCTTCGCCGCGTACGTTTTCCTGAATCTCTACGAAAATTTCCTGGTCCGCAAAGCGTCTTACGCTGGCCTTCCCGAGTGGTACGTTGAGATAATTGCAGATTGCCTCGGCAAGTTGCCGGTTCGAGTTACCTGCGAATACCTTCATTTTGGCCCGCCTATTGCCCTGCTGAGAATGGCCGCTTTTTACCGCCCTCAACTTCGAATGCAATAGGCTAGACGACAATGAGAACTATTTTCGTGAAAACTATGTGACCTCGTTGCATCAACCGCGCTGGCTATCGCGCCAATTCACGTATTCGCCGATGGTTTTCGTGGCGATCTGCTGCATGAGCGATGCGGGTACGGCTTCCCATGGATCCTTCGAGGCGGACTTCAGGGTTTCCTGTCCCTGGATGCGGTGAAGCCGGCCGCCATTCCCGTCGAGAACGTCCCATACGTAGACGATGGTCACGTTGCCGCCATCGCCGAAGGCCGAGAAATAGCCCTTCAGGATATGTTCACTGGCGGGGTCGGAGGCGGGCTTGATGGTGAGGCCACGGGCGCGGGCTTCGGCGCCGAGCTGGCGCGACAGCGGTGTCACTGCCTGAACCGGAGCGCCGATGATCGGCAGGAAACGTATGGTACCGGCTGCTGCCGCCGGTGGAAGGGCTGCGACGTTTGACGGAGCGGCAGGCGGCATGGGCTGCTGGACTGCCGCGGGCTGCGGCTGCATTGGCTGTTGCTGCTGCATCGGCTGTTGCTGCGGCATGGGCTGCTGGTACGAAGCGGATGGAGCTTCGGGATAGCTTTGGGGATCGCCATTCAGGGGAGCCGAGGCAACGGGATTATGACCGTACTGCAAGGCGGCCGCCTGGGCTTCCAGCGTGTTCTGCGGGCCTGGCGTATAGCTGCCTGCGGAAAGGGAACTGCTTTCGACGGGATAGGATGCCGTCGAGGAATTGTAGGAGCCGCCGGACTGGCTTGCGAGCGAGAGGTTGTTGTCAGTGACAGGCTGGCCGCCGTCGCCCACTTCCATCGGTGGTGTCAGGACTTCCGACGTGTTGCACGCCGTCAGCATGGCAGCTGCCATAATTCCCGTCATCGCCTTCCGTGGAAGTTTCATCTTACGCAACCGTCCTCAAGTCACCTCCGTGCAATTGAGGAGAATACGGATAAAATCCTAGCAAATCCTTATGGCGGCGTGAGGAGGGCTGTGGACAGTCCGGCTGAGCGGGCTTCAGCGGGTGATGAGTTCCAGCGAATGGCGGGAGAGCGGCCGGGGCGCGGTCGTCGTGGTAAGGTAGGTGTGCCCAAGCGTCATCGCCGTCTCGCGTTCGCTATCCATGATGATCATGTGGACGAAGAGCGACATGTCCGGAACGATCTGCTGGGTATTGCCGGTGTGGAACATCTGATGCTCCATCCACGAGGGTGAGAAGCGGGCACCAAGCGAATAGCCACAGGCATTCAGCCGGTGACGCGCAAGACCCCGTTCGTCCATGATGCGAGCGTGGGTGTCGAAGACGTCGCCGAAGGTATATCCCGGCCTCAGCACCTGTTCGATCGCCTTGATGGCCTCGTGGCAGGCGGAGTAAAGCTCCCGATGGCGCGGCGTCGGTTCGCCGATGACGATCGTGCGCATCATAGCCGCATGGTAATGCGCTGCCGTGCCCGCCCATTCGAGCGTCAGCTGGTCGTTTTCCGAAAGGTTCCTGCGTCCCGCCTTGTAGCGGCAGAGCAGGGCGTCGGCGCCCGAACCGATGATGAATTCGTTGGCGGGGTAGTCTCCGCCGCCGGCAAGGATGGCGCTCTGCATGGCTGCAAGGATCGCGGCTTCGTCGCCGCCGGCCTTGATCAGCGGCAACGCCGCATCGAGCGCATCGTCTGCAAGGGCGGCCGCACGTTCGACATAGGCAATTTCCGCGGGGCTTTTTATGAGGCGCAGTTCGCTGGCCAGATAGGAGGCCTCGACGATCTCGCAGAAATTGGTGAGCTGGTGGTCCAGCAGGCGGGCGACACGTCCGGTCATGCCGTGGGTGTCGTATTCGATGCCGATGCGGGCGCCGAGCAGATCCATCTCGCTCAGGAGGTTGCGCAGGTCGACGCTCGGATCGGCGTTCGTCCGGTCTACCCAGACCACGATGTTCTCGATGGTGGAGGTATGCTTGGCCTGACGCAGGTCGGCAGAACGCGTCAGTAGCGTCATGGAGCCGTCTGCCTTGACGACGAGGGTCTGGAAAAAGCAGTAGCCGAACGTATCGTAGCCGGTCAGCCAGTACATGCTTTCCTGGGCGAACAGGAGCACGGCGTCCAGCTTCTGCTCGGCCATGGCAGCGGTCAGGCGAGAAAGGCGATCCGCATACTCGGTCAGTTCGAACTGCAGGGCCATGTCATTTCTCCAGGATGGTGATCGCAGATATCTGCCTTCCATAATCCGGCTCGCCGGCATGGGTGGTGCGGCGATAGGAATAGAAGGCCTGCGGGTCGGCGTAGGTGCACAGGTCGAGGCTCTCGGCCCTGACGCCGGCATTGGCGAGGCGGCGGACCGTCAGGCCCGGAAGGTCGAACATGGCATGGCCGGCGCGCTGCGACGGCGAGAAGAACGCGTCGAAGGTGGGATCCTGAGCGAGAAAGCGTTCGACGAATTCGGGGCCGACCTCGTAATTGCGGACGCTGATCGAGGGGCCGAGGCAGGCGCGAATGCTCTCGCGGCGAGCGCCGAGGCTCACCATGGCGTCGATGGTGTTTTCCAGAACGCCGCCGAGCGCGCCCTTCCATCCGGCGTGGGCAGCGCCGATCACGCCGCTTTCCGGGTCCATGAACAGTACCGGTCCACAATCGGCTGTCAGGACACCGAGGACGATACCGGGCGTGGCCGTCACCAGGGCGTCGGCTTCCGGCCGCTCGCCGTCATAGGTCGCATCGACCACCATCACATCGGGTGAATGTACCTGATGAACGGTTGCGAGCTTCCGGGCGGGCTGAGCGAACCACTCGGCGACGCGGCGGCGATTTTCCCGCACCTTGTCCTGATCGTCGCGAGAACCGAGCCCGACATTGAGGCCGGCATAGATGCCATCGGAAACGCCGCCCTGCCGGGTGAAATAACCATGCCGTATGCCGCTGCCGGCACCTTCGGCGAGCAGGGGGCTTTCAATCGGCTCTGGTGCGGCATTCATCGGCATGAGGGTCTCCGTCGCGGCGGTCCCGGATTCGGTCCGCCTTTTCCCGCATTGAAATACAAGCGGAATTTCTGGTCTTTCGGCGCGGCGATCGGCGTGATGTTGGCCATCGCCGCGGGCGATGTCAATTCCCGGATTTGAAGGGCAGAACTGAAACGGCGGGGCTGGACAGGGCGAGCACTTTGAACAGTTCGCCCATCATTCCCTCGCCGGAACCGGCAAGGCGCTGGACGGCCTCGACGATGTCGCTCTGGGTCTTTGTGTCCTTGTCACGACCTAGCGAGGAGGCGCGCTCCTCGATGCCGAGCGCCACGAGGAAGTCGCCCTGATGCAGGCAGCCGTTGACATGGACCCCGGCTGCGAGCGCGCAACGGGCCAGATGCTCGAAGTCGACATGGCTCGTCAGGTCGGCGAGGCCGGGGCTGGCGAGCGGCGGATCGAACTTGTGATCGCGAACCGCCTGCAATGTGTCTCCGAAGCCGGTGACCATATGTCCGTAGTCGATGATGAGCGCCGTGCCGTGATTTCGTTTCAGCCGCTCGCAGACGGTTATCGCCACAGCCTCGCGGGCTGGAGAGATCTCGAAAATCGTACCGTCAGCCGGCGAGCCGTCGCGTGGTGGCAGCATGGTCGGATCAAGGGTGGCCACTCCGAGTGTGAAGGCGAGATTGTCGTCGGCATCAAGGCCCACCATGCGCTCGCGGAAGCCTGAAGGCGTCTTCACGAACTGGCGGATCGGGATGGCGTCGAAGAGTTCGTTTGCCGCAAGCAGGGTGAAGCCATCAGGCAATTCGTCGAAGCTCTCGTGCCAGTGAACCTTGTCGCCATGGCTGACGAGCGTCTGGCGCTGCACATCCTGCAGGCGAGGGCTGGTTTCGACGAGGTGAACGGTCGACTGTTCGTAGAGGCGCGGGGCGAGGCGGGAGATGACCCGCAACATATCGGACATCATGGTGCCGCGGCCCGGGCCCACCTCGACGAGGCGGACGTCGGCGGGTTCACCGTGGTGTTGCCATGCGAGCACCATGAAGACGCCAACCATCTCGCCGAAAAGCTGGCTGATCTCGGGGGCCGTTATGAAATCGCCGGCGCGTCCGAAGGGATTGCGCGTGCGGTAGTAGCCATGCTCGGGATCGGCAAGGCAGAGGGCGAAATAGTCCGTGACGCTGATCGGGCCGCCTGCAAGGATCAGGGACTTGATCTTGTCCGCGAGTGCGGTCGTCATTGGTGTTCCTCCTCCATTCACGCTTCAGCGGGCCGCGCGGCGCGCACGCCACAGAGCCCACAGGCCGACAGCAAGCATCGGCAGCGACAGAACCATTCCCATGGTCAGCCAGCCGCCGGCAAGATAGCCGAGTTGCGGATCGGGTTCACGGAAGAATTCGATGGTGATGCGCGCCACGGCATAGAGGCTGACGAAGCAGCCGGTGACCAGCCCGCGCATGCGGAAACCGCCGGCCCGGCCGATGACCTGCAAGAGGACGAACATCAGCAGTCCCTCGAGCAGGGCCTCGTAGAGTTGGCTCGGATGGCGGGGGAATGGTCCGCCTGTCGGGAACGCCATCGCCCACGGCACATTCGAGGGACGGCCCCAGAGTTCGCCATTCACGAAGTTTGCCACCCGGCCGAAGAAGATGCCGATCGGTGCTACGCTGGCGACGATATCGAACAGGCTCCAGATCGGGATCGTGTGGCGGCGGGCAAACAGGATCATCGCAAGGGTGGCGCCGGCAAAGCCGCCGTGGAAGGACATGCCGCCGTTCCACACTTCGATCGCCCGGATGGGATCGGCAATGACGGACGGCATGTCATAAAAGAAGATATAGCCGAGCCGGCCGCCGACAACGATGCCGATCGCTACCCACACGAGGAAATCGTCGAGATGGGCAACGGTGCAGGGAGAGGTATTGCCGGGCCAGAGCTTTTCGTTGCGCACCAGGCTGCGGGCAACCGCCCAGCCGAGCATAATGCCGCAGACATAGGCGAGGCCATACCAGTGGATCGCCAAGGGGCCGATGGAAAAGGCAATCGGATCAATGGCCGGAAAGGTCAGGACGGATAGGAGTTCTGCGGCTGGCGACAAGGTTGCCCCTTATGGTGATGTCGCCGGAAAATGGCGTCCGATCGTGGCACGGTCAAGATGGAATCTTGGCGAGGGCGTGTCCGTCCCTGTTCACGCACACGCGAATTTTTCTTGCAACGGCAACGGCAAATGCCTACCTCACTTTTGGCCGGAAAACGATGCCGGCCAAGGGATCAGGCGCTAGAGGAGCCAAAGCCATGTCGACCGGGCCTAACCGCATTATGGACGAATTCGCCAAGCTCATGACGGATGCCGCAGGCGCGGCCCAGGGCGTGCGCAAGGAAGTGGAAACCGCGTTCCACGCTCAGGCGGAACGCTGGATGAACAGCATGGATCTGGTCAAGCGCGAGGAATTCGAGGTCGTCCGCGAAATGGCGATCAAGGCGCGTGACGAGAATGATGCGTTGTTGAAGAGAATCGAAGCGCTCGAAGCTCAGCTTGCCGAGAAGGCGAAGTAATGTAAGCCGCCGTCGGTCCGGTCCTCCCGGACTTCGGCTGACTTTCCAAGGTTGGACGGCCTGTCGCGAAACATCGCGGCGGGCCGTTTTCTATTTCAGTTCCTGCTGTTATGCCCGGCCTTAAGGCATGCCGGATTGCGCCGTTAACAGTTTTTTATCCACATGTGGGAAGGTGGAAAAAAGCCAATGGCCAGAGTCGTTTATGACACCTTTCGCACCAGTCGTCACAATCGCTTTCCACAGCCCCGTCGGCCAAATCGCCTGACGGGGGCTGGTTCTTGGTCGGGGCCATTATACACTGATTTTAAATGATGATTCGAAGCGGACCTTCACAAGTTTCGCACAGGGTGAGTGCAATATCCTGGGGTCCAGAGGGAATCATTTCTAGTGTTGTTCCCGGTAAAGTCGTGTGTGTGTTCGCTGCTTTTCGCTCGATATCCGCATTCGTTCCGGCAAGAAGGTGATGCATGAGCCTTATGGAAATGGAATTCGAACGCCAGTCCAACCCGGTCGATATGATCGAGTTCGTCGCTGCGACCAATGACTGGTCGTTCGAACGGTCCGGTGAGGACGAGATCGCCATGACTGTTCAGGGCCGTTGGGCCGACTACCATGTTTCCTTCTCGTGGATGGAAGAGTTCGAGGCGCTGCATGTCGCCTCTGCCTTCGACCTCAAGATTCCCGAAAACCGAGTCAACGAGGTGATCCGTCTCCTGTCGCATATCAACGGCCAGGTGCTGATGGGTCACTTCGACCTCTGGCGCCAGGAAGATGTCGTTATCTTCCGCCAGTCGCTGCTGCTTGCCGGCGGGGCCGAGCCGACCAATCGTCAGGTCGAAGTGTTGTTGTCGAGTGCGGTCGAGGCTTGCGAAGCCTATTTCCAAGCCTTCCAGTTTGTGGTCTGGTCCGGAGTGGATGCGAAGACGGCCATGGAGGCCGTGCTGTTCGAGACGGCCGGGGAAGCCTGAGCCGGGAAGGCTTGAAAGTGAGTTATTCTGCTATGGGACAATTGGTACTCGTCGGCGCCGGTAATATGGGCGGCGCCATGTTGACCGGATGGTTGAAGAGCGGCGTTCCGGGCTCTTCCGTTACCGTCATCGATCCGGGTCCCTCGCAGACGATGCTGGCGCAGATCTCTGAAGCCGGCGCAACCTACACAAAGGAAGCGCCTGCCGGTTTCAAGGCCGATATCCTCTTCCTTGCGGTCAAGCCGCAGGTGATGGACAAGGTTCTTCCGCCGCTGAAGGCGCTTGTCGGACCCGATACCGTGGTGGTTTCCGTTGCCGCCGGCAAGACGATTGCCTTCATGGAAAGCCATCTCGGCGCCGCTGCCATGGTTCGCGCAATGCCGAACACGCCTGCCATGATTGGCCGTGGGGTTACGGGCGCCTACGCCAATGCTGCCGTGACGGAACAGCAACGCGAAACGGTTCATCGTCTTCTGAAGGTTTCCGGCCCCGTCGAGTGGCTGGACAGCGAGGACGCGATCAATGCCGTGACCGCGCTTTCGGGCAGCGGACCGGCCTATGTGTTCTATCTCGTCGAGTGCATGGCTGAGGCTGGTCGCAAGGCTGGCCTGCAGGCGGACCTTGCCATGCGCCTCGCACGGGAAACTGTCGCGGGGGCTGGTGAACTGCTTCATCAGTCCCCCGATGACGCCGCGCGCCTGCGCCAGAACGTGACGTCTCCCGGCGGCACCACCGCGGCAGCCCTTGCCGTGCTGATGGCGGAAGAGGGGATGCAGCCGCTGTTCGACAAGGCAATCGAGGCTGCCCGTAGCCGCGCCGAGGAACTGGCCGGATGAGTACGCCTGTTTCTTCCACTGCTTCGCCCGAGATCACATATGGCGATTTCGAGAAGGTCGATATCCGCGTCGGTACGATCATCGAGGCCGAGCCTTTTCCCGAGGCACGCAAGCCGGCGTTCAAGCTGAAGATCGATTTCGGACCGGAGATTGGTATCCGCAAATCCTCCGCGCAGATCACCGTTCACTACACCCTGGAAAGCCTTGTCGGGCGTCAGGTACTCGGCGTGGTCAATTTCCCGCCGCGCCAGATCGGGCCTTTCCGCTCGGAAGTGCTGACGCTTGGCTTCGCCGACAAGGACGGCGCCATCGTATTGGCGGCCGTCGAGCAGGGCGTGCCGAACGGTATGAAGATGATGTGAGGCGCTTGGAGCGTCTTGCCCATTAGACACGCGAACGCGCTCCAACAGCCTTGGAATTTCGAATAAGCCCGAAAGTCGATTTCGATTTTCGGGCTTTTTGGTTGCCTTCAGTGGATTTCGCGGCTGAGCGGATCCGTGAGGGTAAAGCGGTGGAAGGTCACTTCGAAGCCCGTCCTCTGGGGCGAACAGGCGGTGATCCCGACTTCAAGTGATGCGAGTTCCGGCGGGAAATAACCGAGCCGCGCCATCTTCCAGTCGTCCAGTTCGGTGATCCGGTATTGCACGAAAAGCGCGTCCGCCATTCGGGTAACGCGGGCTTCGACCGGGCCGTCGGTATCCGGCAGCGCGAAGGCCGACCAGTCCGAGCGCCCGGCAACCGTGACGACGGTGCTGAAATGGCGATGGCCGTCGGTGAATTCGATCCCGCATTTCATCCAGTTGTTCTCGTCATGGCGAAGCATGAGGCCGGCCTGATCGTAGAGGCTCTGGTACAAGCCGGTGAAGGCGGTTTCCATGGTGAATTCGCCGTCGCGGCGGCGGTGCAGGAAGTGGCCGTTGTCGTGCTGGAAGCCGTAATAGGTCTGCTGCCAGAAATCTGTCTTTTCGCCGGTCGCGATATGGAGCGCGCCCGAGGTGATCTCCAGCACGGGCGGAGGGTTGAGCCAGTTCATGCCGTCCCAGTTTCCTACCGTCACGGAAGCTATCCTTTATTGTCGATCATGCGGGAACGCGGATGGTGGCGCGCAGGCCGCCGAGCGGGCTGTCGCTGAGCGTCACGTTGCCGCCATGGCTGCGGGCGATGTCGCGGGCGATCGCCAGTCCGAGGCCGGTGCCGGAATCGTCGAGGTTGCGGGCTTCGTCGAGCCGGAAGAAGGGTTTGAACACCTCGTCGCGCATGTCACGCGGAATGCCGGGACCGTCGTCGTCGAAGGTAATGGTTAGCCACTTGGCGCTGTGGCGGGCTTCGATCGCTAGCCGGTTGGCATAGCGGCGGCTGTTGGAGGCGAGATTGGTGACAAGGCGCGTGAAGGCGGCCGGGCGGACCGCAATCTCGTCCTCACCCTCGATCTTGCTGGAGAACTGCTTGCCGTGAAGAGCGAAGTCGCCCTCGATCTTCTCGAAGAGTTCGCTGAGCTTGAGTTCGCCGACGTCCTCTTCCGCTTCTCCGCGGGCAAAGGCCATGTAGCCCTCGAGCATGGTCTGCATGTCCTCGACATCCTGGTTGAGGCTGTCGAGTTCGGAATTGTCGCCGGCAAGGGCGAGCTGCAGCTTGAAGCGGGTGAGGATGGTGCGCAGGTCGTGGCTGACGCCGGTCAGCATGGCCGTACGCTGCTCCATCTGCCGTTCGATGCGCTCGCGCATCAGGATGAAGGCGAGGCCGGCGCGTCGCACTTCGTCGGCTCCTCGGGGACTGAATTCCTCCGGCGCTCGCTGGCCTTTGCCGAAGCTTTCTGCGGCCTTGGCGAGCGTCAGGATCGGGCGGATCTGGCCGCGCAGGAAGAGGGTGGAGATGACGATCAGCACCAGCGACGTCCCGACCATCCACAGCAGGAAGATGTGTGTGTTCGAGGCGTAGGCGGAATTGCGCCGGGCAAAGATGCGAAGCACACCGTCATCGAGCGCGATGCGGATCTCGACAAGGCGGGAGTCGCCAATGGTGTCGATCCAGAAGGGGCGTTTGATCTGGCTCTCGATCTGGTCGCTCAGGGTCTGGTCGAGGATCGAGAAGAAGGGCTTGGGCCGGGGAGCCGGTAGTTCGCGGCCTTCGTCCAGCGAGATCGTCATGTCGAGATTGTCGCGGGCGATGCGGACGATGTTCTGGAAGTTTTCCGGGCTGGGATAGGCATCGATCAGCGAGATGATGGCGGCGATGTCACGGGTCACAGCGCCGGACAGGCGCTGGGTAACCATCTGCCAGTGGCGTTCCATGAAGACGAAGGCGAGAACCGTCTGCAGGATCAGCATGGGCAGGATGATGATCAGCAGCGCGCGGGCGTAGAGACCGGTCGGCACCCTGCGGCGCAGCCAGCGGATGACACTTTTCACGCCACCGCCCGGGGCGCGATCCTCTCCGCGGATGCTTTCAAAGAGCGTCATTTGTCCTTCGCTTCCGTCGGATCCTTGTTCGGCGACGTCAATCGCCGGTCAGTCCATGCTCAGCCGATAGCCGATGCCCCGCACGGTCTGCAGCCAGACCGGGTTTGCCGGGTCGTCCTCGATCTTGCGGCGCAACCGGTTGATCTGCACGTCGATCGTGCGTTCGCCGACCTCGGTGTCGTTGCCGATCAGTTCGTGGCGCGGGATGGTTTCTCCGGCCCGCGTCGAGAACAGCAGCATGATTTCCTGTTCGCGATCGGTCAACCTTATGACGTCCGCGCCCTTCTTCAATTCCTTGCGAAGGATCGAGAAGGTGTAGGGACCGAACATGACCTGCTCGATTTTCGGCGTGTCCGCCGAAAGGTTGCGTTTCAGGATATTGTTGATGCGCAACACCAGTTCGCGCGGGTCGAAGGGCTTGGCGAGATAGTCGTCGGCGCCGGCTTCAAGGCCGGCAATGCGGGATTCGGCCTCGGAGCGGGCAGTCAGCAGGATGACGGGCACATGCTTCTGCTCGGCGAGGCTGCGGGTCAGCGACAGGCCGGATTCGCCGGGCATCATGACGTCGAGTACGAGAAGATCGAAATGCAGTCCCTCGAGCTTGCGCCTTGCCTCGCCGGCATCGGCTGCGACCGTGATGCGAAAACCCTGTTCGCTCAGGTAACGGTGGAGCAGGTCACGGATACGGGTATCGTCATCGACGACAAGCAGATGGGGCGCATCATCGGGAATGAAGATCTTCCTGGCCATGTCATCCGGCTCCGTCGGTTGCCGCCTGCTCGTCCTTGCCGGAGCGGCTCATGCCTTCAAGGAACTTGCAGACGCCTTCCTTCATCTCCGGCGTAAAGCCTTCCAGCGCCCGGGCGATCCGTTGCGATTGCGGCTCCGAGAGCGCCAGCGCCAGTTCGCGGCCGGCAAGCGTCGGATAAAGCCGCCGCTGGCGGCGGTCGGCGGGGCCGGCCATCTGGCGGATATAGCCGGAATCGATGAGTTCCTTGAGGACGCGGGCGAGGCTTTGCTTGGTGATCTGCAATATGCCGAGGAGGTCGGCGACAGTCATGCCGGGGCGGCGGCTGACGAAATAGACGACGCGGTGATGGGCGCGGCCATAGCCGATCTTGGCGAGAATCGCGTCCGGGTCGGAGACGAAATCGCGATAGGCGAAGAACAGAAGCTCAATGGTTTCGAAATCGATCGTCTTGTCATCGACGACCGGCATTTCGGGAAGTTCTTTCTTGGCAGCCCTACCCACAGACTGTCGTGCCACGCGTGTGTTTCCTTTCATGCGGCCCTGTAGCCGGCAGGTTTCTGCTTCGGTGTCGGGCAATTCATTTTTCTTGTTTCGGCGGCGCCTGTTCAAGCCGGGCACCGGTTTTGCGGCAAAACTATGCGCAGACGAGGAAAAACTCCAACGAAATTACAGGGATCGCACAGTTTCCGCAGGTCTCCGGCGACAGGTTCTGCCTCCTGGCGCCGCGCCCGGGTTTCCGTTTGACCGCGAGACATGGTATTCCGCCGCCTGCACCCACCGCATATGGAGATCGAGAGACCATGGGACAATTGCAGGCCGGCATCATTCCGGTGACGCCCTTCCAGCAGAACTGCACGATCCTCTTCGATACGGAGACAAGGGAAGGCGTGGTTGTCGATCCCGGCGGTGACGTCGATGTCATCCTTCAGACGCTCCGCGAAAACGATATCACGCTCAAGGAGATATGGCTGACACATGGACATATCGATCATGCCGGCGGGGCCGAGGAGCTGAAGGAGGCGCTGGGCCTGTCGATTGTCGGGCCGCACAAGGATGATCTGCAACTGCTGCAGAACATCGAGCAACAGGCGAAGATGTTCAATGTGCCGATGGCAGTGCGCAACGTCATGCCGGATCGCTGGCTGGAAGAGGGGGACCGCGTGTCCTTCGGCGAGCACGAGTTCGAGGTCTTTCACTGCCCGGGTCATGCGCCGGGACATGTGATCTACTTCAACCGGGCGCAGAATTTCGCCCATGTCGGCGATGTGCTATTCAACGGTTCTATCGGTCGCACCGATCTGCCGGGCGGCGATCACCAGACATTGCTGAACTCGATCCGGGACAAGGTCCTGCCGCTTGGCGACGATGTCGGGTTCATCTGCGGTCACGGACCGGGTGGGCGGATCGGCGAGGAGCGCCGCAACAATCCTTTCCTGCGCGGGATCTGACGTTGGCGCATCGGCCTGAAAAGTGGATGCGTTGGACTGAAACGAAAAATGCGCCAGCGGAGCCGGCGCATTTGACATTCCAACTTCCTACAGGTCAGCCCGAAGTGCAGAAGTGCGAGCGGCCGTCGTAACCGACATAGGTGCCGGTACGGGAGTTGAAGCTGCGGTAACGGGCCGCGCAATAGTCGTACCATTCGGGAGACCAGGGTTCGACGCCTGCGCCATAGACACGCTGCGGTGCCGGCGGATAGTCATCGACATAGACCGGAGCAGGGCGGACATAGGCGGGGGCCGGACGGACGTAAGCCGGGGCGGGGCGAACATAAACCGGCTCGGGTTCGACATAGACCGGTTCCGGCTCGACATAGACGCCGCGTGGCTGGCTTGCGATGGCAGAGCCGACAATCACGCCGGTGGCAAGCCCGAGGGCGCCAAGCGCGATTGCATCGCCGTGGTTGTGGTGATGACGGCGGTAATAGTCGTCTGCGTTGGCCGACGTCGAAGCAACAAACGGTGCGACTGCGATCGCTGCCGAAAGCAGAGTGTATTTAGCGAACTTCATCATGGCGTTGCCTTCCGTGGCCTGAATTCACTCATCGCTGTTTAGTAACAAGCGATGAAGGCAGGATAGAGACCGGCGGCTGAACCGGACCTGAACGAAAAAACCCGGCAATTATGCCGGGCCGCAACGCGAGTGCCAAAGCAATTCCGAAGCGTCAGCCTGCGATCTGCAGGTTCACGGCCTTCGGACCCTTGCCGCGGCGGTCCGGTTCCGTATCAAAGCTTACCTTCTGGTTTTCGGAGAGACCCGAAAGCCCGGAAGCCTGAACAGCGGAAATATGTACGAAAATATCAGCGCCGCCATTGTCGGGCTTGATGAAACCGAAGCCCTTGTCGGTATTGAAGAATTTTACAGTGCCAGTCTCGGCCATGCGTCAGGTCCTTTTCTGTCTGCCCGGTATCGGCGGGCAGCATTACAATATTACCCATCAGGGTGTTGGCCCGGCATTTCTTCAAATGTGGGGAAAGCGGCCATATATTGCCGCAGCATTCGATCCCCCGGCTATTGTCCCTTCGCCTTCGGATCTCACTGCCGGGGTCTTTTTGCGCCCCGCTCGCGTTTATTATTCTGCTCTTCCCATGCTCGCAAAAATGCCCGAACGCGCGAAGATTGCTTGGTTTATTAAGAATTGGCAAGCGAAAGTTTTCTAACCCTCTGCCTCCGATAAAGATTCTGTAAAGGGAATCTTTAGGCAGTTCGGGCTCCGTGGTGCGGTTTCTGCTCATCACAGGCACAAATTGCATCGCGTACGATGCAATTTCGCGAAAAAGCTTCCCCGAATTGCCCAAAGACGCGGCATTGAATTTTTTTCACATGAGAGGTGAAATCAGCTTACCGCGAGACGTCGACGAGTCAGTTCCGGCACAAGCTCTACCATCAATATGGCTGTAAAGATCAGTGCGCAGCCGAGATATCCTATCGTAGGCAGCGTTTCGGATAGGATGATTGCTCCGAGAAGGGCGCCGAACAGGGCTTCCGCGGAGAGGAAGATTGCCGCCTGCGAGGCTGTCGTATAGCGCTGGCCGATAATCTGCAGCGAGAAAGCGAGGCCGGAAGACAGAAGCCCGCCATAGAGGATTTCCGGAAGCGCCGAAGTGATTGACGGGATGTCGATCGGTTCGAACGCGACGGCTCCCATGCCGGCACCCGCGGCGCAGACGGCAAACTGGGTGACTGCGAGCGCCAGCGGGCGGTCGCAGTTGCCGACGGCGATCGGCGTCAGCGTGATCTGGATCGCGATGAAGACGGCGCACAGGATGATCAGCGTATCGCCGGAATTGAGGGCGGACAGGGAGCCGCCGCTCAAGAGAAGGATGCCGAACAGGGTCAGGCCCGCGGCTGGCCATACGATCCAGTGCGGGCGACGCGAGAGCACGCAGACGGCGATCAACGGCACGAGCACGACATAAAGGCCGGTGAGGAAGCTGGCATTGGTGACGGTCGTGTTCTGAATGCCCATCTGCTGGGTGGTCTGTGCCGCAAGCAGCGACAGGCCGACGAGAACGAACCACATCCAGTCGCGGCGGGAGAGGGATTGTCGGGACTTCGCGGCTTCCCTGAGGGCAAAGGGCAGGACGGCAAGTGTGGCAAGCCCGAAGCGCAGCGCATTGAACCAGTTCGGCCCCAGCCACTCCATGGCCTGCGACTGGGCGATGAAACCTCCGCCCCAGATGGCTGCGGCGAGCAGCAAGACGAGGTTGGCCTGGATGCGGGACATGCGAGATTTCCGGATTGCAGTTCGACGGGCGGGGAGCGCTGATGATGGTCAGGCGGGAGCGGCGACGGTTAACAGGAGTGTCCGCGTTCGGCAAGCCGGGGTTGAATGCTCGCGGTTCGGACGAGGTCAGGGCGTGCGCGTAACGCGCAACAGCTTTCCATCGTCCTCGTCTGTCAGGAGAAGAATAGAGCCGTCGGGCGCGACCTTCACATCCCGCATGCGACCATATTCCCCCTGGAAGAGCCGTTCCTCATTTTCGACAGCGCCGTCGTCGGTATGTTCGATGCGGGCGAGCAGTTCGTATTTGAGTGCCGCGACGAGGAAGTTGCCTTCCCACTCCGGAAACATCGCGCCGTGATAGATGTCGATCGCGCCGGGGGCGATGGATGGGTCCCAGTAATAGAGAGGCTGGTCATATCCTTCCGCGGCCTGACCGATACCGATTTCGGCCCCGGAATAATGTTTGCCGTAGGAGATGACCGGCCAACCGTAATTATGGCCGGCCTTCGGTGCGTTGATCTCGTCGCCGCCGCGGGCGCCGTGTTCGACGGTGTAGAGCGTGCCGTCCTTCCTGTCGATGACGATACCCTGCGGATTGCGATGGCCCTTCGACCAGATCTCGGGGAGGCCCTTGCCATTTTCGGCAAAGGGGTTGCCGGGGGCGGGGCGACCATCCGGCGTGACATGGAGGATGGAACCCGCGTGATCGTTGGGATCCTGCGCGCGGTCCATCTCGCCACGTTCCCCGATGCCGAAGAAGAGGTTGCCGTCACTGGCGATGGCGATGCGCGAACCGAAATGCTGGCCGGTGCCGGTGAAGCGGTTCATCGCGAAGAGCTGCGTCAGGTTTTCGAGCTTCCGTTCGTCCTTGTCCAAATTTGCTGAAAACAGAGCCGTGCCCTGACCGCCGGGGCCGGGAATCGAGGCGGTGAAATAGAGTTTGCGGCTGGTCGAAAAGTCCGGTGACAGCGCGACGTCGAGAAGGCCGCCCTGACCGCCGACGAAGAGTTTCGGCAGCCCCTCGATCGGCTTGCCCATGTCTCCGGCACGGATGATCCTGAGACGTCCGGGGCGCTCGGTGACGATATAGGCGCCATCCGGCAGCACTTCGACCGCCCACGGGTGCTCGAGGCCGGCGGCGATTTCGGTAACCTCGACTTCGAAGCTCCGGGTGGGATAACGGTCCGCGGCCGACACGGAAGAGGGTGCTGTCACAAGAAGCGTGGTCAGGAGGAACGCTGCGCCTGCGAAGGTCGACGATCCGGGGTGGCTGGCAAGGGGCATGTGTCAGTCTCCGCTGAACTCTGCCTGCTAATTTGGAAACGGCTTCTGCCGAAACAACCCCGTCTCAAGGATTTCTGCCTGGAAAAGCCGTCGAGACGGCTCTTGCTAGCGCAAATGTGAAGAGACGAGAGCGGATAAAGCCCCCGCCTGCTTCAGGCGGTGACGGCAAGGCCGATCAGAAGTGCCGCGCAGGCGAGAAGGGCGGCAAACTTCATCAGCGTGCGGTCAAGGATACGCTGGAACAAGGTGGGTGCGACGATCTTGTCTTCGTCCACAAACATGACGGTCCCTCTGAAATGACATTGTTCAATGAGGGGAATGAAAGACCCGGTTGTGGACCTTCCCGAGACCGAATTGCGGCAGGCCACTGTTTTATCGTGGCGATATCGTGTTTTTTTGGTCGGGCGAGAGGTTGCGACTTGTCTCGCCGAACGGACTATGAACTGCTGCCGCGCTTTCCGAAGACGCGTGACGGTCGGGTCGGCTGCGGCATGGTTATCGGCGCTTCGGTGAACGTGCGTCTTGGCTGGGTGCGGCTTGCCGGGGAGGCCGCTTCGTCGCCGGCCGGAGAAAACGACGCTTCCGGAAACATCTCGTTGAAATCTGTCGGGGCGAGTTGGGGACGGGCCAGCGCGTAGCCCTGAAGCAGCGTCACGCCGAGATCGGCGCAAAGCTCGACCTGCCAGTTTTCCTCCAGCCGCTCGAAGATCGGCTCGATGCCGTCATCCCTGAGTTGGCGGACGATGACCCGCAGCAGGGCGAAGCCCGCGGAGTTGTGCATATAGTCGCGCACCCAGTCGCCGTCGAAGCGGACGAAATCCGGCTTGTGAAGGCGCACGACTTCCATGCTGGTTTCGCTCGCCTCGTAGTTGGAAATGGATATGCGGAAGCCGGCCTGCCGCAATTGCCGGATGGTGTTGGCGATCAGCCTGCCGTCGCCGGCGTTTGCGTTGATATCGCAGACGATCCTGTCGGGTTGTACGGAAACCTCATGACCGGCAAGGCGGATGCGGTCGAGTTCAAGGCGCATCGCAGCCGGATCGGAGTAGAGTTGCGGCTGAAAACTGACGAAGACGCCGGAGCGGGCGCGATTGAGGCTGCCGACATTGAGGATGTGGATGCTTCTGAGGAGGCTGTCGACCGATGGAAGGTCCTGCGGCTCGACCAGCGGGAAGAACTGCGACGGCGGATAGGGCTCTTCGTTGCGCTCGGCGCGCACGAGGCCCTGGAAGGCGTAGACATCGAGCACGTCATCGGAAATGCGCCGGAAGATCGGCTGCAGCGCGGAGCGCAGCACGAAGGGGCCGTAGGCGGTCGACCAGGCGCCCGCCATGTGCACGAGACGGCTATAGATGCTGTGCTGGCTCATCCTGCCGTTCGTCCTCCTTCACAGCTTCCGGTGGAGCAAGTTATAAAGTGCAAGACTTACCTGAATATTAAATAAATCTTAAAAAGCGAAAACGTCGAGGTTTGAGCGGTCGAAGCCGCTTTCCGCTTGAAACCTGTCGGCTCTTTCGCCATAGAACTTGAACCTGGGGCCTTGGCCGATCGAGGTTCCTTCGTTCAACAGCTTCAGGACAATCACAATGGCATTTCTCGCCGACGCTCTTTCCCGTGTAAAGCCTTCCGCAACTATCGCAGTGTCGCAGAAAGCACGCGACCTGAAGGCAAAGGGACGTGACGTCATCGGCCTCGGTGCAGGTGAGCCGGATTTCGATACGCCCGACAATGTGAAGAAGGCTGCCATCGACGCGATCAATCGCGGCGAAACGAAGTACACGCCGGTTTCTGGCATTCCGGAACTGCGCAAGGCTATTGCCGCCAAGTTCAAGCGCGAGAACGGGCTGGACTACGACTGGCAGCAGACCATCGTCGGCACCGGCGGCAAGCAGATTCTTTTCAATGCCTTCATGGCGACCCTTAATCCGGGCGATGAAGTCGTCATCCCGGCTCCGTACTGGGTTTCCTATCCGGAAATGGTGGCGCTGTGCGGCGGTACCCCGGTCTTTGTTTCGACGAAGCAGGAAAACAACTTCAAGCTGACGGCCGCCGAACTCGAAAGCGCCATCACGCCGAAGACCAAGTGGTTCATCTTCAACTCGCCGTCCAACCCGACCGGTGCTGCCTACAGCGCGGACGAACTGAAGGCGCTGACCGACGTCCTGCTCAAGCATCCGCATGTGTGGATCCTGACGGACGACATGTATGAGCACCTGACCTTCGGCGACTTCAAGTTCGCGACCCCGGTCGAAGTCGAGCCGAAGCTCTATGACCGCACGCTGACGATGAACGGCGTTTCCAAGGCCTATGCAATGACCGGTTGGCGTATCGGTTATGCGGCTGGCCCGCTGCAGCTCATCAAGGCCATGGACATGATCCAGGGTCAGCAGACCTCGGGTGCGTCCTCTATCGCCCAGTGGGCAGCCGTCGAGGCTCTGAACGGTCCGCAGGACTTCGTCGCGAAGAACAAGGCGATCTTCGAAGGCCGTCGCGATCTGGTCGTGTCGATGCTCAATCAGGCGAACGGCATCGTATGCCCGAAGCCGGAAGGCGCCTTCTACGTCTACCCGTCCTGCGCCGGCCTGATCGGCAAGACCGCACCCTCGGGCAAGGTCATCGAGACGGACGAAGACTTCGTATCCGAACTGCTTGAGACCGAAGGCGTCGCCGTCGTTCACGGCTCGGCTTTCGGTCTCGGCCCGAACTTCCGCATTTCCTATGCGACCTCGGAAGAACTGCTCGAGGAAGCCTGCAAGCGCATCCAGCGCTTCTGCGGCGCCTGCAAGTAAGCGTTTCGGCAGTCATATCATGCAGAAAGGGCGGGACCATCAGGTCCCGCCCTTTCTCTTTGTGCTTTCGACTGGTTCTTATCGGGCTGGCTGGGTTGCCGGCTGGCCGAACAGCTTTTCGCGTTCGCGATAGATGGCGGGCAGGCTGAGGATCGCCAGCGAGCCGATGGCGACGATGGTCTTGGTGAGCTGGGAGAGTTCCCCGACGCGGCCGTCGATGTAGAATACGACATACACGATCAGGACGTGCCAGACGTAGATCTGCAGGGAATGACGGCCGAGAAGCTGCAGGAAGCTCAGCGAGAAGAGGCTGGTCAGTCCCGAGGCGATCTTGCGGATAACGGGGCTCTTATGCCGCGGGCCGGCGATCAGCAGCCAGGCGAGGCCATAGGCAACCGCTGCGAAATTCACCAGATAGACGAGGCCGAAATCGGCGCGCACTTCCATCATGCCGAATTTTTCCAGCACCATGCCCGGCATCAGTTCATGTGCGGTCATGATGCGCAGCGGCAGGAAGAACAGGCAGACGGCCAGCGCCATCCTTGCGAGGAAGGTGTCCTCGGGATTGAAGACCCGCTTCCACTCGATGCGCTTCATCGAGGTGAGGCTGCCGGCGATCACGCCTGCGAAGAAGACGACCTGCCAGCCGAGCAGGTTGAAGCTTGCGCGCAGGCCTTCCTTGTCCGGGGCTCCGGCCAGCCATTCGTTGAGCGGATAGGTGATGAGGCGCTGCAGGCCGAGCTGGCCGGCAAGCCACAGCAGCAGCGAGGCGATGGCAACGGCTGCCCAGCGTTCGGTGATGCAGAGCCAGATCACCATGGGCGCGAAGGCCATGTAGATGATGTATTGCGGCAGGATGTCCATGAAGGTCGGCTGGAACAGGAAGGTTCCGATGGCCGCGAGCCGTTCGCCATCATGAAGGCGCGAGCCGCCGAGCCAGTTCTGCCAGATGCCGGCGGCGCCGGGCAGCACGAGCTGCAGGACGAGCACGGCAACCACGATGCACATGGCATAGCGATAAAGCTCAAGCGCACGGCCCCAGATGCGGTCGCGGCCGACGGCATAGCCGTCCTTCATCATCTTGCGCGCATAGACCATGCCGGTCAGCAGGCCGGAGAGAAAGACGAATCCCTGGGCATCTTCCACGAATGCGAGATTGCGGTGATTGATTTGAACGAGCCATAGCCCGCCGGCGAAGACCAGATGGTTGATCAGCATGAAGACGAGGAAATAGCCTCGCATGCCATCGATGACGTCCAATCTTTTCAAAGGTTCGGCTCCCGAGCTTGCCCCCCGGTGACGGGGGCGTTTTTGCCTCGCATCTTGTTGACAATGGGGCGAACCGGGAAAGTTGATGTGGATCGCCTCTAGCCGGAACGACATCTGTGGCCAAAGGTTCCCGACAAAAGTGCCGTAAGCTACCTGTTTGATCCCGGTGTCAAAGGCCGAGGACGGAGAGCATGATGAAGGTGGCGAACAGGATGAAGTGCGTCATGCCCTCTATCGCATTGGTTTCGCCGTCATTCAGGTTGATCGCGGCCGCAATCAGCGTGATGGCGATCATGACGGTCTGCACCGGCGACATCGCCATCACAAAAGGTTGACCGGTGTAGAGGGCGATGGCCTCCATGACGGGCACCGTGAGAATCACGGTCGATAGCGATGCGCCCATGGCGATGTTCACTGTGGCCTGCATGCGGTCGGCGAGGGCGGCCCGCAATGCGGTCAGGATTTCCGGGCCGGCGGAGAGGGAAGCCACCAGAATGGCTGTGAGAGCGACCGGCGCTCCGACATCCTTCAGGCCGACATTCAGGAAGGCGGACATCATTTCAGCGAGAATGCCGATCAGCACCACGCCGGCGATGATGACGGCGATCGAGAGCGTGGCCGGTTCATTTTCCCCTTCCGGTTCGTGTTCCTCCTGTCCGCGCTGCTTGGCCCTCGGGTAGCTGTAGCTGAAGAAGTAGCTGTGCGTGCCGACCTGCATGCGCAGGAAGAGGCCGTAAAGGGCGATCATCGCGAAGATGGTGAAGAACGAATAATATTGCCATTTCGCTGCCGGGATGAATTCCGGGACGACCATGGAAATGCCCATGGCGGTCAGGATCATCACGCCATAGGTCTTGCCGGAATCGTCATTGTAGGGCTGTTCGCCGTGCTTCAGCCCACCCAGCAGCGCGGCAAGGCCGAGGATGCCGTTGATATCCAGCATGACCGCCGAATAGATCGTGTCGCGCACCAGCGTCGGCGAGCTTTCGCCGCTCATCATGATCGCGAGGATCAGGACTTCCACCATGACGGCGGAAAGTGTCAGGATCATCGTGCCGTAGGGGTCTCCGACCTTCACGGCCAGAACTTCCGCGTGGTGGGCGATGCGCAGCGAGGCGACGACGATGGCGCCGATCAGGACGACCGCTGCCACCACCGAGACGACCGGCCCCAGGGCGAGGATCTCATGTTCCAGCGCGAGGCTGGCGACTGCGACAATAAGCGGGAAGACAAGTGTCTTTTCCTGACTGAGACTATGCACGGATACGCTGCCTTGACGGTGGGAGGGATCATCTCACAACTGCCTAAAAACGTATCGTGTCCAGTCTTTTGCGTTGCAAGGTCCCGCCGGGATTACATTTTTTCGCCTCGTTTGATGTTTGCGCCACTTGGTGTGATAATGCCCCGGCTTGGAAGGAGGAAAGAATGACCAAGATCGTTTACGAGATTGTTCCTCACGATGGGGGTTGGGCTTACAAGCTCGGAAACGTGTTTTCCGAGACGTTCAGCAGCCACGATGAAGCGCTGGAAGCGGCCCGAATCGTCATGCAGGAACAGCAGGTCGGCGATGAGCCGGTCGAAATCAGTTACCAGGATGAAAAGGGCAAGTGGCGGGAGGAATATTCCGACGGCGGCGATCGCCCTGAGGTCGAGATCGACGATCCCCATCAGGCGAATTCTTCCCTCTAGCGTGCGCCGCGATCTTTTAGTATCCGCCCGGCGCGCTTGATCGCCTGCCGTCACCGTCAGCCGTTCAGCGATCTAGCACACCAGCTATCAGCCGACGGAGCGCGTTCCAATCGATTGGGAAAAGCGGATCAGATAGCCGTCAGGGTCCTGCACGAGGAATTCCCGCGAACCGTTTTCCTGATTCTCCCCAATGCGATACCAGCTTTCGCTCACAGTTTCGAAGAGCGGCCAATCCAGTTGACGCAAGGATTCAAGTATCGGTTCGAGATCGTCCGTGGCGATCTGGAAGTTGATGCCTCGTCCGAAGGGTTTCTCCAGCGCGCCGGTCTTCCAGTTGCCGTTGATCTGGCAGAGCATCAGTTGGGCGCCCTGACGCTCGATATAGGCGAATTTCGCGGCCGGGCGATCATAGGTGATGCGAAAGCCGAGACCATTGCACCAGAAGTTCAGGCTTGCCTCGATGCTGGTAACATCGAGCTCGGGGACGAGGGGAGCAAATCCCCCGGTCGGCAGGTTGCCGGTTCCCGTCGATGCATCCCGTTCGGCGCGTGTGAGTTCGCTCATTCCTGCATTCCTATTGATCGATATAGTCCAGCAACCCCCTGACCAGTGCATCGAAGGCAACGCGGCAGCGGGGGGCGGTTTTCAGGCTCTCATGCATCACGACATAGGTGTCGAGCGAGAGCCCCAATGCGCCGGGGAGAACCGATACGAGATCCGGAAAGCGCCTTGCAAGCCCGTCCTGACACATGCCGACGCCCACGCCGGCCCGGATTGCCGCGAATTGCGCAAGGTTGCTGTCCGTGCGGAAGGCGAAATGCGTGTCCGCGAGATCGGGCCTTCCGGCAAGAATGCTGCGGATATAGGCGAGGTGCCGGTCGAAGCCGATGAGGCGATGTTCTGCAAGCTCGGCCAGAGATTGCGGCGTGCCATGGCGGGAGAGATAGCCACGATGGGCATAGAAGCCGAGTGGAATGCGCCCGATGCGGCGGGAGAGCAGGGCATCCTGAGCAGGCTGGACCATGCGTATGGCGATGTCTGCCGCCTGATTCAGCAGGTCTTCCACCTCATCGGATGCGGAGAGTTCGATATCCAGGCCGGGATGGGCTTCCTGCAGCTCCGCAAGGATCGGCGGAAGCACCTCGATGCCGATCACTTCGCTGGCGCTGATGCGCACGGTTCCGGTCACCGTGTCGGATCGCCCGGAGGCGGCTCGCTCCAATGCTGCCGCCGTTGCCGCCATGGCTTCGGCGTGGGGGCGCATCTGCCTGGCAGTTTCCGTTGGCAGCAGGCCTTTCGGCGTGCGCAGGAAGAGCGGTCCGCCGCCAGCCTGTTCCAGCGCGTCGATATGGCGGCCGACGGTTGGCTGCGTCAGGCCGAGTTCGCGCGCGGCGGCCGAAAGCGATCCCTCGCGCAGAACTGCGAGGAAAGTGCGGTAGTAATCCCAGGTCAGTTCAGTGCTCATGCATTAATGTATAGCAACTAAAGAAATTCTGGCAATTCCGTATATCGTCGGCGCGTTGGATACTCCTTGCATCGAAACGAAGGAGTTCAGACCATGACAGAGACAGCAGTCATTCTTCCCCCCGTAGCCCTTGTTCTCGGCGCCACCGGCGGTATCGGCGGCGCGGTCGCCGCAAAGCTGGCAGAACGGGGTTATCGTGTCCGGGCAATGCATCGCCGAGCATCCGAAATGCAGGCGCGGATACCGCAGTACCAGTGGGTACAGGGCGATGCGATGAACGGTGCCGATGTGATGGATGCGGCCCGGGGCGCGAGCCTCATCGTCCATGGCGTCAATCCGCCGGGTTATCGCAACTGGGGCAAGCTGGTGCTGCCGATGATCGACAGCACGATTGCCGCCGCAAAGCGTCACGGCGCTCGCATCCTGATGCCGGGGACGATCTACAATTTCGGACCGGACAGTTTTCCGCTGGTTCGCGAAGATAGTCCGCAGCATCCGGTGACCCGCAAGGGGCGGATCCGAGTCGAGCTCGAGCGCCGGCTGGAAGCCGCGGCCGCCGACGGTGTGCCGGTGCTGATTGTCCGGGCAGGTGATTTCTTCGGTCCCGCTGCCGGCAATAACTGGTTTGCTCAGGGTGTCATCAAGCCCGGTGCGCCTGTTGCCGCGATCACCAACCCGTCGTCGCCCGGCGTTGGGCATCAATGGGCCTATCTGCCGGATGTCGCTGAGACCATGGTGCGCCTGCTGGAGCATGCCGACCGGTTGCCGACCTTCGCGCGCTTCCATATGGCGGGTTTCCGGGACCGGGACGGTAGCGAACTGGCGGCTTCCATCCGCCGGGTCACGGGACGACCGGATCTCAAGCTGAAGCGCTTCCCGTGGCTGCCGGCCATGGTCGCATCGCCCTTCGTGCCGCTCTTTCGGGAACTTCTCGAAATGCGTTACCTCTGGAGCCGGGAGGTCATGATGGACAATCGGAACCTCATCGAGTTTCTCGGGGAGGAGCCGCGGACACCCATCGACGAGGCTGTCGCGACCACGCTGGCAAGCCTTGGCTGCCTTCCTGAACGAGTGGACGGGGTATCCCGGACAGAGAACCAAGATAGCCAGCCGGGTTCGATATCGGCTTCCTCTACCGGGAGAGCGGCATGAGTGTGCGGATAGACATAAAGCCGGCTCCCGCGAGCCTCGTCTTCACGGGGATGGCGATCCTGACCAGCGCGGGCATCGGCATCCAGTTCGACCTCGCAGGCATGGCGATCTTCGGGGGCGGGGTTGACTGGGACGTGCACCGCATCGTCGGCAGCCTCATCACTCTGCCGATCCTCGGGATGCTGGCGCAGGCATTCATGTCGCCTCGGCTGATCGCCGTTCGTGAACTGACGGCGGTGCTGGCGACAAGCTATCTCCTGCAGATCGCCGTGGTCGTGGTGGGGCGGGAGGTCGATATGCCGCTGGTGGCGGCGTTGCATCCGACGAACGGTGCGCTGATGTTCGGGATATCGGTTCGCTTAGCGTTCCGCAGCCTGAGATAGGTAGGAACGCTCAAAAGAAAAATGCCCCGCGGCAGCGGGGCATTCGTGTGTCTGCCGTGATGCTCAGGCGGAAAGCGCCAGCGTCGGGTAGTTGGTGTAACCCTCCGCACCACCGCCGTAGAAGGTGTCGCGATCCGCCTCGTTGAGAGGGGCGTTTTCCTTCAGCCGTTGAACGAGGTCCGGGTTGGAGATGAAGAGCTTGCCGAAGGAAACCATGTCGGCGCGGCCGGTTTCGACGGCTTCGATCGCCATATCGCGATCATAGCCATTGTTGACCATCCAGACGGCCTTGCCGCCCTTGGAGCGGTAGGCTGCCTTCAGGCCGGCCCAGTCGAAGGGAAGGTTGTCGCGCGGGCCGCCGGTGGCGCCTTCGATCACATGGATGAAGGCGAGGTCATAGGCGGCGAGCTTTTCCACGAGTGCATTGAAAAGGGGCTGCGGGTCCGGGTCGGAGGCGTCGTTTGCCGGGGTGACCGGAGAAATGCGGATGCCGGTGCGGTCTGCGCCGATCTCGTTCACGATTGCCTCTACCACTTCGATTGCGAAGCGGATACGGTTTTCGATCGATCCGCCATAGGCGTCCGTGCGGTGATTGGTGTCGGCGCGCAGGAACTGGTCGATCAGGTAGCCGTTGGCGGCGTGGATCTCGACGGCATCGAAACCGGCCTCGACAGCTGCACGTGCAGCGCGGCGGTAATCCTCAAGAATGCCGGGGATTTCGGATATGTCGAGGGCGCGGGGCTCGGACGTGTCGGCGAACGCGCCGGTGCCGTCATCGTTGATGATGTAGGTCTTGGACTTGGCGCGGATAGCGGAAGGGGCGACGGGAGCCGCGCCGCCGGGCTGCAGCGAGGTATGGGAAATTCGGCCGACATGCCAGAGCTGGACGGCGATCTTGCCGCCGGCCGAATGCACGGCGGAAGTGACGCGCTTCCAGCCTTCGACCGCTTCGGGAAGATAGAGGCCGGGAACCTGCGCATAGCCCTGGCCCTGCTGGGTGATCGGCGTGCCCTCGGTAATGATCAGGCCTGCCGACGCACGTTGTTCGTAATAGGTGACGTTGAGATCGTTCGGTATGGCACCCGGCGAGCGGTTGCGGGTCAGCGGAGCCATGGCAATGCGATTGGCGAGCGTTGCGCGGCCAAGCTTTATGGGGTCGAAAAGGCTGGACATGAGACCTCTCTAAATTTCCAAATTATCCGATGGGGGATGGGTGGATTATCCTGGAAATTCAAATCTGGTGTCTCAGAGCGCTGTGTTCAAGGCGGCGAGGAATTTGCCGATCGCTTCCTCGTTGCGGCGATACAGCACCCACTGGCCAACGCGGGTGGACAGCACAAGGCCGGCGCGCTGCAGCGTGGTGAGATGGGCGGATACCGTGGACTGCGAAAGGCCGCAGCGTTCGAACTGTCCTGCGCTGACGCCCATTTCCATCGGATGAGGGCGGTCTGGGAAATGGATCTCGGGTTGTTTGAGCCACACGAGCATTTCGATCCTTGCGGGATGTGCAAGCGCTTTGAGGATCTCGTCAAGATTCATATGGTGGTGATTCCGTATCGGAGTGGAAGCAATTCAAATATGGGGACGAACTGAGGTGTCAACTTAGGTAACGGTAAACCCATCCCTCCGGTTGGCTCATTTTAGGGACAGTCCTTGAAATTTTTCAGAATCGGCGAACTTCCATTCATCATGACTGCAGCGTGTGGAGTGACATGGAAAAAAAAGAGGGCCACCGGATTGCTCCAGGGCCCTTTGAAGTGTGAAGGTCAAAAAACCTCCAGAGGGGAACAGCTGCTGCGGTGGAACTGGGAGGAAAGCCACCATGTGCATCAGCTATGAGCGATATGGTGGTTTTTTGTGCAGTGAACAATGCTTTTTTATGCATGTCAGGCATGCGTGATGTGCAGGCCTGCTCGTTTTGCTGCAAAAACGGCCTAAAAGTTCCAATTTCTGGCCTTTGCGACGATGAAGTCTCTAAAGACTTTCAACTTTGCAGCATTTTTCATTTCGTCCGGATAGCAGAAATAAGTGTCGAACGAGGGCACGTCGGCGCTGAGTGACAGCTGAATCAGTCCGGGATCGCGACCGACGATGTAATCCGGAAGGCAGGCGAGACCGATTCCCAGGAGGCAGGCCCGCTTGATCGAGGTCTGGCTGTTGATCTGGAGATGCGGCATTCGCGGGTTGTCGGACGAACGTCCGGCGACTTCCAGCCAGTTCACGTCCAGAAGGTAGCCGGGAGCCGGCTCGCCGAACGTTATGATGCGGTGGTTGTCGAGATCCTCGATCGACTGTGGCTCGCCATAGCGGTTGATGTAGGACGGTGCCGCATAAACGTGCATATGCACGGTGAAGAGCTTGCGCTGGATGAGGTCGGATTGCTGAGGCTGGCGCAGGCGGATGGCGCAGTCGGCATGACGCATGTTCACGTCCAGTTCCTCGTTGTCGAGGATGAGCTGGATGGACATGTCCGGGTAAAGCTGCAGGAATTCCTGCACCTTGTCCGTCAGCCAGCCCTGGCCGAGACCGACGGTCGTCGTGACGCGGAGCTTGCCGCTCGGCTTCTCCGTCGTCTCGGTGAGCTGCATCTTCACCGTTTCGAGCTTCAGCAGCACGTCATGGGCGGTGCGGTAAAGCAATTCGCCCTGTTCGGTGAGGATAAGGCCGCGCGCGTGGCGGTGGAACAGCTTGACGCCGATATCCTGTTCCAGCGCGCTGACCTGGCGGCTGATCGCCGACTGGGAAAGATGCAGCTTGTCGGCCGCATGGGTGAAGGACCCAGCTTCTGCGGCCGAATGAAAAATGCGCAACTTGTCCCAATCCAACGGCATGCCACCCCCTCTCATGACCATTACTCCGCAGCTTCGGCCTGTACCGGCAGCGCGCCCAGGAAGCGCTCGGCTTCAAGCGCTGCCATGCAGCCCATGCCGGCAGCGGTGATCGCCTGCCGGTAGATGTCGTCGGTAACGTCGCCGGCGGCGAAGACCCCTGCCACATCCGTGGCCGTGCTGTCGGCAGCGGTCCAGAGATAGCCGTTCGACTTGAGCTTCAGCTTGCCCTTGAACAGTTCGACCGCAGGCGCATGGCCGATCGCGACGAAGACGCCGTCGATCGGTGTTTCGGTGACGGCGCCCGTCAGCGTGTCGCGCAGCTTCACGCCGCTGACAGACGGCGGCATCGGCGGCTTGGCCGGCGCGCCGGTGATTTCGGCAACTTCGGTGTTCCAGAGAACGCGGATATTGTCCTTGGCGAAGAGGCGCTCCTGCAGGATCTTTTCCGAACGGAAGCTGTCGCGGCGGTGCACCACGGTCACCGACTTGGCGATGTGGGAGAGGTACAGCGCCTCTTCCACGGCGGAGTTGCCGCCGCCGACCACGATGACGTCCTTGTTGCGATAGAAGAAGCCATCGCAGGTGGCACAGGCCGAAACGCCGAAGCCCTGGAAATGCTGCTCGCTCTCGATGCCGAGCCACTTGGCCTTGGCGCCGGTGGCGATGATGAGCGTGTCGGCGGTCCATACCGCCCCCGAATCGGTGCGGGCGGTGAAGGGACGACGGGAAACGTCAACCTCGGTCACCAGATCGTTGACGATCTCTGCGCCGACATGGGTTGCCTGCTTCAGCATCTGTTCCATCAGCCACGGACCCTGGATCGGGTCGCCAAAGCCGGGATAGTTTTCGACGTCGGTCGTGATCATCAGCTGACCGCCCTGTTCCATGCCGGCGATGAGAACCGGCTTCAGCATGGCGCGGGCGGCATAGATCGCAGCCGTATATCCGGCTGGGCCTGAGCCGATGATCAACACCTTTGTATGGCGGGCAGTCATGGGTAATTCCTTTCAAAGCGGCCAGGGGGAGGGTGCGATATAAGCTCGCGTGCCACTTCTTTGTAGGCTCATTTATGATTGATCCATGCATTTATTCAAGGTCAGCCTTGCAATACCAACAAGGCAATGCGTCGCATGGTAATTTTTGTTCTCAATGCAGCCAGATTCTTGCGTATTCCACGGGTTCGGCTAGAAAATGCCCATCTGCAAATCATGAAAGGCCATCCCCGTGCTGAGAGCCGAGTTGGACGCAATCGATCTTCGAATCCTGCGCGAACTGCAACGGGACGGGAGGATGACCAATGTGGAGCTTTCCGAGAGGGTCGGCATTTCTGCGCCGCCCTGTCTCCGGCGCGTGCGCAAGCTCGAGGAGAGCGGTATCATCGAGGGCTATCACGCGATGTTGAGCGCGCCAAAGCTCGGTTTCGACCTCGTCGCCTTCTGCATGATCGGCCTGAAACACCAGTCTGAGGCCAATCTCAAGGCATTTGCCGCCGCCACCGAGGGATGGTCGATGGTGCGTCAGGCATGGATGGTCAATGGTGACAGCGATTTCCTGCTGCACTGTGTTGCGGAAAACCTGACCCGCTTTCAGGACTTCGTGATCGAGGTGCTAACCGCCAACGAGCACGTCCATACCGTGCGGACCATGCTGACGATCCGTCAGGTCAAGAAGGTGCCCCTTCTGGAGATCTGAAGCCATCTGGCCGTTGCCGTACCAGGCATCGTGCAGCCAGTCGACCTTGCCGATCCTGCGATACCATTTGTGCCCGCCACCGGCGAGGACTTCGCCCATCTTCGGCTGGCCGGCGAAAACCACCATTTTCGCGCCTTCCGGGGGGACCGGATCCCAGATGTAGCTGGCCAGATTGCGCGGAACGCAGGCGTTCTTGAAGCTCACGCACCATTCGCGCGGCCAGTATTGCAGATGGCCGTGGGCGGCGAGCTGGGCGCTCTGGAACTGCTGGGAAATCTCGTAATTCGCCATGGCCTTGGCAGGGTCCGCCAGATAGGCGTCGAGGATGTAGCTGTGCGCGCCGATCTCGTAGCGGAAGACGGAGCTGTTGCCGACCGAATGCAGGAAGCGGTCGCGGGCCGGATTGATACGGCGAAGCGGCTTGGCGCGGAAGAGATCGTCGTCCCGGATGATGAGGAATGTTCCGGGATGCGTGAAGAACGGTTCGAGATCGGTCATGATGACCAGATCGAGGTCGAGAAACAGCGTGGTGCCCTGAAGGTCGGCGAGATCGCGGCGGAAGAGGGCGAGCTTGCGCCAGCGCCGGTCGCCATGGCCGGCAGGCAGGTCCAGTTCAGGCAGGGGGAATGTCTCGATGCCGGCATCGAGTCCGGTGACATCGTCGGTGAAACAGACGAAACGATGAGGACGGCGGAGGTGGCGGGCGACGCCGCGTTTCAGGTTGTTGACGTATTCGGGGCCGTAGAGGGTTCCCCATTTCATACAAACCACATTGACCGGAGGGGTGAGCGTGGTTTGCATATTCATCGTCGCTACGGGCCTTCCCTGACCGGTTGTCTCTCCGTTCGGTCTTCATGACCCGAACGTTCGGCAAATTCTTTCAGGAAAAGGCTGTGCTGGTCGGTTCCCTCGGCGCGCTGGCGAAGAGCCTCCATCATGGCCGCGTCCGCATTGTTGCGATCGCCCCTGAGCAGGAAGACGTTGTAGATGTACCTTATGACGGTCGTGCGAAGGTCGGCGTCGGGTTCCCAGTTTTTCAGCGCCTGAAAAGCGGCGGCCAGTTCATCATCATTGCCGGCATGCAGCACGAGGCCGTCGATATTGTAGGGCGCGTTGCCGATGGTGATGACCTTCTTGCCGAGGAACAGGCTCTCGAGGCCGACGGTCGAATTCATCACGATGACGGCGTCGGCACCTTCGATCAGGCTTCGGGTCTCGTTGTGATTGGCGAAATGGATGCGGCTGTGCGGCTTGACGTGGCCGCGGATCGACAGCGGAAAGCTCGGATGTTCCTTGATGACGAAGTGCACATTTGGCTGGCGGTCGGCGAGGCGGGCAATCACCTCGTAGAAATGCACCATGTCCCTGATCCAGGGCGAATGGGCGAGCACCTGCATGTCGCTCGGCACCTGGAAGGGTACGAAGACATAGGATGACGGCAGGGAGGCGGTCTCGGAACCCTTCTGCTTGCTCTGGCGGCGCACGAGGTCCGCCGGCATTTCCTTGCCGACCCGATCATCCACCAAGCGGTAGAAGGCGGGATCGCGGGGAAGGGTGCTGTCGTAGTTGATGCCCTTGCGGTCATACTGCAGCATCTTCGGGAAGAAGCCGAGCTCCATGACCAGCCGTTCGCGGCCAAGCGCCTTGCTGACCTCGAGCGTCAACGCATCCGGCATCAGGAAGCCGTTGAAGACCAATGCCCGGGCTTCCGGGTGTTCGTCGAAACAGAGCTTGAGCAGCGCAGCTGGGATGCGGGCGCGAGGCAGCACCATGGCCCGGTAGATGGCGGCGACCAGCGGGTTCGAATAGAACCAGCCGAAACGGATGCGCCGGCGGATCAGGTTACGCTCGACAACAGGCCTGAGATCGACAAATTCGTCGCGACCGGCAATGGTTGCCAGAAGGCCGCCGAACCCCTTGCGGCGCACGAGTTCGCGGATCGTGTCGACAAGTTTCAGCGGAACCAGTTCAAGGCTGCCGTCGGAGGCCTTGCGGATGCCTTTGAGATGCTTGCTGTGACCGATGAACTTTACCTTGCTCATGCGGTCGCCTTGTCGTGCCCGAGAAGTCGGTCGTAAACCTTCTCCAGTCCACGCACCTCGTTTTCGAGCGCGAAATTATCGAGCACGTGCTCGCGGCTGACGCGGCCCGCTTGCTCTGTCGCGGCGGGTGAGACGAGATAAACGCGGATCGCGTCGCGCAGCGCCTCGTAGTTTCCGGCGGGTACGACCTTGCCGGTGACGTTCTCGACGATCATTTCCGCATAGGCACCAGCGTCGCTGGTCACGGCTGCGGTGCCGGATGCCATGGATTCGAGAGGTGTCAGGCCGAAGCCTTCGTTGCGGGAAGGGGCAACGTAAAGAGAAAGTCGGCGATACCAGGGCTTGATGTCGTCGACTTCGCCGAGAAAGACAATGCGCGATGAAAGACCGGCAGCGGCGATATCCGCCTTCAGCTTGTCGGCGAAGCCCTGATGCTCGGAGGTGACGCGGCCACTGATGACGGCGGTCCAATCGGGAAATTCCGGCAGGAGTTCGATCATCGCGCGGACGAAAAGGTCCGTGCCCTTCTGGTGACGAACACGGCCGAAGCAGCCGACGAGATGGCGTCCCGGCAGTCCGGTTGCGGCGATGGTATCAGATGTTTCTTCACCGGGATGGAAAAGCTCGGTGTCCACGCCATGGAGAATGACGGTATGCGGTACCTTGAGGAAGGAGCCGGAGCGGGCGCTGGTCGCGACGACGGCATCCATCTTCGAGATCAGCCAGCGGGTGTAGCCGGTGTGACGGCGTTGCGCAGCGGAGGTGAAGAGCAGCTTCAGAGGCATGCGCAGGACATCGCGCAGGAAGATGCCGAACAGCATCTCGTTGTTGCGCCGGGCATGCCAGATGCGAACGGGGCGGGTTTGGGCGGGCGCGCCTTTCGGCGCGCTCCAGAGGGCAGGCAATTGCCGCCATTTCATCTTGGGAAGATGATCGGGAAGGCCGGGCCCGAGGGTAACGATGCCGCGACCATGGCGGCGTTGCGCCGGCACGAGCTGGATCACGGTCGAGGTTACACCGGAGAGGCGCCGCTTGAAATGCGGCGCGATCACCGTGATGTCGGCAAGTGAAAGCAAGGGAGGCCTTCCGGTTCTGCGTCAGCCCCAGGCGACGGAGAGGATTTCGTAGGCTTTGGAACCGCCGGGAGCGACGACTTCGATGTTGTCGCCGACTTCCTTGCCGATGAGCGCGCGGGCGATCGGCGAGGAGATCGAGATGCGGCCGGCCTTCACGTCGGCTTCCTGATCGCCGACGATCTGGTAGGTTTTCTCTTCTTCCGTATCCTCGTCGACCAGCTTGACGGTCGCGCCGAACTTGATCTTGGAACCGGACATCTTGGAGAGGTCGATGACCTCGGCGCGGGCAATCAGATCTTCAAGCTCGCCGACGCGGCCTTCGTTGTGGCTCTGGGCTTCCTTGGCGGCGTGATATTCGGCGTTTTCGGAAAGGTCGCCATGGGCGCGCGCTTCTGCAATCGCGTCGATGATGCGCGGGCGCTCCTCCTGTTGACGCCAGCGCAGCTCCTCCTGCAGCTTGACGTAACCGTTCTGCGTCATCGGGACCTTTTCAACCATTTCGTCTTCCTCAACTTTCCATGTCCGCAAGGGCGGACACAAAAGAAAAACAGGCTCCGCAGCAAAGCTGCGGAACCATGTCTCAAATCAACGTTAAGCGGGACTATAACAGATAGAAGACGGAAAGTTCCAGAGGTTTATGTTGGAGGGCAGGGCTTGACGGCGCCCTGCCCATGTTTCCCATAGCGTGCAACGCAAGGCCTTCAGGGTTCGGTGCGATAGCGAAGCGGCAGGTTCCGGGGGGTGTAAGGGCCGCCGGCTGGTGAGCCGTTCAAGCGCTCCTCCACCGATATGTGGACAAGCGCATCTTCGGGGATGAAGCGCGGATCGGATTTCGGGAGATAGATGCCGCCGCCCTTGCCGTCATGCCGCCAGGACGACGGCGGGACCTTGCGCGGAATGAATTCGACGAGACGCCAGGCGAGGTTCATCGAATCGTGCGGCTCCGCCATCGGGTCCGGAGCGACGTAGTCCTTTTCGGGATTCTTGCCGAGTACTACCTCGTTGACCGTACGGGTGGAATAGTCGAGGCCCATCGCCTTCGTTTCCCGGATCATCCAGGCAAGCGGCAGCTTGATGAGTGCGCTCTGCTTTTCCGGATAGCCGCCGCCGATATCGCCATGGACGCCGGTGAACCAGACCTCCTTGACGTCCTGTGGTTCCACGGCGCGATCTGCCGGCGGCCGGAAAGGACCGCCCCAGAAGGGTTGGTCGGAGGGCCACAGTTCCGGCCGGAACATTGTGCGCCGTTCATCGATGGCGACCGCGTGGCGGACATGGCGCACACTCGGGTTGCGGTTGGTGAAGGGGTGCGTCTTGAACTGGATGCCGACCTTGCCGGGCTCGATCACGGAGGCGACGGTGTCGAAAAGTCCCAGCAGTTCTATCGTGGGACGAATGCCTTTCAGCGTCCGTTCGTAGAGGCGCATGGCAGCGAAGGCCGATGGCGCGGCGCTGCCTTCCGGCGCGGGTGTTGCGCGGGCACGCGTCTGGTGATCGGGTATGCCCTTGTAGGTGCGATAGGCGTAGTCGACGAGATTGAGGTGCTCGCGGCGGATCAGGCCAAGCGCGTGAATAAAGCCCGCCAGCACTCGGGCGGTATAGGCGCCTCGGCTGAAACCGAAAATGTAGATGCGGTCGTCCTCGCCGATCTTCTTGCCGTCACTGTCACGCGGTGCCGCCTCGTAGTTCTCGACGATGAAGCGATAGGCCTGCTTGATGTTGGAATCCATGCCCCAGCCAGTGGCAAGCCCCCAGACTTCCACCGCCTTGCGCCAAACCTGCGACCAGGATTCATCGGCACCGAAGGTTCCAACACCGGGATCGTAGTAGACGAGTTGCTGGTCGGTTCGTCTCAAGGTGCCGAACAGGCGCAGGATATTGGTGCGGTCCGCTACGATCTCGTTCGATGTGCCGTCGAAGAGAAGAACAATGTTCTTGCCCATGCCGCGCGCTCCCCACCGCTTTGCCGGGACGATAGCAGACTTGGCTTTGTGCTGCAATTTTCGGTTGCCGTAGAGGGTTCGTCTTCCATCTCAGTGCGCCGGCGCGCTCTCCGTCACGGGGTTGAGGCTGTAGACCCGGCGGGCGACGATGGCGAGCAGGATAAGCGCCACTGTCGCGGCTGCACAGGATGCGGCAAAGCCGATGGAGAAGCTGCTGCGAGCAAGATCCAGCCATGGAGCCGGTCCACCGAGAGTGCGGGCGGCATCGACCGCGGCCGCGAGCGTCGAGCGGCTCGCCTCCACCATGTCGGCCGGCAGACCATCGAAGTCGGCGCCATTCATGGCGATGCGATAGATGACGCTGCCGAAGCTGCCGAGCAGGGCGACGCCGAGCGCTCCTCCGAACTCGGCACTGGTCTCCGAGATGGCCGAGGCGGCACCCGCGCGTTCCGGCGGCGCGGAGCCGACGATCAGGCCGGTTGTCGTCAGAATGACCGGAACGAAGCCCAGCGCAATCAGGGCGCTCGCGCCGAGCACGCCGAACAGGCTCTCGTAATAGGCGGCAACGGCCATGACGGCGGCACCGACGGCGTTGACCAGCAAGCCGATCAGCACTGTCTTCACCGGGCCGAGGCGGTTGGTGATCCGATAGGCCTGCAGCGACATCACGGTGAAGACGAGGCCGGGCAGACCGGACCAGAGTGCGGCTTCGAGCGGCGTCAGGCCGATCACCAGTTGCAGATACTGGTTCTGGAACAGGAAAATGCCGAAGACGAAGAAGACGCCGGAGAGGTTGACCAGCAGCGATGCGAGGAAGGCGGGTATCCTGAACAGGGAGAGGTCGATCAGCGGATCGGCAAGACTGCACTGACGCCGGACGAACAGCACGCCGAAAACCAGCCCGGATGCTATGGGAACGAGATAGACGGGATTCATCCCATCTGTCGCGATCTTCTTGAAGCCGTAGATGATCGGCAGGACGGTGGCGAGCGACAGTCCGACACTAGGCAGGTCCAGCCGCCCGGCACCGTCGCCGCGATATTCCGGCAGCAGGAAGGGGGCGGCGACGATGAGCGCCAGCATGATGGGGACATTGATGAGGAAGACGGAACCCCAGTGGAAATACTGGAGCAGGATGCCGCCGATCAATGGTCCGATCAGGCCGCCAAGGGCAAAGGCCGTACCCCAGACACCGATCGCCCGGTTACGTTCCTTCTCGTCCGAGAAGAGGTTGACCACCAGCGACAGCGTCGATGGGGCGATGGTCGCGCCGGCAATGCCGAGACAGGCCCGGGCGGCAATCAGCATCTGGGCCGATGTCGAGAAGGCAGCGAAAACGGAGGCCACACCGAAGGCGGCGGCACCGATCAGGAGAACCTTGCGGCGGCCGATGCGGTCGCCAAGTGTACCCATGGTGACGAGGAAGCCGGCGACCATGAAGCCGTAGATATCGTTGATCCAGAGAAGTTCGGCAGCCGAGGGATCGAGATCGGTGGTGATCGCCGGCATTGCCAGGAACAGCACGGACAGATCCATGGAATAGATCAGGCAGGCAATGGAAAGGATATAGAGCCCGATCCATTCGCGCCGTCCCGCGACGGCGACGGTATCAGTCTCGTTTTTCATGAGAAGTCCTCCCCGACTTGAGTGGGGATAATCGCCTTCTCCGGGCTAATAGACAAATGTCAAATGATGATGGGTCGGATGATCGTCTCATCCGACCCATATGATTTTCAGAAGTAGCTCTGCAGCGGGCGAACTTCGAGCTGGCCCTTCTTCAGGGCCTCGATGGCCTGTGCGGCGGCAAGCGCGCCGGCCATCGTCGTGTAGTAGGGCACCTTCTGCATCAGGGCGGCGCGGCGCAGGGACTTGGAGTCGGAGACTGCCTTGTTGCCGTCCGTGGTGTTGAAGACCAGCTGGACCTGACGGTTGCGGATGGCGTCCTCGATATGCGGACGTCCTTCCAGAACCTTGTTGATCTTTTCAGCCTTGATACCCTTTTCAGCGAGGAAACGGGCAGTGCCGCCGGTGGCCAGAACCTTGAAGCCGATGCTTGAAAGCAGGCTGATGGCCGGGAGCACGCGCTCCTTGTCCTCGTCACGGACCGAAACGAAGACCGTTCCATCGCGCGGAAGTTCGACGCCCGCGCCGAGCTGCGCCTTGGCGAAGGCCAGCGCGTAATCGGTGTCGAGGCCGATGACTTCGCCGGTCGAGCGCATTTCCGGGCCGAGCAGCGTGTCCACACCCGGGAAGCGGGCGAAGGGGAAGACGGCTTCCTTGACGGCGATATGCTTCAGCTTGCGCGGATCTGGCTTCGCTCCATAGGCGGAGATGGCAGCATCGAGCTTCTCGCCGGCCATGACGCGGGCTGCGATCTTGGCAATCGGTGCACCGACGGTCTTGGCGACGAAGGGCACGGTGCGCGAGGCGCGCGGGTTGACTTCGAGGATGTAGATCACGCCGTCCTTGATGGCGTACTGCACGTTCATCAGGCCGCCGACATTGAGCGCCTTTGCCAGCGCCACGGTCTGGCGTTCCAGGGCATCGACGATCTCGTCCGACAGCGAGTGGACCGGCAGGGAGCATGCCGAGTCGCCGGAATGGATGCCGGCTTCTTCAATATGCTCCATGATGCCGCTGACGAAGACGTCCTTGCCATCGCAGAGCGCATCGACGTCCACTTCGATGGCGTTGGTCAGGTAGCTGTCGAACAGAAGCGGATTCTTGCCGAGCAGGGTGTTGATCTGGCCGGTCTTGTCGTTCGGATAACGCTGCTTGATGTCTTCCGGCACGAGTTCCGGAACGGTGTCGAGCAGGTAGGTCTGCAGCATGCTCTCATTGTGGATGATCTGCATGGCGCGGCCGCCGAGAACGTAGGACGGGCGCACGACCAGCGGGAAGCCGATTTCGGAGGCGACAAGGCGAGCCTGCTCGACCGAGTAGGCGATGCCGTTGTTCGGCTGGTTGAGGTCGAGCTTCATCAGCAGCTTCTGGAAGCGGTCGCGGTCTTCGGCGAGGTCGATCATGTCGGGCGCGGTGCCGAGGATCGGGATGCCGTTCTTTTCCAGCGCTTCGGCGAGCTTCAGCGGCGTCTGGCCGCCGAACTGGACGATGACGCCGACCAGTTCGCCCTTTTCCTGTTCGGCGCGCATGATCTCGATCACGTCTTCGGCCGTCAGCGGCTCGAAATAGAGGCGATCTGAGGTGTCGTAGTCGGTGGAAACCGTTTCCGGGTTGCAGTTGACCATGATCGCTTCATAGCCTGCATCCTTCAGCGCGAAGGCGGCATGGCAGCAGCAGTAGTCGAACTCTATGCCCTGGCCGATACGGTTCGGACCACCGCCAAGAATGACGACCTTCTTGCGGTCGGAAATCTGGGCTTCCGAGCGAGCGGCGCCGACGAAAGGCGTTTCATAGGTCGAATACATGTAGGCGGTCGGCGAGGCGAATTCGGCGGCGCAAGTGTCGATGCGCTTGTAGACCGGGCGCACGTTGAGCGTGTTGCGCAGTTCCGCCACTTCCTTCGGGCGCTTGTGCGTCAGACTGGCGAGGCGTGCGTCGGAGAAGCCCATGGACTTCAGCATGCGCAGGTTCTCGGCATCAGTCGGCAGGCCGTGCTCGCGGATGCGGGCCTCCATGTCGACGATGGCCTTGAACTGGGCGATGAACCACGGATCAATCTTGCAGCTTTCGTGCACTTCCGTCTCGGACATGCCAAGACGCAGGGCCTGGGCGACCTGACGCAGGCGATCCGGCGTCGGCGTGCCGATGGCGGCGCGGATTGCGTTGTGATCGTCGCCTTCGCCAAGGCCCGGGATCTCGATCTCGTCGAGGCCCGTCAATCCGGTTTCGAGGCCGCGAAGAGCCTTCTGCAGCGATTCCGCGAAGGTGCGGCCGATGGCCATGACTTCGCCGACCGACTTCATGGCCGTGGTCAGGACCGGCGAGGCGCCCGGGAACTTTTCGAAGGCGAAACGCGGGATCTTGGTGACGACATAGTCGATGGACGGTTCGAACGATGCCGGGGTCGCGCCGCCGGTGATGTCGTTCTCCAGTTCGTCGAGCGTGTAGCCGATGGCGAGCTTGGCGGCGATCTTGGCGATCGGGAAGCCGGTCGCCTTGGAGGCCAGCGCCGACGAGCGCGATACGCGCGGGTTCATTTCGATGACGACGAGGCGGCCGTCCTTCGGATTGACGGCGAACTGCACGTTCGAGCCCCCGGTCTCGACGCCGATCTCGCGCAGAACCGCGATCGAGGCGTTACGCATGATCTGGTATTCCTTGTCCGTCAGCGTCAGGGCTGGCGCGACAGTGATGGAATCGCCGGTGTGGACGCCCATCGGATCGATGTTCTCGATGGAGCAGATGATGATGCAGTTGTCCGCCTTATCGCGGACCACTTCCATTTCATATTCCTTCCAGCCGAGAACGCTTTCCTCGACGAGGACTTCCGTGGTCGGCGAGGCGTCGAGGCCGTAGCCGACGATCTCGAAGAATTCCGAACGGTTGTAGGCAATGCCGCCGCCGGTGCCGCCCATGGTGAAGGAGGGGCGGATGATGGCCGGCAGGCCGACCGTGTCGAGGGCCTGGGCTGCGATCGCCATAGCGTGGCTGATATAGCGCTGCTTGCGGTCGGTCTCGCCGAGGTTCCACTGGTTTTCCAGCTCGTCGAGCGCCTTGTCGAGTTCTGCGCCGGAAAGCTTGGCCTTCACTTCGTTGCGGGCGGCCTCGTGCTTCTTGCGGTCGGCGTCCTTGATTTCGGTGGCGTTGGCCAGCATCGAGCGCGGCGTTTCAAGGCCGATCTTTGCCATGGCTTCACGGAAGAGGGCACGGTCCTCGGCCTTGTCGATGGCTTCCGGCTTTGCGCCGATCATCTCGACATTGTAGCGGTCGAGAACGCCCATGCGCTTGAGGGACAGCGCGGTGTTGAGCGCGGTCTGGCCACCCATGGTCGGGAGCAGCGCGTCCGGGCGCTCCTTGGCGATGATCTTGGCGACGACTTCAGGCGTGATCGGCTCGACATAGGTGGCGTCGGCAAGGTTCGGATCGGTCATGATCGTCGCCGGGTTGGAGTTTACCAGAATGACCCGGTAACCTTCTTCCTTCAGCGCCTTGCAGGCCTGCGTGCCGGAATAGTCGAATTCGCATGCCTGGCCGATGACGATCGGTCCAGCGCCGATGATGAGGATGGACTTGATATCTTGGCGCTTCGGCATGGGCTTATTTCCATTTTCAGGTTGCGCGAAAAACCGGCCAGGGTGAATTTTCACCGGCCGGGGCACAAACGAGGGTCTTTTCAGGCTAGAAGGGGCTTATAGGGAAAACTCTCGTGCAAACCAACCCCTTAAATGAAGTCAAATGCAGGAAAGTTGGGGAGCGGCAAACAACGGTTTTTTGCAGCGGGAATTCATTCAGTTGTCATACTGGTTTGTTGTCGGGCGGATAGACCAGCGCTTCCCCTCTGCAAAGGTTGTTCCATGGCCGGCGAACCGATCACTCCTGATACTCTCCCTCCCAATCTGCATCTCTTTTCCCGGACGCTGACGCCGCAACCTCTTCCACATTTCGGAACGCGATACGATTCTTCCGGGCAGTTTCTCCCCGAACCGGGAAACACCGTCGTTTGTCATCTGTTGCCGGAAACCGAGAGCGAGCAGGTGGTCGTCGATGCCCGGGCGCGCTATCTCGCCATGCCGGGTGCGGCTCAGCTTGCTTTTACGCCGGTTTCCAGTCTGCACATGACGCTGTTTCAGGGAATCATCGAATATCGCCGCAAGCTGCCGTTCTGGCCAGCCGATGTGCCGCTGGATACGCCGATCGACGACATCACGGCGATCTACATGGACCGGCTGGCGGCTTTTGCGCCCGACGGTCCGTTCGAGATGGAGGTGACCGAGGCAACGCCGGCGGGTCTGACGCTGGATGGAGTGACGGCGGATGACAGAGCCCGATTGAAATCCTGGCGCAGCCGTTTCGCCGATCTTCTCGGCTACCGGCATCCCGATCACGACAATTACTCTTTTCACATTACCTTCGCCTATCCGAAGGAGCGCTTTGACGACAAAACGATTGCAGCCTGGGTTCCGTTCCTTGGCGAGGTGGCGCAGGAGATCCGCGACCGTTCGCCGGTGATCGCGCTCAAGCCGCCGGCCTTCTGCGCCTTCGAGGACATGAACCACTTCGAGGAACTGCTCGTTTTCGAGCCGGCCTGAGTGTCGGAAGGCGTTTCGACAGGTTTTGTCGGCGTGGGTGACGATGACAGGTGCCACTGTCGCCGGTTTCGCCAAAACTCAAGAACGCCGGGTTCCATTAAGTGTTCTTGAGTAAAGGGCGAGCTATGGTCGCCCCATGCGGTCACCATACGATCTCTCCCTTGTCCGGACTTTCGTGGCATCTCTATTGTCCGAGGTCGTAGAACATCTGCGCCGGGATACGTGGATCTATGTCTGCGTCGCCGGCTACAGCTTTGTCTGCCTCGCAATCCTGTTGATGACCGGGCATTGGGAGCAGTCCTCGCACGCCAATTATTTCGTGCAATGGCCGCTGCTGTTCCTGTACTTCTTTCCGATGATGGCGATCGCCGTGGATCTTGCTTATGCCATCATCAGATTCGGGCGAGGAAGAGCGCGTGCCTACCGGCATTTTTTCGGCCGGCGGCGGCTCGCGCGAATGCTGTCCGGCATGAGCCTGCTGATGGCACTGATGATATTTCAGGGCAGCTTCACCTCGATAAAAAACATGTTGCCCATTCTCGCAGGCGGTTTCCGATATGATCGGCTGCATGCCGATATCGACCGGATCATCCACCTCGGAAATGATCCGTGGCTATTGCTTTTCCGAATTGCCGATAACCGATGGATTCTTTCTGTCGCCGAGTGGAACTACAGCGTGCTTTGGTTCGCGCTCTGCTTCGCCTGCCTGTTCTTCGTTGCTACCTCGCCGCGGGCGGATGCCATTCGCGGGCGTTACATATTCATGTTCATGTTCGTGTGGGTCGTTTGCGGCAATGTACTGGCTGGCCTGTTCCTGTCCGCCGGACCGGTCTATTACGGAGCGGTGACCGGGGACGAGGCGCGCTTCAGCGCACTGGCGGCGTTCCTGGCGAACGGTCAGGCCCACGAATTCCAGCAATACCTCTGGACCCTTTACGAGAAGGGAGTGGCCGGCTTCGGTTCGGGCATCTCTGCTTTCCCGAGCGTACATGTCGGCTTGATCACCATGAATGCCCTTTTCCTCGCCGAGCGCGGGCGCTGGTGGGCAGCCGCGGGTGCCGCCTATGTTCTTCTGATCATGGCAAGTTCGGTGTATCTCGGTTGGCACTATGCGATCGACGGCTATGTTTCCGCTGGCTTGACTACTGCGGCTCACCACCTTCTGAAAGCCGTCTCGGCAAAAAGGCGCGGTCGAGTTGGAAGTGTCGCGCTGGCTTCTCCAGTGCTTCACTCTCCCACCTGACACGCGGTCAACGTTTCTTCTGTTTCCTGCTCGAAGGGGTCCTGCCGGTTCGTTTAGAATGGCCGCAGGGAACAGTTTGCACTATAGATTGTTTCCAAGGGCGCGAAGTGCCCGCTGGAGAGGATGAATACCATGGAATGGAAGGGCCGACGTCAATCGGACAATATTGAAGACCGGCGCGGCACCTCGACCGGCCGCGGCGGCATGGGGCGCGATCCGTTCGGACGGTCGGGCATGCAGCTTCCCACGGGAGGCCGGCGCGGCGGTGGCATGAGCATCGGCACGATCATATTTCTGGTCGTTATCTATTTCGTCCTGAAGATGATGGGCATCGACATGCTGCAGCTTCTGGGCGACGGCTCGATGCAGCAGCAGGGGTCGGGTTATGAACAGTCGATCGGCGAGCAGCCCTCCCAGCCGGCCAGCGACGAGATGACGGCTTTCGTCCGCACCGTTCTTGCCGAGACCGAGGACACCTGGAATGGCATCTTCAAGGCGGCCGGCCAGACCTATCAAGAGCCGACGCTGGTTCTCTTCGCCGGCCGGACGGCTTCCGCCTGCGGAACCGCTTCCTCCGCCACCGGGCCGTTCTATTGCCCGGGCGACCGCAAGGTCTATCTCGATACGGACTTCTTCCGGGAACTCAATGACCGCTTCGGCGCTTCCGGCGATTTTGCCGAGGCCTATGTCGTCGCGCATGAGGTCGGCCATCACGTTCAGAACCTCACCGGTATCCTGCCGAAGTTCAACCAGATGCGGCAGTCGATGAGCGAAGTCGAATCGAACCAGATGTCGGTGCGCGTCGAGCTTCAGGCGGATTGCTTTGCCGGGATCTGGGGCAAGTACACGCAGCAGAAGGGCTTGCTTGAGGCAGGCGATCTCGAAGAGGCGCTGAATGCGGCCAAGCAGATCGGTGACGATACGTTGCAGAAGCGCAGCCAGGGTTATGTCGTGCCCGACAGCTTCAACCACGGCACGTCCGCCCAGCGGATGAAGTGGTTCAAGCGCGGCTTTGACAGCGGCAAGGTGGACTCCTGCGATACCTTCTCCGGACCGGTCTGATCCGACCGCAGGTTGGCTTCAGTATGGAATGAAACGAGAGACGGCCCGGTCGAAAACCGGGCCGTTTCCATATCTGGAGTTCATTTCTCGCTGTCGAGATGCGCCATCTGCGCTTCGGCATAGCGGGTTCCGGCGGCGGCGTTCTTCGGTACGGCGCGTTCGATTGCGGCCAGATCCTCCGGCGTCAGCGAAAAATCCGCAGCACCAAGGGATTCCTGAAGGCGGTCGCGACGGCGGGCGCCGATGATCGGCACGATGTCTTCACCCTGCGCCGCGACCCAGGCGATGGCAGCCTGGGCTGTCGTCATGCCTTTCGATGCGGCGACCTTGCCGAGTGCTTCCGCGAGCGCGAGGTTGTGGGCGGCATTTTCCCCCTGAAAGCGCGGGGAATGGGCGCGGAAGTCGTTCCGGCCTATGTTTGCCGGCTGCCAGTGGCCGCTGATGAGACCGCGGGAGAGCACGCCATAGGCGGTGATGCCGATGCCGAGTTCGCGGCAGGTCGGCAGGATCCTGTCCTCGATGCCGCGGGAAATCACCGAATATTCGATCTGCAGGTCGACGATGGGGTGGACGGCTGCGGCCCGGCGGATGGTGTCGGCGCCGACTTCCGAGAGGCCGATATGGCGAACGAAGCCTGCCTTCACCATGTCGGCGATGGCGCCGACGGTGTCTTCAATCGGTACGCTGGGGTCGAGGCGGGCAGGGCGGTAGATGTCGATGTAATCGACGCCGAGCCGTTGCAGCGTATAGGCCAGAGCTGTCTTCACGGCAGCCGGGCGGGCGTCGAAGCCGATCCAGCCGGCAGCGGGATCGCGCTGCGCACCGAACTTGACGCTGAGCAGGACATCGTCGCGGGAGCGGCCCTTCAACGCTTCGGCGATCAGCATTTCATTGTGGCCCATGCCGTAGAAATCGCCGGTATCCAGCAGGTTGATGCCGGCGTCGAGGGCCGCGTGGATGGTGGCGACGCTCTCGGCTCTGTCGCTCTCGCCATACATGCCGGACATTCCCATGCAGCCGAGGCCGAAACGGGAGACGGAGGGGCCGGTCCGGCCGAGTTTCACAGTCTGCATTGTCTGGTTCCTTTCGAAAATCCCCGGAGAGGATGTTGAGGATGTTGCCGAGGTTCTTTCTACTCCTCGACATTTTGTGCGATAATCCGATGCAAACGAAACAGCCTGTTTGGAATTTTGTACAATGAGCAATCTGCCGCTTGCCGACCTCGACGCCTTCGCGACCATTGCGCGCCTGCGCAGTTTCAGGGCGGCGGGCAAGGTGCGTGGTGTCTCCGCCTCATCGATGAGCGAGGCCATGCGACGGCTGGAGACCCAGCTCGGGGTGCGGCTGTTCAATCGCACCACCCGCAGCGTGACGCTGACCGATGCCGGCGAGCGGCTGCTCGAACGGTTGACGCCGGGGCTTGCGGAGATCGAGACCGCGCTCGATGCCATCAACAGCTTTCGCGACCGGCCCGCAGGGCGGTTGCGGCTCAATGTGCCGGGCATTGTCGCCCGCAACATCCTGCCTGATATCGCTACCCGGTTTCTCCAAGCCTATCCCGAGATTACCTTGGAAATATCGGTCAACGACGCCTTCGTCGACGTGCTGGCGGAAGGGCATGACGCTGGCGTCCGCTACGAGGAGGCGTTGCATCAGGACATGATCGCCATCCCGCTCGGGCCTCGGCGTCAGAGCTATGTCGGGGCTGCGGCTCCGGCCTATATCGAGCGGCGGGGAATGCCCTGCCATCCGCGCGAACTGGTCGACCACGAGGCCGTCCTGCATCGCTTTGCCAGCGGCCGCACGATTTCATGGACCTTCGAACGCGATGGTGAGACCATCACGGTTCATCCCCAGCCGCGGATGATCGCGGAGTCCATCGATCTGGAGCTTGCGGCCGTGCGGGCCGGGCTCGGCATCATCTTCACTTTCGAGGAGTTTCTTCGCGACGATCTTGCATCCGGGGCCTTGTTGCCGGTGCTGCCTGATTGGGAACAGGCGTTTTCAGGGCCTTTCCTTTATTACCCCAGTCGTCGCTACATGCCGGCTCCGCTGAAGGCCTTCGTGGATTTCCTGCGGCACGACCGGACGTCGGAAAAATAGGTTTATCTGCAACCGATCAGTTAATGTGAAGCTTCCGTGAAATTTATTTCTCGGTAACAGGCTTTCCTTGCTACCCCCTGACGTTTCCCCTATGCAAAGGTCGCGCGCCGCTCGCCAGTCATCTCTGGAAGCGGCTTTTTTCGTCTTGGGTGCCATCATGAATACGCATGCCTCTATTTCGTCCGCAAGGCCCGCTGCATCAAGCTGGTGGTCGCATATACTCGCGACCCTGCAGCTCGGAATTCCCTTGATCGGCGCCCAGCTTGCGCAGCTTGGCATTCATACGACGGATGTGGTGATCGTCGGCCAACTCGGCGCGCAGTCGCTTGCCGCCATGGTTCTGGCCGGACAGTTCTTCTTCACCATCTTCATTTTCGGTTCCGGCTTCTCCATCGCCGTGGTTCCGATGGTTGCGCAGGCCTATGGGCGCGGAGATGTCGTATCCGTCCGCCGCTCGATCCGCATGGGCATGTGGGTGTCGATTGCGTATACATTGATGACGGCGCCGTTGTTCTTTCACGCGGAAACGATCCTGCTGGCGCTCGGGCAGAAGCCTGAAGTCGCCGCCCTCGCTGCCAACTACGTGATGATCGTCCAGTTCGGCCTGCTGCCGGCGCTGCTTTTCGCGGTGCTGCGTTCGCTCGTCAGCGCGACGGGCAGGGCGGGCATCATCCTTTATGTGACGCTGGCCGTTCTGGTGATGAATGCGGTGCTGGCCTATGCGCTGGTGCTCGGTCATTTCGGCCTGCCGGCTCTCGGCATGATGGGTGCTGCCATCGTCGCCGTCATCGTGCAGTGGGCGAGCTTCCTGTTTATGGTCGCCTATATCGAGACACGCGAGGAGACGCGCCGCTACGAGCTTTTCGTTCGCTTCTGGCGGCCGGACTGGCATGCGCTCTGGGATGTCGTGCATCTCGGCCTGCCGATCAGCGTGACGGTTCTGGCGGAGGTCAGCCTGTTTGCGGCGGCGTCGCTGCTTATGGGCAAGATCGGCACGGTCGAGCTCGCCGCCCACGGCATTGCGCTCCAGCTCACCTCTATAGCCTTCATGCTGCCGCTCGGCCTGTCGCAGGCCGCGACCGTCCGGATCGGTCTTGCGCACGGACGCGGCAACTATCCCGACCTGATGCGGGCGGCCATCACGATAATCGGGATTGCCAGCCTGATATCGATTGCCGGCGGGGTGCTCTTTTACATGATGCCCCGCGAATTGAGCGGCGCGTTCATCAATGCCCATACCCCGGATGCGGCCGCGGTGCTCGATTTTGCCGTGCCGCTGGTGGTCATTGCCGGCATTTTCCAGCTTGTCGATGGTCTGCAGGCGATTGCATCGGGCCTGTTGCGCGGGCTCAAGGATGCGCGGGTGCCGATGCTGCTGGCGCTGATCGCCTACTGGCCCATAGGCTTCTTCCTGGCCTGGTTCATCGCTTTCCCGATGGGCTATGGTGGCATCGGTATCTGGATCGGCTTTTTGATCGGCCTCTTCACTGCTTCGGTGATGCTGTGCCTGCGGTTCTTCCAGAAGGTACGCTTCGAAATGAAAACGGCCCGGGGTTAACCGGGCCGCATCGCTGTCTCTAATCTGTGAGTCCGATCAACGCTCTGCCAGAGCCGGCTCGCCCTTTTTCTCGCGCACCATGTTGATGAAGCGGCGGAAGAGGTAGTGGCTGTCCTGCGGGCCGGGCGAGGCCTCGGGATGGTGCTGCACCGAGAAGACCGGCTTGCCGGCAAGACGCAGGCCGCAATTGGAGCCGTCGAACAGGGAAACGTGAGTCTCCTCAACGCCTTCCGGCAGGCTGTTCTTGTCGACCGCGAAGCCGTGGTTCATCGAGACGATTTCCACCTTGTTGGTGGTGTAGTCCTTGACCGGATGGTTCGCGCCGTGATGGCCCTGGTGCATCTTGACGGTGGTGCCGCCGAGCGCGAGCGCCAGCATCTGGTGACCGAGGCAGATGCCGAAGACCGGCAGGCCGCTTTCCACCAGCTTGCGGATGACCGGAACGGCATATTCGCCGGTGGCGGCCGGATCGCCCGGACCGTTCGACAGGAAGATGCCATCGGGGTTGAGGGCCAGGATGTCCTCGGCCGAGGTCTTGGCCGGAACGACGGTCACCCGGCAGTTCAGGCCGGTGAAGAGGCGCAGGATGTTGCGCTTCACGCCGTAGTCGAGGCAGACAACGTGATACTTCACGTCGGCGGCGGCAAGCTCGCTGTAGCCCTCGTTCCAGACCCAGGGCTTTTCCTTCCATTCGGAAGACTGTCCGGAGGTTGCCTCGATGGCGAGGTCGAGACCGACGAGACCGCTCCAGGCCTTGGCTTCCGCCTTCAGCGCATCGACGTCGAAAACGCCGTTCGGGTCATGGGCGATGACCGCGTTCGGCGCGCCGTGCTCGCGGATCCAGGCGGTCAGCGCGCGGGTGTCGATGCCGCTCAGGCCGATGATGCCGCGGGCCTTCAGCCAGGCATCGAGATGCTTGGCGGCGCGGTAGTTGGACGGATCGGTGATATCGGCCTTGAAGATCACGCCGACCGCGCCGCGCCGGGCGGCGGGCGTCAGATCCTCGATGTCTTCTTCGTTGGTGCCGACATTGCCGATATGAGGGAAAGTAAAGGTGACGATCTGGCCGAGATAGGAGGGGTCGGTGAGGATTTCCTCATATCCGGTGAGCGCGGTGTTGAAGCAGACTTCTGCCTGGACCTTGCCGGTTGCGCCTATACCCTGTCCTTCGATGACCGTGCCGTCGGCGAGGACGAGGAGGGCGGTCGGCTTGCGGGTGCTCCATGGGGCTGTCGAGGTCATGTTCGTTCCTTGTCCGGCCGGAAGCCGCCGGTCCTTGACGGAACGGGAGCCGATGGCCATTTATGTCGCAGATCGAGGACGCGTGAATACGCGCGTTCGGCCCTGATGACAATTTTCGTGCAGGTGCCGGAAAATAGACGGATCGATCCCGACGGTCAATTCTCTACGCTGGATTAACTCCCATGTATTTCAATGGGTTGTGTAATTGATTTGCGCGAGCCCCCGGGACTGGCTATTGCTTCGGCGAAAATGACAAGGAAAAGCCACAATTGGTGAAGCCTGCAAGCCGGCTTTTCCGTGGAGAAGGAAGATGATGCGCGACAGACTCGCCGATTCCCTGAAGGAATCCCTCAAGGCCAAGGATACGCGCCGTACGTCCACCGTGCGGCTGATTCAGGCTGCAATCAAGGATCGCGATATCGCCAATCGCGGCGCGGGCAAGGACCCCGTCAGCGACGACGATATCATGCAGATCCTGACCAAGATGATCAAGCAGCGTGAGGAGTCGGCAAAGATCTATGCCGAAAATGCGCGGCCCGAACTTGCCGAGCAGGAGCGCGAGGAAATCGCCATCATCAAGACCTTCATGCCGGAGCAGCTTTCCGACGAGAAGGTGAAGGATGCCGCCGCCGCCGCCATTCAGGAGGTCGGCGCTCAGGGTCTCAGGGACATGGGCAAGTGCATCGCGCTGCTCAAGGACCGCTATCCGGGCCAGATGGATTTTGCCAAGGCTTCCGGCGTGGTGAAGGACCTTCTGAAGTAAACGGCCCTTTATCGACCGGGAAAACATGGGCTCCGCCTTTGGGCGGAGCCTTTTGTTTTGGACGTCCGGATCGCAATCCAGCCTGTGAATAGCGGGTATGGCCGCAGACGCTGGTGGCATTCCGCGAAATGCCGGCCTATATGAAAATGGCTAGCCCGAGGACATGATGCGCTTTTCCAACGAGTTTCTTGACGAGATCCGCGACCGCGTGCCGATTTCGGCCGTGATCGGTCGTCGCGTGACCTGGGATCGCAAGAAGACCAATGTCCCGCGTGGCGACTATTGGGCCTGCTGCCCGTTCCATGGCGAGAAGAGCCCGAGCTTCCACTGCGAGGACCGCAAGGGCCGCTACCACTGCTTCGGTTGCGGCGTGACCGGCGACCATTTCCGCTTTCTCACCGATCTCGAGGGACTGAGTTTTCCCGAGGCCGTGGAGCAGGTGGCGGAGATGGCGGGCGTTCCCATGCCCAAGCCCGACATACAGGCACAACAGCGCGAACGTGAGCGCACGACGCTGCTCGACGTGATGGAGCTTGCGACGCAATTCTTTCAGGATCAGCTCCAGACCGCAAATGGTGCGAGGGCGCGTGCTTATCTGCGCGAGCGCGGACTGTCCGGGCGCACGATCGAGACCTTCCGGCTGGGTTTTGCCCCGGAGAGCCGCAACGCGCTCAAGGAATACCTCGCTTCCAAGGGTGTGCCGAAGGAACAGATCGAGGCTTGCGGACTGGTTCGCCACGGACCCGACATCCCCGTCTCCTACGATTATTTTCGCGACCGTATCATGTTTCCGATCCTGTCCTCGCGGGACAGGGTAATCGCCTTCGGTGGCCGCGCCATGGCGCAGGACGCGATGGCGAAATACATGAACTCGCCGGAGACCGAACTCTTCCACAAGGGCAGTGTGCTCTTCAATTTTTCCCGCGCGCGCCGTTCTCTTCAAGGAGCGGGCGGAGCCGACACGATCATTGCCGTGGAAGGCTATATGGACGTGATCGCCCTGCATCAGGCGGGTGTCGAAAACGCTGTTGCCCCGCTGGGTACAGCGCTGACCGAGAACCAGCTCGATCTGATGTGGAAGCTGACGCCGGTGCCGATGCTCTGCTTCGACGGCGATGGGGCCGGCCAGCGGGCGGCGTTCAGGGCCGTGGATCTTGCGCTTCCGCATCTGAAGCCTGGCAAATCCGTGCGTTTCGCCATGCTGCCGGACGGCAAGGATCCTGACGATCTCGTGAAGCAGGACGGCCGCACACCCTTCGACAAGGTGCTTTCGGAAGCGCGGCCGCTCGCCGAAATGGTCTGGCTGCGCGAGTCAGGCGCCGGGCAATACGACACGCCGGAAAAGCGCGCCGAACTCGAGGCGCGGATGAAGCAGGTAATTTCCGTGATCGCCGACGAAAACGTCCGGCGGCACTACCAGCAGGACGTTCGCGACCGGCTGAACGCCTTCTTTCAGGGAACGTCGAACAATCGCGGCGAAAGGCGCGGCGGGTTCGACGGCAATCGCGGCGGGCGCGGGCGTGACAATGGCCGGGGTGGACGGCCTCCGGGCGGTTACTCCGCCATCGGCGGCGGGATTTCAGACCGTCTGGCGCGTTCCGGTCTCGTCAAGGGGCATCAGGAGCAGCCGGCTCTCAGGGAGAGCGTTCTGGCGCTCACCATCGTCAATCATCCGCAGCTTCTGCAGGACGAGTATGACGAGATCGCCTCCATCGATTACGAAAACCGTGACCTACAGAAACTCTGGTCTTCGTTGCTGACGGCTGCCGCTGGCGCGGCATCGGAACTGACGCGGGAAAAGCTGATTGCGCGGCTGGAAGAGCAGGGGCATAGGGCCGTGATCAAAAGCCTCGACCAGCAGATCCGCAATGCCCGCCTCTGGGTCGCGACCGAGATCGCCGCGCCCGAGGATGCGCGCGAGGCCTATCGTCAGGCGCATTCCCTGCACAAGCGGGCCAAGGCCCTCCGGCGTCAGCGGATGGAACTGGAGCGGGAAGTGGCGGAAGCGACCGAAGCCGAGGACGGCGACCGTATCGGCCAGCTTATCGGTGCGCTGCACCAGGTGCAGCAGGAGGTGACCCGGATGGAAAACCAGGAAGCGATCATCGATGGATTCGGTGTCATGTCGGGACGGGTGAAGGGAGCGGCCACCGGTCACGGCGCGTAGGGGCTCGTTCGGCGCATATGCGAACGAGCGATTCGTCCGCCGGTGCCGGTTTGATACGGAAGTTGGGGGAAGTGCCGTGCGTCAAGGGTTCGCAGCGCGTTACGGGAGCCGGGGCATCGTTCTCGACGGGGGCTTGTGCAAACGGCGCTTGCCCCTTGTTTCGCGCGGCAACTGACCTACATCAGGGCCAATCGGCCACTATTATGCGGAACGGCTGGATTTCCCCGCTTTTCTTTGGGTTTTGATGTCGGAAGAGCTTGACGCCAGAGAAAATTGTGGGAATCACCATTTCAGGCATACAAGGGTGAAGTAGGTTCAGGCGGAACTCTCGTACCATGACCGGTCATGCAGAAACAACGGGGCTCGGCCCAATGGTCTCGACGCCCATAGTTAATCGGGAATTAAGCAACATTCCGTTAGGTCATTGACTGTATTGCAGCGGGCAGGGGCCGCGGGGGCAGCCTATCCGCCTTGCAGCGCGCGGCAAGATCAGACGTCAGGGAAAGCGACGAATTAGATGGCATCCAAAGTCAAAGAAAACGAAGAAGCAGACAACGAACGCGACGGCGCAACGGATGGTCCGCTTCTCGACCTTTCGGATGACGCGGTCAAAAAGATGATCAAAGCCGCCAAGAAGCGCGGCTACGTCACCATGGATGAGCTGAATTCGGTTCTGCCGTCGGAGGAAGTCACCTCCGAGCAGATCGAAGACACCATGGCCATGCTGTCGGATATGGGCATCAACGTCATCGAAGACGAAGAAGCCGAGGAGGCTACCGCCTCCGAAGACGGCGACGACAGCGATGACGGCGAAAGCGAAGGCGGCGAACTCGCCCCGACCGCCGGCACGGCGCTTGCTACCGCGAAGAAGAAAGAACCCACCGATCGTACCGACGATCCGGTGCGCATGTACCTGCGCGAAATGGGCTCTGTGGAGCTTCTGTCGCGCGAGGGCGAAATCGCTATCGCCAAGCGTATCGAGGCCGGTCGCGAGACGATGATCTCCGGTCTCTGTGAGAGCCCGCTGACGTTCCAGGCGCTGATTATCTGGCGCGACGAACTCAACGAAGGCACCACGCTGCTGCGCGAGATCATCGATCTCGAAACCACTTATTCCGGCCCGGAAGCGAAGGCTGCTCCGCAGTTCCAGAGCCCGGAGAAGATCGAGGCTGACCGCAAGGCTGCCGAAGAAAAGGAAAAGGAACGCGCCAAGCGCCGTCCGCAGGTTGCCGGTTCCGATGATGACGACATCACTGCCATCGGCGGTGACGGCATGCCGCCGGAAGAAGAGGAAGAGGACGAGGACGAATCGAACCTGTCGCTCGCCGCCATGGAAGCGGAACTGCGTCCGCAGGTCATGGAGACCCTCGACACCATCGCCGACACCTACAAGAAGCTGCGCAAGCTGCAGGACCAGCAGGTGGAAGCTCGCCTGGCCTGTGCCGGCACGCTGTCTTCCGGTCAGGAGCGGCGTTACAAGGAACTGAAGGACCAGCTGATCACCGCGGTGAAGTCGCTGTCCCTCAACCAGAACCGTGTCGACAGCCTCGTCGAGCAGCTCTACGACATCTCCAAGCGTCTGATGCAGAACGAAGGACGTCTGCTGCGTCTCGCCGAAAGCTATGGCGTCAAGCGCGAAGCCTTCCTCGAGCAGTATCAGGGTGCCGAACTCGATCCGAACTGGATGAAGTCCATCGGTAATCTTGCCGGCCGCGGCTGGAAGGAATTCGCCAAGGAAGAGAACCAGACGATCCGCGACATTCGCGGCGAGATCCAGAATCTGGCCACGGAAACCGGCATTTCGATCACCGAATTCCGCCGTATCGTATCTATGGTGCAGAAGGGCGAACGCGAAGCCCGTATCGCCAAGAAGGAGATGGTGGAAGCCAACCTCCGTCTGGTTATCTCGATCGCCAAGAAGTACACGAACCGCGGCCTGCAGTTCCTCGACCTCATTCAGGAAGGCAATATCGGCCTGATGAAGGCGGTCGACAAGTTCGAGTACCGCCGTGGTTACAAGTTCTCGACCTATGCGACATGGTGGATCAGGCAGGCGATCACGCGCTCGATCGCCGACCAGGCCCGCACGATCCGTATTCCGGTGCACATGATCGAGACGATCAACAAGATCGTCCGTACCTCGCGCCAGATGCTGCACGAGATCGGTCGCGAGCCGACGCCGGAAGAACTGGCCGAAAAGCTCGCCATGCCGCTCGAAAAGGTCCGCAAGGTCCTGAAGATCGCCAAGGAGCCGATCTCCCTCGAAACCCCGGTGGGCGACGAAGAAGATTCACACCTCGGCGATTTCATCGAGGACAAGAACGCGCTTCTGCCGATCGATGCCGCCATCCAGGCGAATCTGCGCGAGACCACGACCCGCGTTCTCGCCTCGCTGACGCCGCGTGAGGAACGTGTGCTCCGCATGCGCTTCGGCATCGGCATGAACACGGACCACACGCTCGAAGAAGTTGGTCAGCAGTTCTCGGTTACCCGTGAACGTATCCGACAGATCGAGGCCAAGGCCCTGCGCAAGCTCAAGCACCCGAGCCGCTCGCGCAAGCTGCGCTCGTTCCTGGATAGCTGATCCAGCTTGAATTCAGTAATAAAAAACCCGGCAGCGATGCCGGGTTTTCTTTTTGTCATTCAGTTGCCGATGTTCAGGCCGCTGGCTGCTTGGTCTTGCGCAGGTAGGGCAGGACGGTGTCGAAGGAGCCGAAACGGGTGATGGCGTCTTCGTTGGAAACGGCGGCGGTGATGATGACGTCGTCGCCCTGTTTCCAATTGGCGGGCGTTGCGACCTGGTGCTTTGCGGTCAGCTGGATCGAGTCGATGGCGCGCAGGATCTCATCGAAGTTGCGGCCGGTGGTCATCGGATAGGTGAGGATCAGCTTGATCTTCTTGTCCGGGCCGATGACGTAGACCGAGCGGACGGTGGCGTTGTCGGCGGGCGTGCGGCCTTCCGAGCTGGTGCCGGCTTCCTCGGGCAACATGTCATAGAGCTTGGCGACCTTGAGGTCCTTGTCGCCGATCAGCGGATATTCGACGTCGAAGCCGGTCGCGACCCGGATATCCTGCTTCCACTTGCCATGGCTTTCGACAGGATCGACGGAGATGCCGATGATCTTGACGCCGCGTTTGCGGAATTCGCCTTCGAGGCCGGCCATGGTGCCGAGTTCGGTGGTGCAGACCGGTGTGAAGTTCTTCGGATGGGAGAACAGAACGGCCCAGTTGTCGCCGATCCAATCGTGAAACTGGATGGTGCCCTGGGTGGTTTCAGCCGTGAAATCGGGCGCGGTCTGGTTGATGCGCAGGCTCATGATCGTTCTCCTGTTGATCGGATGATGGATCGGATAATTACAGGTTTTCCGTGTCACGTCGGCGAAAGCCATGCTGATCGCACCGGGTATCCGGGTCGAAAATTCTCAACTTCAACGATTATCGGCAATTCAAATCCAGGCGACAGGCCTCGTCCCCTGCAGGCTTTTTCCGGCCGCAAGGTGTTTCGAAGGGGAAATTGACGAGTTTCAAGATGCCTCCCGTTTCGTCATGATATCGCATTTCACGGGGGCTTGTGAATTTGTCACTTGATGACGCGCCGGTTTGGGACCACATCTCCGGTAAAGCGAGTGGACTTCCTTCGTCTCATGCAAGAAAAACCGACAAGATTCCGGGACAGATGGGGCAGAGGGCTCGTGCTCTCGGTTGTCCTGCATCTTGTCATCCTTGTCGTGTTCCTGATGAGGCTCCCGGCTTTGCCGGAAGTGCCGCAGGAGGAGGAGAGCGTCGCGGTGGAGCTGGTGCCGCCGCCCGAGGAAGAGAAACCGGCCGAGGAGCCCAGGCAGGAAGAGGAACAGGCGGCTGAGCCGCCGCCTCCTCCTCCGCCACCGCCACCTTCGCCCGTCGAAGAAAAAAAGGCTGAGGAGCCTCCTCCGACCATGCCTGTGCTCAATCCCGCGACCTTGTTTGGCGAGAAGGATAGCGGCACGCCGGGCGATCTTCGCGGCAATGCCGAGGAGAAGGAAGCCGATAAGCCGGTGGAGACACCGCCAGTAGAGGAAAAGCAGGAGCCTGAGGCGGCTAAGGCCGACGAGGCGCCGGCCGAGGCGGAACCTGAAGACACAGCGGAAAGTGTCGAGCAGCCCGCCGATGGAGGCGCGATCGAGGAAGGCGAGACGGAGTTTCCGACCGATCAGGCGCTGGCTCTCACCGCGCCACCGCCGCCGAAACCGGCCAAGCCGACGGAAACAAAGGATGCGAAGGAGTCCGATGCCCCACTGGTGCCCAAGCCGGTAAAGCAGCTTTACACCGCCTCTTCGGCCGACGATGCCGTTTCCATGTCGAACATGGCTGGCGAGAGCCGTGGCGAGCGGATCAGCAGGCTTTGCGGAACGGAGTTGCAAGCCCAGCTTTTTCGCAGTTCGCCGCCTTACGTGCCATATGCCTTGCCCGTGTTTACACTCAGATCCGGCAACGTCGTTGATGCCCCTCGCGCGGCCTTCGGCGATGTCAAGGGCGTCTGGTATGATCTTGCCATGCGTTGCACGGTCGATGAGGAGGCGACCCGGGTCGTCGATTTCAGCTTTACGGTCGGGGCGCCGGTGCCGCGTAGCGAGTGGAAGAAGCGCAGATTCCCCGCTTATTGAGGCATGACGTGCCTGATTTGGCCGCCCGCCGAATTCCCGCTATTCCAGAATATCTCGCACCACCCGCATGAAGATCCTTGCGCCGATGGCGATCAGGTCCTCGGGGAAGTCGTAGTCGGGATTGTGAAGGGCAGGATGGGTTTCGCCGGAGCCGAGGAAGAACATGGCTGAAGGGGCGATGGCGCGGAAGCGGCCGAAATCTTCGGAGCCTCGCATCGGCAGATTGCGTTCATCATGGGAAACGCCTTCGGCATCGAGGGCGCGGATCAGGTGATCGACGGCTTCCGGCGCGTTTTCGCAATGCAGGAAGATGTCGTCATAGGAGATGTCGAGGCCGAGATTTCCATCTTCGGCGGCTGAACGGGCCAGCGCCTCCGCCTCGTTGCACAGTTCGTCCATGCCGTCGTCAGTCAGGGTTCGCAGCGTCACCCAGATCTCTCCATCGCCGGGCGCAATGCCGAAGGCTTTTTCGCCGAGCGAAGCATGGGTGACCGTTGCCAGCCGGAAGTCGAGGGCAGGCGGAGCGCCGCGCGAAAGACCTGTCAGCGCCGGCATCAAGGCTGCGATGGCGGACATGGGAGAAATGCCGGTTTCCGGCTGTGAGGCATGGGCCGTCTTACCGGAAAGGGCGACGCGCATGCCGCGCGAGGCGCAGTTCACCGGTCCGGCCTTGATCGAGACGTGGCCAAGCGGAAGACCCGGCAGATTGTGCAGGGAGAAGGCGAGGCCCGGCGTGATCCCGCCGAATTTCGGATCGGCGATGACGGCTGCCGCGCCCGCTCCGGTTTCCTCCGCCGGCTGGAACAGCAGCACGACGCGGCCGCGTTTCGGCAACTGGCGCGAGAGGCCGAGGGCGAGCGCCGTCATGATGGTAGAATGGCCGTCATGACCGCAGAGATGACCCTTGCCCGGAATGGTCGAGCGGTAAGCGGCGGAGGATTTCTCCTCGATCGGGAGGGCATCCAGCTCGCAGCGGAAGAGAAGTGTCGGGCCTGATGCCGCTCCCTCGAAGACCGCCGCAACGCCGTGGCCACCGAGGCCCGTGAGGATTTTCGCAGGCTTCAGGGGCGTAAGAAACGAGACGATGCGCGCGGCCGTCCATTGCTCTTCGCCGGAGATTTCGGGATGACGATGAAGGTCGCGGCGAAGGTCGATCAGATCGACCAGATCGTGATTGGTGAGGAACATGGCTTGCCCTGACAGAATATGCTGGCGACAGGTCTACACTGCTTTGCCTCGGGTGCCTATCGCACAGGTCTTGTGCTTCAGCCGTTCGACACCAGACTGAAGGCGATGCTTCCCATGATTAGCGCGATCAAGCCGTCGAGGATCTGCCATGCGCTACGGCGGGCGAAGATGGGACGTAGAAGGCGGGCGCCATAACCGAGCGAGAAGAAGAAAAGGAAGGAAGCTCCTGCCGCGCCGGCGGCAAAGGCCGCTTCCTCGCCGGGATAATGCCTGGAGATCGAGCCGATCAGGACGACGGTGTCGAGGTAGACATGCGGGTTCAGCCATGTCAGCGCCAGGCAGGTGAGAAGGGCCGCCACAAGGCTCTGCTCTGCATCGCCCCGGACCGCCAGCGCGCTGTGGCCACTGATCGCGGAGCGTAGGCTGCGCAGGCCGTAGAAGGCCAGAAACGCAGCGCCACCATAGCGAAGCAGGGGATCGAGCCAGTCGATGCTGGCAATCATTGTGGAGAACCCGCCGACGCCGGCACCGATCAGCAGCGCGTCGGAGCCAGCGCAGGTAAGGCAGACGGCGAGGACATGGCGACCCTGCAAACCCTGACGCAGCACGAAGGCGTTTTGCGCGCCGATGGCAACGATGAGGCTGAGGCCGAGCAGAAAGCCCGCGAGAGCGGCAGAGACTGAGAAGGTCATGGAGATCCGGTGGTGGGTACGAGGTAGGCCCGGATTGACTAGCTGGTCTCCTATGATTAGGAAAATTAAATATCCTTACATATGATTAGGAAAATTAATCTGGTGCTGGATTACGATCACCTTGCCGCGCTTTCGGCCGTTCTTCGTGCGGGCTCTTTCGAGAAGGCAGCCCGACAGATTGGGCTGACGCCATCTGCGATTTCCCAGCGGATCAAGGCGCTGGAAGAGCGGGTGGGCGCGGTGCTGGTGGTGCGTGGGCAGCCATGTCAGCCGACACCGGCAGGGCAGAGGCTTTTCCGACACGCGGAGGAGGTCGCCCTGCTCGAGGCGGGGCTTGGGCGCGATCTGGGCGAATTCTCGGGAATGGCGAAGACGCCGAGCCTTCGGCTTGCGGTCAATGCCGACAGCCTCGCCACATGGTTCGTGCCGGCCATGGCCGCAGTCGATGCCTTTCTCTACGATCTGGTGCTGGACGATCAGGATCACAGCGCCGAATGGTTGCGGCGAGGTGAGGTACGGGCGGCCGTTACCGGTTCTTCGCAGCCGGTGCAGGGCTGCGATTGCCGTTATCTCGGTCGCCTGCGCTATTTCGCAACGGCCAGTCCCGCTTTCATGGCGCGCTGGTTTCTGGATGGCGTGACGGCGGAGCGGCTGGCCGTTGCACCGACCATGACCTTCAATACCAAGGATACACTGCAATCCCGCTGGCTGGCGATGTCTTTCCCGGCCCACATCTCGCCGCCAACCCACTGGCTGCCATCGTCGCACGGCTTCGTCGATGCGACGACAGCGGGCCTTGGCTGGGGAATGAACCCGGAAATCCTTGTCGGTGATGCGATCACCAGCGGCAGACTGGCAACGCTTATGCCGGATTGTCCGTTGGATGTTCCGCTCTATTGGCACTGGAGTCGGTCGGCGGGGCCGGCGCTGAAGGTCTTGACGGAAGCGGTGCTCGCCACCGCCCGCCGTCTGCTGGTGCAGGATCATCCGTAATCCTGTCCCTTGCCGAGGAGATATCCGGCCCTAATTGCTCTTGTCCGAGGAATAAGGAGGAACGGCCAATGTCCCTGAAGCAGCAGATATCCGGGGTTCTGGATGCCCTGAACCGGCGCGATTTGGCCTCGCTTGCGGGCTTTTTCGATGATGATGCGGCGCTGGACATGCCCGACGGCACGCGCGTCATCGGCATCGAATCGTTGCGCGATACGCTTGCCGCCTATCTGCTGCGTCACGATGCCCGTTTTGCCAACGGCGTGGTGATGGTCGATGAAAGCGGCTTTCGCGGCGCGGTCGATGGCACGATGGAAGTCTCAGGCGGCGAGGCGACGTCGCTTCCCTGCGTCATGGTATTTGAAAGGGAAGGCGAGCGCTTCTCCCGCCTCAGCCTTTATCTCTCAACGACGCCCTGAGCGCCGATGCGCTTCACTTGAGGTAATCTTCCAGAACATCGACGATCATCGCGTGGTCCTCTTCGGAGGCCAGACCGGAAACCGTGATGGCGGCGACAACGCCGGTGCCGGCGACGCGAACCGGAAAACTTCCGCCATGGACGGCATAATCGAGTGGATCGAGCCCGTAGTCGGGGCCGACCGTGCGGCCCTTCTGGCGATAGCTTTCGCCAACCCGCATGGAGGCCTTGTGAAAGCGCAGGGTGACGTTGCTCTTGCGGCGTGCCCAGTGGTCGTTATCCGGCGATGAGCCGGGCAGGGCGGCATGGAAGAGTACCCGGTCTGGTGTGCGAATGTTGATGACCACCGGGGCCTTGTCGTGTCTCGCACGTTTCAGGAGCCGTTTCCCGATTTCGATTGCCGTCTCCTCACCGAATGCGGGGAAAACCAGCTTTGCCTCCTGGGCATCGATGATGGCGAGCAGGTCGGTCTTGTCGGCGGTCATGATGTCTCCTCTCTCAGATGGAGCGGAGACTAGCGCATCGACCCGAAAATCGGAATGGATTTTCGGAAGGCTCGACACGTAGATTCAAGATGTTAAGGCGTCCTTCGTACCGTCATGCCGGAATGCCCTAGCCCGGCCGTCATGTGGACGAGGTCTTCGATCGGCATCGGCTTGCCGAACAGGTAACCCTGACCGTACTGGTAGCCGAGGTTCTTCATGTAGGCGAGCTGGCCTTCGGTCTCGATGCCTTCTGCGACGGTCGTCAGGTCGAGGGCGGCGCTGAGAGCGGAGATCGCTTCCAGAATTGCCGCGCAATCGGAGCTGGTGTCAGCGTCCTTCACGAAGCTCCTGTCGATCTTGATCGTATCGAAGGGGAAGCTGCGGAGGTAGCTCAGCGAGGAATAGCCGGTGCCGAAGTCGTCGAGCGCAATGCCGACACCCATTTCCTTGAGCGCTTTCAGAGCGTCGAGAGTGTCCGCATCCTTTTCCAGAAGCAGGGATTCGGTGATCTCTATCTCCAGACGGCTGCCGGGCAGGCCGGAGGCGCGAAGCGTCTCCCTGACGAGCGCCACCACGTCGCCACGAAGAAACTGCACAGCGGAAAGATTGGCCGCAAGTCTGAGGCCGGACATGTGGGCGGCAAAATCGCGGCAGGCCGTTTCCATGACCCATCGACCGATCGGCAGGATGAGACCGGTCGACTCCGCAATGGGGATGAAGTCGGCGGGGCTGACTAGTCCCTGAACCGGGTGACGCCAGCGCAGAAGCGCCTCGGCGCCGATCATCCGGCCGCTTAGAAGATCGATCTGCGGCTGATAGTGGACTTCAAATTCGCCGCGTTGCAGTGCGCCGCGAAGATCTCTCTCAAGTCCGCGCTTGGCGAGCGTCTGGCCATCCATGCCGGGTTCGAAAAAGTGGAAGCCGTTACGTCCCTCGACCTTGGTCCGGTACATTGCAAGGTCGGCATGATTGAGCAGCGTGTCGCAATCGGCGGCCTGATCGGGGTAGACCGCGATGCCAAGGCTGGCGCTGGCGGATACCAGATGGCCATTCACTTCGAAGGGTTCTACGAGCGCGGAAAGGATCGCCTCGGCGAAGGTCTGCATGTTCTTCCGGCTGCCGGGGGCCCGGCGGACGATGGCGAATTCATCGCCATCAAGACGAGCGACAATGTCGCCCTGTTCGGCGATCATGCCAAGCCGATGGGCGATCTGCTTCAACAGTGCATCTCCGACCCGGTGTCCGAGCGTCTCGTTGATGATCTTGAAGCGATCGAGATCGATGCGGAAGAGCGCGATGGAGGTTTTTGCCCGGCGTGCACTGTGGAGCAGGTTTTCGAGTTGCTGGTGCAAGCTGTGGCGGTTGGCAAGGCCGGTGAGTTCGTCATGATGGGCGAGGAAGGAAATGCGCCGGTCGGCCATCCGCTGCTGCGTCACGTCGCGAATGATCGCGCCGAAGCCGGAAAGGCCCAGTTTTTCGTCGCGCCAGGCGGCGACGGATACGGAAATGGTGATTTCCTGACCGTGGCGGTGGCGGGCCGTGAATTCCATGGATCCGGAATGGCTGTGGCCGTCAGCCGATACGCTGTCCAGCATTGCCTGAAGCTCGGTACTCCCCGATATGCCGGCGACGATCTCCGGCAGCGGGCGGGCAACCGCTTCCTCTGCATTGTAGCCGAAGATTGCCTCGGCTGCGGAGTTCCATGCAGCTATGTTGCGATGTTCGTCGGTGACGATCACCGCATCCGATGTCGCCGCCATGAGCTTCGAGGCGATCACCTCCAGCCGTGACAGCCTGCGCTGTTCCAGCTTGTCCATGACGAGCTGTGCCAGATCCTGCAGCCGTCGTGCCTGAAGCTTGTCCAGGGGAGGGCGAGGCGCCATATCGAGAATGCAAAGCGTCCCGATCCCATAACCTTCCGAGGAAATCAGCGGTGCGCCGGCGTAGAAGCGGAAACCATTTTCCGCTGCAACCAGCGGATTTTCGGAAAAACGGTTGTCGGAGGCGAGATCCGGCACGACCATCGGCGTCTTTTCGAGGATCGTATGGCTGCAGAATGCGAGCTCGCAAGGCACTGTCTGTGCGTCTAAGCCGACCCTGGCCTTTACCCAGACCTCGTCGCGGCCAATCATGTTGATCAGGGCGACCGGCGCCTCGAACAGTTCGGCGGTGAGGCGTACGATATGATCATACTCGCTTTCGGAAGGCGTCCCGTAGATACGGTAAGTTCCGAGCTCCTTCAGTCGATTCATATCCTGGAGATTTTGTCTTGCAGCCTGCATAAAAGTTTCGCCGGATATAATAAACTTCTAACCCTATGTCATATTATAGGTTTACTTTTAGTATGGTCCAGCATCTGTTGCCTATTTTTCTTTATGTGTTTTATTTGTTTAGTTATTTCTAAATTTTATTTCCGCTTAATGATTGATATTGAGTTCTCATATTTGAAAAATCTCATTTTTTATTGCCATCTATCAATTTTCTCACAGAAATAGGTCCGTTTGACTGACGAGAGGAGATGAAGCCGTGGCGCTGAGGACGATCAATATCGCGACGAACGGGCAGGGGCTCTACGAGTTCACTGACGCCGTTGAGGGTTTTCTCGGCGCTTCAGGGGCGCGGGAAGGGCTCATGACCGTGTTCGTCCGTCATACCTCCTGTTCTCTGGTCATTCAGGAGAATGCGGATCCGTCGGTGCAACGCGACCTCAAGACGTTTTTCGCCCGGCTCGTGCCGCCTTCCGATGACACCGCAATGCATTGGATCACCCACAGGGATGAGGGGCGGGATGACATGCCGGCCCATATCAAGGCGGCCCTGACGCAGGTTTCCATCGGTATTCCCTTCAGCCAAGGGCGCCTGCTTCTCGGGACATGGCAGGGGATCTACCTTTTCGAACATCGTGACCGACCGCATCGTCGCGAGGTGGTGCTGCATTGCGCGCCGTGATGCATTTCGGCTGAAAGCCGGGTTGTTTCAGAATTTTATCTATCTGTTTTAAAACGATTTTGTCCAATCCATGCTGCTCGCTTCTTTTCGAGCTACGCGAGAATGCAGCCCCGGATCTACCGCCGCCTCGCTGTGTATTCGGGCATGAATGAAGACTGAACGGTCGGTTCGGGCCGCATTCAGGCGGTGCCGCATAGTCTCTCCTCAATCGCTGAAGCAGGCGGGAATGACCAACGAAGTTCCCAGATGAGGAGACAGACAATGATGGGTGTTTTTGCAAAGACCGGCCTTGCAGCCTTGATCGCGCTGGGCGCGACGTTCGCCACCGTTTCCACGGCTGCCGCGGATGGCTGGCGCTTCCGCTACGACGGCCCCGGCTATGGCACGGATTACGGCCGCGGTGGTCACAACGGCTACGAGCGTCGCCATCAGCGCCCGCGCGGCGGGTGCTTCCCCGGCGAGGCTGTCGAAAAGGCCCGCTGGAATGGCCTGCATCGCGCCCGCGTCCATGACGTGACCCCGCGCCGCGTGGTCGTGGGCGGCGTCCGGCACGGCGATTTCGACCGAATGGTCTTCGCCAACGTTCGCGGTTGCCCGATCATCCGTTACTAAGTGGATGAATTACCGGCGGCGGGCTGTGAGTGGTTGTTTAGACCGCTGCGCTCGCCGTCATATGTGCCGGACGAGGTGACGAAGATCACCTGTGATTCGTGGTGGCGTTTTGAGGATCACGCATGCCGAACCTCCAGCTTTGGGAGGGAGTTTAGGGTGCACGCATCATCAGGACGTTCTCAACGGTTTCGGGAAATTGAGTCCGTCATGAGAAAGCTGGTTGGGAAGTCTCTTGGTTTCCTGAAGTTTTCTCCTTGAAAATCAATGATTTATGGAGAAAATGGTGGGCCCGGAGGGACTCGAACCCCCAACCAAGCGGTTATGAGCCGCCGGCTCTAACCATTGAGCTACAGGCCCGGCCCGGGTGACGGGCGGTCGTGCGGGCAATGGCACCCGCAACGGTCGGTCCGCTCTAACGCAATTCGTACATACCCACAAGCCTCTGCCGCAATGGCTTCACAATCACAGGTCAACAAGGCAGGGGATAGGGACGCTTCATCAAAGGGAATCACGATGACCAGCAGCAAGATCGGGGGCCTTGCCCTCGCCGCAATGATCACCACCACTCTGATTGCGCCTCAGATGGCGTGGAGCGCCGAGCAGGAAAGGCGCGAGGCCACCATTATCGTCTCCGGCGAAGGCGAGACCACGCTTGCGCCTGACATGGCCACGATGACGCTGAGTGTCGTGCGCCAGGCCAAGACGGCCGAGGAAGCGATGAAGGCCAATAACGAGGCCATGGCGAAGGTTCTCGCCGATCTCAAGGAAAAGGGCATCGCGGAGCGCGACCTGCAGACATCGGATTTCTCCGTGCAGCCGCAATACCGTCAGGACAAGGCCACCGACGGCAGCTATCAGGCGCCGGAAATCGACGGCTATCTCGCCACCAACTCCCTTGCCGTGAAGGTGCGTGACCTCTCGAAACTCGGTGGCCTGATCGATGCGAGCGTCAAGCTCGGGGTCAACCAGGGCGGCAACATCATCTTCGGCAACGACGATCCGAAGAATGCCGTGACGGAAGCCCGCAAGAAAGCGGTGGCCGAAGCTGCCGAAAAGGCGAAGGTTCTCTCGGAAGCAGCCGGCGTGCGCCTCGGACGCGTCATCGAGATCAGCGAAAACTTCGCCCGCCCCATGGCTCAGCCGATGTATCGCGTCGCCATGGCCAAGGAAATGGCGGCCGATGCCGTGCCGGTGGCCAGCGGTGAAAACAGCTACACCGTCACCGTCAACATCACCTACGCGCTCGAACAGTAAGCTTGAAGGCATGCCCTCAAGCTGCTCCTCGATGCGATTGAGCACAGGGACAGCCCGCAGGACATGAAGGTCGTTCTCGGCGTCCGTTTCATCCGCCGGGATACGGCGGGTCCGGTGTCGGCCAGTCGCAGATAGGGAAAAGCGCGCCGGTAGCCATTATTGCGCTCTAGAGTTTGTCAGGGATAAGTGGAAACCGGTTATCCCGAAAAGACAAACGAAAACAAAAGAAATGAGAGTCTGGCTGGTTCAGAATGAACCTGACAGACTCTAGCAGGTTTGTCCCGCGCTTCCTTGAGCGGGATGGTTTGGCCAACGCAGGTTGTTGTGCCCATTTCATGATGGGCACAACCAAGGGGGCGATCCGTTATTCCGGCTTGCTGTGAATCGGATCGACCCAGTAGACGGCCTCAGGCGTTTCGACCGGATCGATGTTGGTGATGTTGACGACCACCGCCTCGTTGTCGGAGCGAACCAGCACGCATTCCAGCACGTTTTCCGGATCGGCATTGATTTCCTGATGGGGCACGTACGGCGGGACGAAGATGAAATCGCCCGGACCTGCTTCCGCCACATATTCCAGCCGGTCGCCCCAGCGCATGCGCGCCTTGCCGCGAATGACGTAGATCACGCTCTCCAGCGCGCCGTGATGATGCACGCCCGTCTTGGCATTGGGTTCGATCGCGACCGTGCCGGCCCAGATCTTCTGCGCGCCGACGCGGGCGTGGTTGATCGCGGCCTGACGGAACATGCCCGGCGTCTGGGTGGTGTTGGCGTCCAGCTGGTCACCCTTGATGACGCGGATACCGTCATGCTTCCAGCGGTCGTGATGGTGGTCATGATCATGCGAATGGTCATGATCGTGGTGGTGATGGCTATGATCTTGTTCGCTCAAGGGTTTGTTCCAGTGTGCTTTATCGAAAATCTCAGGCGGCTGCGTTCAGGTATATGTTGCGCATGGCTTCGACGATCACGTCCGGTTCCGTGCGGACAAGCCAGTCGGGGCTGACATCGGCGAAGCGCACGACGCCCTTGCGGTCGATGACGACAGCGGTCGGCATCGGGAGTTCCCAGGTGCCGGTTCCGGTCACGTCGCCAATTGGGTTGCCGCTTTCCAGTGACGAGCGACGGGATGCCTCATCGAAAGTATAGAGTATGCCGAAGCGTCGCGCGAGCGCGTTGCCTTCGTCCGTAGCGATGCGGAAACCGAGGGCGTGGCGCTCCTTGATGTCGCGCAGCTTTTCCGGAACCTGCGGGCTGACGCCAACGAGCGTTGCCCCAAGCGCCGACAGCCTGTTTGCCAGATGGTCACGATAGTAGGGAAGCGCCACGTTGCAGGCCGGGCAACCGGCAAAGCGGAAGAAGATCAGCACCAGAGGACCATTTTCGAGGAGGGCAGGGAACGTCAGTTTTCCTTCGTCGACCTCGGTCAGTTCAAAGGGCGCGACGACATCACCGGGCTTCACGAAGCCGGCGCGATCTGCCGTTTCCACCAGAAGGCGGCGTTGGTCGACATTGATCTTGAGCTTGTCGGCCGGCATCGTCAGTGCGCGCTTCGCCTGAAACTCTGCAAGCGTCTCGACGAGGGATTGGGTCATTCTGTCTCTCCTTGGCTTTACGGACTTGTCGGACCGCGATGCCTCCACTTTAGGCGTCCGGGCCTCTCCGCCACGAGAGACAGCTTTCTCTATGCTGTTTGACAAAAGGCAATAATTTCCGGTCCAGCGGCAAAGAAGGCACAACTGTTCCTATAGTACATAAATTTTATGGATAATATCTTCAATTGTGAGGCGACGCTGGAAAGCCAGCCACCGCTCGCTGGCCTTTCCGGCTCTTCAAGAGGCTGACGGGCTTGCATCCGTCCGCAATGAGGGCCGCAGCGTTGGCCCCAACGCATTGCATGGCCGCCGAATGACGCTTGCGAACACCCAGGAGGTTCAGCGTAATGACAGTAACCCAACTCCGCAATCCGGCTTCCCGGCCGGTGACCGAGATCGCCCTCGATCTGTCGAAGGCCTTTGCCGAAAAGGCCCATGAAGTCGATATCGGCGCGGGGTTTCCTCACGAGAACATCCGTCTGGCACATGAGGCGGGGCTTTCGGCTCTTACCGCACCGGTGGAGCTCGGTGGCCGGGGCGCAAGGCTTTCGGAGGCCGCGGACGTCATCCGCATCATCGCGCAGGGCGAGCCGTCGACCGCGCTGATCCTGATCATGCAATACATCAATCTTGCGACGCTGCCGGCAAGCCGTTGGCCGACCCATCTGGTCGGCAAGGTCATCAGGAGTGCCGTGGAAAACGGGGCTTTGATCAATGCGCTTCGCGTGGAGCCGGAATTGGGTACCCCGATCCGGGGCGGTCTGCCTGCAACCACTGCGCGACGGGTCGAAAACGGCTGGTCGATCACGGGCCGCAAGATCTACTCCACCGGTGTCGAGGGCCTGACGTGGGCAATCGTCTGGGCGCGCACGGATGAGGAAGACGTGCGGCTTGGCGGCTTTCTCGTGCCGGTGAATGCCGAGGGCTTCACCATCGAGAAGACCTGGAACCCGCTCGGCATGCGCGCCACCGGCAGTCACGATGCGGTTCTTCAGGATGTCTTCGTGCCGCTGGATCACGCCGTCGACATCCGCCGTCCCTCGGAATGGGACGCGCGGGGCGAGGGGCAGGCAGCCTGGTTCGGCATACTGCCCGGCGCGCTTTACACCGGCGTTGCCGAAGCCGCGCGCGACTGGCTCGTTCGTTTCCTCAACGAGCGCGTGCCGAGCAATCTCGGCCAGCCGCTTGCCACAGTGCCGCGTATCCAGCAGGCGCTTGGCGAGATCGAGGAGCTGCTGGTGGTCAATCGCCGGCTGATCGGCTCGGCGGCGCGTGACATCGACGAGGGCCGCAGCGTTAGCCAGTCGGAAGCCGGGCTGATCAAGGTCGTCACGACCGAGAACGCCATCCTTGCCGTCGAGAAGGCCCTGAAGCTTTCCGGCAATCACGGCATTTCCCGCAACAACCCGCTCGAGCGTCATCACCGCGACGTGCTCTGCGGCCGCATCCACAGTCCGCAGGAAGACACCGTGCGCATCGGCGCCGGCAAGCTTGCTCTGGGCATCTGAACAACAAGAACGAGGAGTGTTCCATGCCAGTCGAAATCATCGGTTACATCGGCAATCACAATGCCTCCGAAACGGTCCCGGCTTCCGGTCCGGTGATCAATCCCGAGCATATCGCGGCGGCTGCGGCGATCCATGAAAATGGCGGTTTCGACCGGGTGCTGTTCGCCTTTCACTCGACGTCTCCGGAAAGCATCCTGATCGCCCAGCATGTGGCGGTGCGCACGACGAAGCTGAAGCTGATGATCGCGCATCGACCGGGCTTTACCGCCCCGACGCTTGCGGCTCGCCAGCTTGCCACGCTCGACCAGCTCAGCAATGGCCGGGTGTCGGTCCACATCATCACCGGCGGCAATGATCAGGAACTGGCGCAGGACGGCGATCACCTGACCAAGGACGAGCGCTATGCCCGTACAACCGAATATCTCGATATCGTCAGGCAGGAATGGACGAGCGAAAAACCGTTCGATTACGAAGGCAATTACTACAGGGTGAAGTCTGGTTTCTCCCATGTGAAGCCGGCCAATCCGGAGGGCATTCCGGTCTATTTCGGCGGCTCGTCGGAAGCGGCGATCGATGTCGCCGGGCGTCATGCCGATATCTACGCGCTGTGGGGCGAGACGCTGGCGCAGGTTTCCGAGACCATTCATCGTGTCCGTCAGGCCGCGGCTCCGCATGGCCGCAATCCACGTTTCAGCCTGTCGCTGCGTCCCATCCTTGCCGATACGGAAGAGGCCGCATGGGTCAAGGCCAACCGGCTTCTGGAGCGTGCAAAGGAATTGCGGGCGACGGCTTCCGGCGAGCGGTTGATCAATGTCGGCGGCACAGGTGGACAACAGCCACCGAACGAAGGCTCCCGCCGTCTGCTTGCGGCCGCGGCTCAAGGCGCGCGCGTCGACAAGCGGCTGTGGACCGAAATGGCGGCGCTGACCGGCGCCAGCGGCAACTCCACCTCGCTGGTCGGCACGCCGGATCAGGTGGCGGAAGCACTGCTCGATTACTACGACCTTGGCGTCACGACCTTCCTCATTCGCGGCTTCGATCCGCTGGAGGATGCCTTCCAGTACGGACGCGATCTCATCCCGCGCTTCAGGGCTCTCGTCGCCAAGCGCGATAGCGAAGCCACGCGCGCAGCCGCCGCAGAATAACGATCCTCCCTCAATCACGCCGAAACGGCAGGAGACTTCTGATGAATGAACGTGTGAAAAACCTTGTTTCCGCTGGCGGCTTCGACCGCCGCACCTTCCTGAGGACGGCCGGCGCTCTGAGCCTTGCCGCTCCGCTCGGCGCTTTTTCGGCGAGCAATCTCTTTGCTCAGGCCGCGGCTCCCGCCGGTGAGCTGAAGAAGATCAAGTTTGCCACCAACGCCTCGGCGATCTGCCTTGCGCCGGTTTTTTTCGCGCAGGAGCAGGGCATCTTCAAGAAATATGGCCTCGACGTCGAGCTGGTGAATTTCGGCGCATCGACCGAGACGCTGCTGGAAGCGATCGCGACCGGCAAGGCGGATGGCGGCGTCGGCATGGCGCTGCGCTGGCTGAAGGCACTGGAACAGGGCTTCGACGTAAAAATCACCGCCGGCACCCATGGCGGTTGCTCGCGCCTCGTCGCGCTGAAAGATAGTGGCATCACCACGCTTTCGCAGCTCAAGGGCAAGGTGATCGGCATCTCCGACCTTGCCAGCCCGGGCAAGAACTTCTTCTCCATCCTGCTGCACAAGGAGGGCATCGATCCGGTCGCGGATGTGGAATGGCGCCAGTATCCGGGCGAACTTCTGCAGCTTGCCGCCGACAAGGGTGAAGTCCATGCAATCGCCGACGGCGATCCGAAAGCCTATTTCTGGCTGCAGGATCCGAAATACGTGCAGATCGCTTCCAATCTGGACCATGGTTTCGAAAACCGCGTGTGCTGCATCGTCGGCCTGCGCGGCAGCCTGATCCGTGACGACCAGCCGACCGCCGCCGCTCTCACGCGCGCCCTGCTGGAAGCCCAGGACTGGACCGTGGCCAAACCCGAGGACGCCGCTCGCGCCTTCCTGCCCAATGCGCCAAAGGGGAAGTCGGTCGAGGATCTTGTCGGCGTGCTGCAGGCGCAGACCCATAATCACAATCCGACCGGGGCCGATCTGCGCCAGGAAATCGCGCTCTATGCGCAGGAACTGCGCGACGTGCAGGTGTTCAAGAACTCTACCGACCCGAACGCTTTCGCGGACAAGGTCTATGCCGACGTGCTGTCGGCCTGAGGAGCGCCGACATGACCTCGATAGATCCATCCGTATCAGACGAAGTGGCGCGCGAACGTGCGCCTGTCTCCATCTGGTGGACCGGCCTTGTGGCCGGTGCTGCCTGGGCCGCTGTGGCGGCCCTCATCGAGCTCTGGCCAGAGATCATTCCGCAGCCTTACGGGCGGGAACTGGCCATCGGCTCGCTGTTGATCGCGCTTGTGCTTGTCGTCGTTGCGGCGACCGGCAAGCTCGGCGGCAAGGTTTCCGCCAGCATCCGACATTACGGCCCATGGTTCGTGGCGGCTGCACTGATCGTCGCCATCTGGGAAGTCGTCACAGCCAAGACCGGCCTCCTGCCGCTTCCCTTCTTCTCTTCGCCCCAGAGCATTCTCGAAGTCTTCCTCGATGACTGGCAGCGGCTCGGTACCAGCGTGTTTTATTCCGTGCTGCTGCTCGCCAAGGGCTATTTCTTCGGCGCTCTCGCCGGTTTCCTGACCGGGGTCACCATCGGCTGGTCGCGTTCCGCTGCCTATTGGGTGCATCCGGTCCTGCGGCTGATCGGCCCGCTGCCGGCGACTGCATGGCTGCCGCTTGCCTTCTTCATCTTCCCGTCCAGTGGCTCGGCCAGTGTCTTCCTGATCGCGCTTGCGACTGCTTTCCCGGTGACGATCCTGACGTGGTCCGGCATCGCCAGCGTCAATCGCGACTATTACGACATCGCCCGAACGCTCGGCGCCAAGCCGCTGTTTCTCATCCTGAAAGTGGCGATCCCGTCGGCCTTGCCGCATGTCTTTGTCGGCCTGTTCATGGGGCTTGGCACGTCGTTTGCGGTTCTGGTCGTGGCCGAAATGCTTGGCGTCAAGGCTGGCCTCGGCTGGTATCTCCAGTGGGCGCAGGGCTGGGCGGCTTACGCCAACATGTATGCGGCGCTGCTGGTCATGGCTCTGATGTGCTCGACGCTGATCACCTTGCTCTTCCGTATCCGCGACTGGTCGCTCTCCTGGCAGAAAGGTCTCGTCCGATGGTAGCCCTTGCAACGCTTGAACCCGAAACGATCACAGGACAGCGGGTCGATATCCGCCACGTATCCCACCAATTCGAGCTCGAAGGAGAACCGCTGCCGGTTCTCGAAGACGTGGATTTTTCCGTGGAGCCCGGCTCGTTCGTGGCGCTGCTCGGCCCTTCGGGCTGCGGAAAGTCGACGCTGCTACGCCTGCTGGCCGGTCTGGACCATCCGACGCGCGGTACGTTGAGCGTCGATGGCGAGACGATCGGCGATCCCGATCCCTCCCGCATCCTGGTGTTTCAGGATCCGACGCTGTTTCCCTGGCGCACCGTCTGGGACAATGTCGCGCTCGGCCTCGAGGCGCAGGGCATCCTGAAAAACTCCCGCCGCCGGGTGGACAACGCCATCGAGCTCGTCGGCCTCAAGGGGTTCGACAAGGCCTATCCGCACCAGCTTTCGGGCGGTATGTCCCAGCGGGTGGCGCTCGCCCGCGCGCTGGTCAATGAACCCCGGCTGCTGCTGCTGGACGAACCGCTCGGCAAGCTCGACTCGCTGACGCGGCTGACCATGCAGACGGAACTCGTCAGCCTCTGGCAGCGGGCGGGGCTGACCGCCTTCCTCGTCACCCATGATGTCGAGGAAGCTCTGTTCCTGTCGCAGCGGGTGCTGGTGTTCGGGCCGCGGCCGGCCCGGGTGGTCGCCGATATTCGCGTCGATCTTCCCTATCCCCGCCATCGCGGCGATCCGCGCCTTGCTGAACTGAGGCATCAGGCCCTCGGTCATCTCGGCCTCGCATCCACCTGGTAAAGAAAGCTTGCCCAATGACCATCAAGAAAACGGCTCCGCTCGGACTGATCGCGCTTCTGGCGTTGACGGGCATTGCCGAGGCACACGTCACGTTCGAAAACAAGGAGGTAGCGCCTGGAACCACCGTCAAGTTCGTGCTCAGGCTGCCGCATGGCTGCTCGGGTGCGGCGACGACCGGGCTGCGCATCGCCATTCCGGAAGAACTGACTTCGGTGAAGCCGCAGCCGAAGCCCGGCTGGACACTCGCAACCACGACCGATGATGTGCACAAGGCCTCGGCGGAGGAGACCCATGCTCACGGGCAGGGCGCTCGCGTGAAGGAAATCTCGTGGACCGGCGGCACGCTGGAAGACGCGCATTACGACGAGTTCGTATTCCGCGCGACCGTTAGCAAGACGGCTCATACCCAGATCGTGGTGCCGGTCGTGCAGGAATGCGGAGCTGAGGCCGATCGCTGGATCGAGCTGCCCGCGGCCGGCGTCTCGGCCGACGATCTGAAGCACCCTGCACCGGTCGTGAAGGTCCGGCCCTGATCGTGCAGAACTTGACGAAATGGGCGGCGATGCTGTGCGTCGCCGTCCTGATGGCGGTTTCGGCATCCTCTTTCGCCTTCGCACATGCGAACCTGATTGCATCCGATCCCGCCGACGGTTCCGTCCTTGCCGATGCCCCGGATCGGTTGAACCTGCGGTTTTCGGAACCCGTGCGCCCGCTGGTGGCGCGTTTGACCCATCCTGACGGTCGTACCGAAGTGCTGCATGACATAGGCGACAAGGGCGACGCCATTTCGATTGCATTGCCAGCCGGACTGGAACGCGGAACCCATGTCCTTTCGTGGCGGGTAACCTCTTCCGATGGTCATCCGATTGGCGGCGGTCTGGTCTTTTCCGTGGGGGCGCCGAGTGCGCTTAACGCTGCGACAAGCGAAACCGATTTTTCCGTAAGAATTGGCCTGTGGGCCTCGCGAACCACATGGCTGTTGAGCCTCATCTTCGGTGTCGGCGGTGCGGTGTTTTCCGCGTCTGTCGTTCGCGGTCCTGACGCAAAGAGCCGGTGGCTCGATAGCCTTCTTATTCCCGCTGGACTGCTGGCAACGCCCTTGTTCATCGGCTTTCAGGGCCTTGATGCGCTGGGCGAGCCGATATCGGCGCTGCTGCGGGCCGAAGTCTGGGAGGCGGGGCTTTTCGCGACCAGCTTCGGGCGTGCGACACTGATCGGCGCGACCGCCCTTGCTCTTGCCTGGGCGTCCATGCAGTCGCCGACATCTGGCCCGGTTACGGGTCTGCTGGCATGGGCGGCCCTTGCCTGCGTCGGATTGGCTGCTGCAAGCGCCGGCCACGCCGCGACGGCCTCGCCCGTCGCCCTGACCCGACCGACCGTCTTCCTGCATGCGGTGACGGCGACCCTGTGGATTGGTGCGCTCGTCCCGTTGTGGAAGGCGTTGAGACATGAAGATGCGGCGGGGGGAGAGGTGCTTACCCGTTTCTCCCGCGTCATTCCCGTCGTCGTTGGCCTGCTCGTGCTTTCGGGTCTCATCCTGAGCGTCGTGCAGCTACGCAGCGTCGAGGCTCTCTGGACGACGAATTACGGGCTGGTATTCCTTGCCAAGCTGGCGCTTGTCTTTCTTCTTCTTTTGATCGCCGCATTCAATCGCTATCGTCTCACGGGCAGTGTCCTTGCGGGCGACCTTTCCGCTACGGCAAGTCTGCGCCGGATCATCGTCGCGGAGATCGTGCTGGGCTGTCTTGTGATCGGTGTCATCGGTCTCTGGCGTTTCACGCCGCCTCCGCGTGCCCTTCTTGCTGTATCCGGTCCCGAGCAAACCATCGATCTTGCCAAGGAAGGGGTAAGCGCGCGTCTCACTGTCCGCCCGGCTACTGTGGGTCCCGTGCTCATCGACATCGAAGACCTCAGGCTGAATGGCGAACCGCTCGATCCGCTTTCCATCGAAGTCGAGCTTGCAAAGCCCGCCTATGGTCTCGGGCCGTTCGAGCACTTGGCCTCCAAGACCTCCGAAGGGCGCTATCGGGCATCGGGTTTCGTGTTGCCACTCGATGGCTTCTGGGTGGTGCGCGTGACGGTGCTGGTTTCGGATTTCGTCTCGGTCACGCTCGTCGATGTGCTCGATATCGCACGGCCCGCCGGTTAGGCGTCGTCGCTTCACCGGCCCGCGGATTAGAAATTCCTTTCTCTCCGAAACTGACAAATGGCAATATAATATCTATTCGATAGATTTAGTATAAAATAGCATCACGACATATCCGGTGCATCACGCACGCGACCTCAGGAGAGCGATATGTCGGCAAAGCGTCAATTGAAGCTGGGTTTCATGCTGCATGGTGTCGGCATGGGATGGGGGGACTGGCGTCACCCGGATGCCGACCCGACCGCCAGCACCAATTTCGCCTATTACCGGAAGCAGGCGCAACTTGCCGAGGCGGCCAAGTTCGATTTTCTGTTCGTCGCCGACAGTGTGTTCATCACGGAGAAGTCGAGCCCGCATTATCTCAATCGCTTCGAGCCGCTGACGGTGTTGTCGGCGCTGGCGGGTGCTACCTCGCATATCGGTCTCGTGGCAACACTGACCACCAGCTACAGCGAACCTTTCAATGTCGCGCGCCAGTTTGCCTCGCTCGACCATATCAGCGGCGGTCGAGCCGGCTGGAATGTCGTGACATCCTGGCTCGAGGGCAGTGCCGAGAACTACAGCAAGTCCAAGCATCTGGCGCATGACACGCGCTATCGTCAGGCGGGCGAATATCTCGATGTCGTTCAGGGCCTCTGGGATTCCTGGGAAGACGATGCGCTGGTGCATGACAAGCAGAGCGGCCGGTTCTTCGATCCCGCCAAGCTGCATGCACTCAATCACAAGGGCGAATTCTTCCAGGTGAAGGGTCCGCTCAATATCGCGCGCTCCCGTCAGGGCCAGCCGGTGATCTTCCAGGCCGGTGCATCGGAAGACGGCAAGAATTTCGCGGCCCGACGCTCCGACGCCATCTTCGTGCATCACGAAAACCTCGACGAGGCCAAGGCCTATTACAAGGATATCAAGGGCCGCGCCGCCGGCTTCGGGCGCAATCCCGATCACCTCTTCGTTCTGCCGGGCGTCCGCCCCGTCATTGGTTCCACCGAGGAGGAGGTTGAGCGCAAGTACGCGGAATTCGCCAACCTCACCTCCATCGAAAACGCGCTGTCGATGCTGGGCAGACCGTTTAACGATTACGATTTCCTCCAGCACGATCTCGATGCGCCGTTCCCGGATGTCGCCGCCCACGGCGCCAACAGCAACCAGAGCACGTCGGGCAAGATCATTGCTGCGGCTCGCGCCGAAAACCTGACATTGCGCCAGACGGCGCTGCGCTTTGCGACACCGCGCACGGATTTCGTCGGTACGCCTGAAAAGGTTGCCGATGCCTTCCAGCGCTGGCTGGAGGAACGCGGCTCGGATGGCTTTGTCGTCAATGTCTCCCTGCCGCGCGAACTTGAAGTCTTCGCCGAGACCGTCGTGCCGATCCTGCAGCGGCGCGGCGTCTACCGCACCGAATACGAGGGCGAGACCTTCCGCTCCAATCTCGGAATTCCGGTTCCGCAGAACCGCCATGCGGTAGCTCCCGCCGTCGAGGCCGCCGAATAACGGCCGCACCCCATTTCCTCCAATTCAGAGAAAGTTGAGAGACCATGACCCTGATATCCCGACGCCTGTTTTCATCGCTCCTTGGCGGCCTTGCCGTGCTCGGTATCACCGGTATGGCCGCTGCCCATGCGGCCGAAGACCTGAGCAAGGTCACGCTGCGCGTCGGCGACCAGACCGGTGCGACCCGCGCGAAACTGGAGGCCGCAGGCCTTCTCAATGACGTGCCCTACAAGATCGAATGGTCGGTCTTCCCGGCGGCAGTCAACCTGCATGAGGCGCTGAAGGCCGATGCTGTGGATATCGGCCAGGCCGCGGATTCCCCGACGGTCAGCGCCATTGCCGGCGGCTCCAAGATCAAGGTCGTCGCCAACTTCTCCAATGGCGGGCTCGGCAGCAGCATCCTCGTTCCGGCCGGCAGCCCGATCAAGAGCCTCGCCGACCTCAAGGGCAAGACGATCTCTCCGACCACCCGTGGCAGCGTGGCCCATTACCTGACGCTCGGAGCGCTGAAGAAGGCCGGTCTGACGGCCAATGACGTCAAGCTCGCCTTCCTGACGCCGGCCGATGCCAGCGCCGCCTTCCAGGCCGGCAGCATCGATGCATGGGGAACCTGGGGCGTCTACAAGGCGCGCACCATCGGCACGCTGAACGCTACCGAACTGGTCGACGGGCAGGGCATCAACACCGGCAATTTCGTGGTGAGCGCCACCAACAACGCGCTTGCCGATAGCGGCAAGGTGGCGGCAATCGCCGATTTCGTTTCCCGCGTCGACCGGGGCTACGACTGGTCGCGCAACAACAAGGATGCGTACATCGCCTTCTATGCGGGCTTCGCCAAGCAGGACAAGGAGACGATCGAGAAGATCTACCCGGATGAAGCCGCCTACAAGCGCCAGCCGATCGACGAAGCCTTCGTCGCCTCGCTGCAAACCGTGTTCGAGACCTGGAAGGAAGCTGGCGTCCTGACCGGATCCCTCAATCTCGGCGATTACGTCTATCGCGATATTCCGATCAACTGATCCCGGGCGGAGTGTAGATCATGGCTTTCGCAACGATTGACCTGTCGCGCACGGAAGAGCTCCGGCAACAGGAACCGCAACTGGCCGCGAAGGCGGATGGGGCCGGTGTCGCATTGCAGAGGATCGAACCGGTTTCGGCAGCCGGGCGGGGGATACCCCGCTGGCTGCGGCGGACCTCGGGACCGGTGGCGCTGATCCTGCTGTGGCACATCGCATCGGTGACCGGCGTGCTGCCGGGCGAGGTTCTGGCCGGTCCGTCCACCGTGCTTTCCAGCGCGTCGCGGCTGATCGAGACCGGCGAGTTGCCGCAAGCCATGTGGGTTTCGCTTAGCCGGGCGCTGATCGGTCTTGCCATTGGCGGCACGGTGGGCGTTTCGCTCGCCGTGCTGTCCGGCCTGTTCCGGCTTGGCGAAGACCTGATCGACGCCACGATGCAGATGCTGCGCACGGTGCCGAACGTGGCGCTCATCCCGCTGCTGATCATCTGGTTCGGCATCGGCGAGGCGCCGAAGATCGCGCTGATTGCGCTCGGCACGGCCTTTCCGCTCTACCTCAACGTCTATGCCGGCATCCGCAATGTCGATCAGTCACTGATCGAGGTCGGGCGAACGATCGGCCTTTCCCGCGTGCAGATGATCCTCAACGTCGTGCTGCCCGGAGCCCTGCCCAATGCTCTGGTGGGCCTGCGTTATTCGCTCGGCATTGCCTGGCTGGCGCTGGTTTTCGGCGAGCAGATCAACGCCACCGCCGGCATCGGCTATCTCATGGCCAATGCCCGCGAGTTCTTCCAGACCGATGTCATCGTCGTCTGCCTTGTCGTCTATGCGCTGCTTGGGCTTGCCGTCGATTTCACCGTCCGTACTCTTGAGAAGGTATTCCTGTCATGGCGACCGGCATTCAACGGGGCGTAAGCCCGGGGCATGTCCCACCCGCTGCCCGTTCGGCGGTTTCCGTCCGCAGCCTTTCCCGCCGCTTCGGCGCACGCGATGTGCTGCAGGAACTCGATCTCGATATCGCGCCGGGGGAATTCGTGGCGCTGCTGGGGGCGAGCGGCTGCGGCAAGAGCACGCTCCTGCGTATCCTCGCCGATCTCGACCGGGAGTTCACCGGCGATGTCGAGGTTCCCTTCCGCCGCGCCGTGGCCTTTCAGGCGCCGCGCCTGCTGCCGTGGAAGAAGGTCTGGCGCAATGTGGTGCTCGGCCTGCCCGGTGGAGACCGCAAGAGGGCGGTCGATGCGCTCGAAGAGGTCGGTATCGGGCATCGTGCAGAGCAATGGCCGAAGGTGCTGTCCGGTGGTGAGGCGCAGCGGGCGTCGCTGGCCCGGGCACTGGTGCGCGAACCGGACCTGCTGTTGCTCGACGAGCCCTTTGCGGCGCTCGATGCGTTGACCCGCATCAAGGCCCAGGAACTCGTCGGCGAACTCTGGCAACGCCACGGCTGCGCCGTCCTGCTTGTCACCCATGATGTCGAGGAGGCCGTGCTGCTTTCAGACCGCGTGCTGGTGATGAAGGACGGCATTATCGCCCATGAGGAAGTGATCGACCTGCCGCGTCCGCGTGATGTGGCAGATCCGGCATTCGCCAGAATTCGCGGGCAGTTGCTCGACTGGCTGGGTGTGCGGCACGGCGCAGAGAGGACGATCTGAAATGAGCAGGAATACGAGCGAACACAGCATCCAGCTCGGTGCTGACGTGCTGATCATCGGCGGCGGCCTTGCCGGTACCTGGGCGGCAGCCGCAGCGCGTCGTGCTGGCGCCACCGTCATTCTGGCCGACAAGGGTTATTGCGGAACGAGCGGCGTGACGGCAACCGCCGGGCCGGGACATTGGTGGATTCCGCCGGATCCGCCGGAGGCGCGTGAGACCGCCATCCGCAAGCGCCTGATCGCCGGCTTCGGCCTCAACGATCCCACATGGATGGCGCGTGTTCTGGAAAAGACCTGGGAAACCCTACCGACCCTGCATGGCTTCTACGACTTTTCCCGCGACGAGACAGGGGCCACGCGTTATCGCGAGCTACGCGGGCCAGAATATATGCGGGCTTTGCGCAAACTCATCGACAGTCTCGGCGTCACCGTGCTCGACCATTGTCCGGCCCTCGAACTGTTGCAGCGGCCGGATGGATCCGTTTCCGGCGCTCGCGGCATTCGCCGCCAGCATGGCGGGGAATGGCAGGTCAATGCCGGGGCCGTGGTGCTGGCGACGGGGGGAACGTCCTTCCTCTCCGGCCTCCTTGGTTCGCACACCAATACCGGCGACGGCTATCTGATGGCGGCCGAAGCGGGGGCCGAGCTTTCCGGCATGGAGTTCACCAATTACTACACGGTGGCGCTTGCCGGCACGAACATGACGCGTTCCATGTCCTATGCCTTCGCCACCTATTACGACGAGGACGGCAATGTCATTCCTCTGCCGCCGGGACCGGACATCAGCCGGCCGCTCGCGGCGGCGATGCTGAAAGGCAAGGTGTTCTGCGATCTCAGCCGCACGCCGGCCGACATCATCGCCAAGGTGCCGATTATTTCGCCCAATTTCCTCCTGCCGTTCCATCGCCGGGGCATCGATCCGTATAGCCAGAAATTCGAGGTGACCATGCATGGCGAAGGCACCGTGCGGGGCATCGGCGGACTGCGCGTCGTCACGCCGGATTGCGGCACATCTGTGCCGGGCCTTTATGCCGCCGGTGATGCGGCGACACGAGAACTCGTCGCCGGCGCGATTTCCGGTGGCGGCAACATCAATTCGGCCTGGGCGCTGTCCTCCGGCCAGTGGGCCGGGGCGGGAGCGGCACAGTTTGCGGCCCGCCACAACGCCCGGGATTCCGGTCGCCCCATCGGTCAGGCGGGGCTTCGGCCGCCATCGACCCATGGCGTGGATCTGAAGGGTGCGCTCGGCCTGATCCAGGACCAGACGCTTTCCTTTGACCGGAACATCTTCCGGACCGGGGAAAAGCTGAAACGTTCGGCTGATGTGCTGGACGATGTCTGGAAGGTGTTTCGCTCGCATGCGGCCGGCGAGGGCGGCAATGTGCTCAGGACCCGCGAGACTGCTGCCATGCTGGCGACGGCCCGGTGGTCGGTGCTGTCAGCACTGGCGCGCGACGAGAGCCGAGGCATGCACCAGCGCGACGACCGACCGGACAGCGATGTCCGCTTCAACCGGCGCATCGTCGTCGGTGGTCTCGATCCCCTTTACACTGCCACTGACGGCGACCAGCCGCTGGAGCTTGCATCATGATCGAGTTTATCGTCGAGGAACGTTGCGCTGCCTGCAACAAATGCGTTGAGATCTGTCCGACCAATGTCTTCGAACTGGTCGAAGGACAGGCGCCACGGATTGCACGGCAGGAGGATTGCGAGACCTGCTACATGTGCGAGCTCTATTGCACGCATGACGCCATCTATGTCGGCCCGAACTGGGAGCAACCGGAGCCAGTGGATCGACAGGCGATCATCGCCTCCGGTCTTCTGGGCGAGTTCCGACGTCATCACGGATGGGACGAATGGGCCGGCGATCCACGCTACACCAACGAGCACTGGCAGATGGAGACTGTCTTCCTCCGCGCACGCGACGCGGCAGTCGCTCAGCCGGCGGCGCAGGCACCGCAGAGGTAATCTTGAGTTAAAGCGGCCGGGGCGGTAATCCTGCCCCGGTCCACATTTACCGGACTTGTCCCCTGGGCCGCGTCGGGGCGGCCCAATATCGATCCTGAGTTATGATCTCGCGTAAATCCTGACGGCGGCGGCGGGATTTGCATGACACCGGGTAAGGCCTCACGGTTCATCCCGCTGATGCGAGGTTATGCGCTCACTCGCATTTTCCGCTGGCGTCGAGTTCGTAAGTGGTCTTGCCCGGTCCGTTCGGTGGGATCGGAGTCAGGTAGACCTTGAGGTCGCACTCCTGAACACGGACGGTCCACTCGTGAGCGCCGTCCTTGCGAGTGCCGGTGTTGGAAATTGCGCCGATCGGTGCCTGACGCACAGCATCGGCGACTTCCCTGCTCGAAAGGATGAGGTTGATCTGCTCTCCGCTGTCGTAGAAGCCGGAGAGGGCAGCATTGGCCGGCAGGGCTGCGAAAATCGCAGGCAGGACGATGGCAACAGTTTTCACAAGTATTTCCTCCAATTTATCTCCGACCGATCAGTGATCGTGCGGCTTTTTCCAGTACCATGCATGACGAGCGCTTGTCCCGCCGGTTTCATGTTCCTTTCGTGGCTTTTCACTGGCAGGCATAACACTTGTCAAATCGGCGCGAAACTTTACTCTCCAGCTATTCCAGCTTTGTTGATCCCGAAAAAAAGGCAGAAGCTGCCGGAGCCGCTTCTGCCTGAACGGCGGTCAAACCGCCGGGCGATGATGGGGTGGGGGACATTCATCGCCATTTCTTCGGGCCGCGAGGAACGATCGTCTCGCGGCCAGCATTCATTTCAAGAGGTTCGCGACAGGAATCCTCAGATGGCTTCCGTCACCAGCTTGGTGTTGACGTAGGCGTCCAGCGCCTCGGTGCCACCTTCGGAGCCCTGGCCGGAATCCTTGATGCCGCCGAAGGGGATTTCCGGAAGGGCGAGACCGAGGTGGTTGATCGTCAGCATACCCGCCTCGACCTTCTTCGCCAGAAGCGCGCGGGTTTCCGCCGCAGAGGTGAAGGCATAGGCAGCGAGGCCGTAGGGAAGGCGGTTGGCTTCCTCGATCATCGCTTCCGTATCGCGGAACGGGATCATCGGTGCCAGCGGACCGAAGGGCTCTTCGCTGAGGATACGCGCGTCCGAGGGCAGGTTGGTGATGACCGTCGGCTGGAAGAAGTAGCCCTTGCTGTTCAGACGTTCGCCGCCAAGGGCGATCTCGGCGCCCTTGGCGCGGGCGTCGGCCACCAGCGTTTCCATCGCCGGAATACGGCGGTCATGGGCGAGCGGGCCCATGTTGGTGCCTTCGTCCAGGCCGTTGCCGACCTTGATGTTTTTCGCAACCGCCATGAAGCCTTCGAGGAAGCGCTCGTAGACGTTCTCATGCACGAGGAAGCGGGTCGGCGAGACGCAGACCTGACCGGCGTTACGATATTTGCTGAAGCCCAGAAGCTTTGCGGCCTGATCGACGTCGGCGTCGTCGAAGATGATAGCCGGGGCATGACCGCCGAGTTCCATCGTGCTGCGCTTCATGTGCAGGCCGGCGAGTGCTGCCAGCTGCTTGCCGACGGCGGTCGAGCCGGTGAACGAGATCTTGCGGATGTCGGGATGGGCGATCAGGTATTCGGAGATCTGGGCCGGGACACCGAAGACCAGATTGATGACGCCATCGGGAACGCCGGCATCGGCGAAGGCGGCGATCAGCGCCATGACGCTGGCGGGGGTCTCTTCCGGGGCCTTGATGACGACCGAGCAACCGGTAGCAAGTGCTGCGGAAATCTTGCGCACCGCCTGGTTCAGGGGGAAGTTCCACGGGGTGAAGGCCGCAACCGGGCCGACCGGCTCGCGGATGACCAGTTGCTGCACGTTGGTGGCGCGGGCAGGGACGAGGCGGCCGTAGTTGCGGCGGCCTTCTTCGGCCAGCCAGTCGATGACGTCTGCGCAGGCGAGCGTTTCGATGGTGGCTTCGGCGAGCGGCTTGCCCTGCTCGATGGTCAGGTTGCGGATGATCTCCTGCGAGCGGCTGCGCATGAGTTCGGCGGCCTTGCGCATGATCTTGTAACGCTCGAACGCCGAGACATCGCGCCAGATCTTGAAGCCGGCGACGGAGGCAGCCACCGCTTCCTCGAGGTCGGCTTCGGTTGCGACCGGTACCTGACCGATCACTTCTTCCGTTGCCGGGTTGATGACCGGCAGGGAGGCGCCGTTGCTGGCACCGCGCCATACACCGGCGATGAACATCTTGGGAGCGGGATAGGTCATGTTCTTCTCCAAATCTTTCATTCAATCATGATCGGTTCCGGGCAGTCCCGGTTCCGTTAGTCTCAGCTCCGGGCGGCCTTCTATACGACCTTGCCCGGGTTCATTCTGTTATCCGGATCGAGCAGCGTCTTTATCGCCCGCATCAGTTCCAGCTCCATTCCGGCGCGGAACTTTGCCAACGTCTCGACCTTTGCCTGGCCAATGCCGTGCTCGGCCGAGAAGCTACCGTCGAGCGACTGCACCACACCGTTCAGCGCCGCCACGATGGCGGGTTCGAGCGTGCGCAATTCCCCCGATATTTCCGGGGTCGCGGGGCTGAAATTGAAATGGATGTTGCCATCGCCAAGATGGCCGTAGCAGATGGGTTGTGCCACCGGTGTGACAGCCGCAACCGCTGCGGTCGCTTCGCTCAGCAGATCCGGGATGCGCGCGACCGGTACCGACACGTCGTTCTTGACGGAGTAACCGGCGTCGTTCTGCGCAAAGGAAATCGCCTCGCGGAAGGCCCACATCGCCTTCCGCTGCGTTTCGCTGGAGGCGATCAGGGCGTCGGTGATCCAGCCGTGCTCGAACGCGTTTCCAAGGTCGGTCTCGATCGCCGCATCTGCTTCTTCCGAGGCGCGCATATGGGCGAATTCGATCAGCAGGCAGTCGCCGGTCTCAGTGGTGACGGAAAGGGTCGAGGCAAGCTCGGGGCGATATTTCGCGATCAGCGCGACGGTTGCTGCACTGATGTATTCGAAGGCGACCAGTGCGTCGAAATGCGCCCGGCGCAGGCTGTCGAGGAGCGACAGGGCTGAGGAGATGTCGACGACCGGGCAGAATGCCGTGGTGGTGCGCTGTGGTTCCGGCGCCAGTTGCAGCACGGCGCCGGTGACGATGCCGAGTGTGCCCTCGCTGCCGATGAAGAGGTGGCGCAGTGCATAACCGGTATTGTCCTTGGTCAGCGCGCGCATGCCATTCCAGATGCGTCCGTCCGGCAGTACGACCTCCAGGCCCATGACCAGATTGCGGGTCATGCCGTAGCGCAGAACATTGCTGCCGCCGGCATTGGTGCCGATGACGCCGCCGATCTGGGCGGAACCTTCCGAGCCGATCAGGATCGGAAGGTTGAGTTGTGCCGTTGCCGCATGCTGACGCGCTGCGGCAAGCGTTATTCCGGCATCCACGGCGATTGTCATCGCCATGGGATCCAGTGACCGAACCTTGTTCATCCGCGCAAGATTGAGAACGACGGCGGTGCCGGCATCGTTGGGCACGCCGCCGCCGACCAGTCCCGTGCGGCCGCCCTGCGGAATCACCGCAACGCCGGCCTCGGCGCAAAGCCTCACGATTTCAGCGACTTCGGCGGTCGAGCCGGGCAGAACGGCGCAGAGCGCCTTGCCCTTGAAGTGGCCTCGCCAGTCGGTCTCATAGGGTGTGAGATCGGCCGGATCGGTCAAAACCCGATCCGTGCCGACCACAGCAGCAAGTGCTGTCAGAAGAGGTTCGGCTGCAAGTGTCACGCGCTTGCGTCCGCGGGCTTACGGGACAGCGGAGCGCTGGTCTCGATACCCTCGATCAATGCGGTCAGTTCCGACATTTCAGCTTCCGTGAGATCCACCAGGGGAGAGCGAACCGGGCCTGCATCGCGGCCGATGGCGCGCAATCCGGCCTTCACGATCGAGACGGCATAGCCACGACGACGCGACCTGATTTCGATATAGGGCAGAACGAAATTGCGCAATCCCTGCATGATGGCCGCATGGTCGCGACGCAGCACGGCTGCATGGAAGTCCATGGCGAACTGCGGCACGAAGTTGAAGATCGCCGAGGAATAGGTGTTAACGCCCATGTCCAGATAGGGCAGCGCGAAGGTTTCTGCCGTCGGCAGGCCGCCGATGAAGGTCAGGCGTCCTTCGAGCAGGCTCTGGATGCGGACCATCAGTTCGACGTCGCCGACGCCGTCCTTGTAACCGACGAGGTTGGGGCAACGCTCCGCAAGGCGGGCCAGCGCATATTCATCCAGAATGGCGTTGTCGCGATTGTAGATCGTGACGCCAAGCCTGGTGGAGGCGCAGATCGCCTCGACATGGGCTTCGAGCCCGGCGCTTTCCGGCGTGATCAGGTAGGGCGGCAGCACCAGCAGGCCGTCAGCGCCTGCGGCTTCCGCACGGGCGGCCATTTCAATGGCCATCGACGTGCCGTAGCCGGCGCCGGCGATGACCGGCACGCGGCCCTTCATCTGGTCGATGGCGACGCGGGTCACGGTCTCCACTTCTGCCGGCGAAAGCGAGAAGAACTCGCCCGTACCACAGGCGGCGAAGAAGGTTGCCGGGCCGAAGCCGGTCAGCCATTCGAGGTGGTCACGGAAAGGTTCGGGCTGGAAGGCACCGGTCTTGTCGAAGTGGGTTACCGGAAAGGACAGAAGCCCTTTCGAAATCTCTCCGGCCATTTCCTGCGGTGTCATGCGGCTCATCAATTCAATCCCATTTGTTTGTGCGGTCTTCGGCAAGAAGCGCCAGTCGCACAATTTATAGGCTTTACAATTGATGCTATCGACATAAAAATAAGCATTGTTCGATACGTATGGAGCATCAATGTTTGAACTCAGTCACCTTCGCTGCTTTGCTGCCGTGGCCGACGAGCTGCATTTCGGACGTGCCGCTGCCCGCCTTCACATGACCCAGCCGCCGCTCAGCCGGCAGATTCAGCAACTGGAGCATCAGGTGGGCGTCGAGCTGCTCAACCGGTCGAGTCGCTCGGTAAAGCTGACGCCGGCCGGGCGGTCCTTTCTGATCGAGGTCCGGCGGATCCTGAACCTCGCCGAGAGCGCATCGCTGTCGGCGCGACGCATTGCCGAGGGCAGGGACGGTGCGCTGGCCGTGGGCTTCACGGCATCCGCGAGCTACAGCTTTCTGCCGCAACTGTTGACTGCGGCGAAGGTGCCGCTGCGCAACATCGATTTCACGCTCAAGGAAATGGTGACTCAGGAGCAGCTGGAAGCGCTGTCTTCCGGTCAGATCGATGTCGGGCTCATGCGCCCGGTGGTTGGGCATGAGGAGCTTGATTTCTTTGTGGTTGCGCGAGAAAAACTGGTCTGCGCCATTCCTATAGACCATCCTCTTGCGCGCCGGCGAACGATCACGGCGCAGGACTTCGATCAGGAAACCTGCATCGGTTATTCACCTGTCGAGGCGCGTTATTTCTATGACCTGCTGGCGGCGGTGTTCCTGTCCGTGGGGGTCACTCCGCGCTATGTCCATTACATGTCCCAGATCCATGCGATCCTGGCGCTGGTGCAGGCCGGGTTGGGCATTGCCCTCGTTCCCGAATCTGCCCGCCAGCTGCAATTCGAATCCATGGTCATGCGTGATGTCGACCTGAGGCTGCCGCAGCCGGTAACACTCTCCGTTGCCTGGCGGCGCAACAATGACAACCCGGCGCTGAACGGGTTCCTGGCACTCCTGAGAACGAGGGCGGCTGCGGCGGTTTCCAATTGATGCAATAGATGCATCAAACAATACATAAATTAACGTGGACGGTATTATTCAAAGTGACTAGCATCCGGGTGTCACAAAGATCGGTCGACTTGGCGGTATGTGTCCGCAGTCGAAAAATGAATGTCCAAAAGGACGACAACCGGCGAAAGAGGGTTCGAATGTCTACAACTGGGAACGGTAAAGTAACCGTCATGCCGGGTACGGCTGGCGGTATCTCGCGCAGAACTTTGATGAAGAGCGGCGCTGCCATGGGTCTGGCGCTCGGCATGGGTGGCGGCTTGATGCCGTCGATGGCCCGTGCGGCCGAACCGAAAAAGGGCGGCACCTTGCGCGCCGGTATTCTCGGCGCCACGAGCAACACCAACGACCCGGCGCTCAGAACCGATGAATTCGGTGTCATGTCCGCCTATACGACCTTCAACCATCTGGTCGAGATCAAGGCCGACAAGACGCTGGCTCCGGAACTGGCCGAGAGCTGGGAAGCCAGGCCGGGCGCAACCGAGTGGATCTTCAATCTGCGCAAGGGCGTGGAATTCCACAACGGCAAGGCGCTTACCGCTGCCGACGTCATCTACTCGATCAATCGTCACCGAGGCCCGAACACGCAGTCCGGTGCAAAGAGCCTGATGGCCTCGATCAAGGAGATCAAGGCGCTCACCGACAACCAGATCCAGATCACGCTCGACGGCCCGAACGCCGACCTGCCGTTCAACTTCAGCGGCGACCACCTTGCCATCACTCCCGATGGTTTCGAGGACTGGGCCAAGCCGGTCGGTACCGGCGGTTATGTCCAGACGTCTTTCGAGCCGGGCGTGCGCGCCACCTGGAAGAAGAACCCGAATTACTGGAAAGAGGGCCGGGCTCACGTCGATGAAGTCGAATTCCTCGTTCTCAACGACACGCAGGCGCGCCTTGCCGCGCTGCAGTCGGGCCAGATCGATGCGCTCGGTCTCGTCGATCCGGCTGCCGTTGAAATGCTTCGCAGCGTTCCCGGCCTGCAGGTGGTCAACAGTTCCGGCGGCCAGTTCTGGAGCTACGCACTGAACTGCAAGCAGGGTCCGTTCACCGATCTCAACCTGCGCACGGCGATGAAATATGCGATCGACCGCCAGAAGATCGTCGATATCATCCTTCGTGGTAATGGTAAGGCCGGTAACGACCAGCCGCTGCCGGCAAGCGATCCGTTCTTCAACTCGGAACTGAAGCAGCGTCCCTACGATCCGGAACAGGCCAAGCACTACCTCAAGCAGGCAGGCATGGACAGTTTCAAGATCGCGCTCGACACTTCCGACGCGACCTTCGCCAACTCCGCCAACGTTGGCCTTCTCTACCAGCAGGCAGCCAAGGCGGCCGGCATCGACCTCGAAGTCGTGCGTCAGCCTTCCGACGGTTACTGGGATCAGATCTGGCTCAATGTCGCTCACCCGATGACGACGGGCGTTTGGATGGGTCGTCCGACCGCAGACATGATCATGTCGATGGTCTACCAATCCACGGCTCCGTGGAACGAAAGCTTCTGGGCGAACGAACAGTTCGACAAGCTGCTGCTCGCAGCGCGCGGCGAACTCGACCAGGCCAAGCGCAAGGACATGTATTGGGAAATGCAGGCCCTTATTCACAATGACGGCGGTCACGTCGTGCCGGTCTTCGCCGACTTCATCGATGCCTATAGCAAGCGGGTTGGCGGCGTCGAGCCGAGCCCGTCCTGGTATCTCATGGGCGGCCGGTTCACTGAAAGGCTCTGGCTGGAAAGCTGATGATCCGATACCTCGTAAAGCGTCTGGCCATCGGCATCGTTCTGGTGCTCCTGGCCTCCGCCATTCTCTTCTTCGCCGGAGAGCTGCTGCCGGGTGACTTCGCGACCAAGCTGCTTGGTTCGCAGGCCACGCCTGAAACGGTAGCGGCGCTCCGGGAAGCGCGGGGCGTAAACAGCCCCGCAATCTATCGCTACCTTGCCTGGCTTGGCGGTCTGTTCCGGGGCGACCTCGGTACATCGCTGACGAACGGCCGGGAAATCGGTCCGCTGATCGAAGCGCGCCTTGCAAATACGATGATCCTTGCCGGTTGTGCGGCATTGGTCGCAGTGCCGCTTTCGGTCGGCCTCGGAACGCTGGCGGCGATCTTCCGCGACCGCTGGTTCGACCGGGTTGTCCTGGTCCTTTCGATGGTGACGGTGGCGACGCCGGAATTCTTCTTCGCCTACATGGCCATCGCCCTGTTCGCGGTCAATTTCCATCTCCTGCCGTCGATTTCCATCGTCACTTCGGACATGAGTTTCGGTGACATGCTGCCGCTTCTGGTCCTCCCGGTCATGACGCTGGTGATCACATCCTCGGCGCACATGATCCGCCTGACGCGGGCCAGCATCGTCTCTGTGATGGATTCCGAATATGTAGGGACGGCCATGCTGAAGGGCATGCCGGAATGGAAGATCGTCATCCGGCATGTCCTGCCGAACGTGATGAGCCCGATCGCCAGCGTCGTCGTGCTCAACCTTGCCGATCTCGTGGTGGGATTGATCATCGTCGAAGCGATCTTCGCCTATCCCGGCATGGGGCAGTTGATGGTCGACGCCGTCTCCAAGCAGGATGTCACCGTGGTGCAGGCCTGCGGCCTGATCTTTGCCGCGACCTATATCCTTCTCAACATGATCGCCGATCTTCTCGCTATCGGGCTGAACCCGCAATTGAGGCATGCAAAATGATGCTCCGCGACGCAACCACGCCGCAGAAGCGCTCCGGCCGCGGCAATGGCATCGCAGTCGGGCTCGCCGCAGCCTTCTGCCTGCTCTTCATCGTCTGCGCCCTCGGCGCGGAATGGGTGGCGCCCTATAGCGAGACCGATCTCGTCGCGCTGCCTTGGCAGAGCCCGGATCTCGCTCATCCGCTCGGAACCGACCAGCTCGGCCGGGACATGCTGTCGCGCATCATCTACGGCGCCCGCACCTCCATCGGCCTGTCGCTGGCGATTACCGGCATTGCATTTGCAATCGGCGTGACGCTGGGCCTTGCCGCCGTTTCTCTCGGCGGTCTTGCAGATCAGGCGATCAGCCGCCTCGTCGATCTTTTTATGGCGCTGCCACCGCTGATCCTGGCGCTGCTTGCGATCAGTATCTTCGGGACGTCGCTGTTGACGCTGACGATCGTCGCTGCTGCTCTTTCCAGCATGCGTGTCTTCCGCCTGACCCGTTCGCTCGGGGCTGATATCGCGGTGCGCGATTTCGTCGATGTGGCGCGGCTTCGTGGCGAAAGCACATGGTGGGTGATGTTCCGTGAGGTTCTGCCGAACGCCATCATTCCGCTGATCGCCGAATTCGGGCTTCGCTTCGTCTTCGCCTTCCTTTTCGTTGCCTCGCTCTCCTTCCTCGGGCTCGGCGTGCAGCCGCCGATGGCGGATTGGGGTGGCATGGTTCGCGAGAATGTCGGCGCTTTCAACTACGGCAAGATCACGCCGCTGGTACCGGCGACCTGCATCGCCTTGCTGGCAATTTCGGTAAACCTGCTCGGCGACTGGCTGGTGCAGAAGCGGCGGGGGGCATGATGTCGGTCGAACGCGCTGTGAATACCCAATCCTCAACGCCGCTGCTCTCAATCCAGGACCTTTGCGTCGATGCGCCGCTTGCCGGTGGCAAGACAATCCGGCTGGTCCACAACGTCTCCTTCACGCTGGAACGCGGTCAGGTCATGGGCCTGATCGGGGAATCCGGTGCGGGCAAGTCGACCATCGGCCTTGCAACGCTCGGGGCCGGCCGGGGTGGCGCCTGGATCAGTGGCGGCCATGTTCTGCTCAACGGCAAGGACATTCTCGCTGGCGGTACCTCATCGCTGCGAGAAATCCGCGGTCGCCTTGTCGCCTATGTCGCCCAGTCCGCGGCATCGGCCTTCAATCCGGCCTTCCGCCTGATCGATCAGGTGACGGAGACCGTGCGCAACTACGGCATGCTCGACAAGGACGCGGCGCGCCAGCGCGCCATCGAGCTGTTCCGCAAGCTCGAATTGCCGAATCCCGAAACCTTCGGGGAAAAATTCCCCCATCAGGCATCGGGCGGGCAGTTGCAGCGCGCGATGACCGCCATGGCAATGTGTGCCCGGCCGGATCTGATCGTGTTCGACGAGCCGACCACCGCGCTCGATGTGACCACGCAGGTTGATGTGGTTCTCGCCATTCGCGAGGCCATTCGGGAGGAGGGCATGGCGGCCCTCTATATCTCCCACGATCTCGCCGTGGTGGCGCAGATGGCGGACCACATCATGGTTTTGCGCCATGGACGCATGGTCGAAACTGGCGTAGCCGCCGAGGTTCTGAACGCACCTGCGCAGGATTATACCCGCAGGCTGATCGAGGCGCGCAACCTCGTCCACGTGCCGGAACCCGGACCGACGCCGCTCTTGCAGGTGCGTGACATCACCGCAAACTACGGCACGATGACTGTCGTTGATGGCCTCAGCATCGACGTGCCGCAAGGACGGACGCTTGCCGTGATCGGGGAATCCGGTTCCGGCAAATCGACCTTCGGCCGGGTGATCTGCGGACTGCTGCCGCCGAAGAAGGGGACGATCACCTTCAACGGTCGGCCGATGGCGCCGAACATGCGCAAGCGCTCGCTGGACGATCTCAGGGAAATCCAGATCGTGCACCAGATCCCGGATCTGGCGATGAACCCCCGGCACACCGTGGGCGATATCATCGGCCAGCCGCTGACGAAATTCCACGGCCTCAAGGGTGCCGAGCGTCAGGAAGGTGTCGCCCATCTGCTGGAGCAGGTGGAGCTCAGCCCGGATCTCGCGAAGCGTATGCCGTTTGGTCTTTCGGGCGGTCAGAAGCAGCGTATCTGCATTGCGCGTGCGCTTGCCGCCAAGCCGAAGCTGATCATCTGCGACGAGGTCACCAGCGCGCTCGACCCGCTGATCGCCGACGAAGTGCTGCGCCTGCTCGCTCGCCTGCAGAAGGAGGAGCATGTCTCCTACCTGTTCATCACCCACGATTTCAGCGCCGTACGCGCCATGGCCGATTATATCGCGGTGATGCGTGCGGGACGGATCGTTCGCCAGGGACCGGCGGACGAGGTGCTGAACCCACCCTATGACACCTATACCGGGGCGCTGATCAAGGCCGTCCCGGAATTGCGTACCGGCTGGCTGGACGAACTGATCGCCGCCCGCCACGCCGAGACAGAATGAAGAGACCGGAGACTCTGACCATGAGAAACAACAAGGCCCTGCTGATCGCTGCCACCGGCGAAGATCCCGAACCCTATCGCGCCATTTTCCGCGAGCGGATGCCGGAGCTGGTGGTTCACACCGACGGCGAGGATTACGATCCGGCCTCTATCGCCTATGCGCTGTGCTGGAAGCCGCGTGCCGGCCTGCTTGCAACCCTGCCGAACCTCGACGTGATCTTCTCCATGGGCGCCGGGATCGACCATATCATCGCCGACCCGCTGCTGCCGTCCAGGCAGCCGATCGTGCGGTTGATGCACGACAAGACACGCGAGCAGATGCGGGATTACGTGCTGCATGTGGTTCTGCACTACTACCGCCAGATGGACGTTGCAGCCGCCCAGCAGGCAAGCAAGCAGTGGGAATTCCTGCAGATCCGCGACAAGTCGCGCCTCAAGGTCGGCCTTCTGGGTCTCGGCGAAATGGGCAGCACTGCGGGCAAGGCGCTTGCCGCTCTCGGCTTCTCTGTCATGGGCTGGTCGCGTTCGCCCAAGGATATTCCGGGCATCACCAGCTACAGCGGTGCGGATGGCCTGAAGGCCATGGCTTCGGAAGCACATTTCCTGATCTCGATCCTGCCGGCGACCGATGACACCATCGGCATTCTGAACGGTTCGCTGTTCGAAACGCTTCCGAAGGGAGCCATCGTCGTCAATCTCGGTCGCGGCAACCACCTGGTCCCGGAAGACCTGCTGGCGGCCCTCGACAGCGGCCATCTCGGCGGTGCAACGCTCGATGTCTTCGCGCCCGAGCCGATGCCGGAAGACAGCCCGTTCTGGACGCACCCGCTGGTGCGCGTGACCCCGCATGTCGGCTCGGACGGCAACAGCGACATCGTTGCCGATGCCGTCATAGACAACATCCGCCGCGTCGAATCCGGTCTACCGCCGTCGCCGGTCGGCGATCGCGCCCGCGGCTACTGACCTCTTTCGAAGGAATTTGACATGACCAATCTTCTGGCCATCGACGCCAACCCTTCCATGGAGCCCGAACTGGGCTCCCCCCGTCCCGAACGGGTGATTGAGGGCGATCCGAAAAACAAGTCCTGGGACATCGAAGCGACTGCCGACAACAAGGTCACCAGTGGCGTGTGGGAAGTCGAGCCCGGCGCGTGGAACGTGGTGAAGGACAGCTGGGAATTCATGACCATCATTTCCGGTCACTCCGAGCTTATCGAGGACGGCGGCGAGACCATCGTGCTGAAGCCCGGCATTAGCTGCGTCATGCGTCCCGGATTCCGCGGCGTCTGGCGCGTGCATGAGACGACCCGCAAGTTCTGGGTGATCTACGACGCGGACGCACTACCCGCAAACGCCGCCGGCTGACGCGGCTTCAAGGAACCAATCATGCAAATCGAGACACAGATCCGCCCCGCCGACCCGCGGGCGGAAAAGGCTGGCTATGTTCTGGCGGCAACCTGCGACCTCAACGGATGCTTCCGTGGCAAGCGCGTCGAAGCCGCCTCGCTCGACAAGATTCTGAAATCCGGCATCCGCATGCCGATGTCGTCCATCGGCGTCGATATCTGGGGTACCGACGTGTTTGCCAATTCGCTGACGCTGGACCAGGGCGATCTGGACGGGATCTGTGAGCCGACCGAGCGCGGGCCGATCCCGCTTGCATGGACCGGCACGCCGTCTCAGTTTGTGCCGATGTGGATGCGGGCGGAAACCGGCGAGCCGTTCCTCGGCGATCCGCGCCGGGTGCTGGCCGAGGTCTTCGCCCGTTACCGCGCCGCCGGGCTGACGCCTGTTGTCGCGACCGAGGTGGAATTCTACCTGATCAACCCGGCCTTTGCCCGCGCCACGCCCCTGTCTCCGCCGTCTCCCGGGCATTCCGCTGCCAAGGACACGATCTACTCGCTCGAGGAACTCGCGGAGGTCGGTAGCTTTTTTGACGACGTCTATGAAATGGCCGCAGCCTGCGGTGTCGAGGTCGATGCCGCGACCTCCGAGAGCGGGCCGAGCCAGTATGAATTCAACCTGATGCATGGGCCGGATCCGCTGAGGATCGCCGACAACACGGTGTTCTTCAAGCAGATCGTCCGCAACATGGCGCGCAAGCAGGGCTTTGCCGCGACCTTCATGGCGAAGCCCTATCCCGACCAGTCCGGCAGCGGCCTGCATGTGCATTTCAGCATCGTTGATGCAGAAGGCCGCAATGTCTTCGACAATGGCGGACCCGAGGGTACGGAGACCATGCGGCAAGCTGTGGCTGGCCTGATTGAGGCCATGCCGGCTTCCACCGCGCTGTTTGCCCCGCATCAGAATTCCTTTCGGCGTCTTTGCCCCGACAGCCTCGCTCCGACGACGGCTGCCTGGGGTTATGAAAACCGCACGGCCGCCATCCGTATTCCGGGTGGCCCCTCCGTCGCGCGCCGCATTGAACACCGCGTCGCCGGTGTCGATGCCAATCCCTATCTGGTCATTGCCGCGATCCTTTCGGCGGCGCTCGATGGCATTGAGCGCAAGGCCGAACCGCCGGCGCCGACCCAGGGCAACACCTATGCCAGCGATGCGAAGCTCTTGCCGACCACGTGGCCGTCAGCGCTCGATCTGTTCGAACAGAGCGACGTCATCAGGCGCATCCTGCCCGACCGATTGATCGAATTGTTCGTTGCCGGCAAGAGACAGGAGCTTGCGGTTTTCAACCGCGACATATCTGATCTGGAATATGCCACCTACCTGCACATCGTTTGAAGAGCGTCCCATGTCCGAAGCCTATCCGCAGTCCTACTACGCCGCCAGCGCCAACCCGATGCAGCCGTTCGAAAAGCTGGATGGCAGCATTCGCGCCGACGTCTGCATCGTCGGCGGCGGGTTTACCGGCATCAACACCGCCATCGAACTGGCTGAACGCGGCCTTTCGGTGGTGGTTCTCGAGCAGAACCGCATCGGCTGGGGTGCTTCCGGGCGAAATGGCGGGCAGGTGACGGGTTCGCTTTCCGGCGACAAGGCGATGGAGACGCAGTTCCGCCGCACCATGGGCCGCGATGCCTCCGATTTCATCTGGGATCTGCGCTGGCGCGGCCACGGCATCATCAAACGGCGTGTTGAGAAGTACGGCATCCAGTGCGACCTCAAGCACGGTCACGTGCAGACGGCCTACAAACAGTCCCATATTCCGGAGCTGCGTGCTCTCTACGAAACCGCGGTCGAACGCGGCATGGGTGACGAGGTGGAGTTCGTCGAAGGCAAGGCCATGGCCGCGCTGGTCGAAAGCCCGCTTTACCCGGCCGGCCTGATCAACCGCCGCAACATGCACCTTCATTCGCTTAATCTGTGCCGTGGCGAGGCGGTGGCGGCGGCCTCGATCGGCGTGCGGATTTTCGAAGACGCCAAAGTCCTTGAAATTAAGGATGGCGCTCTGCCTGTGGTTCGCACGGCAAGCGGCGACGTAACCGCGACGACGGTGCTGATGGCGGGCAATGCCTATCATCGGCTGGCCCGGGGCAAGATGCGCGGCGCGCTGTTTCCGGCCTCGCTCGGCGTGGTGGCGACCGAGCCATTATCCGAGGAAACGGCCAAGGCGATCAATCCGCAGGATCTCGCGGTGTACGACAACCGCTTCGTGCTTGACTATCATCGCCTGTCTGCCGATCGCCGGCTGATCTTCGGCGGCGGCACCAACTATTCGGGCCGCAATAGCAAGGATATCGCCGCCGAATTGCTGCCGGCGATCGAGAAGACCTATCCGCGGCTGAAGGGTGTGAAGATCGCCTATCAATGGTCCGGCATGGCCGGCATCATCATCAACCGTATCCCGCATCTCGGCCGTATCGCGCCGAACATCTTCTATGCCGAGGGCTATTCCGGACACGGCATCGCCACGACCCATATCGTTGCCGAGATCATGGCCAAGGCTATTACCGGCACGATGGAAGAATTCGACGTCTTCGCCGGGGTCGATCATATCCGGTTGCCGTTCGGCGCATGGGTCGGCCAGCAGGCGCTTGCCGCCGGCATGTGGTATTACAAGCTGCGCGAGAGACTGCGCTAACAGGCTTCCGCATCCCCGGTCGGGTTACTCGTCGGACATCAGCCCGTCGAAGACTTCGAGCATCGCATCGACAATCGCCTGTCCGAGAGCATTGGCTGTCTCGGCGATCTGCTCGTCGTCGGCGTCGCGTGCGGCTACGGCGAGGTTGCCGCCCTGATCCGCTACGATGGCGCGGGCCCGCTCGATGGCCCACTGGGCGAAATCCGCCCGGTTTTCGATGGTCATGCTTTCTTCGTTGTCCATGGGATGCTTTCGGATTGGGCTGGTTGATGGCGGGGGAGAGCCACTTCCTTAGCCGATTGTTGCGGGATTGTCCCGAACAAGTCCGTTTTTCCCGCGTACGCAGGAGTTATCCCGCCTTTTGCCGTTTCTCACTCTCGGGAAGAGTCGTCCTGTGGTCGTGTGCGGAACGGCGCAACATGAGGATTGTGCCGTTTCGGCAATTGCTCTAATCATTATTTCAATAGTTATAGGAATGTTGAAATATGAACCAAAGCGAAGCTCTCGTCATTTTTGCTGCTCTGTCCCAGGAGACGCGCCTGAGGATCGTGCGCACGCTGGTGGTTGTCGGAGCCGTGGGGATGGCGGCAGGGGCGTTGGCGGAAAAGGTGGAGGTTTCGCCATCCAACCTGTCCTTTCATCTGAAGGAACTGGAACGGGCGGGTCTTGTTACGCCGCAACGCGAGTCGCGATCGATCGCTTATCGCACGAACAACGAGAGGCTCGGGGATCTTCTCCGTTTCCTGATGGAGGATTGTTGCGGCGGGCAGCCGGATATCTGCGCGTCGGCCTTTGCCGTGGCGCAATGCTGCGGGCCGGACAAGGTGGTGTCGTGATGCTTGGTCCGGTGAGATCCGGGCCATCGGCCAGTGAGCGGGCGGTTCCGCCGGTCGTTCCTTTCGGCGGCGCTCTCATGCCGAAGGTGGGATGAAATGATTTTCGATCTGTCACGACGGCTTGTCGCGGAAATTCTCGGTTCTGCAATTCTTGTCGCCACCGTGATCGGTTCGGGCATCATGGCTGATCGGTTGTCCGACGACACTGCCGTCGCCCTGCTTGGCAACACCATTCCGACCGGAGCCATTCTGGTGGTTCTGATCTCGATTTTCGGACCGGTTTCCGGGGCACATTTCAATCCAGTCGTTACGATCGTGTTCGCGGTACGGCGGGAAATGGAGGCGTCCATTGCCTTCGCTTACATCCTCGCGCAGATCGCTGGCGGCGTGACGGGCATGGTGATCGCCCATGCGATGTTTGACCTGCCGATCCTGCAGGTTTCGGCCACGGTGCGAACGGGGGATGGCCAGTGGATTGCCGAGATCGTGGCGACCTTCGGCCTGGTTCTAACCATTCTGTGCGGTCTGCGCTTTCGCCCCGATGCCATCGCATGGCTTGTCGGACTTTATATCACTGCCGCCTACTGGTTTACCGCCTCGACCTCATTTGCCAATCCGGCTGTCGCGATGGCAAGAAGCCTGACGGACACCTTTTCTGGCATCCGTCCGGTGGACCTGCCGGGTTTTATGGCCGCGGAGATTGCCGGCGCGCTCGTCGCGGCGGCTTTTGCCGGATGGTTTCTCTCCGGCCAGGGCGATCGAATTTCATCAGCAGCGGCCGAAGGAGCCGAATGAACATGGACGTCACCATTTATCACAACCCCGCCTGCGGCACGTCCCGCAACGCGCTGGCGATGATCCGCAACGCGGGGATCGAGCCGAAGGTGGTCGAATACCTGAAGACCCCGCCGTCACGGGTGGAGTTGGTGAAGATGATTGCCGACGCGGGTTTGACCGTGCGGCAGGCGATCCGCGAGAAGGGCACGCCCTATGCCGAACTCGGCCTTGCCAATCCGGACCTGACTGATGACGAGCTTGTCGATGCGATGCTTGAGCATCCGATCCTGATCAACCGGCCCTTCGTGGTCTCTCCGCTTGGCGTTCGCCTTGCCCGTCCCTCCGAACTGGTGCTCGATATCTTGCCCGACACCCACAAGGGCGCTTTCGCCAAGGAAGATGGAGAGACCGTGCTGGACGAGAAGGGCAAGCGCATCGTCTGACGCCGGAGTTCATGGTGGGCACATCCCGCGACATCCGGGGACCGGTACCGGGTCGGTTGCCTTGACGGGGTGGCCGTCAGCGCCTTGAAACGATGTTTCCTGCCAACGCAGGAATGACCCGTCTATACCTCGGATGGCTCCGAACCGGCATCTATGCCCCCGGTGTGTCAAAACCGGTTCGGCGACCTTGCCGGCTTTCGCGGCTCCGTATTTCCCGCCGATGCTCGCTCCTGCTTCCAGCTTCCCGGTATCGGCCTTCACTCAAAGCTCATGAATGCGCACGCCGGGCACGACGTCGCGGGCGATGTTGCAGAGGTGGCGGTGGTGGGTGAGGTAGATCACCTGTCCCAAGCCGGCCATCTGGCCGAACAGGCGGAAGACTTCCTCGGAGCGGGGCTCGTCGAAGGTTTCCATGATGTCGTCGGCGACGAAGGGAATGGTGGCGGTGGGGCGCACGGCCGCGAATTCCTCGTAGCCGGCGAAACGCAGCGCCAGATAGAGCTGGTAGCGGGTGCCTGTCGACATGGCGTCGGAGAGTTTCGAAGCGCCGTCCTTCGCCACGCCGATCAGGATTTCGCGATCCTTTTCGGGCCGCGTGGCGAGGCCGGAATACTCGCCCTTCGTCACCAGCCGGAAGGCTTCCGATGCGCGCGCCATCATCGAGGAGCGGTGCTTTTCGCGGTAGAGGATCAGCGCCTTTTCGGCGGCCAGCGCGCCGGTCCTGAGCTTCAGGTGGCGAAGCGCGAGGTCCTCGATTTCGAGCAGCACGGTTGCCCGTTCCGCCTCGATGGCCGCCACGGCATCGTCGCCGCCGACGGCGTCCAGCCGGTCGCGGGCGCGCGTCAGTTCAGCAAACAGCACGCGGGACCGTTCGCCAAGATTTTCGATGCGTTCGGTGAGTTCGGAGAATTCCCGTTCGATCCCGGTTTCATCGATGCCGGCGAGTTCTTCCTCGGCGGTTTGGAAATCGGGAGCCCGCAAATCCCTTGCGATCTGTTCGCGGATCTCGTCGGCGCGGCGTTCCAGCCGGAGCCGTTCTGCTGCGTCCTCCATCCGGCGGCTGACATCGGCCAGAGTCTCGACGTCGAAAAAGCCGGTGAGTTCGGTTCTGCGAGCTTCGTGGAGGGCAAGCGCGTCGGCAAGGCGCTCGGCCTCGTGGCGCAGTTCCTGCAATTCCCGCTCGCGGCTCGCCCTGAGATCGCGGGCATTGCGGGTTTCAGAAAGCCGGTGACCGAGATCTTCGGCCATTTCGAGTACGCGGCTGGCGTCGAAGGAAAGTCCCAGGCTGTCGTGAAGTTCGGCGATCTCGCTGACGAAGGCCTGTCGGTCGTTATCCATCTGGGCGATACGATGGGCAAGCTGGTCACGTTCGCGCAGGGCCGCGGGAAGCTCGGTGAGTGCATCGAGGATTGCCCGGACGGGGGCGATTTCCGTTTCGTCGGCAAACCATGTGCGAGCGAGACTCTCCCGCCACTTCGTGGCCCATGTTTGGGATGCCTCGATGGCGTCTTCCATGTCCTGCCGGCGTTGTTTCAACACCGCCTGCAGTTCGGTCAGCCGTCGTTCCATGCCGCCGCGTTCGACGGTGCCGGTGCGTGCTTCCGCGACGAGATCGCCTGCGATGTCGAGCAGCCGGCGCAGGTCGGCGTCGGGGTCCAGTTTCCGCTCGGTATCGGCCAGAGCTTCGGCCAGGACTGCGGTGAGCGCCTGCGTGTCGGCGGCCTGTTCGTCCCGCAGGGCGTCGCGGCGTACCGTCACTTCCTGCAGCGCTTCCGCGGTGAACAGGCATTCCCGGCGGCGTTCGAGCCATGTTTCGGCAATCGAAAGAAGGCGGTCGATCGACCCGTCTTCCGAGCGTGTCAGTTCTGCGGGAAGCGACGCCTTGAGGTCTTTCAGCAGTGCGTCGCGCTCGTCGATGGCGGTGCGGAAAAGCTCGTCTTCGCGCTCCAGCGAGGAGCGGATGAGCCGGTCCTGTTTCTGCAACTGGCGCAGTTCCGCCAGATCGCCGGAGCGTTCAAGGCGAGCTTCCGTCAGCGCATCGTCGCGCCGGAGCCTTGCCTCGAAATGACCGGCGGTCTTCGCGTTCAGGGTCGCGAGGTGGGCCCGCCATGCCTTTTCCCGAGCTTCGCGCGCCGCAAGCGAGCTTTCGTCATCGATCGGCTGGCCCGTCTCGGTCAGGACTGCGATCCGTGCCGTCACTTCACGTCGCTCGGTCTCAAGGTCTCGACGCTGGTCCGCATGGCGGGCGATGCGTTTTTCGATCTCGCCGGAAGCAGTGCGCCATGCCTCGATGCGACGGCGGTCCGGAACCACGAGGCGGCGCAGTTCGTCGGTCGCGCCCGACCATGGCGCGAGTGCTGCGAACTGTTCGCGGAATTCGCCATCGAGCCGCCGGGCCTCCTTTTCCTCGGCGGCGAGGCGAAGATGCCGGTCGCCCTTCTCCAGCCGGTCGAGCAGGGTTTCGAGGCGGCGAAGGGCGTTGGGGCCAAGGCCTGCCTGCCGCTCGTCGCCTAGGCGTCCTTCTACTTCCTCGGCCGCGCGCGCGGCGTTTTCGTGTTCCCGTTCGGCGGTCTTGCGGGTGGCCTCGATGCCGGAGCGCGTCTCGATCAGGTCGCGCAGCGTGCCGGTCAGGGCGGCGGGAAGCAGCAGGGCGGAGGGTTCCTCGTGATCGGCCTGACCCAGCGTCTTCAGGATGGTGGCGACCAGCGCATTCTGTTCGCCAAACGCAAGCCGACGCTTGGGCAGGTCGTTTTCGGCGCCGCGGAAGCGTGCCTTGAGGTCGTCGAGACCGGCGATGCGGCCGGCGAGCGGTAGCAGGATTTCGTCGACGACAATCTCGTTCACCTCGTCCTCGAGCTTCAGCAGGGCGGTGCGGCTGCCGGCGATCTGGGTTTGCAGGCGGGTCTCGTCGCGCATCAGGTCGGCCAGCATCGCCGTCCATTCCTGCGGGGGGCGGGGCAGGCCGGCAAAGCGTTCGAGCCCCGTGTTGAGGCGGGCGAGATCAGCGGCAAGCGGCAGCGCCCGTTTCAGCGCCGCCAGTTCGTCGTGACGGGTGCGGGCTGTGGAAAGCTCGGCCAGCGCTTCGTCATAGGCCTTTTCCGCCTGGGTGCGGCTTGCGACGAGGCCGGCGAAGGCGGAGGCGAAGGTATCGATTTCCTCGCGCTTTTCCTTGAGTTCGGCAAGCCTGCGCTTCAACTCGGCGATGCGGGTGTTACGCGCCCGCTTCTTGTGGATCTGCTGGGCTTCCTCGGCGACGGTGGCAAGCGTGCGGCTGGCATCGGCAAGGCCGGCGCTGGCCGAAAACAGCAGTTCGCCCAGATCGCCCTTGCTCTCGACGATGGCAGCGCCGCCATCGCGCAGCGACCGGTCGTCGAGCGAAAACATGGTGCGGTAGGAGTCACGGCTAAGACCGCCGAGCGCGGACGAGAGCAGGGCTTCGTTGATGCCCTGGCCACGGCTGTCGGTCAGCGCATTGTTGCGCTGTTTCAGCCGCACGAGATCATGCGGCTTGCCGTCGATCTCAAGCTCGGCACCGACCTGCATGAGATTGTAGGCGTGGAGGAAATTGTAGGGGCTACGCTCGGGAATGCCGAACAGCAGATCCAGATAGGCGCTGAAGGCGGTCGATTTTCCTGCTTCGTTGAGGCCGTAGACGATGTGAAAATCCGGACCGTTTTCGGGAGCCGCGCCGAAGTCGAGCGAGAAGTCGGTGAACTTGCCGTAGCGGGTGAGGTCGAGACGCCGGAGCCGCATCATTCCTCTCCTTCGCCACTGTTCTTCAGGCGGGCGATCACGTCTTCGCCGCCCTCGCGGATCAGGGTATCGACCAAGCTTTCCAGCGCTTCCTCGCTGTGGCCGGAAAAGCCGCGGCTTTCGGCCGGCAGGTCGTCGAGCAGTTCCTTGACCATTTCGCGGACCTCCTCGCGGAAACCGTGGCCGGCCATCACGTCGCTGCGCATCAGGTCTCCCAGTTCGACAACGGGGTCGGCAGCGGCAGACGTCCTGATTGTTGGCGATGTGACGCCGAGTTCGATCTTGTCGATCCAGGTCTTGCCGATGCGGTCGGCGCGCTGTTCGGCTTCTGCCAGCAGGAGGTCGAGGTCGCGGCGGATCGCCCAGGAGAGTTCGGTCGCGCCGGTGAAATGGAGGCGGGCAATGAGGTGTTCCGAGCGAGTGTCGCCGCGCCTGATTTCCAGCGCGTCGCCCAGCCGGTTGACGAGTTCGCGCCAGTCGGTGACGCCGGTCACATCGACGCCGATCCTTTCGAACTGGGCGATGCCCGTCAGGCGCTCCTCGACGGTGACGCTACGGTCGTCCGCGATCGTCACCAGCGAGACGGATTTTTCACCGCCCTCGTTGATGTCGCGCCCTTGCGGTATGCCCGGCATGACGATGGTGCGCGGCCCCTGATAAACGGCCCGCTGGTGGATATGTCCGAGCGCCCAGTAGTCGAAGCCGGAGGCCTGCAGATCGGCCACGGTGCAGGGGGCGTAGGGATCGTGGCCGATGGCGCCGGCAAGGCTGGTATGCATCAGCCCGATATTTGCAGCGCCGACGAGTGGCGCTCGGTATTTAGGCAATAAGCTATCTGGTGCATGGGGTTTGGCGAAGCTCATGCCGTGGATCGCGACCGACAGGCCATCAGCATCGACCTCGACCGTTTCAGCGGACGCGCCGAAAACCTTGACCGAAGGCGGCAGGACGAGCTGCTGGGTGATCTTCGACAATGCATCGTGATTGCCGCGAATCTTGAAGACGCGGATGCCTGCCTCATGCAGCCGCTCCATCTGCGAGGCGAGGAAGCGGGCTGTCTTCATCGAGGTCTGGTCGCCGTCGTAGAGGTCGCCGGCAATCAGCAGCGCATCGACCTTTTCCTCAAGGCAAAGATCGACGATCCGCACCAGCGCCTTGCGGCTGGCGTCGCCGATGAGGTCGGCGAGATCGCGGTTTCGCAGGGATAGCGACTTGAGCGGGGAGTCGAGATGTATGTCGGCGGTGTGGACGAACCTGAAGGGCATGGCGCTGTTCTAGCCGCGATGGATCGCGCCAGCAATCGCCGGCTTGTGCGGCACTGCGGAAAAACTGCGACAGCGGCCAAAAGCCGTGGCATAAGGGCGCGCGAAACGCCCAGACGCCAGACGATCCAGCCAGCAGGTTCCGCCCCTCCATGATCCGCATCGAGAATATCAGCAAGCAGAACAGCCACCGCCTTCTCTTCATCGAGGCGAGTGCCGCGCTCAACAAGGGCGAGAAGATCGGCTTGGTCGGCCCGAACGGCGCCGGCAAGACGACGCTTTTCCGCATGATCACCGGATCGGAGATCCCGGACGAGGGGCAGGTTTCCGTCGATAAGGGTGTCTCAATCGGTTACTTCAACCAGGATGTCGGCGAAATGTCCGGCCACAGCGCCGTCGCCGAGGTGATGAATGGTGCCGGGCCGGTCAGCGAAGTGGCGGCAGAACTTCGCGAGCTCGAGGCGGCGATGGTCGATCCCGACCGGATGGACGAGATGGACAGCATCATCGAGCGCTACGGCGAGGTGCAGGCGCGCTACGAGGAGCTGGACGGCTACGCGCTGGAAGGCCGGGCGCGCGAGGTTCTCTCCGGGCTTTCCTTCAGTCAGTCGATGATGGACGGCGATGTCGGCGCGCTCTCCGGCGGCTGGAAGATGCGCGTGGCGCTGGCGCGCATTCTCTTGATGCGGCCCGACGTGATGCTGCTCGACGAACCGTCGAACCATCTCGACATCGAGAGCCTGATCTGGCTTGAGGAGTTCCTGAAAACCTATGACGGCGCCTTGCTGATGACCTCGCACGACCGCGAGTTCATGAACCGCATCGTCACCAAGATCATCGAGATCGATGGCGGTTCGCTCAACAGCTATTCCGGCGACTATGAATTCTATGAGGGCCAGCGCGCCCAGAACGAAAAGCAGCAGCAGGCGCAGTTCGAGCGCCAGCAGGCGATGCTCGCCAAGGAAATCAAGTTCATCGAGCGTTTTAAGGCACGCGCCAGCCATGCCGCGCAGGTGCAGAGCCGGGTGAAGAAGCTCGACAAGATCGAGCGCGTGGAACCGCCGCGCCGCCGTCAGACGGTGGCGTTCGAGTTCCAGCCGGCCCCGCGTTCCGGCGAGGATGTCGTCAACCTCAAGAATGTCCACAAGCGCTATGGCGACCGGGTGATCTATGAGGGGCTGGATTTCATGGTCCGCCGCAAGGAGCGCTGGTGCATCATGGGCATCAACGGCGCCGGCAAGTCGACGCTCCTGAAGCTGGTCGCGGGCGATTCCTCGCCGGACGAGGGCACGGTGGCACTCGGCGCCAGCGTCAAGATGGGGTACTTCGCCCAGCACGCGATGGATATCCTCGATGGCGACATGACCATCTTCGAAACGCTGGAGCATAATTTCCCCAAGGCGGGGCAGGGTTCGCTCCGCGCGCTGGCCGGATGCTTCGGCTTTTCCGGTGACGATATCGAAAAGCGCTGCCGCGTGCTTTCGGGCGGCGAGAAGGCGCGGCTGGTGATGGCGATCATGCTGTTCGATCCGCCGAACCTGCTGGTTCTCGACGAGCCGACCAACCACCTCGATCTCGACACCAAGGAAATGCTGATCAAGGCGCTTGCCGACTACGAGGGCACCATGCTCTTCGTCAGCCACGACCGGCATTTTCTGGGAGCGCTGTCCAACCGCGTTCTGGAACTCTCCGACGAGGGCATCCACCGCTATGACGGCGGCTACACCGAATATGTCGCTCGTACCGGCCACGAGGCCCCGGGCGTCAGAAACTGAGTTTTTCCGGGCCGTGGTGGCTTTTTGCTGCGGCCTGAAAACACCGCCTTCACAGGGCTGACAAGTCGCTAGACTTTGCTGCGAAGGAATTCGCGAACGATATCAGTAGCTTTCAGGATGGGTGTTTCCCGCATGCGCGGGGATGAACCGGGCATCGATCCGAACGGCTCTCGGCGCGCCTGATGTTTCCCATATGCGCGGGAAAATCGGATGGAAGATGGTACCGGTAGGAGCGCTAGGACAGACACCACCCCTGCAAACCCTTCGGATGACAAACTAGCCGAAGGACCGGCAACGTCAAAATAGCTGCTTCAGAGAACGACGTCGAGGTTTGTTTCCTTTAAGTTTGGGAATGAAGCCTCATCATCGGCTAGACGCAACGTCCACCTTTCCTGTTATGTCTAGAGACGGGAGATAAGAGGAGGAGCGTATTCATGAAGGTCAAGGCCGCCATATTGAGGCAATCGCCGGTCAAACCGCCGTTTTCGGTGTCGCGGCCGCTTTCCATCGAGACGGTGGAGATTGCGGGGCCGGGGCCGGAGGAACTGCTGGTGCGGATCGGGGCGGCGGGGCTTTGCCATTCCGATCTTTCGGTGATCAACGGTGACCGCCCGCGGCCGACGCCGATGGTGCTCGGGCATGAGGCGGCAGGAACGGTGGAGGCGATCGGAAGCGGGGTGCGCGATATCAAGCCCGGCGACCGGGTGGTGACGACCTTCCTGCCATCCTGCGGGCATTGCCTGCCTTGCGCAGAGGGGCGTTCGGCGCTCTGCATTCCCGGTGCCGAGGCAAACGGCAAGGGTGAACTGCTCGGCGGCGGGTCGCGGCTTTCCTGCGAGGAGGTGCCGCTCTATCACCATCTCGGCGTTTCCGGCTTTGCGGAATATGCAGTCGTTTCCCGTTATTCGGCGGTCAAGGTCGAGGCGGAGCTGCCCATGGCGGAAATGGCGTTGTTCGGGTGCGCCGTGCTCACGGGCGTGGGAGCAATCGTCAACACCTGTCGGGTCCAGCCGGGCCAGAGCGTGGCGGTGGTCGGTCTCGGCGGTGTGGGGCTCGCGGCCGTTCTCGGGGCCGTGGCCTCGGGTGCAACACGCATCATCGCCGTTGATCTGGCGCAGGAAAAGCTCGACAAGGCGCGTGAACTCGGCGCGACCGATACCTTTCTTGCCGGCGATCCCGACATCGTGGAAAAGATACGCGAGGCGACCCGCGGTGGCGTCGATCATGCGGTGGAAATGGCCGGGTCCGCGCGGGCTTTCGACACGGCTTACAAGATCACACGGCGGGGAGGGATGACCGCCAGCGCCGGGCTTGCGCCGCCATCCGCCCAGTTTTCCATTCCTGCCGTCGGGCTGGTGGCGGATGAGCGGGTGGTGCGCGGCAGCTACATGGGAAGCTGCGTGCCGGTTCGGGACATTCCGCGTTTCATCGCGCTCTATCAGGCCGGAAAACTGCCTGTAAACCGGCTTTTGTCATCGACCGGCCCGCTCGACGGCATCAACGAGGCCTTTGATCTGCTGCATGAAGCGAAGGTGATACGGCACGTCATCACGTTCTGAGCGGAGGGTCGTTTCGACGAAGATGGAACCTCATCGCATGACGGGACAATGCGGTCAGCGATAGGGCGCTGGCCGACATTCTATGGGGTGCCGTGTGTGAGAATGGCTGGCCTCAGATCACTCCGCCGGTTTCCTTGATGACCTTGGTCAGACTGCCTGTCGCCGGAAAGAGCGGGATGAGGCAGGCTTGGAGCGCGTGATAGATGTCGCCCTTGCCGGGGAATAGGGTGTTTGCCGGAACGAGGTCTTCCGTCAGTTCCTCGTGCCAGCCGCCGAAGGCCGGGTCGAGGCTGTGATTGGCGATGAAGCTCCAGATCCTGCGGTAGCTTTCCTCGTGGAAGTCGCTCGGGCTCAACTGGTTGAGGAAGTGGGCGGCGCCTGCACCCTCGCATAGCGGCCACCACAGCTTGAAGCGCTTGTCGGGAATGTTTTCCCAGTCGAGCGTATAGAAGAAGCCGCCTTTTTCCTTGTCCCAGCCGAGTGACATGGACTGGAAGAACAGGCCGCGGGCGGCATCCGGCATCCAGTCGTGGCGCTTGCCGCCGAGGGTCCAGAGCTGGAGGATCAGGCGCGCCCATTCCAGCCAATGGCCCGGGGTGGTGCCGGCGGGGCGGAACATCTCGTTTTCATGGTAATAGATCCGGTCGAGCGTCCAGACCTCGTCGAAATGTTCCGGCACGCGGTAGCCTTGTTCGGCGGCGCGACGGCGGATGACGAGATCGGCGATGCTCTCGGCCTTGGCGAGGTAGCTGTTGTCTCCGGTCGCCTCGAAGGCCGCCATCAGGGCCTCCGTGAGGTGCATGTTGGAGTTCTGGCCGCGATAGCCGGGAACCGGCTGCCAGTCGCGGGAAAACTCCTCGGCGATCGCGCCGAAGCGCTCTTCCCAGAAGCGGGTTTCCAATACTTCGGTGATATCGGCCAGCATGGCGTCGGCCAGCGGATGGCCTACCGTTTTTGCAGAGGAGGCGGCGAGCAGCACGAAGGCGTGACCATAGCCCTGCTTGCCGGCATCGGCTGCGCCATTGTCGTCCACCTGCCAGAAGTAGCCGCCGTGCTCGGTGTCGCGATGGCGCTCCCAGAGGAATTTCATGCCGTGGTCGACCACGTCTGCGGCACCCGGTCGGCCGAGCAGGTCACCGATCGCATAGCAATGAACCATGCGCGCTGCCATGTGGATGCCGCGGACCGGATTGTCGATGTTGAGCGGCCTGCCGTCACGAGTGAGGTCGAAGAAGCCGCCCTTCGGGTTGATGGCTGCCCGCTGGAAGAAAGAAAAGAGGCCATCGGCCTGATCGAGCAGCCATTTGCGATGATAGGGGCGGTCGCTCCAGTTCGTGGCAATGGCTGTGTGGGCGGTTGTTTCCAGCATGCGATCCTCCCGAATTCTAATCGTTTGAAACCTCTTATAGCGAAACCGGTGAAATGTCACCGCGCAACCGGGGTCGCGGTTGCAGCATTCCCGTGTTTTGCGTGTCGCAATTGAAACGAACAAACGCATGTTGACATAAAGATGTCTTTATGTGATTTCGATTCATTGTCATTTGCAAGGAAGGCTGGCCAGATGTTCGACAAGCTGTTTGATGGAGACGCTCGGGAACGGAACGGCACGGAGATCATGCAGACGCTGGCGGCTGCCGCGCGCGAGCGGATCCTTGTCCTCGACGGTGCGATGGGCACGCAGATCCAGGGGCTGGGCTTCGATGAGGATGCGTTCCGCGGCTCCCGTTTCATCGGCTGCGCCTGTCACCAGCAGGGCAATAACGACCTTCTGACGCTCAGCCAGCCGGACGCGATCGAGGAGATCCACTTCCGCTATGCTATGGCGGGTGCGGATATCCTGGAAACCAACACGTTTTCCTCGACCCGCATCGCGCAGGCCGATTACGAGATGGAGCAGGCGGTCTACGACCTGAACCGCGAAGGAGCGCTGGTCGCCCGCCGGGCGGCCAGCCGCGCCGAGCGCGAGGATGGACGTCGTCGTTTCGTGGCCGGCGCCATCGGCCCGACCAACCGCACGGCCTCCATTTCGCCGGATGTCAACAATCCCGGTTATCGCGCCGTCTCATTCGACGACCTGCGCCTTGCCTATGGCGAGCAGATCGATGGCCTGATCGATGGCCTTGCCGATATCATCCTGATCGAGACGATCTTCGATACGCTGAACGCCAAGGCTGCGATCTTCGCCTGCGAGGAGCGTTTCGCCGCCAAGGGTATCCGGCTGCCGGTGATGATTTCCGGCACGATCACCGACCTTTCGGGACGCACGCTTTCCGGCCAGACGCCCACTGCCTTCTGGGATTCGGTCAGCCACGCCCACCCGTTCACCATCGGCCTGAACTGCGCGCTTGGCGCCGATGCGATGCGTCCGCATCTGCAGGAATTGTCCGGTGCCGCCGACACGTTCATCTGCGCCTATCCGAATGCAGGCCTGCCGAACGAATTCGGCCAGTATGACGAAACGCCCGAGATGATGGCGCGTCAGGTCGAGGGTTTTGCCCGCGATGGTCTCGTCAACATCGTCGGCGGCTGCTGCGGGTCGACGCCGGAGCATATCCGCGCGATTGCCGAGGCCGTTGCCGGTCACAAGCCGCGTCAGGTGCCGGAACACAAGTCCTTCATGTCGCTGTCGGGTCTGGAACCCTTCACGCTCACCAAGGATATCCCGTTCGTCAATGTCGGCGAGCGCACCAATGTCACCGGTTCTGCAAAGTTCCGCAAGCTGATCACGGCTGCCGATTATACGGCGGCACTTGCCGTTGCCCGCGATCAGGTGGAGGCCGGGGCGCAGGTGATCGACATCAACATGGACGAGGGCCTGATCGACAGCCAGAAGGCCATGGTCGAGTTCCTGAACCTGATCGCCGCCGAGCCGGATATCGCGCGCGTGCCGGTGATGATCGACTCGTCGAAATTCGAGATCATCGAGGCTGGCCTGAAATGCGTGCAGGGCAAGTCTATCGTCAACTCCATCTCGCTCAAGGAAGGCGAGGAAAACTTTGTCCGTCAGGCGAAGCTGGTGCGCTCCTATGGCGCCGCCGTCGTGGTCATGGCCTTCGATGAGACGGGGCAGGCCGACACCTATGAACGCAAGGTCGAGATCTGCTCGCGCGCCTACAAGATCCTCACCGAACAGGCCGGCTTCCCGCCGGAAGACATCATCTTCGACCCGAACGTGTTTGCGGTCGCGACCGGCATCGAGGAACACAACAATTATGGCGTCGACTTCATCGAGGCGACGCGGACGATCCGTGAGAAGATGCCGCTGGTGCATATTTCCGGCGGCGTTTCCAATCTGTCCTTTTCGTTCCGCGGCAATGAGCCGGTGCGCGAGGCGATGCATGCCGTGTTCCTCTACCACGCCATTCAGGCGGGCATGGACATGGGCATCGTCAATGCCGGCCAGCTGGCGGTCTATGAGAGCATCGACCCCGAATTGCGCGAGGCCTGCGAGGATGTGGTGCTGAACCGCCGTGCCGATGGCACCGAGCGCCTGCTGGAAGTGGCGGAACGTTTCCGCGGCACCGGTGCACGTGAGGCGAAGGTGCAGGATCTCGCCTGGCGCGAATGGCCGGTCGAGAAGCGGCTGGAGCATGCGCTGGTCAACGGCATCACCGAGTTCATCGACGCCGATACGGAGGAAGCCCGGCAGAAGGCCGAACGGCCGCTGCATGTCATCGAAGGGCCGCTGATGGCCGGCATGAACGTGGTTGGCGATCTTTTCGGCGCGGGCAAGATGTTCCTGCCGCAGGTGGTCAAGTCCGCGCGTGTGATGAAGCAGGCTGTCGCCGTGTTGCTTCCTTACATGGAAGCGGAAAAGGCGGCCAATGGCGGCGGCAGCGAAAGGCAATCTGCCGGCAAGGTGCTGATGGCGACGGTCAAGGGCGACGTGCACGACATCGGCAAGAACATCGTCGGCGTCGTTCTCGCCTGCAACAATTACGACATCATCGACCTTGGCGTCATGGTGCCGGCGACGAAGATTCTCGAAACGGCGGTCAAGGAGAAGGTCGATATCATCGGGCTTTCCGGCCTCATCACGCCGTCGCTCGACGAGATGGTGCATGTCGCCGGCGAGATGCAGCGGCAGGGCTTCGACATTCCGCTGCTGATCGGCGGCGCGACCACCAGCCGGGTGCATACCGCGGTGAAGATCCATCCGCAGTATCAGGCGGGGCAGGCGGTCTATGTGACGGATGCCAGCCGTGCGGTCGGTGTGGTGTCGTCGCTCCTGTCGCCGGACAACCGTTCGACCACCATCGAGGGCCTGCGCGCCGAATATGCAAAGGTTGCGGACGCCCATGCGCGGGCGGAAGCCGAGAAGCAGCGCCTGCCGCTGGCGCGTGCCCGCGAAAATGCGGTGAAGCTCGACTGGTCCGCCTACAAGCCGAAGAAGCCTTCCTTCCTCGGTACGAAGGTCTTCGAGGACTACGACCTTGCAGAACTTGCCCGCTACATAGACTGGACGCCTTTCTTCCAGACATGGGAGCTGAAGGGCCGCTATCCGGCCATTCTCGAAGACGAAAAGCAGGGCGAGGCCGCGCGCCAGCTCTTTTCCGACGCCCAGTCCATGCTGAAGAAGATCATCGATGAGAAGTGGTTCCGGCCGCGGGCCGTCATCGGCTTCTGGCCCGCGAATGTGGTGGGTGACGATATCCGGCTGTTCACCGACGAGACGCGTGCCGAGGAGCTTGCGACCTTCTTCACCCTGCGCCAGCAGTTGTCGAAGCGCGACGGCCGGCCGAACGTGGCGCTCTCGGATTTCGTCGCGCCTGAGGGTAGCGGCGTTGCCGATTATGTCGGCGGCTTCGTGGTGACGGCCGGTTTCGAGGAAATCGCCATTGCCGAGCGGTTCGAGCGGGCGAATGACGACTACTCGTCCATTCTGGTCAAGGCACTGGCGGACCGTTTTGCCGAAGCCTTCGCCGAGCGGATGCACGAGCGGGTGCGCCGGGAGTTCTGGGGCTATGCGCCGGATGAGAACTTCAGCAGCGACGAACTTGTCGGCGAGGCCTACGGCGGTATCCGTCCGGCTCCGGGTTATCCGGCCCAGCCCGACCACACCGAAAAGACGACGCTGTTCCGGCTGCTGGATGCGGAAAAGGCGACCGGCGTAGAGCTGACCGAGAGCTACGCCATGTGGCCCGGTTCCTCCGTATCCGGCATCTATATCGGCCATCCCGAGAGCTATTATTTCGGCGTCGCCAAGGTCGAGCGGGATCAGGTCGAGGACTATGCCGCTCGCAAGGGCATGGAAGTCAGGGAGGTCGAGCGCTGGCTCGGGCCGGTTCTGAACTATGTGCCGAAGGCGGTGGAAACCGCAGCCGCCTGATTGGTCGCGCGCCCAACAGGCTGGCAAAGGGTGCACGAGACATCCGCGATTTTCCTTCTCCCCGTTTAGGGGGAGAAGGTCCCGGCAGGGGGATGAGGGGCGCGCTTTTCCGTCGTGGTCTGAACGTCTTGCGAAAAAGATTCCGCCTTTCTCGCTATCCTGTTGAGCCTGAAGCGTTTTCCGGGCGTCTCGTCAGGCCTTCAATCGCAAAAGGATAGCTGTGGTATCGTCGCTTTGCTTGAAGCGGGGAAATCTGAGGCCATCGGGGTCGATTTCCCTTTCGAAGCGGCGCAGTTCCTCGATCAGAGGCAACAGCCCCTCGGTTTCGGCACGCCGCACCAGACCGGCGGGATCGTAGATCTTGTAGAGGGCAACGAGGTCGGCGAGGCCATCCGAGCAGAGGATTGCCGTTGCGCCACCGGTGATTTCGATTGGTCTCCGGTATAGATGGTCGGCCGCTTCCGGCACCATGCCAAAGGTCCACACATTGCTTTCCGTCGTGTTGTGCCGCGAGCGGCCCTTGCGCAGGTCCTCCAGCGTCGTGGGGTCGCCGACGGCGCTGCCGGACGCGCCGATGCCGCCGGTGCGCTCGATATGCCTCTGCGCGGCAAGCTGTTCCCATTCATAAGCGCCGGGGATGGGGATCACGAAATCGCCGTGGCCGTCGTCATGGAGCAGGTAGAGGCAGCTGTCGCCCAGTCCGAAATATTCGAAACCAGAGGGCGTACGGTGCAGGCCGGTCAGGCTGCTGCTTGGCCATGCATAACGCGGCTGCTCGCCGGCGATGGCATGAAAGCTATCGCGCGCTTCGGAGGATACCGCCCGGACGGTTTCCGCAACGTCAGCGACACCGTCAAGTCTTTCTCCGAGCCGGGTTGCCGCGAATTCCGCCATCCATGCCGCATCGCTGCCATGGCCTTCCATGAACTGCCTGTCGCCGAGCCCGGTCGCGCCATCCAGAACGAAGGCGGCATCGGGGTTGAATCCGAACCTGTCCTCGTTCGGGCGGCCGGCCTTGCCGGGATCGGTGATGGTGTCGAGGATATCGATGGAAAAAGCCATGTCTGGAACTCTCAAGGACGCAAATGGAGGAGCATTTCGGATCAATCGGAGTCACAACGACTCGGATGGTGCGGATGATGATCCGGTAGGATGGGCATGACCATGAAAAATGTCATGCGATCCACCGCATCTTGCCAAGGGAGACGGACCGATGAAACCCATGCCTACGGAACCGGGCATTCTCGCCTTTCTCGAAAAATGCGACAGCTTCTATCCACCCGATGCGGTCGATGCCCCGATCGTCCAGCAGCGTATCTGGTACAACGCCTTGTGCGCCCAGTTCTCTCCTGCGTTGCCAGAGGGGCTGGTCAAGCTCAACGGAGAGGTGGCCGGCGTGCCGGTGCGTCTCTATCGTCCGGCGCAGGTGAGGACCGCCGTGAGGCTGGTCTATATTCACGGCGGCGGTTTCGTGGTCGGCTCGCTCGAAAGCCATGACGCCATTTGCGCCGAGATTTCGGATCGTGTCGGGGCGGAACTCACCGCGATCGACTATCGGCTGGCGCCGGAACATGTCTGGCCGGCGCAGCATGAGGATTGTCAGGCGGTTCTCGACGCATTGATCGCCGATGGCGACAGGCTGGTGCTGATCGGTGACAGCGCCGGCGCTAATCTCGTCGCAGGGCTCACCATCCGGGCGCGGGACGAGGGTCGGACGGAGCAGATCCTCGGACAGGCGCTGATCTATCCGGGCCTCGGCGGCGACCTCATTACCGGTTCCTATGTCGAAATGAGCGAGGCTCCGGGGCTTTCGACGGCCGATGTCCGCTACTATCGCGAGGTTCTCAAGGCGCCGGCGGATGACGTGGTGGCCTTTCCGCTGCTCTCCGACAACTTTGCGGGGTTGCCGCGAACCTATGTGACGGCGGCGCATTTCGATCCGCTCAGGGACGATGCCCGTCTTTACGCGGCGCGTCTGGTCGAGGACGGGGTCAATGTGTGGTTTCGCGAGGAACCGCAGATGGTGCACGCATGGCTGCGTGCCCGCCATATGAGCAAGGGCGCCGAAGATGGCTTCGACGCCCTTTGTCTTGCCGTATCCCGGCTGGCGGGGACGGTCTGATATCAGGCCGCGGCGCGGGCCGGGGTTTCCTGCTCTGCGCCGTGGGCCTCGACCTTGTCGCCGTGGATCAGCAGATAGATGCCGATGGCGAAGGCCAGTGCCGCCACGAACAGCAGATACCATGCATGGGCCATGGGGTTGACGGCGAGCATGGTGGTAACTGCGATCGGTGTCAGCCCGCCGAAGACGGCATAGGAAATGTTGTAGGAGAACGACAGGCCGGAGAAACGGACCGGGGCCGGGAAGGCGCGCACCATCACATAGGGAACCGCTCCGACCATTCCGACAGAGAGGCCCATCACGGCATAGAGCGCGAAGAGGATTTCGAGCGACGTTGCCGCATAGGTGTAGAAGGCAAAGGTCGCGACGCCGAAGAAGATGCTGCCGAAAGTGAAGAACCGGCCGCTGCCGACGCGGTCGATCAGGGCGCCTGCGGCGACCACGCCGATCATCAGGAAGAGCGTGCCGAAGGAGGTTGCGGCCAGCGACTCGCGGGCGGTGTAGCCGTAGAGTTTCTGCAGGAAGGTCGCCGTCATCAGCGTGGTTACCACGATCGCTGCCGAAAGAACCCAGGTCAGCAGCACGGAGATGATGACCGCGCGCGGATGGTCGCGCAGCACGGCCTTGAGCGGCAGGCTGGCGGAAAGCGCGTTGCTGCGCTTCATTTCTGCGAAGACCGGTGTCTCTTCCAGCCAGCGGCGGAGATAGACGGCGATGAGGCCGAAGATGCCGCCGAGCAGGAAGGGGATGCGCCAGGCATAGTCAGTCACCTCCTCGGGAACGAAGACGGTGTTGATCAGCGTGGCGATGAGCGATCCGAGAAGGATGCCAAGCGAAAGCCCCGAAGTGAGGATGCCGCAGGCAAGGCCGGTGCGGCGAGCGGGCACATGCTCGGCCACGAAGGTCCATGCTCCCGGAACCTCGCCGCCGATTGCGGCACCCTGCAGCATGCGCAGCACGATGAGCAGGACGGGGGCTGCAACACCGATGCTGTGATAGGTCGGCATCAGCGCCATGCCGAGCGTCGAGAGCGCCATCAGCAGGATGGAAAAGGCAAAAACCTTCTTGCGGCCGAAACGGTCGCCGAAATGCGCGAGAACGATGCCGCCGATCGGGCGCACCAGATAACCTGCGGCGAAGATGCCGAAGGTCTGGATCAGAACCAGCCAGTCCGGCATGCCCTCGGGGAAGAACAGCTTGCCGATCACCGTTGCAAAGAAGACGAAGATGATGAAATCATAAAATTCGAGAGCGCCACCGAGTGCGGAAAGGCCAAGCGTCTTGTAGTCGCGGCCGTCGAGGGGGCGGGATTTGGTCTGCGTCAATGGGAGGGAGTTCATGCGAGGAGTCCTGAAATACAGCGCATCGAGCGCGCCGGGCCGGGAATGCGGCAAAGCGGCCGGTATTGCAAGCCATTTCATGGCCACGCCGGGCCGAAATGCCCTGAAAACATGGGGAATTGGCGATGAATAGCGGCATCATCGACCCGGCGCAGCTTCTGGCGGAGATGGAGCCGCGGTTGACTTCCGGTCTCTTCGTGTTCGTGCATGCATCAGCGGGACACGCGCTGGACCTCGCCGCACTGGATCCGGTGGGAACCTTTCGGGAGACGGAAGGGCTGACGCTGATCCTCTCCGAGGACAAGGCGAGGGAGCACGGACTGGCTGGCGGGACGCCGTTGAGGCAGATCACGCTCGATGTGCATTCCTCGCTGGAAGCCGTGGGGTTGACCGCTGCCGTTTCAGGTGAACTCGCACGAAACGGAATAGCCGCGAACGTCGTCGCGGCTTTCTACCACGACCATATCTTCGTGCCCGCAGTCGATGCCGAGAGGGCGTTGCGCCTGCTTCGGGAACTCAGTGCCGGAAGCAGGCAGAACGAGACGCGGATGTTCTCCTGATCCCGATCAGGCTGCCCGGCGTGCGTGCGCCGTTGCAGGTATGGACTCACCCGTTTCGCGAATGATCTTGCGCCGGTTCAGCTTGAAGCGGTTGACCAGCACGACGAGCTTCTCCGCACCTTCGGCGAGCGCGAGGCTGATGCCCTTCATGCTGCCAACCATGGAAGTGTTCTGCTGGGTTACCTGATCGAGAGCGTTGACGGCCGTGCTGATCTCGGACAGCCGACGAGACTGTTCAACGGCGGCGGTCGCGATTGCTTCCACGTTCAGATCGATCGAGTGGACGAAGGTCTCGATGCGGTTCAGCGCGTCGCCGGTGTCGGCCACGAGCCTTACACCTTCCTTCACCTCGTCGGAGGAGTGGGTGATGAGCTGCGCGATCTCCTGAGCGGCCTTGGCCGAACGCTGTGCCAGTTCGCGAACTTCCTGCGCCACGACGGCAAAGCCCTTGCCGCTTTCGCCTGCGCGTGCGGCTTCGACGCCGGCATTGAGGGCCAGCAGGTTCGTCTGGAAGGCAATCTCGTCGATGACGTCGATGATGTTGGCGATTTCCTTGGAGGCGCCTTCGATGCGCCCCATGGCGGCGACCGTCGACTTCACCACTTCCACGGAAGCCGTTGCCGCCTTGTGGGCGTCACGGACCAGCGAGCGGGTGTCGTTCGTCCGGTTGGTGGATTCCCTGATGGTGGCGGTGATCTGCTCCAGCGCGGCGGAGGTCTCTTCGAGCGAAGAGGCCTGCTGCTCGGACCGATTGGCCAGATGCTCGGAACCTTCGCGCATTTCGGCGCTGTTGGACTTGAGCTGTGCCGTTTCGGCGAGAACCTCGACCAGCGTCTCCTGAAACTTGGCGATGGAGATGTTGAAGTCGTGGCGCAGGGGCTCGAATTCCGAAGAGAACGGATGGTCCATCGTCATGCGGATATTGCAGTCGGCCAGCCGATGGAGGCCTGCTGCAAGTTCGTCCATGGCCCGGACGCGGCCGGTGACGTCGTTGGCGAACTTCACGACCTTCCAGACCTTGCCGGTCTCATCCAGGATCGGATTGTAGGTCGCCTGAATATGAACCTTTTCGCCGTTCCTGTTTACGCGAGTGAACTGGTCGGACTGGAACTCGCCGGAGGCAAGGCTGTTCCAGAAGGCGCTGTAGTCGGTGGAGTTGGCGTATTCCTGTTCGCAGAACATGGAATGATGGCGGCCCTTGATCTCCTGCAGGCTATAACCCATCAGGCCGAGAAAGTTCTCGTTGGCCGAGATGATTTCGCCCTTGGGCGTGAATTCGATAATCGCCTGCGAGCGTGAGAGCGCCGAGATCTTGCCGGTGCTATCCAGAGATTGAAGCTTTGCGGCGGTGATGTCGGTCGCGGTCTTCACCACCTTGTAAGGCTTGCTGCCGCGGAAGACCGGGTTGTAGGTCGCCTCGATCCAGACAGTCCGTCCGCCCTTGCCGATGCGCTTGTACTGCTGCTGATCGAATTTGCCGCCTGCGAGCTTGCGCCAGAATTCGCGGTAGGCAGGCGAGTTCGCTTCTGCCGGATCGACGAAAATGCGGTGATGCCGGCCGACGATCTCGCTCTTCTGATAGCCCATTACGCGGCAGAAATTGTCGTTGGCGTCGAGGATGTTACCTTCCAGATCGAACTCGATGATGGCGAGCGAACGGTTCAACGCCTCGACGATGCGGGAGGCATCAGAACCGAGGCCGAGGGAAAGCATGGACATGAGGGAAAATCTCCGGACGACGCGAGATGTGAACACTCATGTTTATGCGAAATAACTAAAAATAATCCGTTAATTTTAATGGGGTTTAAAGGGCTGCGGCGAGCGACATGCTGCGCCGCCGCAGCGTATTTTACTCGAACCGGTCGATGATCGTGATGCCGTTTTCGGCGAAGCTGTCCATGGCCATCAGGGCGGGGACCGCTTCCGTCAGCGATATGTGCCTGCCGATCAGTTTCTGTGGCTGCAATGTGCCGGCTTCGATCATCGCGAGCATCGCGTCATAGCGCCAGGCCTGCATGCCATGGCTGCCGTAGATCTCCAGTTCGTGGGCGATGACGCGGTCCATGGGCAATTGCGGCGTTGCGTGATCGGCGAGCATCAGGCCAACCTGAACGTGGCGACCGCGCCGGCGCAGGTTGACGATCGAATTGCAGCAGGTGGTGGGATGTCCGAGCGCATCGATGGAGACGTGAACGCCGCCGCCGGTGGCGTCGCGCACGGCAACGGGCACGTCCGTCTCCCGCGTCGAGTTGATCGTGACGGAAGCGCCGAGCGAGCGGGCCAGAGCGAGTTTTTCCTCGGAGATGTCGATTGCCACGACGTTGGCGCCGAGCGCCTTGCCGATCATGATGGCGGAAAGGCCGACGCCGCCGCAGCCGTGCACCGCCAGCCACTCGCCGCCCTTGAGCCGCCCTTGGTCGACGACAGCGCGAAACGAGGTTGCGAAGCGGCAGCCGAGACTTGCCGCCGTTGCGTCATCGATTGCATCGGGGAGTTTCACGAGATTGTGGTCGGCGTAATCGAGCGCCATGAGCTCGGCGTAGCTGCCCCAATGGGTGAAGCCGGGCTGGAACTGTCCCTCGCAGACCTGGCTGTTACCCGATTTGCATTCGTAGCAATGGCCGCAGCCGGAGACGAAAGGTACGGTCACGCGGTCGCCGACCTTGAAGCGTTTCACTTCCGGTCCGACAGCCTCGACCACACCGGCGAATTCGTGGCCGGGGACATGCGGCAGGTTGATATCGGAGTCGTGTCCCTTCCAGCCGTGCCAGTCACTGCGGCAGAGGCCTGTCGCGGTGATGCTGAGGACGACACCGGCTTGCGGCGGCGACGGATCGGGAACATCGATCACCTCAGGGGATTCGCCGAAACGCTCGTAAAGCATCGCCTTCATGAAGCTCTCCTTCAGACTCGCCGCCGAGATTCCGGCGGCGAGATATCAAAGCACGTCGATCACATGAAATCACGTGCGATACGGCGCTCGAAATGTCGCTCAAAGACAAGTGCATGGCCTTCGTGGGCCGTCACATGCGCCTCGATCAGCCATTCGGTCTCGGTGCAGGTCATGGTCGAGGTTGCGACCGAGCGAACCGTCCAGCCGGGACGAACCATATCGCAGGTCCAGGTCGAGGTTCCCGCCATGGACAGCGGATCACCGGGCGTGATCGACCAGGCTTCCTCGTGGATCTGGCGGGTGGAGAGGCCGGTGTCCGGATGTTCGGAAAGGCCTGTATCCTCCAGCAGATAGTAGGTCGTGCTGTTGCCGGAGAGATCGCGCAGCACCTGCCGCTGGGTCTCGCCCGGTTCATGGCTGATGTATTTCGGCAACGGGTCCGGATTGTCCGGCTCCTTCACCGCGATTTCATCATGAGCGCCGAGGAGGGGCAGGGCGAGCGACAGGCTGGCCGTATCGACTGTCAGCCCCGGATCGAAGGGCGCCGGGAGCACCATCGGCCAATAGGCGGTCGAAAGCGCGACGCGGATCCTGTGACCGGCCCGGAAACGATAACCGCAGGCGTCGAGCGTCACGGTCACCTTGACCTTCTTGCCATGCGGCATCGCCTTGGGATTTTCATTGCTTTCGCGATGCGCCAGATTGAGGACACCGAACGAGACGCGATAGGCGGTGCCATCGGGATGGACATCGACGACGCGGGCAATCAGGTTGGCCCAGTCCGCGTCGCAGGCCACTTCCAAGGTCAGAACGGGACGGCCGAGGTAGTCGACATCCTGTGTGAGCGGCGCGGTCTCGAAGCAGAGGGAACCGGCGTCGTCGCTGCGCTGGTCGATTGCCATTTCCGCATCGGGCTTCAGGGTAAACCATTCGCCCGAGGCTGTGCCGGTATCGAGCGGCGACTTCAGGAAGATGTCTCCAGCGCCCGCTCCAGCCGGATTGCCGGTGACGAGTGTTCCATGGGCGTCTATTGCGAAGGACTGATATTCCGGCTCGCTCCATGTCGCCTTGGCGATCCAGCGACCGGGGTCGAAGTCGCGGCGTGGGGCGGGGCGGATGCCGTCCATGATATAGGCGCGTACCTGCGGCGTATCCTCGATGCCGTTCGTTTCGTCACGCAGCCAGCGGTTCCACCAGCGGATCGCCTCGCCGAGGAAATCGGCGCGGGGCTTCGGCCAGGCGAAATGCGGATATTTGTGGACCCATGGGCCGATCAGTGCCTTGGCCTTGGGGCCGAGGCCTTCCGCGGCCTTGAGCGGCGTATTGCGATAGCCGTCCGCCCAGCCGGCAATCACCAGCGCGGGCACCTGGAAGGCGGAAAAATCTTCGCAGATCGAGCCGTGTTTCCAGAAGTCGTCACGGCGCTGATGCGTGAGCCATTCCTCCATGAAGAAGGGTTCGTTTTCCAGTCGCTCGAGCCACATTTCCTTCCAGCGGTCGCCGACGAGCGCCGGGTCGGGCGAGCGGGCCTGATAGCCCTGCATGGTTGCCGCCCAGGAAAGCTGGGCCGAGAGATGGCAGCCGTCCTTGTAGTGGATATCGTCGTTGTAGCGGTCGGTGGTCGAGGCGATAGAGATGACCGCTTTGAGCGCAGGCGGCCGCATCGCGGCCACCTGCAGGCAGTTGAAGCCACCCCAGGAAATTCCCATCATGCCGACCGAGCCGTTCGACCACGGCTGCTCGGCGATCCAGGCGATGAGTTCGCAGGCATTGGCGAGTTCCAGCGGGGTGTACTCGCCATCGATGACGCCATCCGATTCACCGGAGCCCCGGATGTCGACGCGGACGCCGGCAATGCCGGCCTCCGCGAAAGACGGATAGGTCGACTCGTCCCGCAGGCAGGTTCCGTCGCGCTTGCGATAAGGCAGGAACTCGAAAACCGCCGGCACGGGATCGGCTTCCGCCCCGTCCGGCATCCAGATGCGGGCGGCAAGGCGTGTGCCGTCCTTCAGGATGATCCACTGGTTCTCGATGACTTGGAATGGGCGTATGCCAGACATGATGGACTTCCTATCCTGCGTTCTCAGGCGTCGAACCAGACGCGGCTACCGATATAGCCGTTCGACATGTCATTACCGATATCATCGACAAAGCCCTTGAGCGTGTTCGAAGCCGCCATGATGTAGTCGTTGAACACCGGCAGGATCAGGCCGCCTTCGTCGCGCACCATCAGCGCCATGCTGTGGTAGAGCGCCTTGCGCTTGGTGTCGTCGAGTTCGGAGCGCGCCTCGAGCAGCATCTTGTCGAAATCCTCGCGCTTGAAACGGGTATCGTTCCATTCCGCCGTCGACAGATAGGAGGTGGAGTAGCGGGAATCCTGAGTCGGGCGGCCGCCCCAGTAGGATGCGCAGAAGGGCTGGGCGTTCCACACGTTGGTCCAGTAGCCGTCTTCCGGCTCGCGCTTCACCTCGATCTCGATGCCGGCCTTCTTGGCGCTTTCCTGGAAGAGGATGGCGGCATCGACAGCGCCGGGGAAGGCCGCGTCGGACGTGCGCAGCAGGACCGGGCGGTCGAGGCCGGACTTCTTGAAGTGGAAGGCCGCCTTGTCCGGGTCATACAAGCGCTGCTCGATGTTTTCGGGCGCGAGAGCATAGTTGCCGTTGACCGGATAATCGTTGCCGAGCGTGCCGAAGCCACCGAGAACCTGATCGAGGATCGCCTGACGGTCGACGGCGTATTTCAGGGCAAGACGCAGGTCGTTGTTGTCGAACGGTGCCGTGTCGCAATGCATCAGGAAGCTGTAGAAGCCCTTGCCGGAGCTGCGCACGATCTCGACCTTCGGCGCGCGCTTGAGGAGCGGCACGGTCTTCGGGTCCACGGTGTTGATGAAGTGGACCTGACCGGAGGAGAGGGCAGCGATGCGGGCCGTCGCATCGTTCATGACGATGATCTCGACGCTGTCGACAAAACCGCGATCGGAGCGCCAGTCGCTTGCGTTCTTCTCGAAGGTCGCGCGGACGCCTGCCTCGAAGCTCTTCAGGACATAAGGGCCGGTGCCGATGGCGGCGGCCGGGTTCTCGACGCCGCCCTTGGGCTGGATGATCAGGTGATAGTCGGTCAGCATCAGCGGCAGGTCGGCATTGCCTTCCTTGAGTGTCAGGATGAGATCGCCGGCCTTTTCCTCGATGGCGGTGATGGAGGAAAGCAGGCCGAGCGCGCCGGACTTGGAGTTTGCATCGGAGTGGCGCTTCAGCGTGGCGACGATGTCGGAGACGGTCATCTTGCTGCCGTCATGGAAGGCAACGTCGCTGCGGATCTTGAAGGTCCAGACGGAGGCGTCAGCGGAAGGCTCCCACGAGGTGGCGAGTGCGGGCAGCGGAGCGCCGGTCTTCGGATCCGACTCGACGAGGGTGTCGCCCCAGAGGCGACCGACCACGAAGAGAACGGAGGCGCTGTAGCTTGCGGGGTCAAGCACGTCGCTCGTCGCGCCGCCCTTGAGGCCGAGCTTGAGATGGCCGCCGCGCTTGGCTTCCTGTGCCCGCGCGGACTGGGGAAGAAGGGCACCGCCGAAGGCAGCAAGGCCGCCAAGGGCCGCCGTGCCGCCGAGGAAACCGCGGCGGCTGACGCTCGCAGGCAGGATGAGGCTGGTGGTGTTTCTGGTGAAGTCGGACATGGTCGGTTCCCCTTTTTGTTTCAAATCCGGGGCTGACCGTATCGCGGCAAATGCGGCGCGCAATTTCGCTATCTGACGCGCTTTTACGCTGGTTTACGCTATGTATCCTGTGCTCAATTCGCGCATGGAATCGAAAATGGATGCCCTTGTCGATAACCTCCGGACAGCTTGCTCGACACAACGCTCGATCTCCCAGGTGTGCCGGGAGATCGGGATCAACCGCCAGCAGTTCAATCGCTACATCAACGGCGAGGCAAAGCCGTCTGCCCACAATCTGGCGCGGATCGCTGCGTTCTTCGGCCTGACGCCGGCAGATTTCCAGCTGCCGGAGCGTTCCTTCGGGCAGAAGCTTCGCAGGCCTTCGCTCGGGGGAGCGGAGGGCGTCGTCGATGTCTTTCAGGGATTTCCGGGCGATATCGCGGCGTTGCGTCGGCATGTCGGATATTACCAGACGTATCATCTGTCGCCGTCGTGGCCGGGGCTGGTGGTCTGTTCCTACAGCCGGCTCTACGAGGAGGAGGGGCTGATCCGCGTTCGCTCGGTGGAGCGTATCCGCGATGCCGAGCGGGAGATCCTGCAGTTTTCGAAATATGTCGGACTGGCGGCGTTCTGGCGCAACCGCATCTTCATCACCGAGCGCAACATCGGACGCAACACGATGCTGTCGCAGACGATCCTGATGCCATTCGAAGCCCATCAGCGGGTCTATCTGCGCGGTACGACAATGGGCGTGTCATGGCGAAAGGAAAACCTACCTTATGCATCGCGGATGATCTGGCGCTATATCGGGCGGGAACCGGATATCCGCCAGATGCTGTCGCGCTGCGGTGTCCTGCCGCTTTCATCGCGGCATCTGCCGCCGACGGTCAGGACCTTTCTCGAGGGGCCGTCGGCAGACGTTCTCACTGTGCCGACGGAATATTGAGCCAGGCCGGTATAGCCTTCGATCATGCCGTCTGCGCAGCTTCAGGTAATACCGCCTGTTTGCCTGACCTTTCCGGTCTCGGGTGAGAGCATTGCGCTAAGCCGCCGGCCGAGGGTCATGGAGGGAACCTCCACGCATTTGTAGGCCAGGGCGGCGACCGGCATGATGATCGCAAGGGCCGCGACGATGATGAGCGCGGGATGAACCTCGCCGTAGAACCAGCGGAACAGGAACAGCAGGATCGGAAGGTGAAACAGGTAGAGGCTGTAGGAGATCCTGCCCAGCCACTGACAACCATCATGCTCCAGCGCCGTGCGGAACCCGTTGTTGCCAAGTGCTGCCGCGACCACCATGATCGATGCGAGGCCATACAGAAGTTCCGCTCCCGGCAACCCCGGCGGCACGGCGAACAGCGTGAAGGCAAGCGCCACTCCGCTCCACAGCGCCGGCCGGCTAAGATAGGACATGACCTGCATGATGCGATCCTTGTCGATCGCCATTTGTGCTCCGATTGCAAAGAACAGGGTATAGACAGCGGTCTCGAGGAGCGAACGCGTCAGGGGATCCGGCCGAAGCAGGATGATGATTGCGGTTGCAACCAGCCAGATCATGAAGAACGACGGCAGCGCTACCCGTCTGGCGCGGATGAGAAAGAGCGCGATCAGGGGAAAGATCAGCGAAATCCGCATCTCATGCACCAGGCTCCACATGACGTTGTTGAGGTCCATGGTGGATGGCGTGCCGAGCATCAGGAGATGGACGAGAATGAAACGGAAGCTGACCGGTTCCGTCCATGATTTCAGGTTGAACCACTCGCTCAGCCCCTGAACCGGTCCCGTTGGTGCGAGCGAAGCGAGCAGTGCCGCGAAGGCGATGGAAACCGCGAAGGGAATGTAGATGCGGCAAAATCGCTTCACCAGATAGCCGCCGTAAGGAACCGTCCGGCCGGCGGCAAAGGGCAGGGCCAGCACGAAACCGCTCAAAACGAAGAAAAGAATGACTGCAGGCCTTCCGCCCACAATGGTGCGCAGCGGCGAATAGCGCAGATAGGTGACCGGGTCCAGCCAGACCGGAAGGCTGGTAAGATCCAACGGCATGATGGCTTGCGGGAACGTCAGAAAGATGTGGTGAAGAACCACGGTCAAGGCCGCAACGCCTCGAAGGGAGTCCAGTGAAATAAACCGTATCATCACAAATGGATGCTCCCGAAAAAACTGCACTCAATGATGAAATAGATGATTGAGTATATACGTCGCTGATACCTATGGTTTAAGACTATTCCAATGCATTGCCGCATTGCAACAAGTGTTTGCTGCAAGTGCAGATTATATTGGTCTGCTGCTCTTCAACTTTTGGCGTAGACGAATGCCGAATCAAGTAGATGCTTCAATTTCCGGCGCTTGCCATCTTTCGTGTCGCCAACGCCTTTTCCAGCCAGCCGATTTCCATTTCCGGGACGGACTTGAGGAGAAGGTCAGTGTAGTCGTCGAAGGGAGGCTCCAGCACTTTTGACTTCGGGCCAAAGCGCACGAGGCGGCCCTTGTGCATGACTGCCACGCTGTCTGCAATGGCGCGGACGATGGCGATGTCATGGGTGATGAAGACATAGGAAAGCTGGGTTTCCTCCTGCAGGCGCATGAGGAGCTTCAGGATGCCCTCTGCCACCAGCGGATCGAGCGCCGAGGTCGGCTCGTCGCAGAGCAGCAGTTCGGGCTTCGCTGCGAGCGCCCGGGCAATCGCCACGCGCTGCTTCTGGCCGCCTGAAAGCTCCGCCGGGAAGCGGTCGACGAAGCCGGAGCCCATTTCGATCTGTTCCAGCAGCTCCTTCACCCGGGCGGTCTTCGCCGCGCCGTGGAGGCCGTAATAGAAGGTCAGTGGACGGCCGATGATGTCGCGCACGGTCTGGCGCGGGTTCATCGCCGTATCGGCCATCTGGTAGATGAGCTGGATGCGGCGCAGGTCATCGCGCGAGCGGCCGGCAAGCGCCGGCGGCAACTGGCGTCCGTCGAAGCTGATGCTGCCCTGAAGAGGGGGCAGGAGGCCGGTAATGACGCGGGCGAGCGTCGACTTGCCCGAGCCGCTTTCGCCGACGACGGCCAGCGTCTGGCCCTTCGGCAAATGCAGCGAGACATCGTGCAGAACCCGGAAGCCGTTCGGATAACCGGCTGTGATGTTCTCGACCTTGAGCAGCGCGCTCGACTGTTCCGCGGCTTCGTCCTTCTTCGCCTGACGGACATTCACCAGAGCGCGGGTGTAGTCCTGCCGTGGCTCCTCGATAATCTGCTGCGCGGTGCCATATTCGATGGTCTTGCCGTGGCGCAGCACCATGATGTCGTCGGAGATCTGAGCGACGACCGCGAGGTCATGGGTGATGTAGAGTGCTGCGGTGTGGGTTTCCTCGATGGCGTGCTTGATCGCTGCCAGCACGTCGATCTGGGTGGTGACGTCGAGGGCCGTCGTCGGCTCGTCGAAGACGATCAGTTCGGGGTTCGGGCAGAGCGCCATCGCCGTCATGGCGCGCTGCAGCTGGCCGCCGGATACCTGATGCGGATAACGGTCGCCGAAGTGCGCCGGGTCGGGCAGTCCGAGCACGCCGAAGAGGTATACGGCGCGGGCGCGGGCTTCCTCGACGGTCATCAGCCTGTGGGTGAGTGTCGCCTCGATCACCTGATCACCCAGCTTGTGGGCCGGGTTGAAGGCGGCTGCGGCGGATTGCGCCACATAACAGACGCGGGCGCCGCGCACCTTGCGGATGCCACTCTTGTCGAGCGCCAGGATATTGTTGCCGTCCAGCAGCACTTCGCCGCCGGTGATGCGCACGCCGCCTCGGCCATAGGCCAGTGCTGACAGGCCGATGGTGGACTTGCCGGCGCCGGATTCGCCGATCAGGCCGAGAACCTTGCCCTTCTGCAGATCGAAGGAGACGCCTTCGACGATGGTGACATTCTTCGGCGGCTCGCCCGGCGGATAGCTGGTGGCTTCGATCTTGAGATTGCGGACGGAAAGAAGTTCAGGCATCGCCGCGGCCTCCCTTCAGGCTGGAGGTTCGTTTCAGCAGCCAGTCGACCACCAGGTTGACGCAGACGGCAAGGGCGGCGATGGCCGAGCCCGGAACGAGGGCTGCGGAAATGCCGAAAATGATGCCGTCCTTGTTGTCCTTCACCATGCCGCCCCAGTCGGCGGCCGGCGGCTGGATGCCGAGGCCGAGGAAGGAGAGGGTGGAAAGGAACAGGATGGAGAAGGCGAAGCGCAGGCCGAATTCGGCCAGAAGCGGCGAAAGCGTGTTGGGCAGGATTTCCCGGAAGATGATCCAGAGCTTGCCTTCGCCGCGAAGCCTTGCCGCCTCCACGAATTCCATGACCGCGACATCGAGCGCCACGGCGCGGCCGAGGCGATAGACGCGGGTACTGTCGAGGATCGCCATGACGAGGATCAGGACGAACAGGTTCTGCGGCAGCACGGCGAGAACGACCAGTGCGAAGATCAGCGTGGGGATCGACATCATCAGGTCGTTGAAGCGTGACAGTGTCTGGTCGATCAGGCCGCGCGACACTGCTGCCGTAAAGCTCAGGAAAATGCCGAGCGAGAAAGACAACACGGTGGCGGCAAGCGCCACGAACAGGGTCGTGCGGGCGCCGAAGATCATGCGCGAAAGGAGGTCGCGGCCGAGATTGTCGGTGCCGAGCGGATAAGCGCCGCCCATCGGTTCCCAGACGCCGCCGACGATCTCGCGTTCGCCGAAGGGAGCGATGAAGGGTGCGAAGACCGCACAGATAAAGGCCAGGAGGATACCGAGGATGCCGACCCAGGCGCTAACAGGGATATCTCTCAGCCTCATCGCGGATGCCTCAGTCTCGGATTGGCGATGATCGCGATGATATCGGCCAGCATGTTCAGGAAGATGTAGACGGCGGCGAAGATGAGGCCGCAGGCCTGTACGACGGGCATGTCGCGGACGGTCACCGCGTCGACCATGTACTGGCCCATGCCGGGATAGACGAAGACCACCTCGACCACGACGACGCCGACCACGAGATAGGCGAGGTTGAGGGCTACGACGTTGACGATGGGGGCGAGCGCGTTGGGTGCGGCGTGCTTTACGATGGCGCGGAAGGCGGAGAGGCCCTTCAGTTCCGCCGTTTCCATATAGGCCGACGACATGACCGACAGGATCGCGGCGCGGGTCATGCGCATCATGTGGGCGAGAACGACGAGGACCAGCGTTGCCGTGGGCAGCGCCATGGCCTGCAGGCGTTCGGATATGGTCATGCCGTCATGCACGGTTGCCGGAAAGGTCGCGATGCCGAAGTTGATGGCAAAGAAGAGGATCAGCAGGTAGCCGATGAAGAACTCGGGAAGCGAGATGGCCGCCAGCGAGACGATGTTGATGATGCGGTCGGGCAGCCGGTTGCGGAAATGCACCGCCAGCATGCCGAGCCCGACGGCCAGCGGCACGGATATGATCGCTGCCAGTCCCGCAAGAGCCAGCGAGTTGCCGAGGCGCTTGCCGATCTGCTCCGTCACGGAATTGCGGCTTGCCCAGGAGGTGCCGAAATCGCCATGCAAAGCGTTGCCCAGCCACTCGAAATAGCGGGTGACTATGGGCCGGTCGAGGCCAAGTTCCGAACGGATGTTGGCAACGGCCTGCGGCGTGGCGGACTGGCCGAGATAGGTCGTCGCGAAGTCACCCGGCAGGGCTTCCACACCGCCATAGATCAACATGGATACGGCGATCAGCAGGCCGAGACTGAGGAGGAAGCGCTGCAAGATCAGCGCAACCAGCGGATATCGTTCGCGGAATCTGAGTGACGGCGAACCGGCGTCAGGCAACTGGGTCATGGGCTCCGATAAGGCTTTATTGAAAATCGAGCGGGACCCGCGACCGTGCCCGGACGCGGATCCCTGTGAAATGTCAGGGACGCATCATGCGGCCCTGCCTCATTTTCGTCAACTTTCAAGCCAGACGCGGGTTGCGACGTAGCCGTTCGACATGTCGTTGCCGATGTCGTGGACGTAGCCCTTCAGCTTGGTGCTGGAGGCGTTCACGAAGTCGTTGAACATCGGCAGGATCAGGCCGCCTTCGTCGCGGACCATCATCGCCATCTCACGATACATTTCCTTGCGCTTGGTCTCGTCGAGTTCCGAGCGGGCCTGCAGCAGGAGCTTGTCGAAGTCCGGACGCAGGAAGCGGGTGTCGTTCCAGTCCGCCGTCGAAAGATAGGCGGTGGAATACATCTGGTCCTGGGTCGGTCGGCCGCCCCAGTAGGAGGTGGAGAAGGGCTGGACGTTCCAGACGTTCGACCAGTAGCCGTCGCCCGGTTCGCGCTTCACTTCGATGTCGATGCCGGCCTTCTTGGCGCTTTCCTGATAGAGAACGGCCGCATCGACGGCACCAGGGAAGGCGACTTCCGAGGTGCGCAGCAGCACCGAGCCGGAATGGCCAGACTTCTTGAAGTGGAAGGCTGCCTTGTCGGGATCGTAGGCGCGCTGCTCGATGCCTTCGGGGAAGAGGGCATAGGTGTTGTTGATCGGGAAGTCGTTACCGACCTTGCCGTAACCGCCGAGGATCTTTTCCACCATGGTTTCGCGGTCCATGGCGTATTTGAGCGCAAGCCGCAGGTCGTTGTTGTCGAACGGCGCGGTGTTGCAATGCATGATGAAGACGTAGTGGCCGCGACCGGAGGTGCTGAGGATCTCGACATTCGGTGCGCGCTTCAGAAGCGCCACGGTCTTCGGGTCGACGCGGTTGATGTAGTGAACCTGACCGGAGGACAGCGCCGCGATGCGGGCGGTGGCGTCGTTCATGCCGATGATCTCGATCGAATCGACGTAGCCGCGGTCGGAACGCCAGTCGTTCGGGTTCTTTTCGAGGGTTGCGCGAACGCCGGCTTCAAAGCTGGTCAGCTTGTAGGGACCGGTGCCGATAGAGGCCAGCGGATCGTCATTGCCGCCGTTCGGCTGGATGACGAGGTGATAGTCGGTGAGGAGCAGCGGCATGTCCGCATTGCCCTCGGTCAGCACGAGGACGAGGTCGTCGCCGTCCTTCTTGATTTCCTTGATGGACTTCATCACGCCGAGCGCGCCGGATTCCGACTTTTCGTCGGTGTGGCGCTTGAGGGTGGCGATGACGTCGTCAACCGTCAGTTCCTTGCCATTGTGGAACTGCACGCCCTTGCGGATCTTGAAGGTCCAGGTGGCGGCGTCGGCGGAAGGCTCCCAGCTTTCGGCAAGGGCCGGAACGGCGGCGCCGGTCAGCGGATCGCTTTCGACCAGCATGTCGCCCCAGCAACGGCCGACGCAGAACATGAACTGCGACAGGAATTTTGCCGGATCCTTGCTGTCCGTGGCCGAACCGCCTTCAAGGCCGAGCTTCAGGTGGCCGCCCTTCTTGGGCTCCTGGGCTTCGGCGTTGGCTGCGAAAAGGCTGCTTGCGGCTGTAAGCGTCAAGCCCGCGGCCATGGCTCGCCCCATGAATTCACGACGGTTCATGCCGGCGGATGTGACACGACCTGCGAGGTATTTCGTATAATCGTTCATTAGCCTGTTCCTTCTCTGGTTGGTTGGGCGCATCCGGCATGTTGTTTTTGTTCCGTGATGCGGGGACCGTTTCGATGCCGTGGCATCAGGCCGGGTCTCCGAAGGCCTCCCTCGATCTCTTTTATCTGCCTTTCCACACGGGATCGCGCTTTTCCGCGAAGGCGCGGGCGCCTTCGAGCTGATCCTCGCTCGAATAGAGCACGTCGACCGTGCGATATTGCCGCTTGGTGATCTTGTTCATCGCGGCGGGAAAATCCTTGCCTTCGGCGTCGCGGACGATTTCCTTGATGGCCGCGTAAACCAGCGGCGGACCGCTCTCGAGCAGACGGGCGAGTTCCCAGGCTCGCTCCATCAGCTTGTCGGCGGGAAGGATTTCGTTGACGAAGCCCCAGCGATGGCCCTCCTGCACATCGAGCCAGCGGCCCGTCAGCAGCATGTCCATGGCGATGTGATAGGGGATGCGCTTCGGCAGCTTGATCGAGGCGGCATCCGCCACGGTGCCGGAGCGGATCTCGGGCAGGGCGAAGGTCGCGTGTTCTGCCGCGAGAATGAGATCGGTCGACAGGGCGATCTCGAAACCACCGCCGCAACAGATCCCGTTGATGGCGGCAATGATCGGCTTGTTGAGGTCGCGCAGTTCCTGCATGCCGCCGAAGCCGCCGATGCCATAATCGCCGTCGACAGCATCGCCGTCTGCAGCGGCCTTCAGATCCCAGCCAGCGCAGAAGAACTTCTCTCCGGAGGCGGTCACGATGGCGACGCGCAGTTCAGGGTCGTCGCGGAAATCACGGAAAACCTCGCCCATGATGCGGCTGGTTTTCAGGTCTATGGCGTTCGCCTTCGGGCGGTCGATGGTGACTTCGAGGATGCCGCCTTCGCGTCTGGTGCGGATGGGGTCGGTCATGCAATCAACTCCTCTTCCGGATCAGGGCATCCACGGCAACGACGCCCGCACCTGCAGGCAACACCAATACGGGATTAATGTCGACTTCTTCGACTTTGGACGCATTGGCTGCGACATAATGTGCCACGGCTGCGACCGTTTGTACCAAGGCATCCTTATCGCCTGCCGGTCCGCCGCGATAACCGTCCAGAAGTTTCGAAACCTTGAGACGTCCGATCGTCTCGCGGATGGTTTCCGGTGTCGTCGGCAGTGTCAGCATGGCACTATCCTCCAGCAGTTCAACGAGAATTCCGCCGGCGCCGATCGTCAGCACAGGGCCGGCCACCGGATCGCGCATCGCGCCGATGATGATCTCGGCGACCGGTTTCGGCGCCATTTTCTCGACCAGAAGACCTGTGGCGACACCGGCCATTAGCGCCGCTGCTTCACGTACCGATTCAGCGTCGGAAAGATTGAGGAGGACCGCGCCGGCTTCGGTCTTGTGAGCAATGCCGAGGCCCTTGAGGACGACCGGGAAGCCGATTTCCTCCGCTCCCTTTGCTGCCTCTTCCGGTGTCGCGACAACCTTGCCTTTGGGAACCGGAACGCCGAAAACCGCAAGCTCCGCCTTGGCCGTATCCTCGAAGAGCAGCGCCAGTTCGCCCACGGATGTGGCCGCGTCGATCAACGGGGCGGGCGTCGGCTTTGCCCAGGCTGCGCCGATCGCTCCGGCAATTTCCACGGCGGTCAGCGCCTCGTCGATACCGGAGAACGGCACCACGTTTTCTTCCATCAGGCCGAGTGCGATGTCCTCCGGCATGTTCTCGCCGAGGCTGGCGACGACGCCGGCGCGCGCGCCTGTCGTGCGGGCTGCCGCGACGATGGCATCGACGGTCGTCATCCAGTCGCAGGAATCGCAACGGTCCCCGCGCGGGAAATCCAGCACCACGAGGTTCATCGTGTATCCGCCGGACATCATTGCGGTGAAGGCAGCCGTCTGGCGTTCCAGATTGCCCCAGACGAAGGTGTGGTAGTCGAGCGGATTGGCGAGCGTCACCATCTCGCCCAGGCTCTCACGCAGGGGACCCAGCTGTTCGGGCTTCAGGTCGCGGTAGTGGATGTTCCGGCCGACTGCGGCATCCGACATCAGCGATGCCTCGCCGCCTGAACAGCTCATGGAGGAAATGTCTGTATCTGCGAGCGGCCCGTAAAGATGCAGCAGTTTCAGCGTTTCCAGCATGGCCGGCAGGCTATGAACCCGGCCGATGCCGAGACGCTCCAGAACCGCGCTCGAGACAGCGTCGTTGCCGGCAAGCGATGCCGTGTGCGAGACGGTGGCCTTCTGCGCCGCTTCCGACTTTCCGACCTTCAGTGCGATGACAGGCTTCTTCAGTTCGCGGGCACGGAGCGCAAGCCGCTCAAGGGTGCGGATGTCGTCGAAACCTTCGATATGGAGGCCGACGGCCGTCACGCGCGGGTCTTCGAGTACGGCGCAGGCCAGGCCGGAAAGGCCGGTCTGCGCCTGGTTGCCGGCTGTCATCAGGTAGGCGAGCGGCAGTCCGCGGGTCTGCATGGAGATGTTGCAGGCGATGTTGGACGACTGCGTAAGGATGGCGACGCCCTTCGTTGCCCGGACCATGCCGTGCTGGTCCGGCCAGAGAAGCGCGCCGTCCAGCATGTTGATCAGGCCATAGCAGTTGGGGCCGATGATCGGCATGTCGCCGGCGGCGGTCACGAGCGCTTCCTGCAGATCGCCGCCATCAGACAGTTCGCTCATTGCCTCACGAAAACCGGAGGCATAACAGACCGCACCACCTGCGCCGATGGCGGACAATTCGCGGATGATGTCGATGGTCAGCGCCCGGTTGACGCCGACGAAGGATGCATCGGGGGGCGAGGGTAGTTCGGCGGTGCTGCGATAGCATTTGCGGCCGAAGATCTCGTCGAGCTTCGGATGAACCGGCCAGATCTCGCCGGCGAAACCCATCTTGTCGCATTGCTCGATGACCCTGCGTGCCTCCTTGCCGCCGTAGACGGCGATCGATTTCGGGCGGATCAGGCGGTCGAGGGGACGGATGGTCATGCCTTGCCACCTTGGTCTATGCCCCTCATCCCCCTACCGGGACCTTCTCCCCGCGAGCGGGGAGAAGGGGCTTGCGGCACCGCTGGCGATCGATCCTCCTTCTCCCCGCTCGCGGGGAGAAGGTGCCGGCAGGCGGATGAGGGGTGAAGGTATACGTCTTCCATCCTCATGCCCCCAGCGGTCGAAGCAGTTCGCGGCTGATGATGTGCCGCTGGATTTCCGAGGTGCCGTCCCAGATGCGTTCGACGCGGGCGTCGCGCCAGAAGCGGGCGAGCGGCAGGTCGTCCATCAGGCCCATGCCGCCATAGATCTGGATTGCCTCGTCGGTGACGCGGGCAAGCATTTCCGTGGCGAAGACCTTGGCCGAGGCAATTTCGCGGTTGGAAGGCAATCCCTGATCGAGCCGCCATGCGGCGGAGAGGGTGAGAAGGTCGGCGGCGTCGATTTCGGTAATCATGTCGGCGAGCTTGAAGGATACGCCCTGATTGGCTCCGATCGGCTTGCCGAACTGCTTGCGCTCGGCGGCGTAGGAAAGCGCGTAGTCGAAGGCGCGCCGTGCCCGGCCGACGGAGGTTGCAGCGACCGTCAGGCGGGTCGCGTAAAGCCAGTCGTTGGCGATGTCGAAGCCCTTGTGCAGTTCGCCGAGGATCTGGCTCTTCGGCAGGCGGCATTCGTCAAAGGTCAGGATGCAGTTCTTGTAGCCGCGATGGGAGACCGAGGAGTAGCCGTCGCGAATCTCGAAGCCGGGCGTTCCCCGGTCGACGAGGAAACAGGTGATGAGCTTCTTCGGGCCGCGCGGCGTCTGCTCCTCGCCGGTGGCAATGAAGACGATGACGAAATCGGCGATATTGGCGTGGCTGATGAAATGCTTGGTGCCGTTGACGATCCAGTCGTCGCCGTCAGGCCGCGCGAAACACTTCATGCCACGGACGTCGGATCCGGCATCCGGTTCGGTCATGGCGAGCGCATCGAACTTGTCGCCGCGCACGGCGGGAAGCAGATATCTTTCCTTCTGCTCGTCGTTGCAGGCCATCAGGATGCCGGAGGGCCGGCCGAAGAACACCGTCAGCGCCATCGAGCCGCGGCCGAGCTCGCGTTCGACCAGCGTGAACGTCGTGTGGTCGAGACCGGCGCCGCCGACCTCTTCCGGAAAATTGCAGCCGAAGAAGCCGATTTCCTTGCACTTGCGGGCAATTTCCTGCCCGAGTTCCGGCGGCACTGTGCCGGTCCGCTCTACCTCGTCCTCATGCGGATAGATTTCCGTCTCGACGAAATCCCGCACCGTCTTGACGATCATTTCCTGTTCTTCGGTCAGCCCGAAATTCATGCGTTTTCCCCCAATCGTTCGCTAACACCGTGCCGTGTTGTCACCCCCTCTGGCCTGCCGGCCATCTCCCCCTCAAGGGGGGAGATCGATGGCGGTGCTGTCCCGCTTTTATCGCTCGCCCAGTGATGGTCCTATTCTGTTCTCAAAGGTCCCGTCACGCCCCGAAGAGGCGTAAGATAGGAAGTAGGGACACTACCCCTTGCCGATCTCCCCCCTTGAGGGGGAGATGCCCGGCAGGGCAGAGGGGGGTAGCGCCATCCGGCTTCATTTCTTCTGTCCCACATGCCGTCCCGCCGCTTCCGGCTTCGGGAGGGCGGCATGGACCTCGGCGATTGCCTTCACCTTCGAAAGCACGCTTTCCGGAGCAGGCGCCGCCTTGCCGGCCTTGGCATCGACATGCAGCAGCATCTGCTCGGCGGTTGCGATTGCCTCGTCGTCCGCAGTGCGGTGGATCGTGTGGAAGACGTGGATGCGCTTCTCGTCCACAGAGAGAACCTGGCAGGTGGAGTAGAGCGCCTCGTTGACCTTGGCTTCGCCGAGATGGCGAATGTGGGTCTCGACCGTGTAATAGCTATGGCCGTCCTTCACATAGGCGTCGTCCACGCCGATCAGGCGGAGGAGGGCGTCGGAGGTGTCACCGAAGACCTGCAGGTAGCGGAATTCGGTCATGTGGCCGTTGTAGTCAGCCCAGGACGGGTTGACCTTGACGTCGAGAAGGCGGAGCGGCTTTGCGGAGCTGGTATCGACCGAGAGCTTGCCGGCATTGGCCCAGAGGCGGCTTTCGAAATCGGCCAGCAGCTTGCCGGCGCCCCAGCCCTTGCCGCCGTTTCCACCTTTCAATGCCTGCATGATGCCGACGAGGTTTTCGTCGCGGATGCGTTCGAGTTCGCGGATGCCATGGGCGCCGGATTGCGCATCCGACTGGCTGCCGATCTTGTCGACCAGCGCGTCGTCGAGATCGACGACGTCGGTGAACTTGGTCCAGGGCCATTGGAGACAGGGGCCGAACTGGGCGAGGAAGTGGCGCATGCCGGCTTCGCCACCGGCGATGCGATAGGTCTCGAACAGACCCATCTGCGCCCAGCGCATGCCGAACGAATAGCGGATCACATTGTCGAGGGTTTCGGTATCGCAGATGTCGTCCTTGATCAGCCAGAGCGCTTCGCGCCACAGGGCTTCCAGCAGGCGGTCGCCGACGAAGGCCTCGATTTCCTTGGCGATGACCACGCCTTCCATGCCGATTGTGGCGGCGAGTTCCTTGGCTCTGGCGATGGTTTCCTTCGACGTCTTCTGGCCGCCGACGAGTTCGACGAGCGGCAGCAGGTAGACGGGGTTGTAGGGATGGGCGACGAAGAAGCGTTCCGGATGCTTCATATCGCGCTGGAGATCGGTCGGCATCAGGCCGGAGGTGGACGAGCCGATCAGGGCGGACGGGTTTGCAGCCGCGTCGATCTGGGTCAGGACACCGCGCTTCAGGTCCAGCCGCTCGGGCACGCTTTCCTGAATCCAGTCAGCGCCTTGCACGGCTTCCTCAATGCTTGATGCGAAGGAAAGCGTGCCACGCGGCGGCAGCGGGGCCATGGTCAGCATGCCATAGGCACGCTCGGCATTGGCCAGCACTTCGCCGACGATGCGGGTCGCTTCCGGATGCGGGTCGTACATCGAGACGTCGATGCCCGCGAGCAGGAAGCGGGCTGCCCATGCTCCGCCGATGACGCCGCCGCCGACGCAGGCGGCCTTATTGATCTTGGTCATGCAAAAATTCCCTGTATCTCTCGATCGCCTGTTCCGGATCAGCTGCGCGGGGCGCGCTTCACAAGCTTCAGCTTTTCGCGCACCTCGGCCGGGCCGATGACGCGAGCGCCCATGCCTTCGATGACTTGAACAGCCTTTTCGACGAGCTGGGCGTTGGTGGCGAGCTGGCCCTTGCCGACATAAAGATTGTCCTCAAGGCCGACACGGACATTGCCGCCGGCGAGCACGGCGGCTGCTGGGTAGGCCATGGCATTGCGGCCAATGGAGAAGGCGGAGAAGGTCCAGTGCGACGGCACGTTGTTGACCATCGCCATGAAGGTGTTGAGGTCATCGGGCGCGCCCCACGGAATGCCCATGCAAAGCTGGATCAGGACCGGATCCTCGATCAGGCCTTCCTCGGCAAGCTGCTTGGCGAACCAGAGGTGACCGGTGTCGAAGGCCTCGATCTCGGGGCGAACGCCGAGGTCCGTCATCTGCTTCGCCATGGCGCGCAGCATGGACGGCGTGTTGGTCATCACGTAGTCGCCGAGGTTGAAGTTCATCGTGCCGCAATCGAGCGTGCAGATTTCCGGCAGGCACTCGGCGACATGGGAGACGCGCTCGGTAGCACCGGCCATGTCGGTGCCCTTCGGGTTCAGGGGAAGAGGGCTTTCGACATCACCGAAAATCAGGTCGCCGCCCATGCCGGCGGTGAGGTTGAGGACGACGTCGACATCGGCTGCGCGGATGCGGTCGGTAACTTCCCTGTAGAGTTCGTTGCGGCGGCTTGCTGCACCCGTTTCCGGCTCGCGGACGTGGCAGTGGACGACGGCAGCGCCCGCCTTTGCCGCATCGATGGCGCTTTCGGCGATCTGCCGGGGGGTAATCGGTACGTGCTTCGACCTGGAAGTGGTGTCGCCGGCGCCGGTGACGGCACAGGTGATGAAGACGTCGCGATTCATGGCTAGTGGCACGGTCAGGTTCTCCCTCTTTTGTTGGAGCTATTACGTGCCAGTTTTGATGGACGTGCTTTGCATGAACGGATCAATTCTATACAGTATCGGAATTGATCCGATGCTCTTTTAAAAGACGATTGTATGGCGGAAGACCCGATCCAGACGACCGCGCTCGACATTCTCATCGTGCCGGACACCAACCTCATCCTCGTCGCTTCGGTGATCGAACCGCTGCGCGTCGCCAATCGGGTCAGCGGTCTTGACCTTTACCGCTGGCGCATCATGAGTCCGGACGGGCTGGCCATCGAGACGAAGAGCCGCATTCCCGTGCCGGTCGACGAGGTCTTCCGGCCGGAGAACGAGACGACCCCGCTTTTCGTTCTGTCGAGCCACAACTGGCGGCGTTATGCGACGTCTGCGCTGAAAACACTGCTGGCCAAGACCGCCCGCCATCGGAGCGTCGTCGCCGGCATCGAATCAGGCACATGGCTGCTGGCCGAGACGGCACTTCTCGATGGTTTCTCGGCAACCTCGCACTGGGAGGATTACGAGGAGTTTTCCTCCTCCTATCCTCAGGTGCGCACCGTTCGGGAGCGCTATGTGATCGACGGAAAACGGATTACGACCGGCGGTTCGCTGCCGACGCTTGACCTGATGCTGGAGTTGATCCGTCGCCGTCACGGCTATTCCATGGCGCTGGAGGTGTCGCGGCAGTTCATCTACGAGCAGGGCGGGACGCCGGGCGATGCGGCAACCATGCCCTCGACCGGCAGCGTGCGGCTGGCCGATCCGAGGGTCAGTCATGCCATGCGATTGATGGAGGAGCATATCGAGCAGCCGCTGACGCTGGCGCGGCTTGCCCGACGCGTCGGGGTCAGCGACCGATACCTGCAATCCCTGTTTCGGGAGACGATCGGCGCGCCGCCGCATGTGCATTATCTGGCGCTTCGGCTCAATGCGGCGCGGCGCAAGGTGATCGAGACGCGGCTCGCCTTTGCCGATATCGCGGCGCTGACCGGTTTCAATTCGGCTTCGGCCTTTGCCCGCAGCTACCGGGCGCATTTCCGGGAAAGCGCTTCCGACACCCGCCGACGCTTGCGGCCGGGCAGCGGCATGGTCGCGTAGTTTTCGCCGTTCAGGATACCGTTTCGCCGCCGTCGATCACGAGGACCTGGCCGGTCATGTAGGATGAGCGGTCGGAGACGAGGAAGAGAACGGCTTCGGCGATCTCGTCGGTGCTGCCGAAGCGACCGAGCGGCACCTTTCGCCGGATATAGGCTTCAAGCTCTTCCCGTCCGCCCATCTGGCGGATGAAGGGATCGTTGAAGGGTGTATCGACCCAGCCCGGGCAAAGGGCGTTTACCCGGATGCCGAACTTCGCATAGTCACCGGCCATCTGTTTCGTCATGGCGATGACTGCGTGTTTCGAGGTCGTGTAGGCGATCATCTCGCGGTCGTAGAGAATGCCCGAGGATGACGAGGTGTTGACGATGGATCCGCGACCGGCAGCCTTCATCGCCGGCATGACGAGGCGAGCCGCCATGAAATGGGCGCGCACGTTCAGGTCCCAGGAACGGTCGAAGCCTTCGACGGAGACTGTTTCCAGATCGCCCTCGACCTGAGCCCCTGCATGGTTGTGCAGGATGTCGATCCTGCCATGACGGGCAAGCGCGCCGGCAAATCCATCGCTGAGGGCGGCATCGTCGGTGACGTCTATAACGAGCGCCTCGGCCGAGCCTCCCGCTGCCTCGATATCCGCTACGGTGAATTGCGCGGCGTCGGCGTTCCGGTCGGCGACGACGACATGAGCGCCCTCGCGGGCGATGATTGCGGCGGAAGCGCGACCGATGCCCGAGCCGGCGCCGGTGACGATGGCGACGCGGTCCTTGAGGATCATGGGATTTACTCCGTTTCCGAAGACGCAGGCTTGCGCTCGCGCATCAGGCTGCGTGCGCCGACGATCATCAGCAGAGAGGCGGCGAGCACCATGGACGCTACGGCGTTGATCTCCGGCGTGATGCCGCGGCGGATCGAGGCGAAGACATACATCGGCAGCGTGGTCTTCGAGCCCGCGACGAAGAAGGCTATGATGAAATCGTCGAAGGAGAAGGTGAAGGCAAGCAGGAAGCCGGCCACGATGGATGGCAGGATCTGCGGCAGGACGATGGAGCGGAAGGTGGTGAACGGCGTGGCGTAGAGGTCGCTTGAGGCTTCCACGATATCCCGGCCGAGGCTGGCGATACGCGCCTTCACGATCATGGTCACGAGCGCCATGCTGAACAGGCCGTGGGCCGCGATCACGGAGCCGTAACCGAGCCCCAGTTTCGGTGCGGCTTCTCCCGGCCAGATCGCTGTCAGAACCGGATTGACGAAATTGAACACCTCGACCAGCGCAACCAGCGTCGCAATGCCGATGACGACGCCCGGAACGACGATGGCTGCGGAAAACAGGCCATCGAAGATCGCCCGCATGCGTGGCGACATGCGCTCCATCGCAAGGGCCGCCATGGTGCCGAAGAGGGCGGCGAGCAGGGCGCTGGTCAGGCCGATGACGAGGCTGTTCCACAACGCATTCATCAGGAAGCTGTTGCCGAGCGCCTTGCCGTACCACTGGGTCGAGAAGCCGATGAACTCGGACGCGTTGCGACCGGCATTGAATGAAAACAGGACGACGAGGGCGATCGGCGCGTAAAGGAACAGGTAGACGCTGGTGATGAAGGCGCGCATCAGACGAGATCCACTTGCCTTGTGCCCGAGACCCGCCAGGCGATCCGCATGGCGATCATCAGGACGATGACGACGATGAGCACGAGGGTGACTGCAATCGCCGAGCCGAACGGCCAGTTGCGCGATTGCAGGAAGAGATCGACCAGCGCGTTGCCGAGGAAGAAGACCTTGCCGCCACCGAGAAGCTGCGGGATCAGATATTCGCCGAGCAGCAGGATGGTGACGAGCGCCACGCCGGTCATGACGCCGGGCAGGGAAAGGGGCAGGGTGACGCTGAAAAATGTCGAGATCGGCCTGGCGCCAAGATCGGCGGAAGCTTCCAGCAGACGCCTGTCGAGCTTTTCGAGGCTGACATAGATCGGCATGATCATCAGCGGCAGATAGCCGTAGACGATGCCGAGCAGCACCGCGCCGGGCGTGTTGAGCATGCGGACATTCTCGATGCCGATCATGTCGAGCAGGTTCGGAATGCCGCGGGAGCCGAGAATATACATCCAGGCATAGGTGCGCACGAGCAGGCTCGTCCAGAAGGGAATGATGACGAGCGAGACCAGCAGGAGCCGGTGGTTGGGGTTCGATTTGACCGCGAGGTAATAGGCAGCCGGATAGGCGATCAGCAGGCAGAGCAGGGAGCCGATCGGCGCCAGTGTCAGCGTGTTGACGTAGGCCATCGAGCGGGCGCCGAGATTGGCGTAGTGCTCCAGCGTGAAGCCGGGCTGGTAGCCGCCAGCCGCGCCGCGTTCGCCGAAGGAGAAGCCCACCATGGCGATGAAAGGCAGCACCAGGAAGAAGAACAGCCATAGGGCCGCCGGCGCGATCAGCGCCGCAGTCACAAGCTTTTTCCTTGTGTCGAGACTGGCCATGGGTCGAAATCGATCCTGAAGGAGTTCCAGATCATTTCAGGCGACAACGGAATCGCCTTCAATGCTCTATCTCTTTGGTTTCACGCAATTCCGGACGCAAAACCGGTTCCCACTTTTGCTGGAATTGCTCTAACGGAAAATCCCCCGCCGTGGTCCGCCTTGTACCGGCGGGGGATGGGACGCGGGCGGCGACGAGCCGCCCGGGTTCATGCTCAGGCCGATTTGAACCGTGCCATCAGCTCGGCGCGGCCGGGATCGGTCAGCGTCACGGCTGCGCCGAATTCGAGCGGTGTGAGCGCAGCTTCGTCCGGATAGACGATCTTGTTCGAGGTGATTTCCTTTGGCAGCAGGTCGATGACGCGGCTGTCGGTTGCCGGAGCGCCGTTGGCGATGTGTTCCTTCACCGCGACGGCCGGGTCCATCAGGAAGTTCAGGAGCGCATATCCGGCTGCCTTGTTCGGGGCATCCTTCGGGATCGCGTAATAGTCGGTCCAGATCTCGCCGCCGTCCTTGCCGAGGATATAGGCGATATCGGGAACGTCGCGGTTGAGCTGAGCGCCGTCATTGGTCCAGCACATGGTCAGCCATGCATCACCGGCGCGCATGGCCGGCTGGTAGTCGCTGTTGATGGCGAAGAGATGCGGCTTCACCTTGAGCAGCAGTTCCTCGGCCTTGGCGAGTTCTTCCGGCTTGATCGAGTTGAAGGAGTAACCGAGCGACACCAGCGCGTTGCCGATGGTGGTGAGCTGGTAGTCGTGAACCATGGCGCGGCCGTCGGCCTCGGTCATGGCGACTTCGAAGAAGTCCTTCCAGCTTGCCATCGGCTTCTTGATCTTGTCGGTATTGACCGCAAAACCGGTGGTTCCCCAATTCTTCGGCAGGGCAAAGGTCTTGCCGTCGACCTTGCCTTCGGAGGTGAAACGCGGGTTCTCGGTCGCGGCGCTGAAGTTCGGCACCTTGGTCAGGTCGAGTTCGTCGATCAGGCCGAGCTGGACATATGTCGAGATCGTGTAGTTGGTCGGCACGAACAGGTCCCAGCCGGAAGCACCGGCCTGGAGCTTGGCCAGCATTTCCTCGTTGGAGCCGAAGACGTTGACCTCGACGGCAACGCCGGTCGCGGCGGTGAAGGCTTCGAAGGTTGCCGGATCGTGGTAGTTCGGCCATGTGGCGATCGACATCTGCTTGCCGAGATCCTCGGCCATCGCCATGGAACCGAAGGGGCGCATCGCGCCACCCATGACGGTTGCCGCAAGGCCAAGACCGGTTATGCCGAGGAAGTGACGGCGGCTCACGGAACCACGCTTCAAACGCATGAACTCGTCCATGAAGCGTTCGGGCGTGATCAGCGAATTATCCTTTTCTTTCCTGCTCATGTTGCTGTTCCCTTTGTTTTTTCGTGATGTTTTCTTGTAATGCGCGTCATGCTGAAAAAATGTGAACGGCCTGCGGGTCGAAACCGAGTGCGACCTCGGTGCCGGGATCGTGCAGGCCGGTTTCGGCCGGCTGGCGTTCCGTGGTGACGAGGACATCGCCGATGCCGGGCACGGCCACGCAATATTCAACGCTGGAGCCCAGGAAGATCCTGTTTGTCACCTGGCCGCGCAGCGCGTCGGTTACCCCGCCTGCGGCGGTCGAAAGCGTGATTGCCTCGGGGCGCACGGACAGGATCGCCTTGCCTGCCGAAAGCTCCCGCTTGACCGGTGCGGTGATCGCCACGCCATTACCGAGGCGGATCATGCAGCGATCGGTGCCGCGGGCCTCGATTTCGCCTTCCAGCTTGTTGGTCTTGCCGACAAAGCCGGCGACGAAGAGGTCGGCGGGGTTGTCGTAGACCTCCTGCGGCGGGGCGAGCTGGACGATCCGGCCGGCATTCATGACGCAGACGAGGTCGCTCATCGAAAGTGCCTCCTCCTGGTCATGGGTTACGAGCACGAAGGTGATGCCGAGTTCGCGCTGGATCGTCTGCAGTTCGATCTGCATTGCGGTGCGCAGGTTCTTGTCGAGCGCGGCCAGAGGCTCGTCGAGCAGGAGGACCGAGGGACGGTTCACCAGCGCCCGGGCAAGCGCCACGCGCTGCTGCTGGCCGCCGGAGAGTTCATGGATACGCCGCTTGCCGAAGCCGCCGAGCCGGACCATTTCGAGCGCCGAAGCGACCCTTTTCACGATTTCAGCCGAGGGCAGGCGAGGGCGTAGCTGCCTCAGGCCATAGGCGACGTTGTTCTCAACGTCGAAATGCGGGAAGAGCGCATAGTGCTGGAACACCATGTTCACCGGGCGGCGATAGGCCGGAACGCCGCGCATCGGAGTGTCGGCGATCATCACCTCGCCTTCGCTCGGCTGCTCGAAGCCGCCGATCATCCTGAGGCAAGTGGTCTTGCCGCAGCCCGATGGCCCGAGGAGCGCCAGAAACGCACCCTTCGGCACTGCGAGTTCAATGTTCTTCACTGCGGTGACGGCACCATAGTTCTTGGTGACGGACCGGAATTCGATGTCGTTGACTGACGTTTGCGTCACGTCTGTTCCCCGCGGCTAGAGGTTTTTTATGTCGGCACTCTTCGTTGCCTTGCCACCGTCGCTAGGTGGAAGAGTAGTCCTGCGTTCATTTCGCGGTATATACCCCGAGAGAGGTATTTTGCCGTAAATTGTGTCGTGGAAGATATACCTCTGCCGCGCTTCGGAGGAGAGTCCGCGGACATGGAAAGGATCTCGACGCGATGCCGATCGACCATGGAAACCTGTTTCAGGCTGCCGCCTCGCTGGTCGGCGTGGAGGCGCTTGCCGATGTCGAGGTGGGGGAGCGCTTCCGCCAGCTGATGGCGAGCCTCACGCGCTTCGACCATGTCGTGGTCTTTGCCTATCGCGGGGAACAGCGGCCGATCGATCTCTACGCCACCTTCAACGAGAAGGAGCACGAACTCTTCGTCAGCCTTTATCAGGACGGTGCCTATCTGCTCGATCCGTTCTACTGGAATGCGACTGCGGCCGGTGCCGGAGTTTTTCGCATGCGGGAGCTGGCACCCGACCGGTTCTTTTCCAGCGAATACTACCGGACCTATTACGGGCAGACGGGCCTTGCCGAAGAGATCGGCTTCTTCGTCACGCTTCCGGGCGATGTGACGATCGTGCTTTCCCTGATGCGCAAGGAGGCGTCGGGAGTGTTCTCGGCAAGCGAATTCGCCCTTTTGAAGCAGGCTGAACCTCTGGTCGCGGCTATCGTACGGCATTTCTGGGCGGAAACCGGCAAGCGTTTCGACGCGGCGCGGGCGAGCCGAAAGCGCGGCCATGTTGACGATTCCGGCCCGCAGCGCATCTGGCGGGATCTCAACCTGACAGCACGGGAGGCCGCGATCATCGAGCTCGTGCTGCAAGGGCATTCGTCCGAGTCCATTGGACTCCGGCTCAACATAGCGACCGGCACGGTGAAGGTGCATCGGCGCAATGTCTATCGCAAGCTCGGCATATCCTCGCAGATCCAGCTTCTGTCGCTCTATCTCGAGACGCTGCCGACGACGGCCTGAGCGGGATCAGCGAAAGCTGTCGCGCAGCGCCCGGATCATCAGCAGGGCGGAGAGCGCACCGGCATCTGGCGGGCGCCGGCCGTTGATGAAAGTGGCATCCGCGCCGTGTATGACGGCATCCGTTTCCACGCCGTCCTCGGCAGCCTCAAGGGCTGCTGCCAGACAGACGGCGGGATCGTTGTTATTTGCGGCAGCCTCCGCATAGGCGGCGGCGGCGACCTGCCAGATGTCGGCGATGTTCTTGGTTTCCGTTCCGGCCTTGCCGTGGGCTGCAATGCCAGCTGCCATTTCCTTGAACGCCTTGGCGAAATCGGTGGCCGTCAGTGCCTTCTTGCGCATCGTGGTGGTGCCTGCACGGCGAAAGGCGCTGGCGTAGAGGCGAGCCGACGCGGCGTCGAAGGTCATCAGGCTTTCGGCAACGATATCGAAAAGCTCGGAAGGCGTGGAAGCAGACGGTTCCAGCTTGGCGAGATGAGTTTCCACGCCGCAGAAGACGCGGGCCATGGTCTCGCCATGGTCCCCGTCGCCATCGATGCGGTCGACGCGGGAAAGCATGCTGCGGTTTTCCGTCATCGCCGCGGCAATCTCGGAAAAGGCCTCGAGCAGGGAGACAGTGGTGATTGCGGGAGCCGTCATGCCAGCGCCTCCCTCATGATGATCTGCTGTCGTTTGCACCGGTTTCTCATGCTTGCCCTTTCCGTACCCCTGTGACGGTCAGGACAAGTAGAGAAAATTTTCAGGCCCGGTTCAAGCCGTTATTGCAGTGCAGCAGCTGCGACCTTCAGTCCTGCAGGACCAGCAGGTCGCCGGAATCGATCTTCAGCGCCACGGTGTCGCCGACAACCGGCGGGCTGACGCCCGGATCGTTGAACATGTCGAAGGAGATGGTATTGCCGCCGACATTCATGCGGGTGCGGATGACCGAGCCGAGGAAGTGGCTCGACACGACCTGACCGTGAAGGGTGGTGTCGCTCTTGCGGCCTTCGGCCAGCGATCCTGCTTCCGGACGCATGGCGAGCTGCACCTTGCCGCCCGCGGCTGCGGCAACGGTATCCCTGAGCTTCACTTCGGTATCGCCGATGCGGACGCTGCCCGTCGTCGGGTCGACCACCGTTGCTTCGATGAGGTTGAGGGTACCAACGAAAGAAGCGACGAAGCGGGTCGCCGGCTTGTTGTAGATCTCGAAGGGCGTGCCGATCTGGTCGGCCCGGCCGGCATTCATGACCACCACGCGGTCAGAGATAGAGAGAGCCTCTTCCTGGTCGTGGGTCACGAAGATGGTGGTGATGCCGAGCTTCTGCTGGATCTGGCGAATTTCCTCGCGCAGCGAAACGCGGATCTTGGCGTCGAGCGCCGAGAGCGGCTCGTCCAGCAGCAGAACCTGCGGCTTCGGCGCCAGTGCGCGGGCCAGCGCCACGCGCTGCTGCTGGCCGCCGGACATCTGGTAGGGATAGCGTTCGCCGAGATGGCCGAGATGAATGAGGTCGAGCATTTCCTTGACGCGCTTCTCGATCTCCGCCTTCCCAACGCCGGCGATCTTCAGGCCGAAGGCAACGTTTTCGAAAACGTTCATGTTGGGGAAAAGTGCGTAGGCCTGGAACACCATGCCGATATTGCGCTGGTTCGGCTTCAGGCTCGACTGGTCCCGGCCGTTGATGACGATCGAGCCGCCGGTCGGCGTCTCGAAGCCCGCGACCATGCGCAGGATGGTGGTCTTGCCACAGCCCGAGGGGCCGAGGAAGGAGATGAATTCGCCCTTCTCGATAGCCATGTTGAAGTCGTGAACGACTTGCACCGGCCCGAAGGATTTCTGGATATTGGTCAGGGTCAGAAATGACATGGCGGTGTTCTCAGGCTGGACGTTGGGTTGTCTTTTGGAAGCGTGACACGAGCTGGATCAGGCCGAGGCATCCCCAGGTGATGCCGAAGGCGATCACGGCGAGGGCCGCCGGCTCGTAGGCGCGATTGGCGCCGAGCAGCTGCATGTAGGGACCGAAGGCCGGACGGTTGAGCAGGGCGGCCATGGTGAATTCGCCAATGACGATGGCGAATGTCAGGAAGGCACCCGACAGAACAGAGATCAGCACGTTCGGCAGGATGATGCGGAACAGGATGCGGCCCCAGCTCGCACCCAGACTCTGGGCTGCTTCCGTCAACGTGCGGACGTCGATCGACTGCAGGCCGGTATCCACGGCGCGATACATGTAAGGCAGCGACAGCGTCGCATAGCCGAACATCAGGAGAATGTTGGTACCCATGATCGAGCCGGTCAGCGGCAGCCAGCTCGAGGTGTTGTAGAGCCGGATGTAGCCGAACACGATGACGATGGCCGGAATGACCAGCGGCAGCAGCGTGATGAACTCGATGAAGGGACGCAGCGTCGGCATGCGCAGGCGCACCCAGTATGCGGTCGGTACGACCAGCAGGATGCCGAAGACGATCGTCACCAGTGCCATGGTCACCGAGTAGGTGAAGGTTTCCTGGAAACGGGTGTCTGCCAGCACCTTGGCATAGGCGTCGAACGAATATTCGCCACGGCGCATCTTCAGCGAGAAGTTCGTCATGCCGATCAGCGGCAGAGCGAAATAGAGGAGGCCGAACAGCAAGGCCCCCCAAGCCCAGATCTTCTTCATTTCAGCCACCTTTCGCTGCGGGCGCGCAGCCAGATGTAGAGGGCGTTGGCGATGCCGGTGACAAAGATCATTCCGAATGCCAGAGCATAGCCCAGATTGGGGTTGCCGAGAACATCGCCGCGAATCTGGGCGAAGAGCAGGATCGGTACGATGTTCAGCGACGAGCCCGTCAGCGCGATTGCGGTTGCCACGGCGCCGAAGGCATTGGCGAACAGCAGCGCCATGGTGCCGAGCAACGAGGGCAGGAGAATCGGGAAGGCGACCAAGCGCCAATATTGGACATTCGTGGCGCCGAGGATCGAGGCGGCTTCCTTCCACTCCCGCTTCAATCCGTCGATCGCCGGCGTGATGATGAGGATCATCAGCGGGATCTGGAAGAACAGGTAGGTGATGGTCAGGCCCCAGAAGGACAGGATGTTGAAGCCGAGCGAGCGCAGGTCGATGCCGATCTGCGTGCGCAGGAAGACGGTCACGAAGCCGACCGGACCGAGTGTTGCCAGAAAGGCGAAGGCGAGCGGAACACCGGCGAAGTTGGAGGCCACGCCCGAGAAGGTGAGGAGCGGCGCACGGATGCCGGACGGCAGTCCGCCGAGGACGACGGCTGCGGCTATCGCAAAGCCGATCAGGCAGCCGAGAAGAGCAGAGGCAAAGCTTATCTTGATGGAAATCCAGTAGGCCGACAGGATCGACGGCGTAAAGAGGTCTGCGATATTCTGGAGGGTGAACCCGCCATCCGGCGTCTGGAATGCACCGATGACGATCTTCATCGTCGGCAGGAGCAGGAACAGCGTCGCGAATATCAGAAAAGGTGCAACACCCAGCCATTGCAGCGGGAGCCGATCTGCGATGCCGGCTTGCTTGCCGACGACCGGACTTTCGTTTGCCATCGATTGTGTCCCCTGCCGCGCGTCATGCCCGGCTTTTGTTTTTAATGCTTTCAAGTATTTCCATAAAAGGCAAAATCCGCCCCGGCCTCAAGACCGGGGCGGGCATTTCAGTGTGTAAAATTACTGTACGTTGGCGCCGACGACGCTGTCCCAGCCAGCGGTGACCGCAGCCTTGTTGGCATCGACTTCCTCGAGGGTCGGGAAGTAGGCCTTTTCATAGGAAGCAGCCGGCGGCAGCTTGTCGAGCAGGGCCTGCGGGATCTTGCCAGCCTTCGACATGGCGTTGAAGCGGGCCGGGTGGCAGTAACCAGCGAGCCATGCGGTCTGGCCTTCGTCGGAGTACAGGTATTCCATCCACAGCTTGGCAGCGTTCGGATGCGGAGCGTAGGCCGAGATACCCTGAACGTAGACGCCAGCGAGAACGCCGCTTTCCGGAACGACGACTTCTACCGGCGGGTTGCCAGCGAGCGTGTCCTTCCAGGACAGGGCGTTGTAGTCCCAGGCGACGACGATCGGGGTCGAACCCTGGGCAAGCGTGCCGGATTTGCCGATGACCGGAACGAAGTTGCCCGCCTTGTTGACTTCGCCGAAGTACTTCAGACCGGCTTCGCCGGCTTCCTTGCCAGCCTTGGCGCCGGAAGCGAGACCGGCGGCGAGAACGCCGAGAATGGCCTGGTTGGAAGCGCGCGGGTCACCGGCGAGAGCGAACTGGCCAGCATAGTCTGCCTTCAGCAGGTCAGCCCAGTCCTTCGGGGTTTCCTTGACGATGTCCTTGTTCACGATGAAGGACATGACGCCGTAATAGTCGCCATACCAGTAGCCTTCAGCGTCCTTGATGGTATCAGGGATTTCGTCCCAGGTGGAAACCTTGTAAGGCTGCAGCAGGCCTTCAGCCTTTGCCTGCGGGCCGAAAGCCAGACCGACGTCGATGACGTCAGGAGCCTGTGGGCCCTTGTTGTCCTTGTTGGCCTTGATGGCTTCGACTTCGTCAGCCGAGCCAGCGTCCGGGTTCAGTTCGTTGACCGAAATTTCCGGATACTTCTTCTTGAAGCCGTCGATTACGGCGCCGTAACCGCACCAGTCGTGGGGCAGGGCGATCGTGGTGAGCATGCCTTCCTTCTTGGCAGCTTCGATCAGTTCTGCGCTCGGTTCAGCATAAGCGACAGCGGACGACGCGACGACAACGGCGGTCGTCAGCGACAGCATGCGACGGAAATTCGTAATCACTGAAGTTCTCCTTGGTTGGTTATACAGCGATGCGGGACAGATATTCGGCTTGCATGATAATAATGTGACATTTCCAGTGGAGCCGTTAGCCGGCTCCCGGAATTCTTGTTCCGTCTGACCTCCTCCCTTTCATTACGGGTCTAATTAGCGTGGTTTCCGGAACAGGCGAGCCTGTTCGAACAGCCCTTCCAGTGTATTCATGCGTGCACGGGTCTCGGCCCATGACGAATTCTGGACTGCCTCTATCAAAGCTTCCACGACAAATAATGTGACGACTGACGAGTCCCAGGCGGAGGGGGCTTCCACCGCCAGCTTGAAACAGTGCCGGGCATGTTTCGAGACCGGCGAACTCCACTCGTCTGTGAACAGCACGATCTCCACGCCGCTCGTCTTGGCAACCTGCGCCAGCGTGGCCATGTCCGCCTCGTAGCGTCGGATATCGAAGATCACGAGAACATCGCCGGGGCTCATGTTGAGCACATGCTGCGGCCAGGCGCTAGTATTCGAGGACATCAGGGTCGTCTTCGGCCTGATGACCTGCATGTGGGTGAAGAAATACTCGGCCAGCGCGCCGGTGATACGTCCGCCGACGAAATAGAGGCTTCGCCGCTGGTCGGCCAGAAGGCCGGCAACTTCGTCGAACGACGCCGTGTCGAGCTCGCCAAGGCTCTGGCGCATATTGTTCATCACCGCCTCGGCGAAGCGGTTGAGAACATGCGTTCCGGGCGCATTGGAGGCCCAGCGGTCGTGCTTGGCGATCGGGTTCGAAAGTGTCGCTTCGAGTTCCTGGTGCAGGTGGGATTGGAATTCGCCGTAGCCTCGATAGCCGAGCTTCTGCACCATTCGCGCAACGGTTGGCGTCGAAACGCCGGCATTTTCCGCAACTGTCGTGATGCTGCCCAGACCGGAAACGGGATAGTTGTCCAGCAGGCTGTCAGCCAACTGCCGTTCCGCACGCGTCAGGTTTTCCAAACGCGCCTGTATGACGTCCGCGACTCTTTTCGAAGCGTTCGGCAATGATCGTCCTTTTTTCCCCTGGGCCAATCTTTTGTCAGCCTCATGACAAATTTATCCCTGCCTCGAACCTGTGTGTCAATCGGGGTCGTGAAGAGAAATTTTCAGGAGTGGATTGACAGTCTCGTGATCGTGAAGAATTCTCTTCTCAATAATGAGGACCATGAAGGTCCGGGGGAACACGCATGCTTTTGAGGTCGGACATTCTGACGGCAGCAGAAGGCGAGGCTGCAGGCGTCGACAACCCACAGGGTGTCGGTGCTGTACTTCTCATCTGTGAACACGCTTCCAGAAGGCTGCCCGCGAGCGTCGGCGATCTCGGACTGGATGCAGAGGCACTTTCGAGCCACATCGCCTGGGATCCGGGTGCGCTTGCCGTTGCGGAAGCGCTTTCGGTCAAACTCGATGCGACGCTCATTCATCAGCGGTTTTCCCGGCTGGTCTATGATTGCAACCGGCCTCCGGAAGCTCCCGGCGCAATGCCGGAGGTAAGTGAAATCTACGAAATTCCCGGCAACCGGGACCTGTCCCCCGCCGAGCGCTATGCACGCACCGCCGCCCTTTACGTGCCCTTTCACGACAAGGTTGCTGCGACGATTGCCGAGCGGACGGAGCGAGGACAGCAAACGGTACTGGTAACGGTGCACAGTTTCACACCGGTCTATCTCGGCAAGCCGCGCGCGGTCGAGATCGGCATTCTCCACGACACCGACCGCCGGCTGGCAGACGCCATGCTCGACGCTGCCGAAGGCGGTCCTTTTCGCGTCGAAAGAAACGTACCCTACGGCCCCGAGGATGGCGTGACCCATACCCTCAGGCTGCATGGGCTACCGCAAGGGCATCTCAACGTGATGATTGAAGTTCGAAACGACCTTATCGCAGACGCAGTCGGCCAAGGGGTTGTGGCCGACTATCTGGCAGGACTGATACGCGCGGCAATCGGCGTTTGCCAGCAATAAGAAATGACCCCGGGGAGCAGGTGATCTGCAAACCAGCCATCGCGGAAATCGATGGCAAGACCAACGGAATTGCCCGCAATCCCGCGGGCGATCGGTTCATTGGGGGACGTCATGTCGAATTATACCGACCAGGACAAGAAGCATGACATGCATGTATTGCACTCCATGGGTTACGCCCAGGAGCTAGAGCGTCGCATGAGTTCGTTCTCGAACTTTGCAATCTCCTTTTCGATCATCTGCATCCTGTCGGGCGGTATCAACTCGCTCGCCCAGGCAACTGCCGGCGCCGGTGGGGCGGCAATCGGTATCGGTTGGCCGCTCGGCTGCTTCGTATCCTTAGTCTTTGCGGTGGCCATGGCACAGATCAGCTCGGCCTATCCGACGGCTGGCGGTCTTTATCACTGGGGTTCGATCCTCGGAAACAGGTTCACCGGCTGGGTGACGGCATGGTTCAACCTCTTGGGCCTCGTCACGGTTCTCGGCGCCATCAACGTCGGCACCTATTACTTCTTCATGGGTTCGCTGGGGACGCCGTATTTCGGCCTCGAGGACACCACGCTGACCCGTATCCTGTTTCTCTCGATCATCACGGGTCTGCAGGCGTTGGTGAACCACATGGGCATCGGCCTGACAGCCAAGCTCACGGACTTTTCCGGCTACCTGATCTTCGTGACCGCGATCGCTCTTTCCGTCGTGTGCCTTGCCGCGGCTGACAGCTTCGACGTCGGCCGTCTCTTCACCTTCGCCAACTATTCCGGCGAGGCGGGCGGCAATGTCTGGCCGGAAACCTCGGGCACCTGGGTGTTCCTGCTCGGCCTGCTGCTGCCGATCTACACGATCACCGGCTATGACGCTTCCGCCCACACATCGGAAGAAACCGTCAAGGCGGCGCACTCCGTTCCGAAGGGCATGATCAGCTCGGTCCTTTGGTCGGCGCTGTTCGGTTACATCATGCTTTGCTCGTTCGTGCTGATGATCCCGGCAAGCGTGACGAACACGGACGGAACCACGGTCGATGGCATGACGGCCGCTGCCGCTCAGGGTTGGAACGTGTTCTTCTGGGCGCTGAACGAACAGGTCAATCCGGTTATCCGCGACATCCTCTATATCGCGATCTTCATTTGCCAGTGGCTGTGCGGCCTTGCGACTGTTACCTCCGTGTCGCGCATGATCTTCGCATTCTCGCGTGACGGCGGCCTGCCGGCCTCCAAGCCTCTCTCGAAGGTCAGCCCGACCTACCGTACGCCGGTTGCCGCGATCTGGACCGGATCGATCCTGGCGGTGCTGTTCGTATGGGGTTCGTCGCTGGTTTCGATCGGTGAGACGCCGGTTTACACCATCGTCGTATCGTGCACGGTCATCTTCCTGTTCTTCTCCTTCACCATCCCGATCGCTCTCGGCCTCTTTGCCTGGGGAACCTCGAAGTGGGAGAAGATGGGTCCTTGGAATCTCGGTGAGGCCGTGTTCAAGCTGTTCGCGATCCTGTCCGTGCTGGCGATGATCCTGATCTTCGTGCTCGGTATCCAGCCTCCGAACGACTGGGCACTCTACATTACGGTCGGCTTCCTGGTCGTGACCGGCATCGTCTGGTTCGTCTTCGAGCAGCGCCGCTTCAAGGGGCCGCCGATCGGTGACGAAGTCGCCAAGCGTCAGGCCGAGATCGCCGCTGCCGAAAAGGCCGTGGGCGAGGCCTGACAGACAATTTCCCCGGCCCGAAAGGGCCGGGGGAGACCACCCCAAGAGGAGAACGGGCCGGCGAGCCTGAAACAAAGATAAAAGCGGGTTTCACTCATGAGTATGACTTACACATTCGACGATTTGAAGAAGGACGTCGCCGACGGCCGCATCGACACGGTGCTTGCGTGCCAGGTGGACATGCAGGGCCGCCTGATGGGCAAGCGCTTCCAGGCGGAATATTTTATCGAAAGCGCCTACAAGGAAACCCACAGCTGCAATTATCTCCTTGCGACCGACATGGAGATGGAGACCGTATCCGGCTACAAGTCCACGAGCTGGGAAAAGGGCTATGGCGACTACACCATGAAGCCCGACCTCTCGACGCTTCGTCGCGTTCCGTGGCTCGAGGGCACGGCGCTCGTGCTGTGCGACGTGCTGGATCATCACACCCATGACGAAGTGCCCCATTCTCCCCGGGCGATCCTGAAGAAGCAGGTCGCCCGCCTGGAGGCGATGGGCATGAAGGCCTACATGGCCAGCGAGCTCGAATTCTTCCTGTTCGACCAGACTTACGACGATGCGCGCGTGTCGGGTTATCGCGACCTGCAGCTCGCCTCCGGCTACAACGAAGACTACCACATCTTCCAGACGACCAAGGAAGAGGATGTGATGCGGGCGATCCGCAAGGGCCTGCAGGCCGCGGGCATCCCGGTCGAAAATTCCAAGGGCGAGGCGTCGGCCGGGCAGGAGGAAATCAACGTCCGTTATGCGGATGCTCTGACCATGGCCGACCGCCACGCGATCATCAAGAATGCCTGCAAGGAAATCGCCTGGTCGCGCGGCAAGGCAATCACCTTCCTCGCCAAGTGGCACTACAACGCAGCGGGTTCGTCGTCGCACATTCACCAGTCGCTGTGGACCTCGGATGGCAAGACGCCGCTGTTCTTTGACGAGAACGGCGAGCACGGCATGTCGTCGACGATGAAACACTACATGGCGGGCCTTCTCTCGCATGCCAGCGAGATCACCTATTTCCTCGCGCCATACATCAATTCCTATAAGCGCTTCATGGCCGGTACTTTCGCGCCGACCAAGGCGATCTGGTCCAAGGACAATCGCACCGCCGGCTATCGCATGTGCGGCGAGGAGACCAAGGCGATTCGCGTGGAATGCCGCGTCGGCGGCTCCGACCTCAATCCCTATCTCGCCATGGCGGCCCTGCTTGCAGCCGGTATCGACGGGATCGAGAAGAAGATGGAGCTGGAACCGGCCTTCACCGGCGATGCTTACGGCGCACAGGGCGTTCGCGAGATCCCGCGTACCCTGCGCGCCGCGACCGAGGCGCTTTCCGGCTCCGCCATGTTGCGGGATGCGTTCGGTAGTGACGTGATCGATCATTATGTCCGCGCTGCCGAATGGGAGCAGGAGGAATACGATCGCCGGGTCACCGACTGGGAGGTCGCTCGCGGTTTCGAACGGGCCTGACGCCCGTTCTTCATCCGGCGAAAATGTTCGCCTGAAATCATCGACAATCGGCCGACATATTACTTTGGGAAGATTTCTGTGTCGGCCAAAGCGCAATAGACTGCAAGACATACCCCTGTGAATCGATGAGGAACAGGGGAACAGGCATAGCCCGACACGCGATCCCGTACCGCCTTCCGGCGGGCGGGATCGATCAGCGTTGAGCGGCTGCGCCATCCTGGCCAATGGCATGACGTCGAGTGTCGGGCTACTGGCCTGAAGGGCTTTCAAGGAGCAATGGAATGACAATGATTCAATGCATTTCGCCGGTCGACGGCTCGGTGTTCGCCGAGCGCGAGGCCATGTCGCTGGAGGCGGCAAACGCCGCCGTGGCCCGGGCTCGCAAAGCCCAGAAGGCCTGGGCCCGCCGCCCGCTGGAAGAGCGCGTTCAGCTCGTCCTCAAGGGCGTCGCCCGCCTCAACGAGATGTCCGATGAAGTCGTGCCGGAACTGGCCCGGATGATGGGCCGCCCGGTTCGCTACGGTGGCGAATACAAGGGCTTCAACGAGCGTTCGAACTATGTGGCCTCCATTGCCGCCGATGCGCTTGCTCCGATCGTGATCGAAAACAGTGGCAGCTTCGAGCGCCGCATCGAACGCGAGCCGCATGGCGTCGTTTTCGTTATCGCGCCGTGGAATTATCCCTATATGACGGCGATCAACACGGTCGCTCCGGCGCTGATGGCCGGCAACACGGTCGTCATCAAGCATGCGACGCAGACGCTTCTCGTCGGCGAGCGGCTTGTGAAGGCCTTCGTCGAGGCCGGCGTCCCGGATGATGTCTTCGTCAACGTCTTCCTCGACCACGCCACCACGTCGGCGCTGATCGCGACCGGCAGCTTCAACTTCATCAACTTCACCGGTTCGGTCGAAGGCGGTCGCTCCATCGAGCGCGCTGCGGCCTCCACCTTCGCGGGCCTCGGCCTCGAGCTTGGCGGCAAGGATCCGGGCTATGTGATGGAGGACGCCGATCTCGACGCCGCCGTCGATACGCTGATGGATGGCGCCACCTACAATTCCGGGCAGTGCTGCTGCGGCATCGAGCGCATCTACGTGCATGAGAGCCTGTACGACGCGTTCGTGGAAAAGTCGGTCGCCTGGGTTTCGAACTACAAGCTCGGCAATCCGCTGGATCCGGAAACGACGCTCGGCCCCATGGCGCATCGTCGCTTCGCCGCCCATGTGCGCGAACAGATCGCCGCAGCGGTTGCCAAGGGCGCCAAGGCGCTCGTCGATCCGAAGCTCTTCCCCCAGGATGACGGCCACGCCTACCTGATGCCGCAGGTTCTGGTCGACGTCGATCATTCCATGTCGTTCATGCGTGATGAAACCTTCGGCCCGGCCGTCGGCATCATGAAGGTCAAGAACGACGAGGAGGCGCTGGCACTGATGAACGACAGCCAGTACGGCCTCACCGCCTCGCTCTGGACGCAGGATCCCGAACGGGCAGGGCGTCTCGGTCGCGAAATCGAAACCGGCACCGTCTTCATGAACCGTGCCGACTATCTCGATCCGGCCCTGTGCTGGACGGGCGTCAAGGAAACCGGCCGCGGCGGCTCGCTCTCGGTTCTCGGCTTCCACAATCTTACCCGTCCGAAATCCTACCACCTCAAGAAAGTCACGAAATGAGCATTGTCGCAAACTGGAGCTATCCCACCGCCATCAAGATGGGCAGCGGCCGGATCAAGGAACTCGCCGACGCCTGCAAGTCGCTCGGCATGAAGAAGCCGCTCCTGATCACCGACCGGGGCCTTGCCTCCATGGCGATCACGCAGGGCGCGCTCGACATTCTGGCCGAGGGCGGCCTCGGCCGGGCAATCTTCGCCGACGTCGATCCTAACCCGAACGAGATCAACCTCGAAGCCGGTATCAAGGCCTTCCGCGATGGCGGTCATGACGGCGTCGTCGCCTTTGGCGGCGGTTCCGGTCTCGATCTGGCCAAGTGCGTTGCCTTCATGGTCGGCCAGACGCGGCCCGTCTGGGACTTCGAGGATATCGGCGACTGGTGGACCCGCGCCAGCATCGAAGGCATCGCGCCGATCGTTGCGGTGCCGACGACAGCCGGCACCGGCTCGGAAGTTGGCCGCGCATCGGTCATCACCAATTCGAAGACCCATGTGAAGAAGATCATCTACCATCCGAAGTTCCTGCCGGGCGTCGTCATCTGCGACCCCGAGCTGACCGTCGGCATGCCGAAGTCGATCACGGCCGGCACGGGCATGGATGCGCTTGCCCACTGCCTGGAAGCCTATTCCTCGCCGTTCTACCACCCGATGAGCCAGGGTATCGCGCTCGAGGGCATGCGCCTCGTCAAGGAATATCTGCCGCGTGCCTTCCACGACGGTACGGATATCGAGGCTCGCACCCACATGATGTCGGCGGCCGCCATGGGTGCCGTTTCCTTCCAGAAGGGTCTCGGCGCGATCCACGCGATCTCGCACCCGATCGGCGCGATCTACAACACCCATCACGGCATGACCAACGCCGTGGTGATGCCGGCGGTACTGCGCTACAACCGCGCCGCCATCGAGGACAAGATCGCCATCGCCGCCGCCTATCTCGGCATCGAAGGCGGCTTCGACGGCTTCTACAACTGGGTGCTCAAGCTGCGCACCGAACTCGGCGTTCCGGATACGCTTGGCGCATTCGGCCTCGACAAGAGCCGGATCGACGAGATGTCGGCCATGGCGATCGAGGATCCGAGCGCAGGCGGCAACCCGGTCAAGATGACGCTGGAAAACACCAAGGCGCTCTACGAAGACTGCTTCTGAGAGTTGCAATATACAACTTGAATAATGGCCTGACTTTGAAGAAAGTCGGGCCATTATCATTTTGGTATGTGGGCTTTTGCGGGGCGCGGATGGGCTGGACGGAGCCTCATATTTCTCGCTCAGAAAGACAGAGAGCGGCCGGAAGATGTCGGGGCATGCCTGCCATCGCGCGGTCAAGTGCGACGCTGAAATACCTGTTGTTTTTCATCATGTTTCACGAACGTCCTCCCATTTTTGGGGAGGGCGCTCGCGGCTTCATTTGCCGTTTCTTAACCATGATGGCGAATAATTTGCATACTGCCTCCATGAACGGGAGGCGACTGCAGGAGCTGATGATTGGCTCGGTTCACAGCTTCAGGGATCCAGCATGCCAGTCATCTCGTTTGCCAATGCCAAGGGCGGAGCCGGCAAGACCACCGCAGCCCTTCTTCTCGCCACCGAGCTTGCCCAGCAGGGATATCGTGTCGGCATCCTGGACGCCGATCCGCAGCGCTGGATCACGCAGTGGCACGAGCTATCAGGTCCGCAGCATAATATCGAGGTCATTTCCGAAGTAACGGTTGCCTCCCTGCAGGGGCATATCCGTGAACTGGCTCGCACGGCGGATTATACGATCATCGATCTTGCCGGTGCGCGCGATGCCATCGTGACGACGGCGCTCGGACTGTCCGATCATGTAATGATCCCGGTTCAGGGCTGTGCGATGGATGCGCGCGGAGGCGCGCAGATCCTCGATCTCATCAAGCTGATGGAAGAGACCGGCAAGCTGAAGATCGACCACTCCGTCGTTCTGACCCGGGTTACCTCCATGGTGACCACCCGCGCTCTTCTGACCATCAAGGGGCTGCTGGCCGCCCGTGGCGTCAACGTCATCAACACGCCGATCACCGAACGCACCGCCTATCGCGAAATCTTCGACTGTGGCGGCACCCTCTACAGCATGGACCCAACGAAAATCAGCAATCTCGACAAGGCCCGCGAAAATGCCCGCGCCTTCGCCGGTGAGGTGATGCAGTTGCTGCCGGTCCGCATCGTCCGTACACAGCAGCCGCGCCGGCTGTTCAAGGTCGTTCGTAGCGCAGCCTAAAAAATACCTCGCTCCTCCCAAGCAGCGACAATGAAAAGAGCCGCCGGATTGATATCCTGCGGCTCTTTTTGCATGTCGATTTTTTCTACCCGGGGTGGGCTGGGCCGACCGCTTTAGTCGATGAATTCGACCGTGACGCCCGGTTTGGTCATCTTGGCGAGCTCGGTTGCGTCCCAGTTGGTGAGGCGGATGCAGCCGTGGCTCTGGGTGCGGCCGATTTTCGATGGCTCCGGCGTGCCGTGAATGCCGTAGGTCGGGCGGGACAACGCCATCCATACGGTGCCGACAGGCCCGTTCGGGCCGGGTGGAATTGCGAGAACCTTGTCATTCGCACCCTGCTGGAAGTTGATCTTCGGGTTGTAGGTGTAGCCGGGGTTGAAGGCGATGCGTTCCACCGTCACGGTGCCGGAGGGCGAGGGCGTGTCGGCTGAGCCGATGCTTGCCGGATAGGCGGCAATCAGCGAGCCGTCCTCGCCATAGGCGAAGACCTGCTTCAGGCCCTTGTCGGCGACGATCTTTGCCACCTGACCCTGCTTCACCTTGCCGGGGTCGACGACCTTGATGATCGTGCCCGGAATGGTGAAGTCGACGCCGGGGTTGAGCGCCTTGAGGTAGGCCTCGTCCATGTGGAACTTTTCCGCCAGCATTTCGGTGGTGGAGGTGAAGGACAGCGCCGGTAGCTGGGCCTTGTGGCTATAGTCTTCGGGAATCGAGGCGACATAGGGGCCAGCGGCGTCGCCGGGCGTGATCGTGTAGGAAACGATCGCCAGTCCGCCTGACAGCCGCAGGCGCTCGAGAATGTCATCGGCATTGTTCGGGTCGAGCGTCTCGCCGGTCATCTGCTGATAGGCCACCAGCGCCTTGTTGACGTTCTGGCCCATCTTGCCGTCGATGACGCCGGGCGAAATGCCCTCGCGGTCGAGGAAAGTCTGGAGAGCGGTTATCTCAAGCTGAGAGAGGTTGCTCTTTACCGGGATCTCCGGTGTCACCGTGCGGGGCGTTGCCTGCTCGGTCGGCGGCGCCATGTCCGGGCCGCCAGAGGGCATATCCTGGGCCGGCTCATCAAGCGGCTGGCGGTCAATGGTGTCAGGGCCGGGAATCGCGCCGGTGACCACCTGATCATCGTTCCATCCGCGCGGCTGCGGCGGGTAATTGTCGTAAGCGGTTTCCGGGTAATCGCGCTGCTGCGCGCCGCGCGGAAAATAGCTTTCCGCCGGCACTTCCGTGGCGATCAGGTTGCCGTAGTGATCGAAGAGGACGCGGCGGCCCATGCGGTCGCGGCTGATCACGACTTCGTTCTGCTCTGGCGTGTAGCCGAGGATGTCGCCTTCCGGCGTGACGAGGATGGTCGAGCTCGGGCGATAGCCGTAAGGGTCGCGCGCGTGGGCGGGCGCGGACAGGAGGGCCGGGATCAACGCTACAGACGCAAGTAACAGGCCGGCTTTCTTCATATCGCTCACGATTCGATTTCCTTGTTTCCAATGGGAAAAACGCGATAAATTTGACACTAATGTGGAAAAGGTGAATTCATGGTGAAGAATGGCTTAAAATCCATTTTTGAGGAGAGTCGGTTTTGTCGGGAGTGAGGATTGGACAGCCGGCTGTTTTTATCTCGTCGCGGGGGGACGATGCGAAATCATTTCAATATCGAGAGCTTTCTGCCTTACCGGTTAAATCGTGCGGCGGAAAGGCTGAGCGGCCATTTCATGCGCCAGTGCGATGTCGGTGGGGAAGTTTCCTGGACGGAGTGGCAGGTGCTCTGGTCGCTGGGCGAGGGGCTGCACGGAACCGCAAAGGCGATTTCCGGGCATGCCGGCCTGACGAAGACCAAGGTCAGCCGCGCCGTGAAGGCGCTGGAGGATCGCCGCTGGCTTGGCCGGCAGCGCGACACGGTGGACCGGCGTTTTGAAATCCTGACGCTGACCGACAGCGGTCAGGCGGCCTATACCGAACTGAAACGCTGTGCGGCCGACTATCAGCACTGGCTTGAAGGGGCAGTGGATTTGCCGTACCTCAAGGCACTCGATGACGGATTGTCCGGCATCGAGGATGCGATGGCGACGGGACATTTGCGCATGCCATCGCCGGCTGACGAGGATGGCGGGCAGTGATCGAATTCAGTGGTGGCAAGGGACCGAAGCTTTCGCTTGACGAGGGATCGGTGTTCGACATCGGCGCATGCGTGGTCGATGGGGTCAATCTTGCCCCCGGCCGGGCCATTCCCGATGACGGCGATCCGCGTATCGATCATTCGCTCGAAGGCTTTCTCTTCACCTGCGGTCCCGACCATATCCGCCATCCGGAGCCCGTTCCCGGTCTGGATGGCGTTCGCTTTCCCTTGCATGGCTCGTTTTCGTCCCATCCGGCGGAGGTCGTTTCGTCCTTCCTCGAAGGAGGGGACGCGGAGGCCCGCGCGATTGTCGATGCAAGGCTTGCCGACGGTGGCAGCGCCCGGCTGGAGCGTCACTGGCGGATCGACGGGGCGAGCGGCGAGGTACAGCTTTCCGACCGGGTTACGAATACAGGCGCGCAACCGTTTCCGGCCATGCTGATGTATCACATGAATATCGGCGCCCGGCTTTTCGATGATGGTGTGAGGCTGGAAGGCGCCATGCTGGAGAACGGTGGTTTTCCCTGGGCATTCGGCGAGGGGGATGGAGGCGTGTTCTGCGTGCCTGCCGGCGATGCAGACTGGGCGGAAGTCCGGCTCGGCCCAATCGCGGCAATTGGCGGCAAGACGCTTCGGGTCCGTTTCCGCACCGATGGCCTGCCTTTCCTGCAGATCTGGCGCAATCAGACCGCTCCCGCCTATGTGCTGGGGATCGAACCGGTTTCCCATCGCTGGGAGCCGCGTGCCGAACTTGCGAAACGCGGGGAACTCGTCGAACTTGCCCCGGGCGAGGGCCGCGAATACGCCCTGACTTTCTCGTTTGTTTGAACCGGCTCAGGCACAACTTTGATTGACGCTTCCGGCATGGCACCTTAAGTGTTTGCCACATTCATTCGAGGAGCATGATGACGATGGATATCAGGCAGATCAACGAAGAGTATTCCGTCTCCGGCCAGATCACGGTCGACGATCTCGACGAGATCAAGGCGCAGGGTTTCAAGTCGATCGTTTGCCATCGGCCCGATGGTGAAGAGCCGGGCCAGCCGGACTTTGCCGACATCGCTGCACGGGCCGAGGAACTCGGTATCAAGATCAAGCATGTGCCGGTCGGCCCCATGGGCGTGACCGAGGAAGCCATCAGCGGCATGATGGACGCGCTCGACGATTTCGACCGTCCGATGCTCGGCTATTGCCGTTCCGGTGCGCGTTCCACCAACACCTATCAGAAGACGCTGCAGCTTCGCGGCTGAGCTGATTTTCCGGCCGTTCAGGCCGGTCGATTTCCTTTTACAGCAACAGGAGTATTTCCCATGACCATCAAGCGTATCGAGCCGGGCGCCCGCATGAGCGGCGCAGTCGTTCACGGCAACACCGTTTATCTGGCTGGCCAGGTTGGCGATGGCGTATCCGTGACCGAACAGTCGAAGTCGGCTCTCGCTGAAGTCGAGCGCCTGCTTGCCGCTGCCGGCTCGGACAAGTCCAAGATCCTGCAGACGATCATCTACCTGTCGGACATGTCGACTTTCGGCGAAATGAACGCCGTATGGGAAGCATGGATCGACCCGAAGAACCCGCCGGCCCGCGCCACCAGCCAGGCCGCCCTCGCGACCCCGGACTACAAGGTCGAGTTCGTCGTCGTCGCTGCTCTCTGAGCCTTGAGAGTTTGATTCGAAAGGCCGGCGCATCCTGCTGATGCGCCGGCCTTTTTCGTTTCTGCAGGTCAGGCGAATTTTTTCCGCATGAAGGAGATGTACCCGCTCTCCCCGAGTTCGTTGCGGGCCTTCAGCCAACCGTTCCGGGTGTCGCCGACGAAGTAGCGCAGTTGCGGTTTTCCGTCCGTTGCGGCTTCGAATACGATCTTTGCGACGTCGGCGAAGGTCATGGTCAGGGCTAGTCCCGCTTTGGATTTATTGCTGTTTACGAATTCGACCTGCGAAAGCAGCCCGTTCCCAACGGGCCCACGTTGCGGATTGCAGAACACCCCGATGTAACCGGACACGTCCTCGCGGGCTACATCGCGCGAGCGATGGACACAGCGGCATATTCGCACTCGCTTTGAGAAATCGAAAGAGCGCTTCGTGGCTGCGTTGCCTTGGCGGCTGCCGCGTCGGTTCATCGAGTGAACCGGATCGTGGTGCCTCCGGAATGAGGCCCACTCCGTGCCGTGGTCCATATCGCGGATGCCAGTGAGCAGCACGGGCTTTCGGGCTTGCGCGGCCATACGGCCATGAGCGGAGCCTGTAGTGCTCATCTCGATATCTCGGCAGCGCCGTGAATACGGCCTGCCCGAGATGATCGGAACCCTTACTCAGCCGAAAACTTTACCGTCACTCCGCGCTGCCGAAAGTAGGCCTGCATGAGTTTCCGGCCGGAACGATTGTTCTGCACGAGCTTCGCCGGATCGAATACTGCCTCTTTCAAACCTGCTCGCGCCAACGCCGCCTTGAGCGTTGCGATATGTGCGTCGATGTCGGCATTGTCAGCCTGAAGCGATTCATAAATTCGGTTCGTTGCATCTGCTACGGTCGGTTCGCTCACCTTGCACTCCTGTTGTCTCTCGGCTGGCGATCGCCACCCTCTTCGGCTTGACCCTATTGTGATGAAAAATGCTCGTGTCAATGGGTGACGACCGACGGAAACATCGCGCCTGCCTTGAACAGATAACCAGCAGCAGTCCAGCGAAAGCCAGCCCATGCGGGTGAGACGCCGGCTCAGTTCCGCGCCAATTCGGGACTTCCGCTTAGGTCCACCTTTTATTCTACAGACAGGCAGGCTCTCGCGGATGGTCGGTTTTCGGGGACGGCGTGTTCACCCTCAAGGTTATTGCGACGATTTCGGCCCTGTGCCGCAGAGATGACAGAGCGAACATCGCATGACGTGCCGCAAGAGCGCGGAGGCGGGCAGGGGACGGGGCATGATCGGCGACGGCAGCAAGGCGGCGCCAGATGGTCGCGTATGCCGTCTCCACCGTCAGCCGCATGAAGGCATCGGCCGCCGGCGTGGGATCCGTGGCGGCGAGCATGTGCCCGCGCGCTTCCTGCCATACGGAAAGCTCATCATCCGCGCCGGAAGAACGGACAAACTGCGCAAAGGCGTTTGCGGCGCTCCCTCCGTCGTGACGCAGCAACCGCGTCGCCAGCGTAAGCGCATGGATACCGTTCGCACCCTCGTAGATCGCGGCGATGCGGGCATCACGCAGGATCTGCTCGACCCGGTATTCCCGCAGATAGCCATACCCGCCCAGAACCTGGATCGCGAGATTGGCCGCGACCACGCCACCCTCGGTGCAGGCGAACTTGCAGACGGGCGTGAGAAAATCGACGAGTTCGGGCACCTCCCGCAACTCCAGTTCGACCAGAGCGACATGGCAAAGCGCGCGTCCGGCAATGGCGATGGCCTCGACCTCATCGAGCATCCGCTGCACATCCGGATGGCTCGCGAGCATTGCCGGCCCTATCTCGCCTGCGATTCTCCCCTGCCGCCGGCCTCGAGCATATTCGGTTGCAATCCGCGTCGCGCGGGCGGCATGGGCAACGCCCTGCAGGGCGACGTCGAGGCGGGCATGGTTCATCATCGTGAACATGGCCTTCAACCCTTCGCCCTCGTTGCCAAGAAGCTCGGCCGGTGCGCCATCGAACAGCATCTGGCAGGTCGGCGAACCATGAAGCCCCATCTTCTCCTCGATCCGTGTCACCGTTACCGGCAGCTTCCTGCCGGCATCGTCATGGGAGGGAACGAGAAACAGGCTGAGCCCGCGGGTGCTGCCGACCGCGCCTTGCGTGCGTGCGAGCACGAGATGCAGGATCCGCGGCGTCAGATCCTGGTCGCCGCCGGAAATGAAGATCTTCTCGCCGGAGACGCGCCAGCCTTCAGGCCCTTGTTCTCCGCGGGTCCTAATGCCGGAGAGATCGGAACCGGCGCCGGGTTCTGTGAGCGCCATGGTGGCCAGCCATTCGCCCGAGGCGAGACGCGGCAACCACCGTTCCTGCTGATCGGGTGTGCCATAATCGACGAGCGTTCGCGAGGCACCGGGAACGAGGCCGGCAATCATCTGCAGCGCATGGCTGGCACCGGCGAAAATTTCCGTCACGGCCCCGAGTACCGGCGCCGGCATTCCCTGGCCGCCGGCCTCCTCCGGTATCGAAAGACCCGGCCAGCCCTGCTCGGCGAAGCTTGCATAGGCAGCGACCAATCCCGCGGGCATATGCACCCGGCCATCCTCGAGCCGGCAGCCCTCACGGTCCGCGGCGTTATCGGCGGGCGCAACGACGCCCTCCGCCAATCGTGCGAACTGCCGGATGACTTCCTGCACAAGGTCGTCGTCCCAGGCGGGAATTCTGCCGGCGCGCGCGACATGTTGCAGTGAAAAGAGGATATTCTCGACCGGAGCTTCGAAGGGGATCATGGAATTTCTTTTCTTTCTTTGGCGGACGACAGGCCGAGCAGCCGCATGGCATTTTCCTTGAGGATCTTCGGGCGGACCGCGTCCCGGATCGGCAGGCCGGCAAACTCCTCGAGCCAGCCTTCCGGCGTGATCATCGGCCAGTCGGAACCGAACAGGACCCGGTCCTTCAACAGCGTGTTGGCGTACTGGATGAGGATCGGCGGGAAATAACGGGGCCGCCAGCCCGACAGATCGATCCAGACATTGGGCTTGTGCACGGCGACGGCGAGCGCTTCTTCCTGCCAGGGAAAGGATGGATGGGCCATGACGATCGGCATGTCGGGAAAATCGACGGCGACATCGTCGAGATGCATCGGATTGGAATATTTCAGGCGCATTCCGTTGCCGCCCTTCATGCCCGATCCGACGCCGGTCTGGCCGGTGTGGAAAAGCGCCGGAACACCTGCTTCCGCAATCGCTTCATAGAGCGGCCAGCACATCCGGTCGTTGGGATAGAAGCCCTGCATGGTCGGGTGAAACTTGAAACCCCGGATGCCGAAATCGGCGACGAGACGCCGTGCCTCCCGCGCGCCCATGCGTCCACGCGCCGGATCGATCGAAGCGAAGGGGATCAGGATATCTGTATGACGGGAGGCCGCTTCCGCGACCTCCTCGTTGGCATAGCGCCGATAGCCGGTCTCGCGTTCGGCATCGACGGGAAAGATGACGGCAGCGATGTTCTGCTCCCGGTAATGCGCCGCCGTTTCGTCGATGGTTGGCGGATGCTGCCATGGCGCGCGGAAATAACGCGCCATGGCAGCCTGCAAATCGTCATAGCCGTCATCGGCGTGGCAGCCGCAGGGCTCCTCGGCATGGGTGTGAAAATCGATGGCCCGAAGCGTCGAGAGATCAAGCATGCGGCTGCCCTTTCCGTCAGGCCATCTGCAGGCTGCGCCCGCGGCGCACCAGCAGCAGGATCGTGGTCAGGCCGGCCAGCAGGGTGATCGGCACCAGCGCAAACATCACGTCGGATGGCGTGCTGCCGCCGGCCACGAGGAAGCCCGCCAGCAGCGGACCGGCAATCGAGCCCAGTCGTCCGACCGCAACCGCGACGCCGACGCCGGTGCCGCGGATCTCGAACGGGTAGCATTGCGGCGCCACGCCATAGAGAATGGCTTGTACGCAGAGGATGGCTCCGCCCACCAGCGCGCCGGCCACAAGTGTCAGGCCGAGATTGGCCGGCAGCAGGCCGAGCATGAGAAGCGCGCCCGCCGCCGCGGCAAAGCCGAGGGCAACCGGCATGACCGGGTTCTTCTGGTCGAGCATGCGGCCGCCGATGAGACTGCCGACCACGCCGCCGAGATTGAACAGGATCTGGACAAGCGAGGCTTCATTGCGGGCGAGACCGCGGGCAACGAGAAGCTGCGGCATCCAGTTCAAGAGCAGGTAGACCACCAGCAGCCCGAGGAAGAAGGACACCCAGAGCGCCGTCGTTGTCAGCAGTGTCTGCGGCGCGAAAATGCGGGAAACGGCGCCCGAGACGGTTTTCACTTCGCTCTTCACCACCCGCAGCGGCGGAAGCAGGGTGTGGATGAACGGCGCCAGAAGCAGGGGCATGATACCGCCCACGACGAAGATCGAATGCCAGTCGTCGCCATGCAGGCCGAGCATGGCCACCCCGCTTGCGACAGCGCCGCCGAGCGGCACGCCAGCATACATGATCGATACGGCCCGGCCGCGACGCGTCGGATCGGTGGATTCCGCCGCGATGTTGACGAGGTTCGGCAAGGCGCCGCCAAGACCCACACCGGTCAGGAAGCGCATGACGACGAGCTGCTCGAAGGTGGAGACGAAAGCCGTCGCGATCGAAAAAATGCCAAAGGTCACGAGCGACAGCACAAGCCCGGTGCGCCTTCCCCATCCGTCGGCGATACGGCCGCCGGCAAGCGCGCCGAAGATCAGGCCGATCGTTGCGGCCGAGAAGAAGAACCCGATCTGCTGCGGGGTCAGCCCGAAGGCCGGCGCGAGCTTGGGCACGGCGACACCGGCTGCCTGAAGGTCGAAACCTTCGATGACGGCCGCCAGAAAGGCAAGCGAAAGCGCTCGCCGCCCGCCGGAGCGGTGGTCGATATTGGTTTGCATTCAGTCCTCCCAGAAAGCGGGGCCTCCCCCCGCGGTTTCAGGCCTAGCCCTGCTTCGGCCCATCCTCCTGCCAGATCTTCGCCAGAAGCCGGCGAAGCTCCTTCTGTTCGGCCGCGCTCAGGCGGCAAAGCATGCTGCGCTCATGTTCGGCGATCAGCTCCAGCCATCGGGCGGCTTCCTCCTCGCCGCGGCGGGTCGGGAAAAGCCGCTGGATCCGCTGGTCGGACGAGTCCGCCTCACGCAGGAAAAGTCCGCGTTCTTCCAGATCGGCCAGGATGGAGACGATATTGGCCCGCTGCATGCCGAGTGCGCGACAGATATCGGCCGAACTGATGCCGGGCATCTCGACGATGCTGAGCAGGACGCTCATCGGAACCGGCCGGGTATTGGCCGGATCGAGTGCCGGGACGGCTCCCTGCAGGTCGAAGACCGAGGCGCGTCGAAGATGATAGCCAACGAGATCCTCGAGCCGGTTGACCGAGGCCTCGGCATCGTCTTCTACCTTCGGCATTTCCAGTGGCATGTCGTCGTCCTTCACGATGTCCTCTTGCAATATCCATAATGCTATGCGACATAGCAGTCAATCCGCTATGTCGCATAGCGGTTAACCCGCCGGCAGATAATAACCGCTGCCGGGTCGCTCTGGGAGGAGCCAGATGACTTTTGTTTCCATGCGTATCGCAGGGGCGGAACATGCCGCCTCCACCGGACGAACCTTCCGTCGTCTGAACCCGGTGACGGGTGAAGTGGCGAGCGAGGCTGCTGCGGCCACCGTCGCGGATGCCATTGCGGCGGCCGATGCGGCCGCGGCTGCGTTTCCCGCCTGGGCGGCCCTTGGCCCGAATGCGCGTCGTGCCGTTCTTCTCAAGGCGGCCGATGCGCTGGCGGCCAAGGGCGACGCCTTTGTGGCCGCCATGGCGTCGGAAATCGGCGCGACCGTGGCCTGGGCGCGTTTCAACGTCATGCTCGCTTCATCCATGTTGCGCGAGGCGGCCGCCCTGACGACGCAGGTTTCCGGCGAAGTGATCCCGTCCGACAAGCCCGGTTGCCTGTCCATGGCGATCCGTGAGCCGGCCGGCGTGGTGCTCGGCATCGCGCCGTGGAATGCGCCCGTCATTCTCGGCGTTCGCGCGCTGGCCACGCCGCTTGCCTGCGGCAACAGCGTCGTCTTCAAGGCATCGGAAATCTGCCCGCGCACCCACGCGCTGATCGTCGAGGCGCTGGAGGAGGGTGGGCTTCCGGCAGGTGTCGTCAGTCTCGTGACGAATGCACCGGAAGACGCAGCCGAAATCGTCGGTGCGCTGGTCGACCACCCCGATATCCGCCGGATCAACTTTACCGGCTCCACCAATGTCGGACGTATCATCGCGGAACGCGCCGCACGGCAGTTGAAGCCTGTCCTGCTCGAACTCGGCGGCAAGGCACCTCTTCTCGTGCTGAAGGATGCGGATGTCGACGAGGCGGTCAAGGCCGCGATCTTCGGCGCCTTCTTCAACCAGGGCCAGATCTGCATGTCGACCGAGCGCATCATCGTCGTGCCCGAGGTGGCGGAAGAATTCGTGGCGAAATTCACCGAGCGAGCCAAGGCGCTGAAGGCCGGCGATCCGCGTGAGGGCAAGGCTCCGCTCGGCGCCGTGGTCGATGCCCGCACGGTTGCGAAAGTCGAAGCGCTGATTGCCGATGCCGTGTCCAAGGGAGCCAGCGTTACGGGCGCAGGTGCCGCCGAGGGTGTGCTTCTGCCCGCTCAGGTGGTCGACAAGGTGACCGCCGACATGCGCCTTTACTCCGAGGAGAGCTTTGGCCCTGTTGTCGCCATCCTCCGGGCAAAGGACGAGGATGACGCAGTGCGTCTTGCCAATGACAGTGAATACGGTCTCTCAGCCGCCGTGTTCAGCCGCGATACGTCTCGCGCGTTGTCGGTTGCCCGGCGCATCCGCTCGGGTATCTGCCATGTGAATGGCCCGACCGTGCATGACGAGGCCCAGATGCCTTTCGGCGGAACCCGGGCCTCCGGATACGGCCGCTTCGGCGGCAGGGCGGGCATCGCCGAATTCACCGAATTGCGCTGGATTACTGTCGAAACACAGCCGGGTCACTTCCCGCTCTAACCGGCGGGACAGCGCCCGCCGCCAAGATCAGATGCCGGCGATACGCTTCGCCGGCCCGCTTCAATCGATGCATTTCCAAGGAGGGCCACATGGCCAACGATACCGATACTGTCGCATTTGATGTCATCGACGGCATCGCATGGGTACGCTTCAACCGTCCTGATAAACGCAATGCGATGAGCCCTACGCTCAACCGGGCCATGATGGAGGTACTCGACGAGCTCGAGTTCCGTTCCGATGTCGGCGTGCTGGTGCTGACCGGGGAGGGCGCCGCCTGGACTGCAGGCATGGACCTCAAGGAATATTTCCGGGAAACCGAAAGCGAAGGCCTCAAGGGGGTCCGCAGATCGCAGCGCGAGAGCTACGGCTGGTGGCGCCGGCTCCGCTGGTACCAGAAGCCGACCATCGCCATGGTCAACGGCTGGTGCTTCGGCGGCGGCTACGGCCCGCTGTTTGCCTGCGATCTAGCGTTCGCCGCGGATGAAGCGAAGTTCGGCCTTTCGGAAATCAACTGGGGCATCCTGCCGGGCGGTGGAGCGACCAAGGTCGCCGTCGAACTTCTGCCCTTCCGCAAGGCCATGTATCATGCCTTGCTGGGTGAGCCGATCGACGGCAAGACGGCTGCTGACTGGGGCCTCGTCAACGAAAGCCTGCCGCTTGCCGAACTCAAGGATCGGGTCACCGATGTGGCGAAGATCCTGCGCGCGAAGAACCCGGTTGCGCTCAAGGCCACCAAGGATGCCATCCGCCGCGTCGGCGTGATGACTTATGACGAGGCGGAGGACTATCTCGTCCGCGCCCAGGAGGCTGCCAACTCCTTCGACAATAACGGACGCAAGGAAGGCATCCGTCAGTTCATCGACGAAAAGTCCTACAAGCCGGGCCTCGGAGCCTATGACAAGGACCGCAAGGTTCGCTGATCTCCGGGGAGGAGGAGAAAGGGAGGAGGAAAGAATGCTGGACTTCATTTCACCTGACCCGGTGGCGCTTCATGCGCGCCTCCGGCCGGAGGCGGCGGCCTGCGTCGACCTCACCGGCAACAGAAGCTGGAGCTACAGGGAACTCGATACCGACATTCAGCGCGCCGTGGCGGTGCTGCGCGCCGAAGGCATCGCGAAGGGCGACCGGGTGGCCATCCTTGCCCGCAACAACGTGCATCAGGTCATCCTGCAGCAGGCCCTGATGCGGCTGGGCGCGATCTTCGTGCCGCTCAACTGGCGACTGTCGCAGCAGGAACTCGGCCTGTTGCTGAAGGACTGCACCCCGTCGATCCTCTACACCGACGAGGACATTCCAGAGCTGCCGCCCGGTTGCCGATCGAAGAGTTTTCGCGATTTTGCTTCCACTGTCGCGGTTGCCGAACCGGGGCCGCGATGCACGCCGCATTCCGGCCATGACACCTGCATCATTCTCTACACGTCGGGCACGTCAGGCGTGCCGAAAGGTGCGCTGCTCACCTCGCAGTTTCTGCTGGCGACCGCGGTGAACTTCAACATCCTTGGCGAGGTCGATACTGGTTGTGTCTTCCTTTGCGACAGCCCGATGTTTCATGTCATCGGCATCGTCACGCAGATCTGGCCGCCGATGCTGCGCGGCGGCACTTTCATCGTTTCGCCGGGCTTCGACCCCGAACAGACCAACGAGCGACTGGGCAATCCCGATTTCGGCATCACGCACTATTTCTGCGTGCCCCAGATGGCGGAGGCCCTGCGCCATGCATCGAACTTCGCTCCTGAAAACTGGACGAAGCTCAAGGCGCTCTTCACCGGCGGCGCACCGAACCCGCCGGCCCATATCCGCTGGTGGCTCGATCACGGCGTTCGCATGGTCGACGGCTACGGCATGACCGAAACCGGAACCACGCTCGGCATGCCCCTGTCGCGAGATCTCCTGCGCAGCAAGGCGGGCGCTGTTGGCCTCGCCGGGCCGCTGACGGCCATCCGGCTGGTGGACGAAGACGACCGCGAGGTGCCCGATGGCTCTCCGGGGGAGATCCTTGTCTTTGGCCTGAACGTCGTCACCGGTTACTGGAACCGGCCGGAAGAGCGGGGACGCAGCTTCACGGTGGATGGCTGGATCCGTACCGGCGATGTCGGACGCCGCGATGAGGACGGCTTCATCTCGATCGTCGACCGCCGCAAGGACATGTTCATCTCGGGCGGCGAGAATGTCTATCCGGTCGAGATAGAGGCCGCACTTGCGGAACACCCGGGCATCCGCGAGGTGGCCGTCATCGGCATTCCCGACGAACGCTGGGGAGAGGTCGGCCGGGCCTATGTGGTCATGGCCCCGGATCGACAGCCGGACCATGACGAACTCGCAAGGCACTGCCAGTCGCTGATCGCCCGCTACAAGGTACCGAAGGAATTCCGCTTCGTTACCAGCTTGCCCCGGACCGGTTCCGGGAAAGTGATGAAACAGGTATTGCGCCGGGAGGCGCTAGCGGAGCTGTGATGCCAGGCGTTGCCTTGCACGCGGCAAGGCAACGCTTTTCCATCGATAGGATGACGGGCCGGTGCCCATTCCGACCGGACCGTATGATCAAATTGGCCTGATGGCGCAATTGTTTCTGTTTCGCGCCGTACGACATCGTTCATGTCGCAGGAAACGGCTGTGTTGCCCCCAAATGGGGCGCTTCAGATGCCTTTAGGTCCTGCTGGCAAGGGTAGCTGGGTGTTCAAGAGCGCTTCGGCGCTCCTCCAGAAGTTCTTCACGAGTTTGCTCTGGCTCCCCAGATGACGGTAGAGGCGTATCTCCAGATCCATCGTCCAGTCTGTCGCACATGATGCGTTGACAAGAAGACCTGCATCCAGCTCCGCCTGAATGAGACTCTGCGGCAGCCAGCATAAACCGGCTCCCGTCAGCGCAACTGTCTTCAAGCCTGCGCTGATCGCGTTTTCGTGAACCTGCCGTCGGAGAAATTGCGGACGCTCTGCAAAGAGACGACCAAGTGCAACACCAAAGAACGAACTGAAGCCATAGCTGAGATAGGGCACGAGAAACCTCTCGTTCACGGCGCGGTCAAGGAGACCCGCGCCCGGCGCCCAACGGTCGCGCTGCAGCCTGACCCGGGGAGCAACAACGGGAACGAGGCGGTCACTACCCACGGACAGATAGTCGAAGCGTTCCCGATCCAGATGAAACGGCACGCGCGGATGCGCGTAGGTCAGGAAAAAATCCGCTTCGCCATCGACCAGAGTCGCAAGGTTTGCCTCTATTCCACCCCGATCGGGAATGAGACTGATGCGGATATCGGGCATCTCCTGTTCCAGGAGTTGCAACCATCCCGGCACAAACGTCACGGTCAGCGTGTGAAGCGCGGCAAACCGTGCCATGCCTGCGTCGGAAGTTGGCCGCAAGGCTTCCTGCGCCGCGTAGAGGGCCCGAATAGTGTCGCGCGCCAGCGGCAGGAAATTGCGACCAGCAGGTGTCAGCTCCGCCGGCATCGTTCCGCGATTGATCAGCGGCGTCCCGAGCCAGACTTCCAACTGCTTGATTCGCCGGCTGAATGCCGGCTGTGTGACGTTTCGCAACTCCGCCGATCGCGAGAAACTGGAAGTATCCGCAAGCGTCACGAAATCCTCCAACCATTTCAATTCCATTTCATATCACTCCAGGCCGCGAAGCACAGTTTTCAACGCCGGCAACATTCCATAACTTTTTGATTTAGCATCGTTATGCATTTTTTGCATGATTTTCTGTTTAAACCGAATTGGCCAAGCCTGCCATCGCGCTCCAAAGTCGCCGCCAGCCAAAGAGTTGTAGGACCGGAGTCGGGAATTGAGCAGGATTGTTTATTGCGCAGGTCAGTTCGTGCAGGAGGATCAGGCTCATATCAGCCTGTTCGATCGCGGATTTCTTTTCGGGGATGGCGTATACGAAGTGACGGCGGTCATTGGCGGCAGGCTGATCGATAACGACCTGCATCTCGCGCGTTTCAAAAGATCGCTGGCTGAACTCGCAATCCCCATGCCGGCTTCTCTCGAGCAAATCGAGCTTCTGCAGCAAGACCTGATCACGAAGAACGGCCTGACCGAAGGCACCGTCTACCTTCAGGCCACGCGTGGCGAAGCTGATCGCGACTTTCTCTATCCCGACGGACTGCAAACGACACTCGTCGGCTTTACTCAGGCAAAGCGGCTTCTCGGCACGAAAGCGCAAGAAGAAGGGATCGCCGTGGCTCTCGTTCCGGATCCCCGCTGGGCACGTCGCGACATCAAGACGGTCATGCTTCTCGGGCAGGTGCTGGCAAAGCGAGATGCCCGCGCCGCGGGATTCGGCGATGTCTGGCTGACGCAGGAGGGTCACATCACCGAGGGGGCCTCTTCCACCGCCTACATCGTCACCGAAGACAACCGGATCCTGACGCGCGGCAATTCCCGGATAATCCTGCCGGGGTGCACACGGCAAGCCCTTTTGAGGTTGTGCGATCGCCATGGACTGACTTTCGAAGAGCGCAGTTTCACGCAAGCCGAAGCCGAAAGCGCGGCCGAAGCCTTCCAGACATCCGCATCCAGCCTGGTCACTCCGGTCATACGGATAGGAGACGTGGTGATCGGTGACGGAAAACCGGGGCCGCTGACGCGCCTGTTGCAATCCTATTATCTCGAAGCAGCAGGAGTGACCAAAGCAACATCCCACTAAACTTCACAGAACAACAACGAGAAAACCAACAGAGGAAGAACGCATGAAACACAAATTCAAATTCATGGGCATCGCGCTCGGGGCACTGACGGCATTCGGGGCACCTGCTCTCGCAAGCGAGGGCTATGGCGACTGCAAGCTTTTCGGCAAGCAGGGGACGGAAAAGACCGAGACCGCAGTTCCCGGCCAGTTCACCGTCATCATCAATCTGCCCGCCGTCGGCGAATTCAACGGTGACACGCCGGAGAGCATCACCAGCGGCCGGGAATTCTGCATGGCGGTGAATATTGCCTACCGTCTGGGCATCGACAAGGTCGTGCTGAAAAACGCTTCCTTCGATTCCATCGTTGCAGGACAGAACAAGGATTTCGACATCGCGCTTGCGCTCATCTCGGTCACTGAACCGCGCAAGAAGGTCGTCGACTTCTCGACCCCCTATGCTCACGGAGCCTTCGGTCTTGCGACCCGCAGTGATGCCGCTGTCGATGAGGCAGGCGTGAAGACCGCAAAGCTCGGCACCCAGGCCGGCACGATCATGGTGCAATGGGCTCAGGACACCTTGCCTGAGACGAAGCTGTCGGTGTTCGACGATACGGGCGCCATGTTCACCGCACTTGCGGCCGGCAACGTCGATGTCGTCATGACGGACCTCTCCGTCGTGCTGGGCCAGGTCTCCAATTCCGGTGGAAAACTCAAGGTCGTCGGCCAATATCCGAGCGGACGGGATACGGCAGGTATCTATCCGAAGGGATCTGTAGAAAAGCCTGTCATCGACAAGATCATCGCTGATATGGATGCCGACGGAACGTTGAAGGCCCTCGAAACCGAATATCTCGCTCCCGCCTGGGGCGGCCTTACGCCTGAAGGTGTTCCGGTCTGGAAAAACTGATCCGATGAACGAAACTCTCGTCTCCGAGACGAAAAGCGAAGCCGGGCACGCGACACAGCGTGCCCGGAGCGCTGCACGGACCTATCGCACCCGCTCCGGGCTAACGTTCCTTGCCGCCGCCGCTACCTTCGTCATTGTCGCCGTCTCGGCACAGCATCTGGGCAGCTACGCGGTGACGCAGGGCGTATCCCGGATCACTGCCGCGATCCCGGGTGTCGTCGTGGCGATTGCCTCAGCGCTGGTGCTGCTGACGGCAGGCCGGGCTTTCGCGCGGTCCATCATGGCCTCGCGCAGCGCCGACCTTCATGCTGCGCGTGCATTGGGTGCTGAAGCCTCTCTTGGATCGTGGAGAGCACTCTCCTGGACAGGCGCTCTGTTGATTGTCACAGCGATGGCCTGGTTCATGGCGGTCAACGACGCCGCCGTTAGCCGTACTTTCTTCGATCTCGCACTCATTCAGAGTTCTGCCGGCAAAGTGATCTGGGCCTTCGGCACGAATGTCACCATATTCGCCGTCTCGGCGGTCCTGATCCTGATCTGGTCCCTGTTGGTGGCCATCGCCCGCACACTGCCTGGCGAGGCAGGTCGTCCGCTTCGCTTTCTGGCAATCGCCTATGGCGATCTGTTCCGAGGTCTGCCGGCAATCATCACGATCTATCTGATCGGCTTCGGCCTGCCGCTGACGGATCTGCCGATACTCTCGGACCTTTCCTCGACATCCTACGCCATCATAGCCCTGACCCTGACCTATGGCGCCTATACGTCGGAAGTATATCGCGCGGGTATCGAGGGCATACATCACAGTCAGGTCGCGGCCGCCCGCTCCCTGGGCCTCAGCCACGCCAAGACCATGCGCTATGTAGTGGTTCCCCTCGCGATCAGGAACATCATTCCGCCTTTGATGAACAATTGCATCAGCCTTCAGAAGGACACTGCGCTGGTGGCGATCATCGGCACGATCGATGCGTTCAACCAGTCGAAGATCATTGCAGCGAACAACTTCAACCTCTCCGCGGTCACCACCGTCGCGATCCTCTTCATCGTTATTACAATCCCGCAGGCACGACTGGTCGACAGATTGATTGACCGCGATCGCCGCCGTATGCGGGCAGGGGGCTGAAACTCATGGCAATTCTGGAAATCGACCATGTGACCAAGCACTACGGGACATTCGAGGTCATCTCGGATCTCTCCCTCAGTGTCGAGGAGCACGAGGTGATCTGCCTGATCGGCCCTTCCGGCTGTGGAAAATCCACTCTCCTGCGTTGCATGAACCGCCTCGAGGAGATCTCTTCGGGCGAGATCCGCATCCATGGCGATCGGATCACCGGACCGGGCGTCGACCTCGATCGCCTGCGGCGCGACATCGGGATCGTATTTCAGGGGTACAACCTGTTTCCGCATATGACGGTACTCGAGAACACCATACTGGCTCCGACGAAGGTGCTGGGAATGCCGCGGCGCGAAGCCGAGGAAAAGGCGATGGCCTTTCTTAGCCGCATCGGCCTGGCGCACAAGTCAGGGGATTATCCGGACCGTTTATCGGGAGGACAGCAACAACGGGTCGCAATCGTCAGGGCGCTGATGATGAACCCGATGGTCCTTCTTCTCGACGAGATCACATCCGCCCTCGACCCGGAGCTGGTGTCGGAAGTGCTGGACATCGTGCGCGACCTTGCGGAACGAGGCATGACAATGCTTCTGGCCACCCATGAGATGGGCTTTGCCCGCGAGGTGGCCAACCGGATCTGCTTTCTCCAGTCCGGCAAGGTCTATGAGCAGGGGCCGCCATCGGAAATTTTCGGAAACCCGCAGGGTGAGCGTACCCAGGCTTTCCTGCGCAGCCTGAAGAAGGCCGGGCGGCTATAAAGGAAGGAAGTCACATGACGACAGCGCGCCAGCTGGGCTTGTGGGCGGAAGGCAGGAACAGTCTCCCGCCGGGCGAACACAACGCGATTACGGACGTGCCCGGTGTGAGGGTAGGGCATCGGACACTTTCGGATGGCGGGCTGGCGACCGGGGTAACGGCCGTCATCCCGCATGCAGGCGATCTCTTTCGCCAGAAGGTTCGGGCTGCGGTCGAGGTGATCAACGGCTTTGGCAAATCCGCGGGACTTGTGCAGATCGCGGAATTGGGAACCATCGAAACCCCGATCCTGCTTACGAACACATTCGGTGTCGCTGCATGCACCGAGGCCCTGATCCGCCGCGCCATTGCCGATAATCCCGCAATCGGTCGCGAGACTTCGACGGTCAATCCCGTGGTTTGCGAATGTAATGACGGTACGATCAACGATATTCAGGCGCTTGCGGTGTCGCCGGAGGACGCGTTTGCTGCCTTGGCCGACGCCGCCTCCGGCCGCGTTGAACAAGGGTCTGTCGGAGCGGGTCGGGGCATGACGGCCTTTGGCTTCAAGGCCGGGATAGGCAGTGCCTCGCGACGCATGCATATTGCCGCCAGGGATTTCACGCTTGGTGCATTGGTGCTGGCAAATTTCGGAAGGGCCGGAGATCTTGTCCTGCCTGATGGGCGTCGTCCCGATCCGGGCAGTGTGAGCCGCTCGGAAAAGGGATCGGTGATCGTCGTTCTGGCTACGGATCTCCCCCTTGGCGATCGCCAGCTGCAACGTGTCGCCCGTCGCGCAGGAGCGGGACTTGCAAGACTTGGCGCCTTCTGGGGCCATGGTTCCGGAGACATCGTTGTAGGGTTCACCACTGCGGACCAGATCGCACACGATGCACCAGCCTTTCAGTCGATGACGTGCATTGACGAAAATCTGATCGATCTGCCGTTCCGAGCTGCCGTCGAAGCAACGCAGGAGGCTGTCCTGAATGCCCTGTGTGCCGCACCCGGGGAGACCGGCCGGACAGGAAAGCATTATCCGTCGCTGGCGGACTGGGCCAAGGAGAACGCATTGTGAAGATCTTTCTGTCTGCCGACATCGAGGGGACCGCCGGGATTGCCCATTGGGACGAAGCGGAGCGAACCCATGCCGACTATGCAGAGTTCCGAAGCCTGATGACTGCCGAAGTCGTTGCCGCCTGCGAGGGTGCCCGTGCAGCCGGCGCGACCGAAGTCGTTATCAAGGATGCCCATGACAGCGGCCGGAACCTTATCCTGGATCGTTTGCCGGACTATGCGCGGATCATGCGGGGATGGTCTGGCCACCCCGACGGAATGATGTTCGGCCTCGGCCCGGACTTTGCCGCAGCCATCTATACGGGTTATCACGCCAAGGCCGGGTCGGAAGCCAATCCGCTGGCCCATACGACAACCCTGCGCATATCGCGGCTTCTTTTGAACGGCGAGGTAGCTTCCGAGTTCACGTTCAACGCTCTCTGCGCCGCGCGCTACGGCGTTCCTTCCGTTTTCCTGTCCGGTGATGCCGAAATATGCGAGGACGCACGTCAACTGGCGCCGGGCTTGCGCACGGTCTCGACAATCGAGGGCTTTGGACGCGCCTCTCTCTCGATCGCGCCGAGCCGCGCCTGTTCGGCCATCCGGGAAGGGGTCGCCGCCGCATTGTCCGCGATGCAGCCGGCATCTGTTCCGCCATTGGAAGGCCCCTTCGAAATCGCCATCGAGTTTTCGAACCCGACGGACGCATGGCGGGCTTCGTGGTACCCAGGTGCTCAAACCAATGGCTCCAGAACGGTCGTGTTCACGTCGCAGGATTTCTTCGAGATTCAGAGAGCATTGCGCTTTCTGACAGCGTAACGAGGAGTTTCATCGAAGCGATACGCCTCCTCGGATCGCAATTTTTCTGCGCGCTGCGGCTCTCGTCTCGAAACAACCGACGCCGCCCTCAGCGCATTGCATAAACCAGCGCTTCGCTATCCTCATGGAAGTGATAGGCGTGATGTGTCCGTCTTTGACGGTGCAGATCAAAGCCCAGTCGATGGCGAAGGCCTTGCCGGTCTTGCGAACGGTGTGCCGCAATGTGCCGGAGGACGCGGCGTGCTGCGCATCGCCGAACGCTGTCGTGACCTGAAAATCGCCCGGCTCCAGCAAGTCGACAAAGCCGCCGAAGAACTGTTTGGCGTCCTCGATGCCGATGAAGGAGCCCTGCTGCGCTATCGGCCGGGTTGCTGGAGTCCGTGCTTGAGGACTGGACGCCGCCGTTTCCGGGGCTTTGCATCTATTTCTCCGGGCGTAGGCATCTGCCCCGCCCACGCGTGCTTTCATCGAGGTTGCCCCGGAAATGACGCGGAAAGCCTGAAAGTCAGGCTTTCTCGCGGATCTGGGTCAGCGTTCTCGTCGGGGTGATCGCTTCCGGATCGAGCTTGATGTCGAGGATCGCGGGCCTGCCGGAGGCGCGGGCGCGTTCGAAGGCGGCGGCGAACTGTTCTGTGTCCTCGACCGTCTCGCCATAGCCGCCATAGGCGCGGGCGAGGGCGGCGAAATCAGGATTGGTCAGATCGGTGGCGCTGACGCGGCCGGGATATTCCCGTTCCTGATGCATGCGGATCGTGCCGTAGATGCCGTTGTTCACCAGAAGCACGATGATCGGCAGGTTATAGCGGATGGCGGTCGCGAATTCCTGTCCATGCATCATGAAGCAGCCATCGCCGGCAAAGCAGATGACTTCGCGCTTCGGAAAGAGCTGCTTGGCGGCAACAGCGGCGGGCAGGCCGTAGCCCATCGATCCCGAGGCGGGTGCCGCCTGTGTGTTGAAGGCCTGAAACCGGTGGAAACGATGCAGCCAGGTGGCGTAGTTGCCGGCGCCGTTGGTGAAGATCGCGTCCTTCGGCGTGTTGGCCTCGAGCCATTCCATGATCGGACCCATGTGCAGCTTGCCCGGACCCGTCTTCGGCGGGGTGGACCATGCGAGGTAACCGGCATGCATGGCGGCGGTGCGGGTTGCCCATTCCGGCTCGGCGGCGGGAGAGAGTTTGCCGAGCGCTGCGACGAAATCTTTCGGCGTTGCGCAGATCGCGAGATCGGCGCGGTAGACGCGGCCGAGTTCGGATGGATCGGGATGCACATGCACCAGCGTCTGGGACGGGTAGGGGATGCCGAGCAGGGTATAGCTCGATGATGGCATTTCGGAGAAACGTCCGCCGAGCAGGATAACGAGGTCGCTTTCCTTGATCTCCTTCGCGAGCGCCGGGTTGATGCCGATTCCGACATCGCCGGCATAGCTTTCATGCAGGTGATCGAACAGCATCTGGCGGCGGAAGGAGCAACCGACAGGCAGCTTGAAGCGTTCGGCGAAGGCGCGGATGCCCGCGACGGATTCATCGTCCCAGCGCGTGCCGCCGAGGATCAGCATCGGGCGCTTCGCCTTTGCCAGCAAAGCGCCGAAAGCCTCGATCTGCGCTAGGCCGGGATGGGCCTCGACCGGCATATAGGGCTTTGCATCGGGTGCATCGACCTCATCGACTAGCATGTCCTCGGGCAGCGTCAAGACGACCGGGCCGGGGCGGCCGGAGGTGGCGATGGCAAAGGCGCGGGTGACGAATTCGGGAATGCGCCGGGCGTCGTCGATCTCGCCGACCCATTTGGCAAATTCGGTAAAGGCGCGGCGGTATTCGACCTCCTGAAAGGCCTCGCGCTCGCGGGCGTCGCGCTGGACCTGGCCGATGAACAGGATCATCGGGATGGAATCCTGCCTGGCGACATGCAGGCCGGCGGACGCATTGGTGGCACCCGGGCCGCGGGTGACCATGCAGATGCCGGGTTCGCCGGTTAGGCGGCCCCAGGTGTCGGCCATCATCGCCGCGCCACCTTCCTGTCGGCACACGATGGTTTCGATGCCGCTTTCATAGAGCGCGTCGAGCACCGCGAGATAGCTTTCGCCCGGCACGCAGGAAACGCGCTTCACGCCGTTTGCCTTGAGTGCATCGACGATCAGTTGACCACCGGTCTTTTTCATTGGGCTGCCTTTCTCTCGATCTCTTCCAGTTCGGCAAGGATTTCATCCCGATGCTCGCCAACCCTTGGGCTGGGGCGCTCGTAACGCAGCGGCGTTTCGGAAAGCACGATCGGTGTTCGAACGCTTGGGATGGTGTTGCCATCGGCATCGGTCAGGTCGATCTTCAGGCCGCGCGCCTTGACCTGCGGGTCGTCGAACATTTCGGCAATGGAATTGATCGGGCCGGCTGGCACGGCATTGCTTTCGCATGCCGTCAGCAGGTCGCGCTTTGCCCATTTCGCCGTTTCGCTCGAAACGATGCGCCGCACTTCCGCCTTGTGGGCGACGCGCGCCTTGTTGGTGGCGAAACGCTCGTCGTCGGCGACCTCTCCGATGCCGAGGATGGTGCATAGGCGCTTGAACTGGCCGTCATTGCCGACGGCGAGGATCAGGTGGCCATCCGCTGTCGAAACGACTTCGTAAGGGCTGATGTTGGGGTGGGCATTGCCGAGGCGCACCGGAGATTTTCCGGAAATCAGGTAGTTCATGTTCTGGTTGGCAAGCACCGCGGACATGACGTCGAGCAGCGCCATGTCGACCATCTGGCCTTCGCCGGTCTTCATGGCGTGGATCAGCGCCGACTGGATCGCCGTGACGGCGTAGATGCCGGTGAAGATGTCGGCGATGGCGACGCCGGCTTTCATCGGCTGGCCGTCCGGTTCGCCGGTGATCGACATGAAGCCGGACATGCCCTGCACGATGTAATCGTAGCCGGCGAATTCGGCATAGGGGCCGTTCTGGCCGAAGCCGGTGATGGAGCAATAGACGAGCTTCGGATTGATCGCCTTGAGGCTCTCATAGTCGAGGCCGTATTTCTTCAGCCCGCCGACCTTGAAGTTCTCGATCACCACATCGGCGGTGGCGACCAGCCGCCGGACGATTTCCTGGCCCTCGGGTGAGCGGAAATCGACGCCGATGGAGCGCTTGTTGCGGTTGGTCGAATGATAGTAGGCGGCTGACAGGTTTTCGCCGTCCGCGCCCTCGACGAAGGGCGGCCCCCAGGCGCGGGTGTCGTCGCCGCCTTCGGGGTTCTCGACCTTGATGACGTCTGCGCCCATGTCCGCCAGCATCTGCCCGGCCCAGGGACCGGCGAGCACACGGGCCAGTTCGATCACCCGGATGCCAGAAAGCGGTGGTTTCCTTGAAGGCGCGTCAGTCATGGTCGATCCTGTCATGGGGAAATGGGTTTTCTGTCGGATACCGGCTTCGAGGAGAAGCGGCGCTCGCGCCAGACGATGAAGAGGCCGGAGCCGATGATGATGGCGATGCCGAGCCATTTGATCGCATCGGGAAACGCGTCGAACACGAGCCAGCCGAGAAGGGTCGCGGAGACGATTTCCAGATATTGCATCGGGGCGAGAACGGAAGCGGGGGCGACGCGATAGGCATAGACCGCGAGAATGCCGGAAAGTGCCGCCGAAAAGCCGATGCCGACAAACCAGAGCAGCGTTTGCCCGTCAGGCATGGAAGGTGCCATGAACTCGATGCCGGTTACTCCGCCGAAGGCGAGAAGCGCGGCGCAGATCGGCAGACCCCAGAGTGACATCTGGAACTGCATCGACCACGGGTTCTCCCGCTGCGACAAGGCTCGCGTCATCAGCGCGAAGATGGCGATGCCGAAGGCGGTGACGATGGGCAGCACCGCGACGAATCCGACTTCCTCGAAGCTCGGGCGGATGACGATGACAGCACCGAGGAAACCGACGGCGCAGGCGGTGTAGCGACGCCAGCCGATGGTTTCCTTCAGGAATATGCTGGCGAGAACGGTCAGGATGATCGGTTCGACGAAGAAGATGGCGACTGCATCGGCGACCTGCATGACGGCGAGCGTCGCGACGAAACAGATCATCGACAGGGTGATGACGGCGGCGCGAATGGCGTGATAACCGCTCAGCCGCCAGGAAAAATCACGCCATGTGCCGTTGGCAAGCACGATGGGCAGCATGAACAGCCCCTGGAACAGGAAGCGCCCGGCGGTGATCATGGTCGGCGACGTGCTGGCTGTTGCAAGCTTCGAAAAGATGTCGATGCAGGGAGCGACCAGCATGGCGAGAATCATCAGCCCGAGGCCCTGCATGATCCTGTTTTCGGGGGCGGCACCTGCCAATGTAGCGGACGACGACATCATGGTCTTTCTATAGCGGGGAGTGTTCCGGCAAACACTTGAATTTCTCTCATGGGGTTATTCCCTTTCGACAATGCCGGGCGTCGGTTTGCCGCAGGAATGGTGCGAAGCCGCCTTTTGTGTGGCGGCGCGGGCGACACTCTCACCTTCTTCAAACGGCTTGATGACTGCTATCGAACAAGCCTGTGGGAGAGGTCGGAGCCTGTGGGTGGTGGCGCCGTCGCTGTCCGCCGAAATGTGGGTCGCTGCTAGTTCAGGGTTTCGAGAGGGCGGTCTGCATTGCTGACCGTCTGGTCGCACCAGATCCTGAAATCGCTGACCGCGCGTTCCCTGCCGATTTCGTTCAGTGTTTCGTGCCGCATGTCTTCGTAGATGCGGGTGCTGATGTTGGTGAGGCCGCTGTCGCGCAGGTGCTCTTCCAGCCAGAGGATGTCGCGGCCGCCACGGGTGGCGGGGTCATGGCTGCCGCCAACGAGATGGAAGGGCAGGTCTCGGGGCAGGCGGTTCAGCATAGCGGAAGAGCGTCCGCGAAATGTCAGCGCCAGAACGTCGCTCCACATCGAGACGCTGGCGTCGAATCGGCAAAGAGGATCGCCTACGTATTTGTCGACTTCCGCTCCGTCGCGCGACAGCCAGTCGAATTGCGTCCGGCGGTTCTTGATGGAGCGACCCCAGGCATCGAAGGTTGCCTTCGGCAGGATGCTGCTTGGAACGTCCGAACCCTTCAGTATACGTTCGGCGGAAAGCACGCCCTGGGCAAACCGGCCACTGAGTCCGAGATTGAAGTTGGAATTCCAGATCGCCACCGCCCGGAAGGCATCGGGGTGCATCGCGGCGGTGTTCAGCGCGATCAGCCCGCCCATGGAATGTCCGAAGAGCACGACAGGAAGGTTCGGGTATTCGGCGACCGCCATGTCGCGCATGGCGCGAACGTCGGCGACCACCTTGTGGACGCCGCCGCGCCCGGCAAACCGGCCGAGCGGCGCGTCTATGCAGGTGGTCTCGCCATGTCCACGGTGATCGTGGGCATAGACATGGAAGCCGGCCTCCGCCATTGCTCGGGCGAAGGCATGATAGCGCCGCGAATGCTCGATCAGGCCGTGGCAGATCAGCAGTATGCCGCAGGGCTTGCCGCGTGCTGTCTCGTGGTGATAGGCGATCAATGCGCCTGTCGGACTGGAAAAACGCCTGGCTTCCGTAAACATGTTCCTCCCCCTGTTTCTGCCGAAAAGTCGATGGCACGCGGCCTGCAAGGTGGTCCCGGTTTATCCGGCGTTAAATCCTGCAGGGCTGGTTTCGCGGTGGTCCTCTCCCGGGGACCATTGAACGGGGGCTTTGATGGTTTTGCAAGTCGGCGATGGTGATCGTACGGGACTTACGCGCGGTTTGTTTTTTCTCCGTCTGGTTTTCCTCGGATTCCTGCTGATTTTTCTTGGTGGTCTTGATGGCCGGTTCGAGCGAATCGATGTCGACGATGCCTTGCGCCGCATTGAAGTCCTGCAATTGCTGGCGGACGGCAGATGGTTCGACCGGACGCTTGACGTCATCAGAATGCCGGAAGCCTATGTATCGCCTTGGTCCCGCCTCGTCGATCTGCCCTATATCCTGCTGACCTGGGTGATCGAGCCGTTCACCGGGCGGGACGCTGCCGCAAGATACGCATTTCTGGTCTGGCCGCCGGTGATGTTCGTCGGTTTCTGTCTGCTTTTCACCGCCAACCTGTTTCGCCTTGTCTCTGAATCTTCCGGCAGGATGCCGTTATAGCAACTCGTTGCGATCATCATTATTGCCGCACCGGCGGTATCGGAATTCGAGTCTGGCCGTATCGATCATCATAACGTGCAGATCCTTCTGCTCCTGCTCTTCATCTATGGCGTCTTGCGTGGCTGCCTTGCAGGCGGCGTGCTTGCCGGCGTGGCGATTTCCGTCTCCCCGATGATTGGACTCGAATGCCTGCCGCTTGTTGCAGTCGGTGCGGCCGCAGTCGTTCTTGCCTGGTGCATTCGGGGGGCGGAGATGCGCAGCTTCACGCTCGCCTTCCTGCTTTCCTGTGCGCTGACCACGCCATCGCTCGGAAGCCTGTTGGTTGGAACGGGTGGGATTTTCGCGACCCAATGCAACAGCTTTTCCGCACCGTTTGTATTTATTCTGACGGCAGTGCCGCTTGGGGCTGCCGTCGTCGTGCTGTTGGTGCCGTCGAAGGCAGGAACAGGGCATGCGTCTGCTTGCCATGTTCGGCGTAAGGTTGCCGATCGCGCTCTGTGCTCCGGTTCTGTTCAGCGATTGCCTCGACGGTCCCTCTCTTCCGAGCCCTTGTAGGCGGCGGGGGCTGGCCGGGGATGACAGTCATTGGTGACGGCAAATCGGCATTCCGGCTGTTTCGTATCGAGCACGATGCCTTGCGCTAGTCTGCGGTGACCGCGGCAAATCACAAAAACCGGGCGCGCCCGCATTGCTCCCATTGCCGCTTTCGCCTACATAGCGGCAACTTCCCAATTCGACCCGCGGAGCAACCGAACGATGGCACGCCAGTTCATCTATCACATGTCCGGCCTGAACAAGGCCTATGGCAACAAGAAGATCCTCGAGAACATCCATCTCTCGTTCTACCCGGACGCCAAGATCGGTATCCTCGGCCCGAACGGCGCCGGTAAGTCGACCGTTCTGAAGATCATGGCAGGTCTCGACAAGGAGTGGACCGGCGAAGCATGGCTCGCCGACGGCGCCACCCTCGGCTACCTTGCGCAGGAGCCGCAGCTCGACCCGACCAAGAACGTGCTCGAGAACGTCATGGAAGGCGTTGCCGACAAGAAGGCGATCCTCGACCGTTACAACGAGCTGATGATGAACTATTCCGACGAGACGGCGGAAGAGGGCGCAAAGCTTCAGGACATCATCGACAGCCAGAACCTCTGGGACCTCGAAAGCCAGGTCGAGATGGCCATGGACGCGCTGCGCTGCCCGCCGGGCGACGCTTCGGTCGAGAACCTTTCCGGCGGTGAAAAGCGTCGTGTAGCGCTCTGCCAGCTGCTGCTGCGCCAGCCCGATCTGCTGCTGCTCGACGAACCGACCAACCACCTCGACGCCGAGACCATCGCATGGCTGGAAAAGCACCTGCGCGAATATCCGGGCGCCATCCTGATGGTCACTCACGACCGTTACTTCCTCGACAACGTCACCGGCTGGATCCTCGAACTCGACCGTGGCCGTGGCATCCCGTACGAAGGCAACTACTCGGCCTACCTTCAGGCCAAGGCCAAGCGCATGCAGCAGGAAGCTCGTGAAGAAGCGACCCGCCAGAAGGCGCTTTCGCGCGAACAGGAGTGGATTTCCGCCAGCCCCAAGGCGCGTCAGGCGAAGTCCAAGGCCCGCATCAAGGCCTATGACGAACTGGTCAAATCGGCGGCCGAACGTCGCCCTGGCGATGCGCAGATCGTCATTCCGGTCGGCGAGCGCCTCGGTAACACGGTCATCGACGCCGAAGGCCTCACCAAGTCCTATGGCGACCGTGTCCTGATCGAAAACCTGACCTTCAAGCTGCCGCCCGGCGGCATCGTCGGCGTCATCGGCCCGAACGGTGCCGGTAAGACGACGCTGTTCCGCATGATTACCGGACAGGAAAAGCCGGATTCCGGCTCGATTACCGTCGGGGAAACCGTGGAACTCGGCTATGTCGACCAGAGCCGAGATGCGCTCGACGGCAACAAGACCGTGTGGGAGGAAATCTCCGGCGGCAACGACGTGCTGAAGCTCGGCAAGTATGAAATGAACAGCCGTGCCTATTGCGGTGCCTTCAACTTCAAGGGTGGCGACCAGCAGCAGAAGGTCGGCAATCTCTCCGGCGGTCAGCGCAACCGCGTTCACCTCGCCAAGATGCTGAAGGGCGGCTACAACGTTCTCCTGCTCGACGAACCGACCAACGACCTCGACACCGAAACGCTGGGTGCTCTCGAAGACGCGCTGGAAAACTTCGCCGGCTGCGCGGTCATCATCAGCCACGATCGCATGTTCCTCGACCGTCTCGCCACGCATATCCTTGCCTTCGAAGGCGACAGCCATGTCGAGTGGTTCGAAGGTAACTTCGAAGACTACGAGCAGGACAAGATCCGCCGTCTCGGCGCTGATGCGGTCAATCCCAAGCGGGTGACCTACAAGCGCCTGACGCGCTGAGGGAATAAACGAAGAATACTTGAACGAACGGCCTGCGGGTGATCTCCGCAGGCCGTTCTGCTTTGGATCGTGGAGATTGTGAGGGTGGTGTCCCAGAAGTGCCTTTGTACGGGCTTTTAACTGTGCACCACCTCAAATTTCGGGAGGCGGATCGGTCGTTAGCACACTTATCGATTGCCAGATTTTAACGGTATTTAATCGAAACTGATGTTCACTCCTCATCATGAACTGAGGGGGTTTCAGATGTTGCTTTCGATTCGCAATATTCTCATCGGAGTATTTCTTGCCGTCAGTGCGACCTTGGCTGTACTGGTTGGCTCGTCGGCCTACGGGTCCTACCAGCGCTACGCGACATTTCAGGATGTTGCCGGCCTGACGGCGCTGGACAAGGCGCTTTTCAACGCATTGCTCAATTTCCGCAGTGAGCGCGGTGATGCCGCCACTGCGATGACCCTTTCGACCGAAGCTGGTGCCGGCTCCATGCGCAGTGTGGTGGCCGTTCGGGAAAAGGTTGATGTGGCGATGGCGGAAGCCGCCGGGCACATGGCGAACATCGACTCGGCGGAGCTTCGTTCGGTGCTCAATGCACTCGATGCGCAGTACAAGGCCCAGCAATCCCTGCGCCAGCGGATCGACCAGAACGTCGCCAAGCCGCTTGAGCAGCGCGAGGCCGGACTGGACAAGGTCATCCTGTCCGAAGGTGACAAGCTTCTTTCCGCCCTTGAGGCTGCGTCCGTTGCCGCGGAGGGCGAGGTTCGCTCGCTCGACAGCTCGCTCGTGGCGCTGATCCAGATCCGCAGCTATGCCTGGGCCACGCGCGCCCTTGGCGGCAGCGCCACCGTCGTGCTCAACGCACCGATTTCGGCAAAGCGGCCGCTTTCTCCCCAGGAGCAGGCAAGCCTTGCCAAGCTTGATGCCGGCATAGCCTTTGCCTGGGGTGCGGTGAAGGTTCTCGTGGACCACTCCGACACACCTGCCGTCTTGAAGGAGAAGTTTACTCAGGCCCAGAATGGTTACTTCTCCGGGGAGTTTGCCAACTGGCGTGCCGATATCGTTGCCAAGTCCGCGAACGAAGCGCCGCCTGTTTCCATCGATGACTGGCGTCCGCGCGTTACCGCGGCGCTCGGAACGATCGCAGGCGTTGCCTCCGAGGCGATGGAGGAAATCAACAACGCAGCGGCGGTTTCCGAATCGCGAGCGTTCTCCAGCATGGTTCTCTATGTCTCGCTCTTCCTGCTTTCGCTCATCTTCGGCGTTGTCGGCATGGTCGTCGTTCTGGTTCGGGTCGTGCGGCCGGTATCAGCGCTGACCGCTTCCATGGGAGAACTGGCGTCCGGCAATCTCGGAATTTCCATCGCCGGTGCCAATCGAGCCGACGAGATCGGCGGCATGGCGCGTTCGGTCGAGATCTTCCGGCAGGCCGCCATCCGAAATGCTCAACTGGAAACCGAGGCTGAAGACAACCGTCGCCGGGGCGAAGCGGAACGCGTCGAATTGCAGAGGAAGGCCGAGGAGGATGCCAACGATCGTCTGAACCGGGCTACGGGCGCGCTGGCGTCCGGTCTGCAGCGGATGGCTTCCGGCGATATGCTTTGCGAGATCAACGAGCAGTTCTCGCCGCAGTTCGAGGCCCTGCGTCACGACTTCAACACGTCGGTCCGCCAGCTGCGCGAAGCGCTGCAGAGCGTCGGTCAGGTTGCCGGTTCCGTCACCAACGGGTCGGGAGAAATCTCCCAGGCATCGGATAACCTCGCCAAGCGCACGGAGCAGCAGGCTGCGTCGCTGGAGGAAACCGCTGCGGCGCTGGAGGAGATCACCGCCAACGTCACAGCCACGTCGAAGCGGACAGGCGAGGCCCGCGATCTGGTTCGCGATACCCGCGAACGCGCCGACCGCTCCGGTCACGTCGTTGCTAACGCGGTTTCGGCAATGGAACGGATCGAGCAGTCCTCGCGGCAGATCGGCCAGATCATCGGCGTCATCGACGAGATCGCGTTCCAGACCAACCTCCTGGCGCTGAACCCCGGCGTCGAGGCTGCCCGCGCTGGCGAAGCCGGAAAGGGTTTTGCCGTCGTCGCGCAGGAAGTTCGCGAACTGGCCCAGCGTTCCGCCAATGCGGCAAAGGAAATCAAGGCGCTGATCGCCAATTCCGAAGTTGCGGTCAGCGAAGGCGTCAAGCTTGTCAGCGATACGGGCGAGGGGCTTTCCTCGATTGCCGAACTCGTGCAGTCGATCAATACCCACATGGACGCCATCGCCACCGCCGCGCAGGAGCAGTCCGTAGGGCTTGGCGAGGTCAATACGGCCGTCAACCATATGGACCAGGCGACGCAGCAGAATGCCGCGATGGTGGAGGAGATGAATGCAGCCGGTGCAAGCCTCGCGCAGGAGAGTGCACGTCTTGCCGAACTGCTGTCCCGCTTCCGCACGGGGCAGGCCGCTCAGCGCGTCGCTACCGCTGCGCCGGTCAGCCGCCCTGCTTCGGCACGGCCGGCCCCGGCACGGGAGCCGATGAGGGCGCGGCCTGCGCCGGTCTCGCATGGCAATGCCGCCGTGGCCATGAAGTCGGACGAGTGGGAAGAGTTCTGAGCCGATACGGCAATCGAAGACAGACGGCCGCCTCGTGCGGCCGTTTTTGTTTGATGTGACCACCGTGCCTTCCGGCATTTGGCAATCAGGCTCGTCACGTAATTAGTTCTTGCGCATGCTTGGCGAATGACATAAAGACATCTTTATATCTTGATTGGTTTTGAGCGGAGGGCGCATGAAGTTCGGTGTAGACGTTCTAGTCGAGCTGCTGAAAGCTGCGGGCGAACCTACGCGACTTCGCCTGCTTGCCCTGCTTGCTGCGGGCGACCTGACGGTCACCGATCTTACCGATATTCTCGGCCAATCGCAGCCCCGAATCTCCCGCCACCTGAAACTCCTGACCGAAGCAGGCCTCGTGGACCGCTATCAGGAGGGCGCCTGGGCCTATTTCCGTCTGAAGCAGGATGGTGACGCCGCATCGCTGGCGCGTCAGCTGCTTGCTGCGACGCTCGACAGCGATCCGGTGCTGCTGCGTGACGGAGAGCGTCTTGCCGCCGTCAAGCGGACGAGGGCGGAGCGCGCGCAGGACTATTTCAGCCGCAATGCTTCCGGATGGGACGAGCTGCGGCGGCTGCATGTCAATGACGATGCGGTCGAGACGGCACTGGTGCAACTGATCGGATCCGAACCGGTTGATGCGTTGCTTGATCTCGGCACCGGCACGGGCCGTATCCTGCAGCTTCTGGCTAATGGCTACCGTCGCGCGGTCGGCATCGATGCCAGCCGGGATATGCTATCGGTTGCTCGTGCCAATCTCGACAAGGCCGGCATCCTCAAGGCTGCCGTTCGCCATGGCGATATCCTGAACCTGCCGCTCGACGGCAACGAATACGATCTCGTGACGATCCATCAGGTGCTGCACTTCCTGCCGCAGCCCGAGTTGGCTCTGGCTGAGGCGAGCCGCATGCTGAAGCCCGGTGGACGGCTTGCCATCGTGGATCTCGCGCCTCACGATCATGAATACCTGCGGGACGAGCACGCCCATGTGCGGCTCGGCTTCTCGCACCAGACGATGGCCGAATGGCTGACCAAATACGATCTCGATGTGGAGCGTGCAGTCGACCTCAAACCGGAACAGCCGAAAGGCGGCGGTCTGACGGTCACCCTCTGGCTTGCCCGCCAGCGCGTGCCTGCCCATGGCGAAACTTCCATCGGATCCACCCTTCAGACCGGGAGCATATGAATGGCGAGAAACGATCACAACGAACAGGCCGGCGCGCCGTTGCGCATTTCCTTCGAGTTCTTTCCGCCGAAGTCGGAAGAGATGGAAGGCCAGCTCTGGGCGACGGTCGATGAACTGTCGCGCTGGAACCCGGATTTCGTTTCGGTGACTTATGGAGCCGGCGGCACGACACGCGCGCCGACCCTTTCCACGGTGCGCCGCCTGATCTCTGAAACCACTCTGCCCACGGCCTCCCACCTGACCTGTGTCGGTGCGACGAAGGACAAGGTGCGTCATGTGGTGGACGAATTCCGTGCGGTCGGTGTACGCCATTTCGTCGCGCTTCGTGGCGATCCGCAGGGTGGCATGGGAACGGCTTACCAGCCCTATCCGGGCGGCTTTGCCAACGCAGCGGAGCTGGTTGCGGGCCTGCGAGAAATGGGCGATTTCGAGATTTCCGTATCGGCCTATCCAGAAAAGCATCCGGAGAGCCGTGACGAAGCGGCCGATATCGACATGCTCAAGCGCAAGGTGGATGCCGGTGCTCACAGGGCGCTCACCCAGTTCTTCTTCGATAACGATATCTTCGAGCGTTATCTGGAGCGGGTACGCGCAGCGGGGATCACCATCCCGATCGTGCCGGGTATCATGCCGATCCAGAACCTCACGCAGTTGAAGCGTTTCGCCTCCATGTGCGGCGCCAGCGTTCCGTCTTTTCTGGATGACCGTTTCGCGGGTCTCGACGACCAGCCGCAGGCGAGGGCGGAAGTGGCGGCCGAGGTTGCTGCAGAACAGATCGAGGATCTCGTGCGCCGGGGTATCGGGGATTTTCACCTCTATACGATGAACCGTGCACCGCTGGTGAATGCAACGCTTGCCAATGTCGGCCTGAAGCCTTCGGTTCAGGCTGTCGCGGGCGCTGCCGCATGACTTCGTCGTAGAGGCATTGCCGGATTTCGCTGGCATTAAAAAAGGCGCATGCCGGTAACGGTTCATGCGCCTTTCTTATTGAATTCGGAAAGCATCACTGGCTTGGCCGGACCTCTCGGGATCTCTTTATGATGGCCGTTGATTCATCCATGAAAACTCAGATGAACAGCATCGTCGCTATGAACACAAACGCCGCACCGACGATCAGGACATTGAGAGAATTGGTCAGTCCCATGTCTGCCTCCTTGTGTTGACCGTTAGATAATATGTCCGTTTTGTGTCGGTTGAAAAGCGTTTTGTGTGCTGCAGCGCAGTGCGGACCCGTGGATAAGTTGTCGCATGGGTTGCAAATGTCAATAAAATCAATGTTTTGAAAAATGTGAGCGTCTGTTAATGTTGCTTAACAAACGTGATTTGCAAAAACGGGATCGTTTTGATGCGTGACAGCTCGCATCATTTGCTCTGAGCGCCGACAGTTGAGCGGCGCGCGATCAGCCTGCCATCCAGAATAACCAGGCCAAGGCCGATCAAGGTCATGCCTGCTATATCGGTAGCATGCAGCCGCTCATCGAGGAAGAGCGCGCCGAGCAGGATGGCGCTTGGCGGAACGAGCAGGGTGACGAGCGACGTATTGGTGGCGCCGGCCCGTGCCATGATGCGGAAGAACAGGATGTAGCCGAAGGCAGTGGAGATGAGAGCGAGTGCGACGATGGCCGCGAGCGCACCGATCGGCGGCATGGCAAGGTTCCACGGCTGGTCGATGAGGAGCGAGGCCGGCAGCATGATGATCGACGATGCCGTCAGCTGACCGGTCGCCGTAACCGGCGCGGGAATGCCCTTGAAGCGTTTGCCGTAGATGCCGGCAAAGCCGTAGGAGACGGCGGCGAGGATGGGCAGGCAGACGGCCCAGAGCGGAATCGAACTCGTGGAAAGCGCGCTCGGGCCGATCAGGACGATTGTGCCGAGAAGGCCCGTCAGGCAACCGGCGAGCTTGGTTCCGGTCAGTTTCTCATCGTCTGTCAGTCGGTTGGCGATGATGACGGTCCAGACGGGGGTGGTGGCGTTGAGGATCGAGGCGAGGCCCGCGCCTATATGCGTCTGGCCGAGAAAGATCAGCGTGTGGGGCAGGGCGTTATTGACCAGGCCGAGCAGCAGAAACGAACGCCAGTTGGCCGCGAGATGGCGGTAGATGTCCAGATTGCCCCGCAGATAGATATGCAGGGCCAGCGCCGCGATGGAAAGGCGAAGGAAGACCAGCGTGAAGGGCGGCACATAGGGGATCGCGACGCGGGCAAAGAAGAATGAGCCGCCCCAGATCATGCCGAGCAGCAAAAGCATCAGCCAGGTGGCGGTCGTCATTTTCTGCTGCGAGACGATGTTCATGCGGAAGCTCCGGTTCTGGTCAGAGCTTCATAGCTACGGATGGCGCGTTCGTCACGCCACCCGTTTGTTGCGATCCGGCTTTTTGTGTTGCCGGACCCTTGGTTCCGCTGTGGTCAGAACGCGGCGACGAAGGCCGCTGTCGGCCAGCCGTCGGCGGGAAGGCCGAGGCGAAGCTGTTCCTTCTGGATCGCCATGCGGGTCCCGCCGCCGAGAATGCCATCGATCTTGCCGACGTCATATCCCTTCTGCTGCAGCTTGGTCTGCAGAGCCTTCATCTCCGTGTCGCTGATACCCGGCTCCGGATTGCCCTTCAGGTACGGTTCGGCGCCCATGAGCCGCGTGGCGAAATAGGCAGCCGAGGTGGTGTAGATGAAGGACTGGTTCCATTCGAGATAGATGTTGAAGTTCGGATAGGCCATGAAGGCCGGGCCCTTGCGGCCCTGCGGCAGCAGCAGTTCGCCTTCGAGGCCTGCATTGCTGGTGTCGCCGTTGCGGGGCTTTACGCCGAGGGCGAACCAGTCGCCGGCCTTCATGCCGCTGTCGAAGCCGGTTTTCTCCCAGGGCAGGTTTTCCGGAACGGTGACTTCCTGTAGCCAGGGCTGGCCGCGCTGGAAGCCGAGGCTCTGGATGAACTTGGCGGCCGTCAGGACGGCATCCGGGGAGCTTTGCTTGACGTTGATGTGGCCGTTGCCATCGCCATCGACGCCGAAGGCTATGATGTCTTTCGGCAGCATCTGCACCTGACCGATTTCACCGGCCCATGCGCCCGTGTTGGTCGAGGGATCGAGGTCGCCGTGTTCGACCATCTTGATGAGCGCCAGCAGCTGCGGACGGAAGAGTTCCGGGCGGCGGCAGTCGTGCGAGAGCGTCACCAGCGCATTGCGGGTGTTGAAATCGCCCTGTACTGCGCCAAAGTCGGTTTCCATCGCCCAGAAGGCGGTGATGACGCCGGAGGGGATGCCGAATTCCTGTTCGGCGCGGGCGAAGACGTCGGCATACTGCTTCATCTTCTGGCGGCCGATATCGAGGCGGCCCTGGCTGACGGTGCGCTGGGAAAACTCGAGGAAGGTCTGCTTGAACACGCCCTGGGCGCGGTCGCGGGAGAGAACCTTCTGGTCGATCACGGCACCTGCCAGCGCCTGCGTTGCGGCATCCGGCGAGCTTCCGGCCGCGATCGCCTCGGCCTTCACGCCGTCGAGGAAAGCCTGCAGATCGCCGCCGCATTCCGCGGCAAGCGAAGGAGCGGTGGTGGCGAGAAGTCCTGCAAGAGCAAGGGCGAGGCGGGGAGCGGCTTTCATATCCATATCCTTGAATTTTTCGGGTCGGCTGCGATCATGCCCGTCATTTTGACGAAAACGAGATCGTCAGCCGGAAAATCACAGCATTGCAGAGGATTAGCTGAGTTTATTGGCGCAGCGATGAAGATCGCAGGCCGCGATCCTATTTGGACGCGGCCGCGACCCACTTTCTCCAGTTTTTCTCGGTGCCGGCGAAGACGTTGATATCGGTCTGTCCCTTGATGCCGGGGATGACGCCGGTCGACGTATATTGCCAGAAGGCCCAGCGACGCTCCGGATAGATTTCCTCCGGGTGCTGCGCGACCGCGCGAACCCAGAAGTGATAATCTTGGAAGGCGCCCGCGAGATTGTCCCGATGGAAATCGACCGAGGTGTAGATGATCGGGCGCTTGCCGTAATAGGCCTCGATGCGGTCCATGAAGCGCTTCATTTCGCTGCGCACCGTTTCCGCGTTCGGACGATACTGGCAGGTCTTCGACGTGTGGTTCCATTCCACATCGAGTACCGGCGGAAGGTGCATCGATTCCTTTGGCACGTTGCGGATGAACCAGTCGGCCTGCTCGTCGGCGGTGGAACAGAAATAATAGAAGTGATAGGGCGCATGCGGCAGACCGGCGGCGCGGGCCTTGCGCCAGTACTCGTCGAAGCGCGGATCGACTATGTCCTTGCCTTCGGTCGCCTTGATGAAGACGAAGGAAACGCCGGATTGCCGCACCCTCGGCCAGTCCACGTCACCGTTCCACTTCGACACGTCGATGCCGTGCACCTTGTGTCGCTGGGGATTGTTGGGGCCGAAGTCCTGCGGATCCTTGTCCTCGAAACGGGGCTGCTTGATGGAGGCCGTTTCCATGAAGTCATAGCTGGTCGAGGTACAGCCGCTGAGGGCGATCGTGACCGGCAGAAGGGCGTGAAGAAGCCACCGCATGGTTATTCCGTGAGATAGAATTCGAGGTCATGCCCCTGATGCGGCGCGCGCACACGCAAATACAAAAGAGGCGCAAACCTCCTTTTGCCTCCATCATCCTTAAATATGCGTTATTTTCAACCGTCAGACGGTGTGTCAGATGCGAATTATCGCATGCCAGGCGTAACCGCGTCCGACGGTCTCGAACTCCAGGCGCCCGCCGACCCGTTCAAGCCGTGCTTCCAAAGCCCGTCTGAGGTCAGCCCTCGGAGTGACGTGGAAGCGGTCGAGCCAGGACTGGAGGAAGCGCTTGAACCAGCCGGGAAGACCTTCCTGCTGGCCGAAATCGACCACATGCAGGGAGCCGCCGGGTTTGAGCGCCGCAAGGCTCGCGTCGATCGCCTTTTCCCAGTCCGGGATCATCGACAGGGCATAGGAAATCATCACCCGGTCGAAGCCGGAAACGCCGAATTCGCCTGCGGTGAAGGTCGTGGCATCGGCCACGATAAGGACCGGTTCGGCCGGCTTTCCGCGGAAGTTGGCGCGGGCGGAGACGAGCATTTCCGCCGAGATATCAAGCCCGTAGAGCCGGGCGGTCGGATAGAGCCGATGGGCGAGAAGCAGGTTGCGGCCCGTGCCGCAGCCGACTTCAAGCAGGCTGCCCTCGCGCGGGACATCGAGCCGGGCGATCATGCGATCACGGCCGAACAGGTAGTATTTGCGCGTCAGGTCATAGATGTGCCGCTGGTAGCGATACATGCTGTCCATGCGCTCAGCATGTTCGGCGTCGAGCCCGGCTTCGGCGACCATCAGGCTTTTCTCTCGTAGATGTGGAAGCCGCCGTAGATGGCCGACCGGTCCTGCTTGTTGAGCTCAGCGGACCTTTCGGCATGGTAGGTCCACTGTTCCATCAGGGTATCGGAAAGCCGTCCGTCCAGCACGCTCTTTTCGGCCGCCGTGCGGAAGATCACGCGGGCGCCGGGAGCGGCCGTGCGGGTGATTTCGCCCCAGAGGTCGTTGAGCTGACGGTCGTTCATCCAGTCCTGCGCATCGAGCAGGATGTAGCGGTCGACGCTTGCCGCCGCCTTCTGCGCCAGGAGTTCGGTGAAGCTGGCGTGGTGAACGGTGACCCGGTTCGCATTGGCACGGATCGCCGGATAAAGCTCCGGCTTCAGATAGGTGGGCAGGGTGCCTTCATGGGGCTGCGGATAGCGGCGCGCAAAGGCCTGCCATGCGAAGTAGTTGTCCTTCAGCGGGAAATGACAGGCGAGCTTTTCGAGGCGGTGGCGCAGCACGGGGGCGATGGTGCCGCCCTCGGACATACTGGCAAGCTCGTCATACTGCTGCGGCGGAATTCCGAGGCCGAAGAGGGAGCTCTTGCGGGCGGTGATCCAGCGGATCAGCGGCTTTTCGAACAGGGGGGCGATGCGATCGTCGAAGAACTGGCGCTGTTCGCGCAGCGAGCGCGTCTCGGTGATATCGGTCAGCTTGACGCCATGAAGGCGGGCAACGATATGGCCTGCGCCGATGAAGCGGCCGAGCAGGCCGGTGCGATAGAAATTGCGGTTGAAGGCCGCGATGCGACGTCGGCCGGTCACACCGCGCTTGTTCCAGTAGTCCCGCGTCTGCGCATCGAGGTTCGGGGCGATGAAGCGGTCGTAGCTGCGGGAGTTGGAGCGGGTATTTTCCTGGGCGAAATGGTGCACCACGGCGGCGTGGTCAGGCAGGTGCCGGAAGGCGGCAAGCTTCAGCCGGTTCAGCGCGACATGGTTGGGATTGAGATCGACGACATCGATGCTGGAGGGGCTGCGCGAGAGATAGGCCAGCATGTTGCAGCCGCCGGAGCCGATGGTGACGATGGAATGACCTTCGGCGAGTTGCATCGCTTCCATGTCGACCTCGGGGTCTTCCCAGATCTGCGGGTAGACGAGACCTGAAAAGAGCATGCCGAACAAACGCTCGGACAGGCCGTCCTTGCTCAGTGGCTTATGCTGGAGGAGAGCGTTCTTGAGTTTCCGGTTCTTGCGAAAGTCGGTATCCGGTGCAACGTCGGTCATGTTCATTCGCCATCCATTGAACGTTGAGGGCGTGTAGCCCCCCGATGCAACAGTATGATGACGTCGGCTGTGGGTGCGCGGGACGTTTCCTTGAAGCTGGTTCATGACGCCGGAAAAACGTGAGCAATCCGTTTGCTCCTTCCTTTTTGGGGTTTCGCCAGCGAATGTTTCCTGATTGCATGGCCCCGGCAATCGGGAGGAAGCGCATGCGGTTGTTTGGCAGGATCATCCGGGGGCTGGTGCTTGCCCTTGTCATGTTCATTACGGCAATCGTCTTCTGGCTGTCGTTTTCGCCTCCGGCCCTGCTGCTGGTCGGTACCGGCTACGCGGCAAAGATCGTCTGCTCCAATGTCTTTCTTGCCAGTCGGGACCCGGAAGAGGTTCTCGCCGTCGACGTGCAGGCGCCCGGCCATCCTCTGCTCAAGCTGGTGAATGTGGATGTGGACCGGGACGCGGGAACCGTTACCGCGCGGCTTCTCGGCGCAATCGCTCCCAGTACCGCAGTCAGGCGGGATGGGCTCGGCTGTGCCAGCGTACCCGATGGGGCGACGCTGGAGGAAAGCGATCCGTCGCCTGCGCGCGGCGCAAGGCCAACCGTTTCGGATGCCGCCTGGCCTGCCGGGGACGGCGGCGGTACCCCCAATCCCGCTATCGCCAGCCTGCTTGCGGAACCCGCGCTCGCCGGCCCCGGCATGCGCGCCATCGTCGTTATCAAGGATGGCCGTATCGCGGGAGAGACCTATGGCAAGGGCTTTTCGGCCGAAACGCCTCTCCTCGGCTGGTCTATGGCAAAGACCGTCAATGCGGCTGTTATCGGCAGGCTGGTCCGGGAGGGGAAGATCGGCCTTGATGACCGAGGGCTCTTTCCTCAGTGGAAAGACGATGACAGAGCCAACATTCGTGTTCGCGATCTGATGGCCATGGAGAGCGGGCTCGAATTCAACGAAGACTATGGCGATGTCGCCGATGTCACGCGCATGCTCTACCTTGAACCTGATATGGCTTCCTTCGCTGCCGACAAACCCTTGGTGGCGCGGCGCGGCGAGGTCTTCAACTATTCGTCCGGAACGAGCGTTCTTCTTTCACGTATATGGATGGACCGTATAGGCGATACGTCCGAGGCGCTGGGGTATCCGAAGACCGCTTTGTTTGCGCCGCTCGGCATGACGAGCGCGGTGATGGAAGCCGATGCCGCCGGTACCTTCGTCGGCAGTTCCTATGTCTACGCGACAGCCCGGGACTGGGCGCGCTTCGGGCTCTTTCTGCTGCAGGATGGTGTGTGGGACGGCAATCGTCTGCTGCCCGAGGGCTATGTCGCCATGATGCAGCAGCCAACCATAGCCTCGAAGGGGCGTTTCACCGAAGGGCAGGCGTGGCAGGAGGGGCCGGGAGCGGCAGACGACAAGACCTTCGGCCTCCCCGATGACGCCTACTGGATACTGGGTCATGACGGGCAATCCGTCACCATCGTCCCGTCCGAGCGCCTCATCGTGGTTCGGCTCGGATTGACGCCGTCGAAGCTCCGCTACCAGCCCCAGAAACTGGTGAAGGCCGTCATGGACGGCCTTCGTTAACATTTTGTGCTGTCGGGCATCTGATGCTCAGGGATCGAGGACGTCGAGCATGCCCTTGCGCTTTGCATCGTAATAATAGCCGCGCGAGTAGAGCCGAACCGCGCCGTCATGGCTGTTGTCCGCCACGAGCCATGCGCCCTTCAGGTACTTGATGGAATACTTGAGATTGGTTTCCGCATCGAACAGGCCGGAGGCGGGGCCGTCATAGCCCATGGACTTGGCTGTCGAATACTTGATCTGCATGAGACCATAGTGGCCGTTGTTGTAAGCGGCCGGATTGTAGGTGCTTTCGCGATTGACGACCCGGTGGATCAGCGCTTCCGGCATCTCGTAGAATTTCGAGTATTTCTTGATCAGCGCGTTGATCACGGTCGGACCGCTGGTCGCGGGCTTCACCGCCGGCTCTTCAATGACCGGTGGCGGGCCGGGCGGGGAAACGTCGAACTGCTTATCGAGCGCCGCAAGCGACATGCTGCCGGAAGGGGCGGCATAAGCAAGCGCGCCGCCCGGCTTCTGTGCCGGCACGATGGATTGAACCTCGGTCACTTCCGCTGGCAGGATCGTCGGCACTGCCACCGGTGCGGTGTCCGGCAGGCTCGTCACCAGGTTGGGCGATTCCGGCATCGAGGCGGTCTGGATCGTACCGCGCTGCTGGTTCGCTACCAGTTCCATGGCCTGTGCTGCCGGCATGGTCTGTGCAGCAGTTGCCAGCGCTGTGGCCTTCATGACCGGGATCGGGGCGGGTGTCTGTGTTCCGGGAATGATCGGCGGCGGTTCGTTCGAGGCATTGGGATCAACGACCGGTGTAAGGTCGTTGGCGGACGTGGTTGCCGCCGCGGTCTGTGTGCCGGGAGCTGCGGTGCCGGCAACCGGATTGGCCTTGAGCTCCTGCTTGGCTGCATCTTCCATGCTGCTGGTACAACCCGCGAGGCCGACAAGCAGAATGGAGGCGAAACCCAGGTTTGCTCTCAGGTCTCTTTTTGCGATCATGCCGACATCCCAAGTAAAACTTAACACCGGTTAACGCGCATGCGTCGCCGTTAACGTTCTGGTGTCATAATGCATGGGCGGAATTGCGGCAAGCTTGCCACGTTCAGGCGGCTATCTTGCGGTAGCCAGCAGTTACTGCTCCGGCCGCAATGAGCAGCGTTCCGCCCGTCCGGTTGACGGCCTTTCTGACGGAATGCTTGCGAATGAAGCGCCTCGCGCGGTCTGCCAGCATGACATAGCTCAGACAGACGGCGATCGAGAGGGCCAGGAAGGTCGCTTCAAATATCACGACCTGATCGAGAAACGGTACTGCGGGCGTCATGAATTGCGGCAGGAATGCGACGAAAAAGACGATACTTTTCGGGTTTAGCGCCGTTACCGCGAAGGCATGCGCCATGATTCGAAAAGTTTTTTCTTCCGGAAGGTTGTCGTTGTCCGCCATCGGACCGTCCCCGACGGGGGCTCTCCAGAGCCGGATGCCGAGATAGACCAGATAGGCGCCGCCGATCCATTTGAGGATCATGAAGGCGGTGGCCGAACCGGCGAGCAACGCACCAAGTCCGAGAAGGGACCCTGTCATTGCGACAAAATCGCCCAGTGCCACGCCAGTCACCGTCGCAAGCGCCGTCTTCCTGCCGTGTCCCAGTGCGTAGGACACGACGAGCAGTGTGGTAGGCCCCGGAATTGCCAAGAGAAAGGCCGAGGCGGCGGCGAAAGCGAGCCAGTGTTCGAACGACATGAGTCTTTCCTCCCAAGGAAAGAGCAAGCCAGCTTTCGCCGGCTCCGTCAATGCGCAGGGCGGTATTTCTGCCCCATGTAGTCCATCACATCTTTGAACCACGGAGTGGACAGGTCGAAGGCCTTGCCGCCCTTGATGCGGGGGAATTCGATGGTCCGAAGCTTGCCGCCCTGATCTTCATCGTGACCGGTCACGCCGGACACCTTGTTCAGGCCGCTTTCGACGGCGAGGTCGACCATGCTCTGGATGAGGCGCAGGTCGTCGTAGTTCGCCGGGGCTGAGCGGGCGTAGTAGCCCGACTTTTGCACCATGGAGCGTTCGGCATCGAGCAGCTTGGCGAAATGCTTCTGGAACCAGGAGCCGACGTTGATGGTGTCGATCTTCACATGACCGAAGGCGTCGCGCTTGACTTCCTCGCCGGCGGATTCGCGGTCTGCGACGATTTCCTCGAGGCAGGCGCCTTCCGAAACGAAGAGCGTCACAAAGCCGGTGCGGTCCATGATCTCCTTCAGGCGGGTCGCTTCCGCTTCGAGGTCGAAGTGGGTTTCCGGCAGGTAGAGACCGTCGATGTTCTTCAGCTCCTGATTCATCATGAAGCCTTCGATGTATTCGTTGTCCTTGGTGCGCTGGATATAGGCGCGGGCGGTCGCGGCGGTCAGCCAGCCGCAATGGCGGCCCATGACTTCATGGATGACCAGTGTGCGCGGCGCGGCGCTCTGTTCGTTGGAGACGTGGTCGAAGAAACGGGCGCCGACATCGGCAGCCGTCCAGGCGCCGAGCGATTGCTTGATCGGCACGACGTCGTTGTCGACGGTCTTCGGCAGGCCGACGACGGTCAGGTCGTAGCCGTTGGCGCCGAGATAGGCGGCGAGGTCGGCCGCGGTGGTGTTGGTGTCGTCGCCACCGATGGTGTGAAGGATGGTGACGCCATCGGTAGCAAGGCGCTCGGCGGCGACGCGCAGCGGGTTTTCACCTTCCTTGACGAGGCCGCGCTTCACGCAATCGGCGGTGTTGGTCAGCTTGACGCGGCTGTTGCCGATCGGCGAGCCGCCATAGCGATGCAGGACATGGGCCTTCTCGCGCATCTCGCGGGTGATCTCGATCTTGTAATCCATCAGAAGTCCGCGGAAGCCGGACTTGTAGGCGATGATGTCGATATCGGGAGCGATGTCGGTGTAACGCTCGATCAGTCCGCCGACCGCGGACGAGAGACAGGGTGCCAAGCCGCCTGCGGTCAACATTGCAACTTTCTGTTTGGCCATCAGTCCTCCTTCGGCATCCCTTGGAGCCGTCAATAAAACGTTTTTCCGGGCGAATGGATGCGATAGTCAGGGCAAGCTGTAAAGCAGAAAAATCAAGAAATCCGGGCATTTCGGTGCTTCGGAAAAGGAATGCTACCGCAAGTGCGAATATAATCGTTTCAAACCGGACATGCGCGCGGAGCGTGTTGTGGAAAAAGGCGAAGGGCAGTTGTCGCACGGCTGACGGGAATACTTTCGTCCGGCTTTCACCGATCAAGATCAGCTCGTCACTTCAGTTATTCGGAACCGAACGTGAATAAAGTTTAATGCGATGGAAGGGCTGCGCATCTTGCTTTTTCGGCCGGGATTTGGTCATGCTGCGGCATGATATTCGATTTCGCCTGTGAACAGATAGCATCGTTGTGGGACCGTTTGCTGGGCGCTGTCGGCGACGCGGCTGGTAGTGTGCTGTCCGGGGTGATCGAGGCGGTACGCACCGCTTTCGAGGGCGACCCCGAAACGCGCCGCAAGGTTTCCTTCTCCGTTGCGATCATCGCGCTTTCGGCCAAGATGGCCAAGGCCGATGGGATCGTATCCGAAGCCGAGGTTGCCGCGTTCCGCAAGATCTTCGATTTTCCGCCGGAAGAAGCGCGCAACGTGGCGCGGCTTTACAATCTCGCCCGTCAGGACGTGGCCGGCTACGAGGCCTATGCGCAGAAGCTCGCGAGCCTGTGTCGGACCTGTGACCAGCAATGCCCGGTGCTTGAGGATATCGTCGACGCACTGTTCCACATCGCCAAGGCTGACGGCATGCTGCACGAGAAGGAACTCGCCTTCCTGTCCCGTATCGCCGAGATCTTCGGCGTGTCGGAAGAGCGTTTCGAGGCGATCACCGAGCGTCATGTCTATCTCGACGGGGATCCCTACGGTGTTCTCGGCGTTGATCCGTCCGATGATTTCGCTACGATCCGCAAACGCTACCGGGCGCTGGCGGCCGAGCATCATCCCGACCGTCTGCATGCGCGCGGGATTCCGACCGAGTTTCACGCGGTCGCCAATCACCGCATGGCGAAGTTCAACGCCGCCTATTCCGCGATCGAGAAAGCACGTCGCGCCGCATGAGCATTTTCACTGCCGATTACCGGGCCGCCTGTGTGCTGCCTTCGCCCAACCATGGCGAGCGCGCCGATGGTGTTCGTCCTGATATCATCCTGCTGCACTATACCGGCATGCCTTCGGAAGAGGGGGCGCTCTCCTGGCTCTGTAGCCCGGAGAGCCAGGTGTCGAGCCACTACTTCGTGCATGAGGATGGACGGGTCGCGCAGCTCGTGTCCGAGGAGCGCCGCGCCTGGCATGCGGGCAAGAGTTTCTGGGCTGGCGAGACGGACATCAACTCGCGTTCCATCGGTATCGAGATCGCCAATGCCGGTCATCCTGCCGGTCTTCCCGCGTTTTCGGATGAACAGATCGAAGCCGTCATCGAATTGTGTCGCGATTGCGGCCAGAGGCTCGATATCCGGCCTGAACGGGTGCTCGGGCACTCCGATGTGGCCCCGGTTCGCAAGGTCGATCCGGGTGAAAATTTCCCCTGGGGTAAGCTCCATGCCGCGGGTGTCGGCCATTTCGTCGAGCCGGTGCCGGTCTCCGGCGGACGCTTCTTCCAGAAGGGAGAAAGCGGGCAGCCGATAGAGGCGTTGCAGTCGATGTTGTCGCTGTACGGCTATAACATTGATATCACTGGTGAATATTCGGAAAAAACCGAAGGCGTGGTCGCTGCTTTCCAGCGGCATTTCCGCCCCGCGCTGGTGGACGGCGTCGCCGACATGTCCACTATCGAGACGCTGCACAGGCTGCTTTCCACGCTGCCGCGATACGCCTGAAACGGGCGGTACGGGCGTTCCGTTTTGCGGGCGCCTTTAAACGCGCGAAACGCCAATTTGTTGCATCGCCACACGAATTCCCAATTTCGACGTTCTAAAGATCGCATTGAACAGCGGCGCTGTGCCCCGCAAAAGCGGATTGCGATCGCGAATATCAACGATGAGGGCAAGTGCGGCGCCTGATCCGGCAGGACAGGCGAACAGGGTAGATTTGCGTCCAAAAAGGACGGTCCGCCTTGCCACTCTGGTTCGGAGACTGAACTTCCACATGATAAGACGAGTTGTTGCTGCTGCGGCATGCCTTGCTATTCTTTTGTCCTCTTCCATGGCGGCATTCGCAGCTGAAAAGGAGCAACATGAACAGACATTCAAGCTTCCCTTCAAGAAGACTGCAACCGAAGCAGGATATGCAGCGCCTTCCTTCTCCAACAGCCCTTACACCAATCTGATTTCCAAATACGCCAAGACCTACGGGGTTCCTGTCGCGCTCGCCCATGCCGTGGTGCGCATCGAGAGCAATTTCAATCCGAAGGCCCGTGGCGGCGCCGGAGAGATCGGCCTCATGCAGATCAAGCCGACAACTGCCCGCATGATGGGGTATTCCGGCTCGAGCAAGGGCCTTTACGATCCCGAGACCAACATCCGCTACGGCATGAAATATCTGTCGATGGCCCATGAACTCGGCGATGGCCGGACCTGTTCGACCATTCTGAAGTATAATGCCGGTCACGGCGCCAAGCGCATGAATCCGGTTTCCAAGCGTTACTGCGGCAAGGTTCAGGCACTGATCGGTTCCCTGTAATCACGACGCGACAACGACGTGCAAGCGAATGGTTGCCATGCTATCGAGAACCCTGGAATCGAGGGCAAGTGCATGGCAACGGATTTCGAGTTCATCGTCATCGGACGAGGCATGATGGGGGCAGCGGCGGCTCGCCACCTCACGCTGGAAGGCAAACGGGTCGCGCTGATCGGCCCGGAAGAGCCTGCCGACCGGCTGGCGCATCAGGGTGTCTTCGCCAGCCACTATGACGAAGCCCGTATTACCCGCACTTTCGACGATAATCCGGTGTGGAGCCAGCTCGCGTCACGTTCCATCGAACGTTACGACGAACTGGAAAGCCGGAGCGGGATCCGTTTCTATACCGAGGCGGGTTGCCTGTTTTCCACGCCGCTGCCGGGCGAGGAGGGCTACATGGCCCGGGCCGTCGAGGTGTCGAAGCTTCTGGATCTCGATGTCGAGCTGATCGCTTCTGATGATCTGGCGACGCGCTTCCCGCATATGCGTTTCCCCGAGGGGCATTCCGGTTATTACGAGCGGCGCAACGCTGGCCATGTCAACCCGAGAGCGCTGGTGCGTGCGCAGGCCTTGATGGCGGAGCGCCAAGGCGCGCAACTGGTTGCCGAGACCGCGGTGTTCGTTCAGCAGGGTGCCGCAGGTGTTGAGGTGCGGACTGCCGAGGGCGGGATGTACACCGCAGCCAGGGTGCTGGTTGCTGCCGGTGGTTTCACCAATCTTTGCGGGCTCTTGCCGCAGCCGGTCGACATGCGGGCGACCGCGCGCACCATCGTCTTCTTCGAGTTGGACGAGAAGCGACAGGCTGAATTTTCGGCCATGCCGTCGACGGTCGTCTTTGCGGAGCGGGATGAGGATCTTGTCTATATTCTTCCTCCTGTCCGCTATCCCGACGGCAAGATTTACCTGAAGATCGGCGGCGACAGCGAGAAGACGGCTTTCGAGGATCTTCCGTCCATTGGCGGCTGGTTCCGGTCGGAGGGCGACGCGGAGGAAGCCCGCAAGCTCGAACGCATCGCCGTGTCGCTGATGCCGGGGCTTGAGGGGGTGCCGACGACGAGCGGGGCCTGCATTGCGTCGTTCACTCGCACCACCTATCCCTATGTTGGATTTACCTCCTCGCCGGATGTCGCGGTGCTGACTGGCGGCAATTTCGTTGCCGCGAAATGTTCGGACGAGCTGGGACGGCTTGGCGCACGGTTGATTATCGATGGCGCCTTGTCGGAAAGCGATTTCGCCGAAAAGCTTCGGCCGGTGTTTTTGTGAAAGTGATTCCGCCTGTGGCGGCAGGATTTTGAAAAATATCGATAATTGCGCAATTCAAGGCAGGGGCGCGACATGGTTGGAAGCTACAGGCATATCGTCATCGGTCGCGGCATGATGGGTGCCGCAGCGGCCCGCCATCTCGCCTCGCAGACGGATGGCGTCGTCTTGATCGGACCGGATGAACCGGCTGATGCTGCAAGCCATGACGGTGTTTTCGCGAGCCACTACGACGAGGCGCGGATCACCCGAACCATCGATCCCGATCCGGTCTGGGCGAGGCTCGCTAACCGTTCGATCGCCCGTTATGTGGAGATTGCCCGGGAGAGCGGTGTCGAATTCTATCACGAGACGGGTTGCCTGATCGTCGGGCCGAAGCGGGGTGGGGCCAATTCCTATGTCGGTAATGTCTGTGGGGCGGCGGAGGCGCTCGGCGTTCCCGTCGAGATCCTGAGCGACGCAACTCTGTCCGAGCGCTTCGGCTATTTCAGTTTCGGTACGGGTTGCGAAGGGGTCTACGAGGCGGCGAATGCTGGCTATATCAACCCGCGTCGGCTGGTCGAAGCGCAATCGAAGCTCGCCCGGAAAGCCGGAGCCGAACTGATTGCTGATACAGCAGTTACAGTACGCGAGGAGGCCGGAGGGGTCGTCGTGACGACGGCCGGAGGCCTTGAGATCCGGGGCGAGCAGGTGCTGGTTGCGGCCGGTGGATTTTCCATTGCGGAGAATCTCTTGCCGCGCCCGCTTGATCTGAAGGTTTATGGGCGCACGGTGGCTTTCTTCGAAATCGCGGAGGCTGATCTCGGCGTTTATGCGGGCATGCCGTCGCTGATCCATGAGCCCGAGGATCCTCTCGACCACATCTATTTGTTGCCGCCGGTGCGCTATCCCGACGGCAAGACCTATTTGAAAATCGGCGGTGACCCCGACGATCTGCGTCTTGCGACCGAGCCCGATATCCGCGCGTGGTTCCGTCGTGGCGGTCGGGAGACGACGCGACGGCATCTCAAGCGTATCCTCGATGGTCTCGTGCCGGGGCTTGTCAATGCTCCCGTAACGATGAGCGCTTGCGTCACGTCCTTCACGCCCGGCAATTATCCCGCCATCGGCTTTGCCAGCGACAGGATTGCCGTGCTGACGGGCGGCTGTGGTACTTCGGCCAAGAGTTCCGACGAGATCGGGCGACTGGGCGCCGAGCTGATGCTTCACGGGCGGATCGTGGATGAGGCCTATGATGCGGTTTTTACGCCGGTTTTCCTCTGATCGGTCGCAGAGCGCCTCTTTCTGCTGCTGGTACCCGCATTTTTGGTGGCAATCGCGCGCCTGCTCGTCTAAGGACGCGGTGCCAGTTGGCCGGGCAGCCGCGCTTTACCAATGCCGAAAGGCGGTAAGGTGAGGAAAGTCCGGGCTCCACGGAAATACGGTGCCGGATAACGTCCGGCGAGGGCGACCTCAGGGAAAGTGCCACAGAAAGCAAACCGCCCTGCATGCAGGGTAAGGGTGAAAGGGTGGGGTAAGAGCCCACCGCGTCGCTGGTGACAGGGACGGCACGGTAAACCCCACCGGGAGCAAGACCGAATAGGGATGACGCGGGGCGCGCAAGCGTCTACAGCCTGTTTCCGGGCCAGTCATCCGGGTGGGTTGCGCGAGGCAGCGTGCAAACGCTGTCCCAGATGAATGGCTGCCACGTTCCGGGCGACCGGAGCCATACAGAACCCGGCTTACAGGCCAACTGGCAATTTCCCGCCGCCCATTCCGCCATGATCGGCGAGGGCATTTTAACCTGCTGAAAAAATGTCGCATTTGGCGGGCTTTCGTCTCCAGCCTCGATCAAGCTTCGGGATCAAAAAGGCGCCCGCCGGCGGCTTCTCCTAACCATTCGTTAAGCTTAACCGCTTATCAATAATTGAATCCCGAAAGGGATCGGAAATGCCCCGTCCCATTGACGCCCATGTTGTCCCATGCTATCCCATTCGCATACCGTTGAGGGGCCGATGAAGGTCCGGAATTTCAAGGTCGAAGGCGAACTGGCCGCGAAAGCGGAACGGGCTCTGGCTTGCGGACTTGAGGTGTCTGTGGCGGTCGGTTTTTCGAGTTCAGGAGGGTCGTCTGTCGGCTCTCGCTTCAGGGGAGTAGCGGTCGATAGTCATGAACCGCTTCCTGTCCAATGCGACAAACAGGATCGATGCGAAGGGGCGGGTGTCCGTTCCGGCGGTGTTTCGTTCCGTGCTCGCGCAACGCGATATTCAGGAGCTTTACTGCTTTCAGGATTTCGTGTTTCCGGCGATCAGTGTCGGTGGGCCGGACGTTCTGGAGCGGTACGAGCGGCAGATCGCGAACGAGGATCCGTTTTCCCGGGAGGGGAACGAGATGTCGCTGCTGGTTCACGGCGGTGGCGTCTTTATGAAACTCGACGCCGAAGGGCGTCTGATGGTCACGGATTTCATCCGGGACTTTACGGGCATCACAACGGAAGTCTGTTTCGTCGGGCGCTCGGATCACTTTCAGCTTTGGCAGCCGCAGGCGTTTCAGGAAGTGCAGGCGGCGGCAAGAGAGGAGCGCAGACTGCGAGGGCTGCGGGCTCCATAGAACGGGGAAACGGAATGGTGGCGAATTCAGGCGGAGGTTCAACTGAAGCCGAAGGCGGACCGGTTCGCCACATTCCGGTTCTTCTCAGCGAAGTGCTCGATGCGCTCGAGCCCCGTTCCGGCAAAGTCATTCTCGACGGTACCTTCGGTGCCGGCGGCTATACATCGGCCATTCTCGATGCTGGTGCCGATGTGATCGCGCTCGACCGCGACCCGACGGCGATTGCTGCTGGTCAGGCCCTTGTCGACGTACGCGGCGGTCATCTCGTGCTGCATCATACGCCGTTTTCCCGGCTGGCCGATTTTGCGCCGGCTGGTGGGCTCGACGGCGTCGTTCTCGATATCGGCGTTTCCTCCATGCAGATCGACGAAGCCGAGCGCGGCTTCTCCTTTCAGAAAAACGGACCGCTCGACATGCGCATGTCGGGGGCGGGGGTATCGGCCGCCGATGTCGTCAATCGGGCCAAGGTCGGCGATCTCATTCGCATCTTCGGTTTTCTCGGTGAGGAAAAACAGGCCGGCCGCATTGCGCGCGCTATCGAAAAGCGCCGCGCGAGCGAGCCGTTCCGCACTACTCGGGACCTTGCCGGACTGATCGAGATCGTCACCCCGCGCAAGGCCAAGGACAAGATCCATCCGGCGACGCGCGTCTTTCAGGCGCTGCGCGTCTTCGTCAATGACGAACTAGGCGAACTTGCCCAGGCGCTGTTTGCTGCCGAAAAGGCTTTGAAGCCGGGCGGGCGGCTGGTGGTCGTCACCTTCCACTCGCTGGAAGACCGGATCGTCAAGAAATTCTTCTCGGAGCGCTCCGGTAAGGCTGCCGGCTCGCGTCACATGCCGATGGTGACGGCGAAGGCCGCGATCTTCGAGCCTGTCGGCAAGGGCATGGTCTCCGCCAGCGAAGCAGAAGCGGACAGCAATCCTCGGGCGCGGTCGGCCAAGCTCCGGGCCGGCATTCGCACGACGGCCCCCGCCGAGAAGCCGGATTTCTCCATTTTCGATTTGCCCGACCTCGCCAGTCTCGACAGGATCGGAGGGTAAGCCATGCTCAGGACTTTCGACCTCGTGATGATCGGTGCCATGGCTGCCGCGGCGGCCGTGACCTATCAGATCAAGCATCACACCGATAACAAGCTCGAGGAGGTCCGGAGTATCGAGGCCGAGATCAAGCTTGAAAAGGATACGATCGAGTTGCTCAAGGCCGACTGGGCGCTGCTCACGCAGCCCAACCGGCTCGACCGGCTGATCAAGGTTTATGGCGCCGAACTGCAGCTGCAGCCGACGGCGCCGGAACAGATTGCCCGGCCGGTGGAGCTGCCGATGATGAAGGCCGATGTGCCCAGGCCGGTAGTGGCCGAAGGCAAGAAGAGTTCGGATCCGGTTTCGGATCTCATTACAACCGGATCGGTGCAGCGCTGATGACTTTTCTTTCGCGAATCATGCTGTTGAAGAGCCAGGCCCACTTCTCGGCCGATGTTCATCGTGCCGGTGCAACGATGAACGGGACGTTCAAGGGAACAGGCAAGCGCAAGACCGAAATGGCGCGCAAGCGCGTCGGCCTGATGATTGCCGGTTTCGCCGTTGCCTATGCGATCATCGGCGGTCGGCTGGTGCAGTACGGCTATGCCCATCCGGAAACCGTTTCCAGCATTCTGCCGGCCGACCGCCTGATGGCGTCGCGCCCCGATATCGTCGACCGCAACGGCGAGGTTCTGGCGACCGACATCCGCACCGTGTCGCTGTTTGCCGAGCCCAACAAGATCGTGGATGCGGACGAAGCCGTCGAAAAGCTCGCGACCGTGCTGACCGACCTCGACATCAAGGGCACCTACAAGAAGCTTTCCAATCCGCAGTCGCATTTCCAATGGCTGCGTCGCCAACTGACGCCGAAGCAGCAGAGCCAGATCCTCGCGCTCGGCATTCCCGGCATCGGTTTCCGGCCTGAGAAGCGTCGCTTCTATCCTGGCGGCACGACCGCGTCCCATATCGTCGGCTACGTCAATATCGACAACCGCGGCATGTCGGGCATGGAGCGGTATATCGACAATCAGGGCATGGCCGATCTGCGTGCGCTCGGCATGACCAGCGATACGCCGCTTGAGCCGGTGAAGCTGTCTATCGACCTCAGGGTGCAGAATATCCTGCATGATGTGGTTTCCGACGCGATCACCAAGTTCGAGGCGCTGGGCGCCGGTGGTGTGGTCCTTGATGTCCATACCGGCGAAGTGCTCGCCATGGTTTCGATGCCGGATTTCGATCCGAACAATCCGGCCGCCAGCGCTCAGGAAGGCTGGCTCAACCGCATGTCGAACGGCACGTTCGAAATGGGCTCGACCTTCAAGTCCTTCACGCTGGCCATGGGGCTGGACGAGGGCAAGGTGAGCCTCAACTCCACGGTCGATGCGCGCTACCCCATCCGCATCGGCGGTTTCACCATCAAGGACTTCCACGGCAAGAACCGTGTTCTGAGCGTGCCGGAAATCTTCCAGTACTCCTCCAACATCGGCACCGCGAAGATTGCCGACATGGTGGGGACCGACGCTCACAAGGAGTTTCTGAAGAGGCTCGGCCTGACGACGCGAATGAAGACGGAACTGCCTGAGGTCGCCATGCCCAGCCAGCCGCGCGAATGGAAGAAGATCAACTCGATCACCATCTCGTTCGGTCACGGGGTCTCGACGACACCGCTGCAGACGGCTGTAGCCGGCGTGGCGCTGGTCAACGGCGGCAAGCTGCTTCCGCCGACCTTCCTGCCGCGTACGCAGGAAGAGGCCGATCAGGTCGCCGAACAGGTTATCCAGCCTTCGACCAGCAAGGACATGCGCTTCCTGTTCGAATGGAACGGCGTCAAGGGGTCCGGCCGAAATGCGCGCGTCGACGGCTTCAACGTGGGCGGCAAGACCGGTACGGCGGACAAGGTCGTCAACGGTCGTTATGTCGGTGACAAGAACTTCAACGCTTTCCTTTCCGCCTTCCCGATCGACAATCCCCGCTATGTCGTCCTGACCGTCATCGACGAGCCCAAGACGGACAAGGGCAACGGTGCAGCGCTTGCCGGAACGTCGGCTGCGCCCATGGTTGCGGAAATCATCCGCAGAAGCGCCGCAATTCTCGGTGTAGAACCGAAATTCGGGGAAGACGGTTCTGCCTTGCTCGTTTCTTATTAAGCAGGCTTAAATTTATGCGGCGATTCGGGGGAATCGCCTCTGAGAATGGACAAGTATCGATGTTTTTGCGGGATCTGGTGAGCGGCGAATATCAGGATCAGGTCGGCAAGGCGGGAAATTCCGTCGGTGAAATTGCAATTTCCGGTATCACCGCAGACAGTCGCAAGGTCGAGCCGGGGATGCTGTTCGTCGCGCTTTCCGGCACGAAGGCAGACGGTGCGGCTTACGTGGCCGATGCGGTTTCTCGTGGCGCAGCTGCTGTTGCGGCCGGCCATGCCGTGGAAGCCTCCGTTCCTGTCTTCGTGGTCGACAACCCGCGCCGGTTTCTGGCTCTTGCGGCCGCGCGCTTCTTCGGACGGCAGCCGGAAACCATGGTCGCGGTGACGGGAACCGCCGGCAAGACTTCCGTTGCCTCGTTCACGCGGCAGATCTGGGTCGAGGCCGGCTATCCGGCGGCACAGATCGGAACGACGGGCGTCGTGTCTCCCACGCGCAACGAATATGGTTCGCTCACCACGCCCGATCCTGTCGGTCTTCACAAGCTTCTTGCCGAACTCGCCGACGAGGGCGTTACCCATGCCGCGATGGAGGCATCCAGCCACGGTCTCGACCAGAGCCGTCTCGACGGCGTGAAGCTGGCAGCGGCCGCCTTTACCAATCTTGGTCGCGATCACATGGATTACCATCCGACGATCGAGGACTATATGGCCGCCAAGATGCGGCTCTTCGATACGTTGCTTCCGAAGGGCTCTCCGGCGGTGATCTTCGCCGACGATCCGTGGTCGGCGGAAGCGATCCGCGTGGCGACGGAAGCGGGTCACGACGTGCGCACCGTCGGTCGCAATGGCACCTTTCTGTCGCTCAAGCGGGTCGAGCATTTCCGCCACAAGCAGGTTGCCGAGATCCATGCCGGTGACGAGATCCACGAGGTTCATATTCCGCTTGCGGGTGATTTCCAGATCGCCAACGCGCTGGTCGCCGCCGGCCTTGCCATTTCGACCGGTGTCGCGGTTCCGGTCGCTCTGAAGGCGCTGGAAAAGCTCGTCGGGGCTTCCGGCCGTCTGGAACTCGTCGGCAACAGCAAGAGCGGCGCGCTGGCCTATGTCGACTATGCCCACAAGCCGGATGCGCTGGAGAACGTGCTGAACTCGGTGCGCCCGTTCACCACGGGCCGGGTGATCGTCGTCTTCGGCTGCGGTGGCGATCGTGACAAGGGCAAGCGTCCGATCATGGGCGAGATTGCCTGCCGGCTGGCGGATATCGTCATCGTGACCGATGACAATCCGCGTTCCGAGGTTCCGGCGGTCATCCGTTCGGAAATCATGGCGGCGGCGGCGAAGGGAATTGAGATCGGCGACCGGTCGCAGGCCATCCGTGCCGGCGTCGCCATGCTGTCGGCGGGGGACACGCTTGTCGTGGCCGGCAAGGGGCATGAGGAGGGGCAGACGGTGGGCGGTGTGACGCTGCCGTTCTCTGACCATACCGAACTGCGCAAGGCATTGGAGGAATTCGAACATTGACGTTTCTTTGGACGACCCGCGACCTGATCGATGCGATGGACGGCCGTCCGTTCGGCACTCTGCCGGAGGGCATCACCGGCATTTCGATCGACAGCCGGACGATTACTCCGGGGGAAGCATTCTTCGCGATCAAGGGTGACCGCGTCGACGGTCATGATTTTGCGAGCCTCGCCATTGCCAACGGCGCTTCGCTGCTCGTCGTCAGCGAAGCGAAGCTTCCGGCGCTCGGCCGTCTCGTCGTGCCGATGATCGTTGTCGAGGACGTGCTGGGAGCGCTGCAGAAACTCGGGATCGCCGCTCGCGACCGCAGTTCCGCGACGGTGATCGCGGTCACAGGCTCCGTCGGCAAGACGACGACCAAGGAAATGTTGCGGCTGGCGCTTTCACCTTCGGGTAATGTGCATGCCGCCGTCGCTTCGTTCAACAATCACTGGGGCGTGCCGCTGACGCTCGCCCGCATGCCGGTCGATACGCGCTTCGGCGTCTTCGAGATCGGCATGAACCATGCCGGCGAGATCGCGCCGCTTTCGCGCATGGTACGGCCCGACGTTGTCATCATCACGACCATTGCCCCCGCGCATCTCGGCAATTTCGCAAGGCTCGAGGAGATAGCTGCCGCCAAGGCCGAGATCTTCGAAGGTCTCGAACAGGGCGGCGACGTGATCCTGAACCGGGACAACAGCCAGTTCGATTTCCTCGATCATGCGGCGCAGGCGGCCGGCATCGAAAACGTTCATTCCTTCGGCCAGCATGCAAAGGCCGAGTTCAGGCTTGCCGAGTTCGACGGCGCTGCCGAAAGCTCGACCGTATGGGTCTGTTTTGGTGGTGAGACGCGCGAGGTGACGCTTGGTGCGCCCGGACGTCATATCGCGGAAAACGCGGTTGCCGTGCTTGCCGCGGTATCGTTGGTCGGCGCCGACATGGATGCGGCCATCGAGGCCCTGCAGGGGCTTTCCGCTGTCAAGGGGCGCGGTGCTCGCCATCGGCTGATGATCGAGGGCGCGACCTTCACGCTGATCGACGAGAGCTACAACGCCAATCCGGCCTCCATGCGCGCGGCCATCGCTGTGCTTGCCGCTGCCCAGCCGGAAGGCGAGGGGCGGCGGATCGCCATTCTCGGCGACATGCTGGAAATGGGCGAGTTTTCGCAGGCGGTCCATGCCGAACTGGCAAGCCCGCTGCTTGCCGCGGGTATCGAGCATGTGTGGCTGGCCGGTCCGGAAATGGTTGCGCTTCGCGATGCGCTGCCCGAGAGCGTCGATGTCGTCTATCTAGAGACCACGGCCGAACTTGCGGCTTTCGTCACGGCATCTGTCGCTCCCGGCGACGTATTGATGGTGAAATCTTCGCTTGGCCTTGGTTTCGGCAAGATCGTTGCTGCTCTTCTTGACAAGTATCCGGCCGTGCCCGACACGGGGCGCCAAAATTAATAAGAGCTTTCGGAAAGGGCTCCAATGCTGATCTGGCTTGTGGAACTGGCGAACCACTTTCAATTCTTCAACCTGTTCCGGTACATCACGTTCCGCACGGGTGCTGCTCTGTTCACCTCCGCCCTTGTCGTCTTCCTGTTCGGGCCGGCCATGATCGCATCGCTGCGTGTCCGCCAGGGCAAAGGGCAGCCGATCCGCGCCGACGGTCCGCAGACCCACTTCAAGAAGGCCGGGACGCCGACCATGGGCGGCCTGATGATTCTCGCCGGCATCGTGGTGTCGTCGCTGCTCTGGGCTGACCTCTCCAATGTCTATGTGGTCTGCACGCTGCTGGTGACGCTCGGCTTCGGTGCCATCGGTTTCTACGACGATTACCTGAAGGTGACCAAGCAGACGGAGAAGGGTTTCTCCGGCAAGGCCCGCCTCGGTATCGAATTCGTCATCGCCGGGATCGCGGTCTATTTCATGATGAGGACGTCGCTGATGTCCGGCCCGCAGGGTTCCACCTTCGGCTCCTCGGTCGCCTTTCCATTCTTCAAGGACTTCCTGATCGATCTCGGCATCTTCTTCGTGCTGTTCGGCGGCTTCGTGATCGTTGCGGCGGGCAATGCCGTCAACCTCACTGATGGCCTCGACGGTCTTGCCATCGTTCCCGTGATGATAGCCGCCGCCTCGTTCGGCGTGATCGCCTATGTGGCGGGCAATGCGGTCTTTGCCAACTACCTGCAGATCAACTTCGTAGTCGGTACCGGTGAACTCGCGGTGGTGCTGGGCGCGGTGATCGGAGCGGGGCTTGGCTTCCTCTGGTTCAATGCGCCGCCGGCTGCCATCTTCATGGGCGACACGGGTTCGCTCGCTCTCGGTGGCCTGATCGGCTCGGTTGCCGTCGCCACCAAGCATGAGATCGTCATGGCGATCATCGGCGGCCTGTTCGTCATGGAAACGCTCTCGGTCATCATCCAGGTCGGCTACTTCAAGATGACCGGAAAGCGCGTGTTCCTCATGGCGCCGATCCATCACCATTTCGAAAAGCTCGGCTGGACGGAAAGTCAGGTCGTGGTTCGCTTCTGGATCATTGCTGTCGGCCTTGCCATGCTCGGCCTTTCCACCCTGAAGCTGCGGTGAGGCCGAGATGATCCCGGCCACCACCTTCAAGGGCAAGAGGGTCGCACTCTTCGGTCTCGGCGGTTCCGGTCTTGCCACGGCCAAGTCGCTTGTCGCCGGCGGGGCTGATGTCATCGCCTGGGACGACAATCCCGACAGCGTTGCCAAGGCCGCCGGAGAAGGCATCGTTACCCGGGACCTGCACGACATCGACTGGAAATCGGTCGCGAGTTTCGTGCTGTCGCCGGGCGTGCCGCTCACCCATCCGAAACCGCATTGGTCCGTCGCGCTTGCGAAGGCCGAGGGGGTGGAGATCATCGGCGATGTCGAGATCTTCGTGCGGGAACGCCGGGCACATGCGCCCCATTGCCCGTTCATCGCGATCACCGGCACGAACGGCAAGTCCACGACCACGGCGCTGATCGCCCATATCCTTTCCGCGAGTGGTCGCGATGCGCAGCTCGGTGGCAATATCGGCCGCGCGGTGCTGACGCTCGATCCGCCGCAGGACGGCCGGTTCTTTGTGGTCGAGTGCTCGTCCTACCAGATCGATCTTGCGCCGACGCTCAACCCGACCGCCGGTATCCTGCTCAACGTCACGCCCGATCATCTCGACCGCCACGGTACGATCCAGCATTATGCCGACGTCAAGGAACGGCTGGTCGCGGGCAGCGATACGGCCATCGTCGGCATGGACGACAGCTACAGCGAACTGATTGCCGACCGCGTCGAGCGCGCGGGGACGAAGGTTGTCCGCATTTCCAAGCGCCAGCCGCTTGCGAGCGGTCTCTATAATGACGCGCATCGCATCATCGAGGCGCATGGCGGAGCGACGTCTGTTCTCGCCGATCTCAACGGCATCCAGACATTGCGCGGCGCTCACAATGCCCAGAACGCGGCAGCCGCGATTGCCGCCTGCCTTGCCGTCGGTGTCTCGGCAGACGAGGTACGGGCGGGGCTTCAGTCCTTTGCAGGTCTCAAGCATCGCATGCAGCCGGTCGGCCGTCGGGGCGATGTCGTCTACGTCAATGATTCGAAGGCTACCAATGCCGAAGCGGCAGCGCCCGCGCTGTCGAGCTATGACCGGATCTACTGGATTGCCGGTGGATTGCCCAAGCAAGGCGGCATTACCAGCCTTGCACCGCTCTTTCCGCGCATCGCCAAGGCCTATCTGATCGGCGAGGCGGCTTCGGCCTTCGCGGTCACGCTCGGTGAAACGGTTCCTTATGAAATTTCCGGCACGCTTGAACTGGCTGTCGCCCATGCCGCGGCTGATTCGGCTGCCGATGGCGGTCCGGTTGCCGTGATGTTATCCCCGGCTTGCGCAAGCTTCGACCAGTATAAGAACTTCGAAGTGCGCGGCGATGCCTTTGTCGGCCATGTCGCCGCCCTGGACGGTGTGACGATGCTGGTCGACGTGCCAACAGGAGGCAAATGATATGGTGAGCCGCGCGGAGAGGGGACCCGTCGCAGACTGGTTCTGGACGATCGACCGTTTGTTCATGATCACCTTCATTCTGTTGATGGGGATCGGTTTCATGCTCTCCTTCGCGGCGTCACCGGCCGTTGCGGAGAGGCTCGGGCTGGACAGCTTCCACTTCGTCAAGCGTCACGCAGCCTTCATGCTGCCGGCGATTGGGGTGATGATCGGCCTGTCCTTCCTCAGCCCCCGTCAGGTCCGGCGAACGGCCATGGTGCTGCTCGCGGTGTCGCTGGCAATGATGATCCTCGCGCTGTTCTTCGGGATCGAGGTCAAGGGCGCGCGGCGCTGGATCACGATCGCGGGCATCTCCATCCAGCCTTCGGAATTCATGAAGCCGGCCTTCGTCATCATCTGCGCCTGGCTGTTCTCCGAGCATGCGCGCCAACCGGAAATTCCCGGCAATCTCTTTGCCATCATCCTGTTCGGCATCGTCGCGGCGCTGCTGATCGCCCAGCCTGACCTTGGCCAGACCATTCTGACCTCGGTGGTGTGGGGCGGCATGTTCTTCATGGCGGGCGTGCCATGGTTCTGGATCTCGCTGCTCGGCGGCCTCGGCGCCGCCGGTATCTTCGGCGCATACCTCACCCTGCCGCACGTGGCTGGTCGTATCGACCGCTTCCTCACCGGCGAGGGCGATACCTTCCAGGTGGATACCGCTCGCGAGGCGATCATTCGTGGCGACTGGTTCGGACAGGGGCCGGGCGAAGGCATCGTCAAGCGGATCATCCCGGACAGCCATACCGACTTCATCTTTTCCGTTGCGGCGGAAGAATTCGGTATCATCTTCTGCATGGTGCTCGTGTCGATCTTCGCCTTCCTGGTGATCCGCGGGCTCAGCCATGCCTTCAAGGAACGCAACGACTTCAACCGTTTCGCGGTCGCCGGCCTCGTGCTTCAGATCGGCGTCCAGTCGATGATCAACATCGGCGTCAATCTCGAACTGCTGCCGGCCAAGGGCATGACCCTGCCGCTGATCTCCTACGGCGGTTCCTCGATGATCGCGATTTGCGTGACGGCCGGGTTCATTTTGGCGCTGACGCGTCGGCGACCCGAAAAGCGGGCGCAGGAGCGCAGCCTTTTCCGGGTCGCTCACGGCGTCCCCGCGGAGTAAGACGACATGTCCAAGGGCATTATCCTTCTCGCCGCCGGTGGTACCGGCGGTCATCTGTTTCCGGCCGAAGCGCTGGCGCACACGCTGACCGAGCGCGGCTATTCGGTTCATCTGGTGACGGACAGCCGTGCCGAACGTTATGCCGGCAAGTTTCCGGCGGAAGCGATCCACACGGTTGCCTCGGCAACGATCGGGTCGAAAAATCCCGTGGCGTTCGGCAAGGCTCTGTTGTCGCTGTGGAAGGGTTTCCGGCAGGCCAAGGCGCTCATTCGGCGCCTGAAGCCCATGGCGGTTGTCGGTTTCGGCGGTTATCCCACCGTGCCGCCCTTGCTCGCCGCGGCCGGTCTCGGCATCCCGACCGTCATTCATGAGCAGAACGCCGTCATGGGGCGTGCCAACAAGGCACTCGCTTCGCGAGTGAAGGCGATTGCCGGTGGTTTCCTGCCGGATGGCGGCGCATTCGCTTCGAAGACAGTCGTCACCGGTAATCCTGTGAGGCCCGCCGTCATTGCCGCGTCATCGGTGCCTTACCAGCCTTCGCTCGAAGGACAGCCGTTCCGTCTGGTGGTTTTCGGGGGCAGCCAGGGCGCCCAGTATTTCTCGGCTGCTGTGCCAAATGCCATCAGCCTGCTCGACGACAACCTGCGCAAGCGGCTGAGCGTCACCCAGCAGGCGCGACCCGAGGATCACGACCGGGTCACGGCCTGCTCCGGCAAGCTCGGCATCTCCGCGGAGATCCAGCCTTTCTTCACCGACATGGCAGCGAGGATTGCTGCTGCCCATCTGGTGATCTGCCGTTCCGGAGCGTCCACGGTCTCGGAACTTGCGGTGATCGGGCGTCCGTCCATCCTCGTGCCCTATCCCTATGCGCTGGATCACGATCAGGCGGCCAATGCCGCGGCACTGGCCGCGACCGGCGGCGCAAAGGTGATCGCCCAGTCCGAACTCAGTCCAGAGCGTCTTGCGCATCTGTTGAGCGAGGCCATGCAGGACCCGGAAAAGCTTGGCAAAATGGCGGAAGCTGCGAAAACCTCAGGCAAGCCGGATGCAGCGCGCTTGCTCGCCGATCTGGTTGAGGCTATTGCCGCAGGCAAGAGCGTGGCCGACTTGAAGGGAGCCAATTGATGAAAATGCCGAAGTCCATCGGGCTGGTCCACTTTATCGGGATCGGCGGCATCGGGATGAGCGGGATTGCAGAAGTGCTGCACAATCTCGGGCACAAGGTGCAGGGGTCGGACCAGGCCGACAGCGCGAACGTGCAGCGTCTGCGCGCCAAGGGTATCGAAGTCTTCGTCGGTCATGATGCGGCCAATCTCGGCGAAGCCGAGGTCGTCGTCGTATCGACCGCGATCAAGAAGAACAATCCGGAGCTGGTTGCCGCGCGCGAAAAGCTGCTGCCGATCGTGCGCCGGGCCGAGATGCTGGCCGAGTTGATGCGCTTCCGCAATGCGATTGCCATCGGCGGCACGCATGGCAAGACGACGACGACCTCCATGGTCGCGACGCTGCTCGAAGCCGGTGGACTGGACCCGACCGTCATCAACGGCGGCATCATCAATGCCTATGGCACCAATGCCCGCATGGGCGAGGGCGAGTGGATGGTGGTCGAGGCGGACGAGTCCGACGGCACCTTCCTGAAGCTGCCGGCCGAAGTGGCAATCGTCACCAACATCGACCCCGAGCATCTCGACCACTACGGCACGTTCGACAATGCGCGCGCCGCTTTCCGCCAGTTCGTGGAAAATGTGCCGTTCTACGGCTTCGGTGTCATGTGTCTCGATCATCCGGAAGTGCAGGCGCTGGTCGGCAAGATCGAGGACCGCAAGGTCATCACCTATGGCGAGAACCCGCAGGCCGACGTCCGCTTCTCGAATGTCCGTCTGGAAGGCACGCATTCAATCTTCGACGTCGAGATCCGCCGCCGTCGCACGGGCCGCGTCTTCAGCTTCAAGGACCTGAAGCTGCCGATGCCGGGTCGTCACAACGTTTCCAACGCCTGCGCAGCAATTGCCGTCGCCAACCGGCTCGATATTCCGGAGGAGGCAATCCGCAAGGGGCTTTCCGGTTTCGGCGGCGTCAAGCGTCGTTTCACGCTGACGGGCACCTGGAACGGGGTGCAGGTCTTCGACGACTACGGACATCATCCGGTCGAGATCAAGGCAGTGCTGAGGGCTGCACGCGAAGCCTGCAAGGGCCGAATCATCGCTGTCCATCAGCCGCATCGTTATTCGCGTCTTGCCAGCCTGTTCGAGGATTTCGCCAACTGCTTCAACGATGCCGACACGCTTTTTCTCGCGCCGGTCTACGCGGCGGGTGAAGATCCAATCGAAGGTATCGACGCGGAAGCGCTTGTTTCCCGCATCAAATCGGGCGGACATCGTGACGCCCGTTACCTGCCGTCGCCGGATCAGCTTGCGCCGCTCGTCGCAGCTATTGCGCAACCCGGCGATTTCGTGGTCCTGTTGGGTGCTGGCAGCATCACCCATTGGGCGGCGGCGCTGCCGAAGGAATTGGAAGCTTATTCGGGTTCGGGAAAGTCGTAATGAAACAGGTAGACGGAGAAAAACTTCTCGCTTCGCTCGGCAAGGGCGTTGATGGCTTGCGCGGTCGGTTGACTCCTGATGCGCCGATGGATCGTGTAACGTGGTTTCAGGCCGGCGGTCTGGCCGAACTCATGTTCCAGCCGCATGACACGGATGACCTCGTTGCCTTCCTGAAACTGCTGCCGGAATCGGTTCCGTTGACGGTCGTCGGCGTCGGTTCCAATCTGCTTGTCCGCGATGGGGGTATTCCGGGCGTCGTTATCCGTCTGTCCGCCAAGGGCTTCGGTCAGGTCGAACTGGCCGGCGAGAACCGCATCCGCGCCGGTACCATCTGCCCCGACAAGCATATCGCTGCGATGGCGATGGACCACAACATCGGCGGCTTCGCCTTCTTCTACGGCATTCCGGGTTCGATCGGCGGTGCCGTCAAGATGAACGCGGGCGCCAATGGCGGCGATACGGCTGACCGGCTGGTCGAGGTCGAGGCTGTCGACAGGCAGGGCAACATCCATGTGCTGTCCAACGCCGACATGGGCTACAGCTACCGCCATTCTTCCGCGCCGGAAGGACTGATCTTCACCAGTGCCGTGTTCGAAGGCTATCCCGAGGAGAAGTCCAAGATCCGCGCTGAAATGGATGCCGTGCGTCATCACCGCGAGACGGTGCAACCGATCAAGGAAAAGACCGGCGGCTCGACCTTCAAGAACCCGGAAGGGCATTCCGCCTGGGAGCTGATTGACGAGGCAGGTTGCCGCGGATTGATGATCGGTGGCGCGCAGATGTCGTCGCTGCACTGCAACTTCATGATCAACATCGGCCACGCCACCGGTTACGACCTCGAATATCTCGGCGAGACCGTGCGTCAGCGCGTCTTCGAACATTCCGGCATCAAGCTGGAATGGGAAATCAAGCGCCTCGGCACCTTCATGCCGGGCCGCGAGATCAAACCTTTCATGGGCGTCACGACCGAGTAATCAGGCTCGGCGCATATCAGCCCAGAACCTTGCTGGAGGCGGCGACGAAAGTGACGCCGCCTTTTTCGTCTGCGGTTTCCGCCAGTACGACGTCCATGAAGCGGTCGGTGATCCTGACAATGCCGAAGCCCCCCTTGTAGGCTGCCGTCGGCTTGACGATATCGAGCCCGGCGCTGCGATAGATCATAGGCGTATCGTGCTCATGACCGTGGAAGACGGCCGCCACGTTGTATCCCTCGATCGTGTCGAGGAAGGCCTGTCGCTCGGCATCGGACCACCAATGAGGCGCGCCGCTTCCTTCGTCGTTGAATGTCTTCTTCTCCGGGTCCCATTTTTCGAGAGAAAACGAGTCCCAGCCATAATGCTGGAAGAATACCACCGGCCGGCCATCGGCTGCGAAGTTGGCAAGGTCCTGCTTCAGCCATGACAGGCCGCTGGCCGCACCCTTGCTGGTGTCGCCGGCGAAGCGCTGCATCTGGACGAGGTGCAGCCGGTCCCAGTTCCATGAATAGCTGTCGGATGCTTCATCGTAGTTGTCGGCCGGGAGCGTCGGCTTGAGGAAGGCGCTCGGCTTGTGGTTCAGGCGGACGTAGTCGCGCAGTTCGTCCCGGTACCAGTCGATCTCCGGCGGTTTGCCATCCTGGTCGAGGTCGTGATTGCCGAGACCCACATAGACCGGATAGTGCACGCGATTCGGGCCGGAGCCCTGCCGGTATCGTCTGGAGAATTGACGGATCTGGTCGCCTTCACGGGGCAGGGCGGTCTGCCCGCCGCCATCATCGGTGATATCGCCGCAGACGATAAGGCCGCGAGGGACCTCGATCCGGGTTCCCGAGCCTGCAAGGGAAGTGGGCTTGCCGTCGATCTCGCTCGGCCATTGAAGGTGATGCACGTTGTTCAGTGCGCGGATCTGGCGCCGAAGGTTCTTGTCGGTCTTGCCTTGCTCCTCGCAGCCGGGGCTCAGTCCCTTCCAGAGGTGGCAGGCGTGCACGTCGTTGGTGACGAGGAAGGTAACGTCCGTCGTGGAGGATGCGGCGCGGGCTGTTGGCAGAAAGGTCTGCATGGAGCCGAGCGCCATCAGCCCGTTCAGCATTGCTCGTCTTGAAATCATCGGGAACCCTCATCGTTCAAGGCGATCTTAGCTGGGAGAGAGTCATGCGAAAAGGCGGGATGTTTCGGATGGTGAACAAGAAAAAGGGCCGCGAAAGCATATGCTTCGCGGCCCTTTTTACGTTTCTGATTCAGTCCGTCAGACTTCTTCGCGGCCCGACAGCAGGATGCAGACCAGCGTAATCACGGCAGAGAGGCCGAGATAGAAGCCAACGGCGGTCATGCCGTAATTGACCTGCAGCCAGGTGGCGATGTAGGGCGCAAGCGAGGCGCCTACGATGCCGGCGAAGTTGAAGGTCAGCGATGCGCCGGTGTAGCGGACGTTCGTCGGGAACGGAGCGGCCAGCGCCGCGCCGATCAGGGCGTAGGTCATACCCATCAGTGCCATGGCGATCACGGCGAAGAGGGCCACGCCGCCTTCGCCACCCTGCAGCAACGAAGGCAGCAGGAAGGAGAAGAGACCGATCAGGACGGTGATGAGGATCAGCGACAGACGGCGGCCGATCTTGTCACCGATCTTGCCGGTGAGCGGGATAAAGATACCGAAGACCACGGAGCCGAGGATCTGGATTTCCAGAGCGTCGAGGAACGGGATCTGCAAGACCTTGACGTTGTAGGACAGCAGCCAGGCCGTACCGATGTAGAACAGAACGAAGGTGACCAGAGCGACGAACGTGCCGAGAAACAGGCTGCGCTTGTACTTGGTGAACACCTCCGCGGCCGGAACGGCGACGCGCTCCTGCGTGTCGATCGCCTTCTGGAATGCCGGCGTTTCGCTGATCGAGAAACGGACCCAGAGACCCAGAGCGATGAGCAGGGTGGAGGCCAGGAAGGGAACGCGCCAGCCCCAGGCGAGCAGGGCATCCTTGGAGATGAAGTGCAGCAGCAGCCAGAATGTGCCGGAGGACAGGAACAGGCCGACTGGAGCGCCGAGCTGTGGGAACATGGCGTACCAGTTGCGCTTGCCTTCCGGAGCGTTTTCGGTGGCGAGCAGCACGGCGCCGCCCCATTCTCCGCCGAGACCGAAGCCCTGGCCGAAGCGGCAAAGCGCCAGCAGCAGCGGCGCGATGACGCCGATCTGCTCGTAGCTCGGCAGCAGGCCGATGACCACGGTCGAGATACCCATCGTCAGCAGAGCCGCGACCAGCGTGGTCTTGCGGCCGATGCGGTCACCGAAGTGGCCGAAGACCACGGCGCCGAGAGGACGGGCAAAGAAGGCGATGGAGAAGGTGGCGAAGGAGGCGAGCAGCGCGGTGGTCGGATCGTTGTTCGGGAAGAACAGCGTCGGGAAGACCAGAACGGCCGCCGTTGCGTAGACATAAAAATCGAAGAATTCGATTGTCGTGCCGACCAGACTGGCCATCAGCACGCGCGCGGGGGAATTCAATGCGGCGTTGCCGGAAGACGTGGTCGCAGTCGGCGATACGGGAGATATCGCGTCTGACATTTACAGTTTCCAGTTCGGGAGTTTCTTAACAAAACCTATAGACAGGTTGCATGCTCATTAAATCAATTTTCCTTCTTGTAAAGCGTCAAGTTCGCAAGAAATGGAATGTCGCTGCATCCGGCACGGCCATAAAGTTGCCATTTGAGGCCGATTTTCGTTGTGAAACGGCGGGTTACCGATTCGGTTGCCGCATTTGGCTTTCCCGGGGAGCTGCACGTGCCGCTCGCGGGAAATCTTTGTGGCAGGCGGAAAGCCGTTGGCGGAAATCGTTAAAATGAGGCCGCTCGGGACCGGTCGGTTAACGAAAGTAAACACTTCATTAACCTTAATGTCGTTTTACTAAGACAACGGTCGAGGCGGTCATCAACTGAGTCCGCTTTCGGCTCCAAGTTGATCAGTCTGTTTCATTTTTTCCTGCGGGGGCGTTGATGAGTGGCAAGCATGTAGCCGTCCTGATGGGTGGTCTCTCTTCGGAGCGGCCGGTTAGCCTTTCTTCCGGGGCTGCCTGTGCGGAGGCTCTCGAATCTGTCGGTTATCGCGTGACGCGCGTCGATGTCGACCGTGATATCGGGCAGGTGCTCGCCGATCTTCGTCCTGACGTCGCCTTCAATGCGCTGCATGGACCCTTCGGTGAAGACGGCACCATTCAGGGCGTCCTTGAATACCTGCAGATTCCCTACACGCATTCGGGTGTGCTGGCGTCTGCGCTGGCCATGGATAAGGCGCAGGCCAAGATCGTTGCGGCCAATGCCGGGATCCCGGTTGCCGAGGCGAAGGTGATGATGCGCTTCGATATCGGGACGGAACACCCTATTGCTCCGCCTTATGTAGTGAAGCCTGTTCGTGAAGGTTCCAGCTTCGGTGTCGTCATCGTTCGCGAGGATATGGCTCATCCGCCGCAGTCGCTCCTGTCGAGCGAATGGCGTTATGGTGATCGGGTCATGGTCGAGCATTACGTTGCGGGGCGCGAGCTTACGTGTGGCGTCATGGGCGGCAAGGCGCTCGGTGTTACCGAGATCGTGCCGCAGGGCCACAGCTTCTACGACTATGATTCAAAATATGTCGCTGGCGGTTCGCGGCACGTACTTCCTGCAGAAATTTCACCGAAAATTTACCAAAAAATACAATCATTGGCAGTTAAGGCGCATCAAGCAATCGGGTGCCGAGGGGTCAGTCGTTCGGATTTTCGTTTCGATGATCGTTTGTCCGAAGATGGTGAGCTCATCTGGCTGGAGATCAATACCCAGCCCGGAATGACGCCAACCTCGCTGGTGCCCGAAATGGCTGCCCATATGGGCATGGGCTTTGGTGAATTTGTCAGTTGGATGGTGGAGGACGCGTCTTGTTTGCGGTGAGGGGCGATAAATCAGAGGGATTTGCGGCGTATGGCGCCCCTGCCTCTGCGGCTTCCGCAGAGGGTGTGGTCCTGCCGCGTCCGCTGCGCCGCGTCGTGCGCTTTATCGTCAGTCTCTGCTCGGGGCGCATTGCGATTCCGGCCCATGCGGGCAAGGTTTCGCTCGTCGGGTTCTATTCCGCGATCGCTGTCTATGGGATTGTCATCGGCGGCCATGGTCCGGCGGTCAGTCATACGCTGACCTCGTTTGCCGGCTTCGCTGTTGAGGACGTCAAGGTCACCGGTAACGAGCAGACTTCGGAAATCGATATTCTCCAGCTTTTGGGGCTGGATGGTTCGACCAGCCTTCTCGGTCTCGATATCGCGGCTGCGCGTCAGTCGCTGAGCGATCTTCCATGGGTCGAATCGGCTGAGGTTCGCAAGATCTATCCGGCGACCGTCGAAGTGGTGCTGCGCGAGCGCAAGGCTTACGGGATCTGGCAGCATGGCACGGAACTCTCGCTGATCGAGAAGTCCGGCAGCGTCATTGCTCCGTTGCGGGACAACAAGTTTGCGAGCCTGCCGCTCTTCGTCGGTCGTGATGCGGAGACCGCGGCTGCGGATGTCGAAGCGGAGTTCGCGAAATTTCCGGAAATTGCTTCGCGGGTTAAGGCCTATGTCCGGGTTGCCGGTCGTCGCTGGGATATCCATCTGGATAACGGTGTGGTCGTCAAGCTTCCGGAAGACAATATCGGTGACGCGCTTGACCGGCTCTCGCGTCTCGATGGGGATCAGCAGCTTCTTTCCCGCGATATCGCGGGTGTGGATCTTCGCCTGGCCGATCGAACCGCAATCCAGCTGACGCCGGAGGCGCAGGAACGTCGCATGGCGGCTGTCGAAGGACGTCGTAAAGCACTCAAGAAGGCGGGGCAGAGCATATGAGCCTGTTCGGAAGCTCCCATTTTGGTCTCCCGCGCATCAAGCCGCTTTCGTCCAAGCGCAGCCACGTTGTCTCGGTGCTGGATATCGGTTCCAGCAAGGTCGTCTGCATGATCGGCCGGCTGACCCCGCGCAAGGAAAGTTCCGTGCTGCCGGGCCGTACTCATAACGTCGAGATCATCGGCATCGGTCACCAGCGTTCGCGCGGCGTGAAGTCCGGCGTGATCGCCGATCTGGATGCGGTCGAAAACGTTGTCCGCCTCGCGGTGGACGCCGCCGAGCGGATGGCCGGTCTCACGGTCGATAGCCTGATCGTCAATGTTTCCGCCGGCCGCATCGGCTCGGACGTCTACACCGCCACCATCGATCTCGGTGGCCAGGAAGTCGAATCGGGTGATCTGCGCAAGATCCTCGTGGCGGCAGGTCAGCAGTCGCAGGGCTCGGACCGCGCCGTTCTTCACTCTCTGCCGACTGGTTTTTCGCTCGATGGCGAGCGCGGTATCCGTGATCCGCTCGGCATGTATGGCGATATCCTCGGTGCGGAAATGCATGTGGTGACGGCCGAACGCGCCGCACTGCGCAATCTCGAGCTTTGCATCAATCGCGCTCACCTGAGTGTCGAGGGTGTTGTTGCGACGCCCTATGCGAGCGGTCTTGCTGCGCTGGTCGACGATGAAGTCGAGCTCGGCTGCGCCGCCATCGACATGGGCGGCGGCATGACGACGATCTCGGTCTTCGCTGAAGGCAAGCTGATCCACACCGATGCGATCGCGCTTGGCGGCCATCATGTGACGACCGATGTCGCGCGCGGCCTGTCGACCCGGATCGAGGATGCAGAGCGTCTCAAGGTGGTGCACGGTTCTGCGCTTGCAAACGGCGCTGACGACCGTGACGTGATCTCCATCCCGCCGATCGGTGAGGATGACCGCGATCAGCCGACACAGGTGCCGAAGGCTCTGCTGACGCGGATTATTCTCGCTCGCATCGAAGAGACACTTGAACTCCTTCGCGATCGGATTCAGAAGTCGGGGTTCTCGCCGGTTGTAGGCAAGCGAGTCGTTTTGACAGGTGGCGCAAGCCAGTTGACGGGTCTTCCCGAAGCTGCGCGCCGTATCCTTGCCCGCAATGTGCGAATCGGGCGCCCGATGGGTGTCGCCGGCCTCCCGGCCGCGGCCAAGGGTCCCGCTTTTTCGACCGCTGTCGGATTGATGATTTATCCGCAAGTTGCTGACCAGGAAACCCATGCCGGGCAGGCAGGACTGTTCTCGCCGTTCGGTAACGGCAATAGCCGTATCGCCCGTATGGGCCAATGGCTGAAGGAAAGTTTTTGAGTTCAGTCCGTCGGCTTCCGCAGGGGCGGGGCGACGGGCGAAAGAGTTGAAATGACATGGCCGGCGTGGCGATGCGGCCGGAAAGAGAAGGAACTGCTACCATGACCATCAAGCTGCAGAAGCCAGACATTACGGAGCTGAAGCCCCGTATCACCGTATTCGGCGTCGGGGGTGGCGGCGGCAACGCCGTCAACAACATGATCACCGCCGGTCTCCAGGGCGTCGATTTCGTCGTCGCCAACACGGATGCCCAGGCGCTGACCATGACGAAGGCCGAGCGCATCATCCAGCTCGGCGTCAACGTCACGGAAGGCCTCGGCGCCGGCTCCCAGCCGGAAGTCGGTCGTGCTGCTGCCGAAGAGTGCATCGATGAGATCATCGATCACCTGAACGGCACGCACATGTGCTTCGTCACCGCCGGCATGGGCGGCGGCACGGGCACCGGCGCAGCTCCGGTCGTCGCACAGGCCGCCCGCAACAAGGGCATCCTGACGGTCGGCGTGGTCACCAAGCCGTTCCACTTCGAAGGCGGCCGCCGCATGCGTCTCGCCGAATCCGGCATCGAAGAGCTTCAGAAGTCGGTCGACACGCTGATCGTCATTCCGAACCAGAACCTCTTCCGCATCGCCAACGACAAGACCACCTTCGCCGACGCATTCGCGATGGCCGACCAGGTGCTCTACTCCGGCGTTGCCTGCATCACCGACCTGATGGTGAAGGAAGGTCTCATCAACCTCGACTTCGCCGACGTCCGTTCGGTCATGCGCGAAATGGGCCGTGCAATGATGGGTACCGGCGAGGCTTCCGGCCAGGGCCGTGCAATGCAGGCTGCAGAAGCTGCTATTGCCAACCCGCTGCTGGACGAAACCTCGATGAAGGGCGCTCAGGGCCTCCTGATCTCCATCACCGGTGGTCGCGACCTGACGCTGTTCGAAGTCGACGAAGCTGCGACCCGTATCCGCGAAGAAGTCGATCCGGACGCCAACATCATCCTCGGCGCCACCTTCGACGAATCGCTTGAAGGCATCATCCGCGTGTCCGTCGTTGCCACCGGCATCGACCGTGCGGCTCTCGCCTCCAAGGGTTTTGAAGCTGCTCCGCTCGCAAAGCCCGTTATGCGTCCTTCCGCGGCCGTTGCTTCGGCTCCGGCCGCATATCAGCCTGCAATGGCGCAGGCACCCAAGACCGTTGTCGATCCGGTCGCCGAAACCATCCGCTCGGCTGAAGCCGAAATGGAACGTGAACTCGAAATCGCAGTTGCCCGCCAGGCTGTAGCCGCCCCGGTACAGCAGCAGGTCGCTGAACCGGAATTCCGTCCGGCAAGCCGCCTGTTCTCAACCCCGGTCGCTGAACCGGCTCCGGCTCCGCGCATGGCGGAACCGATGCCCGCTCCGGTCATGAGCCGTCCGGCTGCTCCGATGGCTGCACCGGTTCAGCAGCCGATGGCTTCGGCTCCGGTTCGTCACGAGCCGGTCGCTCCGGCCGCACGCCAGACGGTCGAGCAGGTTCGCATGCCGAAGGTTGAAGACTTCTCGCCGGTCGTCCGGGCAGAGATGGATCAGCGTGCGGCTCCCGCAGCCCACGACGAGCGTGGCCCGATGGGCCTGCTGAAGCGAATCACCAATTCGCTGGTTGGTCATCAGGAAGGCGAACAGGCTGCTGCCGAAGCTCCGGTACACGCTCCGGCGGCACCTGCAGCCCAGCGTCGCCCGCTTTCGGCGGAGGCCAGCCTCTATGCTCCACGTCGCGGACAGCTGGATGACCAGGGCCGTCAGATGCCGGCCGCTCGCTCTGCCCATGGCGGTGACGACGAGCTGGAAATCCCGGCCTTCCTTCGTCGCCAGTCGAATTAAGGCGAGCCTTACAGAGTGTTTTGGAAGCCCGGGCGAAAGTTCGGGCTTTCTTCGTTCTGGACTAATGCAGGCGTTTCTAAATTGTCTTTTGTTTTCAACGTCGTTGGATCGTAACAATCGGAAACGAACAGTGATTTGGAATGTGAGTGGGGCCGCCGTATGAAAGGATCGAGACAAGGGCAGGGAGCGCCGCGAGGCCGTTTGCCCGGAGAATGACAGGCCGGATCCCGACAATGGTGTGACCGGCTGGATGACAGAGGCAGTATTCATGGCAATCGCATTGCTCGGATTTCAGACGACCATCGCAGCACCGCTCAGCCTGACCGGCATCGGTGTGCATTCCGGGCGATCTGTGACGATCAATCTTCAGCCCGCAGAAGCCGGCACCGGCATCGTCTTCGTACGGTCTTTCGACGACGGTACGCAGGTCGAATACAAGGCCGTTTCCTCGCAGGTCGGCAATACCGATCTCTGCACGGTGCTCGGCACGTCGCCGACCCGTTCCATCGCCACCATCGAACATGTCATGGCGGCCATTTATGCGCTCGGTCTCGATAATCTCCTGATCGAGGTCGACGGCGCTGAAATGCCGATCATGGACGGCAGTTCCGAAGTCTTCATCGAGGCGATCGAGCAGGTCGGCATCACCAATCTCGGCGTCAAGCGTCGTTATATCCGGGTCACCAAGCCGGTCCGTATCGAAGCCGGTGCTTCCTGGGCGGAGTTCCGCCCTTATGACGGCACTCGATTCGAGGTCGAAATCGACTTCGAATCGCCGCTGATCGGTCGGCAGAGCTGGCAGGGCGACCTGACGGCCGCCACATTCAAGACCGAACTGTCGCGCGCCCGTACCTTCGGTTTCATGCGCGATGTCGAGCGTCTCTGGGCTGCTGGCTTCGCTCTGGGTTCGTCGCTGGAAAACTCGGTGGTTATCTCCGACGACAACACCGTCATCAATGTCGAAGGCCTTCGTTACACGGATGAATTCGTTCGTCATAAGACGCTGGATGCCGTTGGCGATCTCGCGCTTGCAGGTGCCCAGTTCATCGGTTGCTATCGTTCCTATCGTGGCGGTCACAAGCTGAACGCCAATGCGCTGAAGGCTCTTCTCCAGAATCGTGACGCCTATGAAGTTGTCGAGGCTCCGGCCCGCAGCCAGCAGGCACGGGCGCGTGAATTCGTCGCGGTCAATGTTCCGGAATTCGCTCCCTGGTCTGCCTGAGGGCTGGCCTGACAGGCGCTTTTCCCTCGATTTTTCATAGTGCTTACCTCCATTGTCTCGCTTCTTCCCTGGAGCGGGACAAGTCGTAACTGGCGGTTGCCAATTAAACAGGCAGGGGGTTACGGACCAATTCCGGGTTTTCCTGACGGATCGCCACAAAAATGCGTTAAATCGATATCATTGCGTTGCTCTCATGCCGCTTTTGTGGCTAGAAACGCCATTTGAAAGCGACGGCTTTTCAAACGGCGCTGCAATCGGGATCTGTCGAATGAATCAAGTAAGGTCGGTCGTTGTGAAGAAAGCCGCACGTATTGCCAGCGTTTTTGTGATGATGACGGTATCCGGCGCGATGCTCGCTGCCTGCCAGTCCGATCCCGATATCGATATCACCAAGCTCGGCGTCGACACGGATCCGCCGGAAACCCTCTACAACCAGGGCCTTGCCAACATGAAGGCAGGCAACATGGCCGAAGCGTCGCGCAAGTTCGACGCCGTAGATGCGCAGCATCCGTTCTCCGAGCCGGCGCGCAAGTCGCTGGTGATGGGCACCTTCGTGAAATACCGTCTGGGCCGCTATCCCGATGCGATCACCAGCGGTACCCGCTATCTGAACCTCTATCCGAAGTCCGACGATGCTGCGTACGCGCAGTATCTCGTCGGTCTTTCCTATTGGAAGCAGATTTCCAACGTTACGCAGGACCAGAAGAATTCGTTCAAGACCATCGAGGCCATGCAGAAGGTCGTCGATCAGTATCCCAATTCGGAATATGTCGACGATGCCCAGGCCAAGCTCCGCTTTGCGCGCGACCAGCTCGCCGGCAAGGAGATGCAGGTCGGCCGCTACTATCTTGAGCGCAAGGAATATCTTGCCTCGATCTCCCGTTTCCGCACGGTCGTCGAGAAGTATCCCAACACGAACCAGATCGAGGAAGCGCTGGCGCGCCTCGTCGAAGCTTATTATGCAATGGGTGTCGTGCAGGAAGCGCAGACCGCTGCGGCTATTCTCGGCCACAACTATCCGGACAGCCAGTGGTACGCCGATTCCTACAAGCTCTTGCAGAGCAACGGTCTGGAGCCGCGTGAAAACTCGGGTTCGTGGATATCCCGCGCCGGCAAGAAGCTCCTTCTCGGGAGTTCATAAACCCGCCACCCAGGTGAGATGAGGCATCCATGCTCGTCCAGTTGTCGATCCGCGATATCGTTCTGATCGAGCGGCTGGATCTTGCCTTCGAGGCAGGGCTCTCGGTGCTGACCGGTGAGACCGGCGCCGGCAAGTCCATCCTGCTCGACAGCCTTTCGCTCGCCCTCGGCGGGCGAGGCGATGGCTCGCTTGTGCGTCACGGCGAGGACAAGGGGCAGGTCACCGCGGTTTTCGACGTTGGTGGCGATCATCCGGCCCGAACGCTGCTGCGCGGCAATGGCGTGGACGACGACGGCGATCTCATCTTCCGGCGCATCCAGTCGTCCGATGGACGCACCCGAGCCTATATCAACGACCAGCCGGTTTCCGTGCAGCTCATGCGGCAGGCAGGTCAGCTGCTCGTCGAAATCCATGGACAGCATGACGATCGCGCGCTGGTCGACACCGACGCGCACCGGATGCTGCTCGATGCCTTTGCCGGCCTTACCGATGAAGTCGTTACCGTTGGCGATGCCTATCGCCGCTGGCGCGAGGCGGATCGTGTGCTGAAAGCGCACAGGGCGCGTGTCGAGGCTGCTGCGCGGGAGGCCGATTATCTCCGGGCTTCCGTTGAAGAGTTGGAAAAGCTCGCCCCCATGGATGGTGAGGAGGATACGCTCGCCGAACGCCGCACGGTCATGCAGAAGTCCGAGCGCATCGCCAGTGATATCGCGGAAGCATCCGAGTTTCTCAACGGCCATGCGTCGCCCGTTCCGCTGATCGCATCGATGGTGCGGCGGCTGGAGCGCAAGAGCCATGAGGCTCCGGGCCTCTTGGAAGAGACTGTCCAGCTCCTGGATACGGCGCTCGATCATCTTTCCAATGCGCAAATGGAGGTCGAGGCGGCGCTCAGGCGCACCGAGTTCGATCCCAACGAGCTGGAGCGGGTCGAAGAGCGCCTGTTTGCGCTGAGGGCGGCCGGTCGCAAGTACTCGGTTTCCGTTGTCGATCTCCCGGCTCTGGCAGAAAAGATGGTCGGTGATCTTGCCGAACTCGATGCAGGCGAGGAGCGTCTGGGCGAGCTGGAGAGGGCCGTGCACGTGGCGCGGACACATTACGACCAGCTTGCCTCTTCCTTGTCCGAAAAGCGAAGCAATGCCGCTTCAGCACTGTCCGATGCGGTGATGGCGGAACTGCCGGCACTGAAGCTCGAGCGTGCCCGGTTCATGGTGGAAGTGACGGCCGATTCCCAGACGGCAACGGCCGAGGGGATCGATACCGTCGAATTCCATGTCCAGACCAACCCGGGAACACGGCCGGGACCGATCATGAAGGTCGCCTCCGGTGGCGAGCTTTCCCGTTTCCTGCTGGCGCTGAAAGTTGCGTTGGCAGATCGCGGTTCGGCTCCGACGCTGGTCTTCGACGAAATCGATACGGGCGTCGGCGGCGCGGTTGCCGATGCCATCGGTCAGCGGCTGAAGCGACTTTCGGTCAAGGTGCAGGTCCTGTCGGTCACGCATGCGCCGCAGGTTGCCGCCCGCGCGGCGACCCATCTGCTGATCTCCAAGGGACCTTCCGGCGAAGCGGGCGACAAGATCGCCACAAGGGTCGCGACCATGGAACCGGAACGACGTCGGGAAGAGATCGCCCGCATGCTGGCAGGCGCCTCGATCACGGACGAGGCGAGGGCGGCTGCCGCCAAGCTTCTGGCCGGCGAAGGCTGACCGATCGTAGGTCGGCCTCAGCAGGGCGCGGATTGCTTTCTTGGGCGAAACCTGTTTCCTTCGGGGCACGATGACAGGCCTTTTTGCAACCTACTGGGCTGAAATCCTTGCCGTTCTCTCCATTGTGATGGGAACGGTGGCCGCCGTGCATGCGGCGATGACCAAGCGGGATGTCCGTTCCGCGATCGGCTGGGTCGGTATCATCGTTCTCTCGCCTTTGATCGGTGCCCTGATCTATGCCGTTGCCGGCATCAATCGCGTGCGCCGCAAATCCCTGATCTCCCGGCGCAGCAGACGTTTCGAGGAACTCTGGAAACGGCTCTCGGAATACGGGGTGCCGCGGGAGGCGATTGCTAGCGAGTTCGGCAGCGGTATGGCTGCGCTGAAATCGCTCGGAGATACTGTCGGTCATCACGCGCTGCTGTCCGGCAACCGTATCGAGGTCCTGCACACGGGCAGCGAGACCTATGCGGCGATCTGCGCGGCAATCGATGCCGCCGAGCGAAGCGTGATTCTCGAAACCTATATTTTCGACCGGGATCCGACGGGAAAACGTGTTGCGGATTGCCTTGCGGCGGCCGTCGGGCGCGGAGTTGAGGTCCGTGTTCTCGTGGATGCCGTCGGTGCCCGATACAGCGTGCCGAGCATCATCGGTTATCTGAAGGATCGCGGGGTCCCCGTTGCTTCGTTCAACGGCAAGGTCATCGTCGGCATGCGGTTGCCCTATGCCAACCTGCGCACGCACCGCAAGATCGTGGTGGTGGATGGCAAGGTCGCCTTCATGGGCGGCATGAACATCCGCGCGGCTTTCGAAGGTGATCATGCCGCGCGCGATACGCATTTCAGGGTTACCGGGCCTGTGGTCGCCGATATCTTCGCGGTCGCGGCGGAGGATCTGAATTTCGAGACCGGCGAGGTGCTGACGGGCGTCGCCTGGCAGATGGCCGTCGATGACGGGGTGCAGGGCGGGCCGGCGTTTGCCCGTGCCATCGTGTCCGGTCCCGACAGCAACATCGAGACGAACCACAAGATCCTGATGGGCGCGTTTTCGGTGGCGGAAAAGTCGATCCGGATCATGTCGCCCTATTTTCTGCCGGACAATATCCTGCTTGCCGCCCTGTTCACGGCGGCGCGGCGTGGCGTGGTGGTCGAGATCGTGGTGCCGTCGCAGAACAATCTCGCCATCGTCAGCCACGCTATGACATCGCAGTTCGCGCAGATCCTGAAAGAGGGCTGCCGCATCTACAGCGCGCAGGGGCCGTTCGACCACTCGAAGCTTCTGACTGTCGATGGGCAATGGTCGTTCGTCGGCTCATCCAATCTCGATTCCCGTTCGTTGCGGTTGAATTTCGAGATCGACATGGAGGTGTTCGACCGGGATTTCGCGGCTGCGATCGATGCGCGGATCGATTCAGCACTCGACGATGCCGAGGCGCTGTCCTTCGATGCCTTGCAGGCGCAGCCTTTCGTCGTTCGTTTCATCAACCGTATCTTCTGGCTGGGATCGCCCTATCTATGACAAGTGCCGATGATATCCGCGAAATCGCCGGCGGATGCAGCGTCCGCCATGAAATTTCTGCTGCGGCGCAGTATGCTGCGACTCAGGGAAATGCTTCTGCAACTGGCATGGAAACGCGATGATGAAGACCAACGGCAACCTCGCCAGGACAATGCTGGCCTCGATCAAGAATCGACGCAACCGGTCCTTGATCCGGCCTTTCGATCAACGCGACGGATCGCTGGTGGTCGCCTCCTACAATGTCCATAAATGCGTTGGTACCGACGGACGTTTCAATCCGGAACGCATCATCGAAGTGATCTCCGAGATCGATCCAGATGTGATCGCGCTGCAGGAGGCCGACCAGCGCTTTGGAGAAAAATCCGGGCTTCTCGACCTGCCGCGTCTCCGGCTGGAGACCGGCCTGATGCCGGTTCCTGTGCTTGCCAAGCCGAAATCCCATGGCTGGCGCGGCAATGTGCTGCTGTTCAAGGAAGGCATGGTGCGGGATGTGCATCAGGTGGCGCTGCCGGGACTTGAACCGCGCGGTGCGCTGGTTGCCGAAATCGATCTTGCCCGGGGCGAGGGCCTTCGGGTGATCGCGGCCCATCTCGGTCTTCTGCGCTGGGCGCGCAGGCAGCAGGCGGATGTCATTCTCGACATCATGGGCGCGCGGGAAGAGCGCCCCACTTTGTTGATGGGCGATTTCAACGAATGGCGTCTCGGGCCGGGCTCGGCGCTCACACGGCTCGAATCGGTGTTCGGCCCGCTGCCACCGCCGATCCCGAGTTTTCCCGCCCGGCTGCCCATGCTGTCCCTCGACAGGATCATGGCGAACCGCACCGGTCTCATCGCGGAGCTTGCGGTGCACGATACGCCGCTTGCGCGTATTGCCTCCGACCACCTGCCCTTGACGGCCAGGCTGGAGTTCGGTGAGGGGCTTCGCTCGGCGGGTTGAGTGCCCGCTTTCCATTCTGTCAATTTCGGTTAATACCGGAGGCTCTTAAATTCGGAGCATGGCCATGGCAGAGGATATCATCGCAGTCGCTGATCTGTGCGAGGAGCAGGCAGCTAACGAGCTTGCGCGGCTTGCTGCCGAGATCGCAAAGCACGACGCGCTCTATCACGGCAAGGACCGGCCGGAGATTTCCGACGCTGACTATGATGCTCTGAAGCGGCGCAACGATGCCATCGAGGCGCGCTTTCCCGCACTTGTGCGTGCCGACAGCCCGTCGCGCCGGGTGGGTGCCGCTCCACTCGCCACATTCGCGCCAATCGTCCATGTCCGGCCGATGCTGTCGCTCGGCAACACCTTTTCCGACGAGGATGTCGCGGACTTCGTGGCTTCCGTCTATCGCTTCCTCGGTCACCTGCCGGATAATTCCATCGCGTTCACGGCCGAGCCGAAGATCGACGGTCTCTCCATGTCGATTCGCTACGAGGGCGGCCGGCTGACGACTGCCGCGACGCGCGGCGACGGCACGACGGGCGAGAACGTCACCGCCAACATCCTCACCATCAAGGATATTCCGCGCCAGTTGCCGGCGGGTGCGCCCGATGTCGTCGAGGTGCGTGGCGAGGTCTACATGGCCAAGAGTGATTTCCTCGCGCTCAACGCGCAGATGGAGGCCGAGGGCAAGCAGACTTACGTCAATCCGCGCAACACCGCCTCCGGTTCCCTCCGCCAGCTCGATCCCAAGGTGACGGCAAGCCGTAACCTGAAATTCTTTGCCTATGCCTGGGGCGATATGTCGACGATGCCGGCGGATACGCAGTTCGGCATGGTCGAGGTCTTCCGCGAGTGGGGCTTCCCGGTCAATCCGCTGATGAAGCGCCTGCATTCGACCGAGGAAATTCTGGCGCATTACCGGGAAATCGGCCTGATGCGTGCCGATCTCGATTACGATATCGATGGCGTGGTGTACAAAGTCGACCGGCTCGACCTGCAGGAACGGTTGGGCTTCCGATCGCGCTCTCCCCGCTGGGCGACGGCGCACAAGTTCCCCGCCGAGCAGGCCTTCACCACGGTGGAAAACATCGAGATCCAGGTCGGGCGTACGGGTGCGCTGACGCCGGTTGCGCGGCTGGAGCCGATCACTGTCGGCGGTGTGGTTGTTACCAATGCCACGCTTCATAACGAGGATTACATCAGGGGCATCGGTAATTCCGGCGAGCGCATTCGTCCTGAGGATCATGATATCCGCATCGGCGACACCGTCATCGTGCAGCGTGCGGGGGACGTGATCCCGCAGGTTCTCGACATCGTTCCCGAAAGGCGGCCGGAAGGCTCGGTTCCCTATGCATTCCCGAAGACTTGCCCGGTTTGCGGCAGCCATGCGGTGCGTGAACTGAACGAGAAGACGGGCAAGCTCGATTCGGTCACCCGCTGCACCGGCGGCTTTGTCTGCTCGGCGCAGGCCAAGGAACATATCAAGCATTTCGTGTCGCGCAACGCCTTCGATATCGAGGGGCTCGGAACCAAGCAGGTCGACTTTTTCTTCGAGAGCGAGGATCCGGCAATTCAGATCCGCACGGCGCCCGACATCTTCACCTTGCAGCGTCGGCAGGAAGCTTCACCGCTGATGAAGCTTGAGAATATCGAGGGCTTCGGCCGCGTCAGTGTGCGCAAGCTGTTCGACGCGATCGATGCGCGTCGGCAGATCGCTCTCCACCGGCTGATCTTCGCGCTCGGCATTCGTCATGTCGGCGAGACCACCGCCAAGCTTCTCGCCCGTTCCTATGGGTCCTATTCGGCCTTCGCCGAGGGCATGAAGGCCGCCGCTCCGATGCATGGCGATGCCTGGAACGAACTCAATGCCATCGATGGGATCGGCGAAGTCGTTGCGGCCTCGATGGTCGAGTTCTTCAAGGAACCGCGCAACATGGAGGTGGTGGAACGGCTCCTGCAGGAAGTGACGCCGCTCGATGCGGAAGCGCCGACGACGAGCGGCAGCCCCGTTGCCGGAAAGACCGTGGTCTTCACGGGATCTCTCGAAAAATTTACCCGCGACGAGGCCAAGGCGAGAGCCGAAGGCCTGGGGGCCAAGGTAGCCGGCTCAGTCTCGAAGAAGACGGATTATGTGGTTGCCGGCCCCGGTGCCGGTTCCAAGCTGGACAAGGCTCGCGAGCTGGGTGTGACCGTCATGGATGAAGACGAATGGCTGGCGCTGATCGCTGGTTGAAACGCTGCTTCAGCCGGCTCTTTTCTCCGGCGTATATTGCCTGAAAAACCAGTGCAATAACTCAAAAGGATAAATTGAACTACCACCCCGAAATATAGGTCAATCGTTGTCGAGAACGATGGGCCGGCTGGGGAGTCTGAGGGTATTTCACACCCTCCGTCGTTTGGTTCTGGATGATTGGACCACGGCGATATGCGTCTTGTTGTTGTAAACGATGTATCAGTAGTTCTGGGTGGCGCGACCAAGGTTGCGATGCAGTGTATCGAGGCGGGGATAGCCGCCGGGATGGACTGTTCGGTGTTCGTCGGAGATGACGGCGAAGGGGTGCGCAGAAATTTTCCCAAGGCGAAAGTGACGGCTCTGGGTGAGCGACCTTTACGGGACGGCGTTCGCCTACGTGATGTGATCGACCGGAACTACAATCGCCGCGCCTATGAGGCGCTGGATGGCATGCTGGCCGAGAGGAACGAGGATACCGTCGTTCACGTGCACGGCTGGTCGCAGATCCTCTCGCCCTCCATCTTTCACGCCCTTGCCCGTCATCGCGCTCGGGTGATCGTCACGGCGCATGATTTCTTCCTCAACTGTCCGAATGGCGGTTACCTGAATTTCCGGACGGGCGACGTCTGCAATTATCGACCGATGTCGGCTGCGTGTGTGTGCAGCAACTGCGACAAGCGCAACTACATGCACAAACTCTGGCGTGTCGGGCGGATGCTGACGCAGCGCTCTGCCGGGCAGACATTCTGGGACCGGGTCGAAGTCATTCTCGCCCATGAAAACATGGAGCCCTATCTTCGCAGCGCTGGCCTCAAGCATTTCCGCACGTTGCGTACGCCCTGCAAGCCGCTGACCGTCGAACCGGTAAAGGCCTGGCAGAACGACCGGACGCTGTTTCTCGGCCGGATGACCTGGGAGAAGGGCGTGCGGACGCTTGCCGAAGCTCTCAACATGACCGGCCGCACTGCGACGCTGATCGGTCAGGGACCGCTGCTTGAGGAAATGCAGCACGCTCTGCCTCACTGCTACGTACCGGGCTGGCTGGAGGATAGCGAGGTGCAGCGGATCGCTGCCGAAGCGCGCTTCTTCCTTATGCCATCCCGGATGCCGGAGCCCTATGGGCTGGTGGCGGCGGAGGCGATGATGAGCGGCATTCCGGTGATCGTCAGCAGCAATGCGCTGATCGCCGAGGAGGTCGCGCGCAATGGTGCGGGCCTCGTCTTCGAGAGCGGCAATGCCGCATCGCTCGCCGACAAGATGGCGATGATGGACAGCGTCGCGACCGTGCGCCGCCTCGGCGAGGGCGCCTATGAATATGGAAAACGGATCGCGCCGTCCGGCGACGAATGGACACGGCGCCTCATCGAGATCTACCAGCGGCCAATGTCGCTGGGTATCAAGGGTGAGGAGATCGGTGCACTGCCTGAGGGCGCTCAGGTGATTCACTAAAGCGTGTCGCGATCTTTCAGATTCGCTCCGCACGCTTTGAGCTTTTGTTTTATCGCATGTCGTTGCCGCAAAACCGCGACACACTTTTGCGCGACATGCCTTAGTCTGCGGCGTTGTAGCCAGCCTGACGGTTGGATTGATGCAGATGACGGGAGTGGCGTTTTGTAGGGAGTAGCAGCATGGCAAGGGCTCTGGTGACCGGTGGCGCCGGTTTCGTTGGACGGCACATCTGCTCCAGGCTTCTGGAGGAAGGGTTCGATGTCGTCTGTGTCGATGCGCTTGTCGCCGGCACGGGAGCGCTCCGCCCCGAGCATTGGCCGTTGCCACCAAAGGGAAACTTCACCTTCGTGCAGCAGGATTGCCGCGAATATTTCGCCCGCTCGACCGAGCGTTTCGGCTATGTCTATCATCTCGCCGCCATGGTGGGCGGGCGGGTCATGCTGGAGACGCAGACGCTGTGCGTGGCGGAAGATCTCTCCATTGATGCGCAGATGTGGAAATGGGCGGCGGAAACGAAGCCCGGCTGCGTGGTATTCTTCAGTTCCAGTGCCGCCTATCCCATCGGCTTGCAAGGGCCTACCGGGCATAAGCTCCTGAGCGAGGAGATGATCTCCTTCGACGAGGATATCGGCGTTCCCGATCTCAGCTATGGCTGGGCGAAGCTCACCGGTGAATTCCTGATGAAGCTTTATGTCGAGCGCTATGGCGGGCGGGCCATCGCTTACCGACCTTTCAGCGGCTACGGTGAGGATCAGGACCTTGCCTATCCCTTTCCGGCGATCTGCGGGCGGCTGATGGGCGAAAGGGGACAGGACGAAGTTTACGTCTGGGGTTCAGGTCGGCAATGCCGCGACTTCATCCATATTTCGGATTGTGTGGATTTCATCTGGCGCACCGTCGATCTTTTGCCGTCGGGGGCAAGTCTCAACCTTTCGACGGGTATCGCCACCTCGTTTATCGCGCTGGCGGAGGAGGTGGCTCGCCAGATCGGATGGGAGCCGAAAGTTTCGGGCCTTTCCAGCAAACCAGAAGGGGTTTTCTTCCGCTGCGGCGATACGGAACTGCAGTCGGACTACGGGCTCTCCCCGTCCATCGACCTTCGCCAAGGCATAACGCGCATGCTGGAGCATCTGAGGTTTGCCGCCGGAAGGGCGGCATAAGCCGAGTGCAAAAGGCCGGGCTTAGTGTGTCTTGGGGCAAGGCCGGCTGTGGAACTCAAAGTATCCACATACTGAACGGGAGCCGACCAGCCGGGGCATCGGCGGTGATTTGTTTCACCTGAAATGCCCCGGTTGCTGTCCTCAGCCGTTGGGGCGGCCCTTCCTCTTCGGCTTGCCGTCCGGGCCGCTGCCTCCGCGGTTATCAAAGCCACGGTCGTTGAACTTGCCGCCGGGCTTGCCCGGCTTGCCTGCGCGTTCCTTGCCGGCCCAGTCGCCCTTGGCGGGCTTGTCCCAGGTCCGGTTGTCGCCGGCACCGGCTGCCTTCGGCTTCTTCGCGAACGGCTTCTTGCCAAAGTCGCGGTCGCCTTCAGGCTTGCGGGCAGGTGCATCGCCCCAGACTTCCGCGTCGGCCTTCACCATATCGTCGTCGAAGCGGCGCTTGCCGGCGGCCTTGTCACCGTAAGGCTTCTTGTCACCGTATGGTTTCTTGTCTGTATACGGCTTCTTGTCACCGAAGCCGCGCTTTTCGCCGTAGGGTTTGTTGTCGCCGAATTCGCGCTTCTCGCGGAAGGGACGCTCCTTCGGAGGGGCGTTGAAATCCGGGACGCCGTCGAGTGGCTGCACGGTGATGCCGCGGTCGATGGTCTTGTTGGGGCCGAGAGCCGCGAGGAAGTGTTCGGCGCTGCCCGCCGCGAGTTCGACGAAGGTTTCTTCCGGCTGCATCTTGATGGCGCCGATATCGACCTTGGAAATCTGGCCGTGGCGGCAGAGCATGGGGATCAGCCAGCGCGGCTCGGCGTTTTGACGGCGACCGACAGACAAGGAGAACCACACGCTCGGACCGAAGTTTTCGCGCGGGCGCAGTTCGCTATGAGCAGGGCGGGCGTCGTCGCCATCCCGTTCGCGGCGCTTGCGTTCCGCGGAGACGGTGACATCGATCAGGTCTTCCGGTGCCGAGCGGCCGCTGCGATAGAGACGGACGAAAGCGGCGGCAACCTGTTCGGCACCGTGCTTTTCGAGCAACTCGGCGACTGCGCCGCTCTCGTCTTCAGTCACCTTGTCGAGGAACAGCGGATCGCCGAGAAGGCGTTCGTCGTCGCGGCGGGTAACTTCATCGGCCGACGGGGGCTTCGCCCAGTTTGCGGCGATCTTGGCGTTTTCCAGCAGGCGTTCCGCCTTGCGGCGGTTGCTCATCGGAACGATCAGCGCGGATACGCCCTTGTTGCCGGCACGGCCGGTACGGCCGCTGCGGTGGAGAAGGGTTTCCGGGTTGCTCGGGAGGTCGGCATGGATGACCAGCTCGAGGCCGGGCAGGTCGATACCGCGCGCGGCAACGTCGGTCGCGATGCAGACGCGGGCGCGGCCGTCGCGCATGGCCTGAAGCGCGTGGGTGCGTTCGTTCTGGCTGAGTTCGCCGGAGAGCGCCACGACCGAGAAGCCGCGATTGTGCAGGCGGGACGTCAGGTGGTTGACGGCTGCGCGGGTAGAGCAGAACACGATGGCGTTACGCGCCTCGTAGTAACGCAGGACGTTGATGATCGCATTTTCCTTGTCGGACGGCACGACCATGAGCGCACGATAGTCGATATCGACGTGCTGCTTCCTTTCGCCGGCAGTGGCGATGCGTTTTGCGTCGCGCTGGTAGTTGCGGGCGAGATCGGCGATCGACTTCGGCACGGTTGCCGAGAACATCAGCGTGCGGCGATCATCCGGTGCCGATTCGAGAATGAACTCCAGATCCTCACGGAAGCCGAGGTCGAGCATCTCGTCGGCTTCGTCGAGCACAACGGCGCGGATGTCCGACAGGTCGAGCGCGTTGCGGGTGATATGGTCGCGCAGGCGACCGGGCGTGCCGACGACGATGTGGGCACCGCGTTCGAGTGCGCGCCGTTCCGTGCGTATATCCATGCCGCCGACGCAGGAAGCGATCGTCGCACCGGTCATTTCATAGAGCCATTCGAGCTCGCGCTTGACCTGCAGCGCCAGTTCGCGCGTCGGTGCAATAGCGAGTGCCAGCGGTGCGGAGGCGCGACCGAAGCGGGTCTCGCCGTCGAGCAGGGTGGGGGCGAGAGCCAGTCCGAAGGCGACCGTCTTGCCGGAACCCGTCTGGGCCGAAACCAGGGCATCGGCGCCGGCAAGCTCGCGGTCGAGCATGGCCTGCTGCACCGGAGTCAGGGTGGCATAGCCGCGCTTCGACAATGCCTCTGCGATCGGCGGCGCGATGCCGTCAAATTCTGTCATTGAACCGTCTTTCGAACCAGGTGTTGCGCATCTCGCTGGATGCTTGTCGGGCGCCCATGCGCCATCGGCCGCCAGAAGCGGTCCGTCGTTAAGCGCGTTCCTATCCGGCAAACAGGCAGATGTACAGGGGGGAGAGAGGCGAAAAGGCGATAAAGATGGCGGCAGGAGGCTGCGCGCGGAGCCAACAGTGACAATGGTGGGCGAATGTCCTGTTTGCGCGGGGCGCCTGCAGGTTCTATGACCATCCGGGTTCAACGATTCCGGGAGATCTATCCCTTGAAAGCCATTGCCATCGATTTCGAGACCGCCAATGAGGAGCGCGGCAGCGCCTGTTCGGTCGGGCTCGCCTTCATCGAGGATGGCAAGGTGGTGCGGGTCGAGGAGCGGCTGATCCGGCCGAAGTCGATGCGGTTTTCCTCGTTCAATATCGCCATTCATGGCATTCGGCCCGAGGATGTCGAAGACGCCGGGGAGTTTCCCGAGGTCATGGACGAGTTCGCTGACGATTTCGCTGACGCCATGATGATCGCGCATAATGCAGCTTTCGACTTTTCCGTCTGGCGCGCCGCGCTCGACGCCTATCGGCAGCCCTATCCCGAGCTTTCCTATGTCTGCAGCGTCAAGCTTTCCCAGCGGGCATGGCCGGAACTCGGGTCGCATCGGCTGAATGTACTGGCGGCTCACCTCGGCCTGTCCTTTTCCCACCACAACGCGGCGGAAGACGCCCTTGTCTGTGCGCTGGCCTCCATCGCCATGGCCCGGCAACAACGGGCGGATGGAATTCCGGAACTGGCGGCAAGTCTCGGCATTTCGCCGGGACGGCTTTATCGGGGAGGCTACGAAGCCTGTTCCGTTCGGCGCAAGGCAAAAGGCGCTTCCGTCTTGTAAGGCCGTGTGCCACGCTTATCTCAATAGCGTGACACTACCGGAGGTCTTCATGTCGCTCAGATCCAATACCCTCGCTGCTGGAATTCTGTTGTCGTCGATTGCCGCGCCCGCATCTGCCGAGGTGGTCGGCAAGGTCGGCGTCGACTGGGTGGGCAACGATATCGTCGTGGAGGCGGTCACGGATCCCAAGATCAAGGGCGTGACCTGCCATGTCACCTATTTCGACCGTTCGATCATCGACCGTCTGTCCAAGGGCAACTGGTTTGAGGATCCCTCGAACAACTCTATTGCCTGCCGACAGACGGGGCCGATTGAAATCGGCGACATCGACCTGTCGAAAGAAGGGGAAGAGGTATTTCGCGAGGGCATGTCGCTCATCTGGAAACAGCTGGTCGTCAACCGGATCTACGACAAGACGAATGACACGCTGATCTATCTCATTCACTCGCGTCAGGTCGTCGATGGCTCCGCCAAGATGGCGATCTCGACCGTGCCTCTGTTCAATGAACCGGTCACCTGGGCCAAGGGTAAACCCTGATAACCCTTAAATTTTTGTGGGATCGGAATAATTGTGCCAAAAATGATCGATCCAAAAGCCGATTGTACCGGTTTTTTGTGAGCGCGGTCACTTCCGTTTACCTGAAGAGTTTGCGAGAGTTCTGTCAGCATTGGCAGGCGGTCGTGCACCCCATTTTCGACCGTGAACTGTTCGTGCTTGCCAGACCGGGCGGCTAGCGCTTCCCGGACTTCAGTTGAAAAAGCTGTGTTTCGGGTAGTAGCCACTCCGGAGCGCAGCTTTTTTATTTCAGGCGTTGTGCCGGGAATGGGTTGCGTGGTGTGGCCCGGTTCATAGAACTCGCCGAAGGTAACGCAGGGCATATCTGCCAGTTGTTTCCCGCATTCTCGCTGCGGAACACGCAGGAATATGGCCTTGGTATTCTTGGGAGGATGGAAAACATCAGTATACAGGGTGGGTGTTTTTCTTTTTACTTCCGAATATTGGCTCGGGTTGATCCGCCATCTGGCTCGTGGTTGGAAATCTTAATTCCCTGGCCCGAACGCAAAAACGCAGAAACCCGGCAGAGCCGGGTTTCCATCGGGAAAAGTGCCGTATGCGAGTGGATCAGGCCGCTTGAGCCAGTTCGTCGGCGATGACGGTGTCGAGGTTGAGGAAGCAGACCATCGACTTTTCCAGAGCCACGATGCCGCGGCAGAAGGCGCGCTGTTCTTCCGGAATGATCTCCGGAGCCGGCTGCAGGTCTTCGGCCTTGATGGTCATCATGTCGGAAACCTGTTCGACCAGCAGGCCGACCAGCTTGCCGGCGATGTCGGTGACGATGATGGCGGCGCGCTCGGAAGGTTCCGTCATCTTCATGCCAAGGCGGCAAGCCATGTCGATGACCGGGATCACTGCGCCACGCAGGTTGATGAGACCCAGCACGTAGGGCGGGGTGTGCGGCATTGGTGTCACCGGCGCCCAGCCGCGGATTTCGCGGATCGCCATGATGTCGATGCAGAATTCCTGATCGCCGAGATGAAAGGAGACGATTTCGAGGTAGGCCCCGGACTGTTTGATGGCATTGCTCATGGTTGGAATCCTTCCCGGTTGTCTGCTGTCCCGTTCCTGATGGAAACGGTGGCCATGTAATGGGGTGTCTCCGCGATCCTGTCGGTCAGGTTGCGCGCGAGCGACGGTTGCGGTGATGCGTCGGTTCCTGCCGGCGCGAAGTGGCGGGAGACGACGGTCGCGCCGCCCATCTCGTATCGGCCGGTCAAGCCGGCGAATTGTTTGCGAGAGATATCGAATGCTGTCCCGATATTCCGGACGGCCGGCTGAATGCTGCCGCGGAGCCATGCGTCAGCGAATGCTGACCGACTGGCGGGCATGTCTGCCGATACGAAATTGAGCATATGCCTCCCCGAAGCCCGCCGGACACCGACGCTGAGCGTCAGCGATGTCGTTCACATGCATGCGGAGGGCCGAGGAAAAGGAACGCGTCCCGGCGGACGTGATGTCCGAATGATCTGTAACGATCATCTCGCAAACTGAAGAATTGCGAATATGCGTTAAACAACGGCTAATATTGCGGTTCACACAGCAAATTTATGGGACGGCGGCCCATGATTCTCAAGGGTTGCCGTCCGTAATCGTCAGGCCTGGGCGATCGCCCGGGAGTAAAGATGCCATGTCGCGTGCCCCAGAATGGGCAGCACGATGAAAAGTCCGAGGAATGCCGGCAAAAGGGCGAGAATCGCTGCGGCCGCCACGAACAAGCCAAAAGCGAACATGGGTATGGGGTTTTCGAACACGACCCGGATGCTGGTGATCATCGCCGTGACGAAGTCGATATCGTGATCGAGCAGCAGCGGCATGGAGATGACCGTCAGGGAAAACAGCACGGTCGCAAGCAGCGCTCCGACGACGGTGCCGACCATCAGGAAGGCGATCCCTTCCGGTGTCGTGGTGAGAAGAGCGACGAATGCGGCAAGGGTAGCCGGGATCTTGAAGCCAAGGAAAAGGGCGAGCAGCAGGCGCACCTGGTAAATCCAGATCCAGAAGACGAACAGCACGGCGAATGCCATCCATGAAAGCTGGCGCTCCCGCTGGCGAAAGACTTCCGCCAACACGCCCTTCCAGGTGATGGGCTCACCTTTTTCATGGCGACGGCTGACCTCGTAGAGGCCGACCGCGACGAAAGGTCCGATCAGCGGAAAACCGATGGCGACGGGTATGATCATCCAGGGCAGGTGGTAACGGATCAGTACCGTCACGATGAACAGGCCACCGAGCGCGTAGATCCCGCCGAAGAAAAGTCCGAACAGCGGATAGCGGCGGAAGTCGTTCAGACCTTCGCGTAATGCTGCCCATACGTCGTCGAGTTTCATGTGATTGATCCGCAATTTCTGTTGCGGAAATGCCTGCAAGGCCTGCTCTCCCATTCGTCCCTCCCAAGACTCAAGGTCGCTACCAGCGATCATTTTCGAAGCGTCTCAGAAACGGCTTTGCATTTCATCAACTTTCTTGAATGTGTTTTGGAAAGTTTGCGCTTTCAGGTGCGGGCGGGAGATATTATAAAAACACCATGAACCAGATCGCTCCCGCCTTTCCGCGCATTGCAGTGGCTGCCGTTGTGGCGGTGGGGTTTTCCATGGCTGTCGCGCTTGCTTTCGCCGGCTGGCTTCAGCATGGCGCCGCGATCTTTCTTGCGCTGTCCGAGAACGGCCTTTCACTCTGCTTCTGATGATGCCGCTGGAAATGCGGTTGTTACCTTCGGGCGAGGCAAAACCGCGCGGTTGCTCTTTTTGACGGGCTGTTGATTTGCACTTCCTGCGCCGGCGTCGTATCGGCATGTGAAGAATGTGGGCGACCGCCCGGACGGCGGGTCGCGAGGATCAAATAGATGAAGACGTTTCGGATTTTCCTCTGGGTCGGCGTATTGATCATGGCCGGTGTTCTCGGCTGGCTGACGCTTGCGGTCACGCAATCGAAGACCAAGATGGCCGAGGGGCCGTTCGGGGTGCCCTTCCAGCTGACCGACCAGAGCGGCAAGCCCATCACCGAGCAGGCATTCCGTGGCAAGCCGACGGCCTTGTTCTTCGGCTTTACCCATTGCCCGGAAGTCTGCCCGACGACGCTGTTCGAACTCGATGGCTGGCTCGCCAAGGTCGATCCCGACAAGAGCAAGCTGCAGGCCTATTTCGTCTCCGTTGATCCCGAGCGTGACACGCCGGAAATCCTTGGCACCTATATCTCCAATGTGACTGATCGCGTGGTCGGCATTTCCGGCGCGCCGGACAAGGTGGCCGAGGTCATCAAGGGCTTCCGGGTCTATGCCCGCAAGGTTCCTCTGGATGAGAAGGACCCGAACGGGGATTACACCATGGATCATACGGCCTCCGTTTTCCTGCTGGATGCGGAAGGACGCTTCGTCGGCACCATTGCCTATGGTGAAAACCCCGATGTGGCGATGAAGAAGCTCGAAAATCTCGCCAAGGGCTGAGCGGCATCCCGGACACAGCACTCTGGAAGGTTGCCATCTGCAAGGCGACGGTGTAGCGCAGACGCGAACACCGCGCGGCAATTGCGCGTGAGACCTCTTCCAACGTCACAGGATCATCGATCGTGAGCGAAATCCGTCTTTTCGTCACCACCACCGAGCAGCATGCGAACCGTATCCTCGACCTCATGAGCTTCGCGTTCGGCGAGGAGGATTTCGCCATTGCCACGACCGAGGTGGATGAAAAGAACGACGTCTGGCAGGCTTCCGTCTACATGATGCTCGATGAGGAAGAAGAGGTGAACGAGCGTGTCGTCGGCTTGCTCGCCGAAGAATATCCCGACCTTCCGGTCGAGCGCGAGGTGATCCCCGACATCGACTGGATCGCCAAGTCGCTGGAAGGACTGACGCCGGTCAGGGCAGGGCGTTTCCTCGTTCACGGTTCCCATGACCGGGACAAGGTGCAGCCGAACGACGTGGCCATCGAGATCGATGCCGGGCAGGCTTTCGGCACTGGTCATCATGGAACGACGGCTGGCTGCCTCGAGGTCATCGAGGAAGTTGTGCGCTCAAGGCCTGTTGCCAATGCGCTCGATCTCGGTACGGGCAGCGGCGTTCTGGCCATCGCCGTGCGCAAACTCTTGCCGGTGCCGGTGCTGGCGACCGACATCGATCCGATCGCTGTCCGTGTCGCGCGGGAAAACGCGCGGCGTAACGGTGTTGTCGAAGGCATTGATTTCCGTGTGGCTCCGGGCTTCCATTCGACGGCGTTTCGTCAGCGTGGCCCGTTCGATCTCATCATCGCCAACATTCTTGCCCGCCCCCTGATGAAAATGGCGCCGCAACTCGTTGCCAATCTGGCTCCCGGCGGCTCGGTCATTCTATCAGGCATTCTTGCGGCACAGCGCTGGAAGGTGCTGGCGGCCTATAACGGCGCGGGTCTCGCCCATGTCCGCACCATTTGGCGCAATGGCTGGGTGACGATCCATCTGCGGCACGAAAGCCATCGCCGGTAAGCAGGCAACAGTCACGATGCTGCGTCGCAGCATTGTGGCCTTGGCATGGCAGTCTGAATTCAGAAAAATGAAAAAGCAAAAGGCGGCATCCTTGATGCCGCCTTGCAGACCGATCTCTTCGGTCCAGGTCCCGCGAGCCTTGGGAGGATCGCTCAAGCGGGAGTGCTTTCCGTTGGGAACGCGGTCAACCGCGCTCGCCGGATCTCAGAGGAATGCGTGCTGCCGTTCCTTGCGGCGAATCTGTTCGCGCGGAGCGTCGAGACGCAGGAAAATGCTGTCGTTTCTGGTGGACAGCGCGTTGGCCTCGTAACGCACTGCCTGGCGTTCGCGGGCGGCGATGATCTGGCGGTATCCATTTTGCAAGAGCGCATTCGCCATTGCCGTATTCCTTGTTCAGTCGTTTGAATTTTTTGATGAGCGGCATATAGATTGTGCGACGCGATAGAGGCAGGTGCTTTGCCTCAAGGGTGCTATGCATTAAACGCAAATCTTAGGCATCCCATTGGTGTTTGTGGCGATATTTTGCGCATTTTTGCATTTTGCCCGGTTTTCGATGTTGCGGCGCGTCATTTTGACTGGTGCCGTCTCGTGCTGTTGGAAATGGGCAGGGAAGGCGGGGCTTGCTATAAGCGATGTCACGAATCCTCAATGCGGGTAGTCTCCCATGTTCCAGTCCTTTGACGTCACCTCCACTCCGCAATATGGCCGCGAGCGCATCGAGGCGCTGAGAGCGCAGTTTGCAGACCTCGGCATTGACGGGCTGCTCGTGCCTCGCGCCGACGAGTATCAGGGCGAATATGTACCGGCTTCGGCAGAGAGGCTCTCCTGGCTCACGGGTTTCACCGGTTCGGCTGGGCAGGTGCTGGTAACCGCCGGGCAGGCGGTCGTGTTCGTCGATGGTCGCTATACCGCCCAGCTTGTCCAGCAGGTGGATCAGTCGGTCTTCACCGGTGGCGATCTGGTGGGCGAGCCGCCGCATCGCTGGGTCCGCACCCATACCCATACGGGTTTCCAGCTCGGCATCGACCCGTGGCTGCATACGACTGCCGAAGTGCGCCGGCTGGAAAAGGCACTGGCGGAAAAGGACGGAGCGGTTGTCTTTCTGACGCGCAACCCCGTCGACGGCATCTGGACCGACCGACCGGAGGAACCTCTCGGCACAGTGACGATCCAGACCATCGCCTATGCCGGCCTGCTGGCACGGGACAAGATTGCGAAGATCGCCCTGGACCTGAAGGAAAAGGGGATCGCGGCGGTGCTGATCACCGATCCGTCCTCCGTCGCATGGATTTTCAACATCCGCGGTGCGGACGTACCGCATACGCCGCATCCCCTGGCGCGCGCCATCATCCACGCCGATGGCAAGGCCGAACTTTTCCTCGACAAGCGCAAGACCGGTATCGAGGTCGAGGCTTATCTCGGCCAGCTCTGCGAACAGGTCGATCCGGAACTTCTGACCGGCAGGCTGGCGCAGCTTGCCGCCAAGGGCGCGAGCATTCTCGTCGATCCGGATCTCGCGCCGTTCGCGCTGGTCGAGCTCATCCGTCTTCATGGCGGCAATGTCATCGAGGGGGCTGATCCCGTCAGGATCCCGCGGGCGACCAAGAACAGCGTGGAACTGAACGGCTCGGCGGCCGCACATCTGCAGGATGGCGTGGCGGTTACCGAGTTCCTGCATTGGCTGGACGGGCAGCATCCGGGCACGGTCAGCGAGATTGCCGTGACAAAGGCGCTGGAGGAGGCGCGTGCACGGGTCGGCGAGCGGATGCAGAACCCGCTCAAGGACATCTCCTTCGACACGATTTCCGGTGCCGGCGAACATGCCGCGATCATTCACTACCGGGTGACGACGGAGACGGATCGCCCGTTGAAGTCGGGCGAAATGTTCCTGATCGATTCCGGCGCGCAATATGTAAACGGCACCACGGACATCACCCGCACGATTGCGATCGGCCCGGTGCCGGACGAGCAGCGGCGGTTCTTCACCCTTGTGCTGAAGGGCATGATTGCAATCAGTACCGCGCGCTTTCCCAAAGGAACGCGTGGTTGCGATCTCGATCCGCTGGCCCGCATCGCCCTCTGGAAGGCGGGTGCCGACTTCGCCCATGGAACCGGCCATGGCGTCGGCTCCTACCTCTCGGTGCATGAGGGGCCGCAGCGCATTTCGCGTCTTTCGACGCAGGAATTGCTGCCGGGCATGATCCTGTCAAACGAGCCCGGCTATTACCGTCCGGGTCATTTCGGCATCCGTATCGAGAACCTGCTCTATGTGCGCGAGGCGGAAGCCGTCGAGGGTGGCGATCAGCCGATGCTCTCCTTCGAGACACTGACCTATGTGCCGATCGACAAATATCTCGTCGACACGGATCTCCTGACCGATGAAGAATTGCGCTGGCTCGACGCCTATCACGAGAAGACCCGCGCCGAGTTGATGCCGCTCATCCACGATCCCAAGATCCGGGAATGGCTGGAGCGGATGACCGAGCCGTTCCGGCGCGAGGCCTGATCACGCCCTGTCGATATCGACGGCGCGTTACATTATGAGTTGGCGCGCCGCCATTACCACGACCCAGCCGCCTATGAGCATCGGGATTGCCGAAAAGCGCAATCCGATCAGCAGCGAAGCCGCCATCGCGAGCTTGACGTCGATCCCGCCGGAGAAAAACGCCGGCGCGACGAGCGTGGTCAGCACTGCTGCGGGAACCGCGTTCAGGGCCGCCTCCAGCCGTGGCGGCATGGTCTTCAGCCGTTTTACCAGCATGTAGCCGGCGATGCGGGTGATGAAGGTGGCGACCGCCGCTGCCGCAATCAGCAGCGTCATGTAGGGCGTTAGGAAAGTGCTCATCGGGCAGTCTCCTCTTTCGCAGCATCTTCGATCTTCTTCGGCGGTAGCAGGGCGGCCAGCGCCACGCCGGCGATTGCGCCGATGCTGACATGCCAGGGCGAGCCGACGAGCTTCTGGGCGACCACGGAAACCAGCGCGCTGACGATCACGATCGGCAGGAAGTTGTTGCGCTTGCGGAAACCCAGAACGAGACCCATGAAATAGATCGGCAGCAGCACGTCGATGCCCCAGTTGGAGGGATTGCCCATCACGCTGCCAAGCAGGCCGCCGACCGTGGTCATCGCCACCCAGGGAACGTAGATCGTGATGGCAAATCCCATGTACCAGGTGAACGTCACGGGGCGGCCGGTCTCGCCGCGGGTCAGCGTCTCGGCAAATTGCGGGTCCGTGAGCAGGAAGAAGCTCATGGCCTTCTGGGACAGGGTGAAATGGCCGACGAACGGGGCGATTGCCGCCGAATAGAGCACGTGGCGGAAGTTGACGGCGAGGATCGACAGCACGATCACCCAGATCGGTACCGAATGGCCGAAGAGTTCGATGCCCACGAGCTGGCTTGCCCCGGCAAAGACGGTGGCACTCATCAGCGTCGCTTCGGCGACCGTCTGGCCGTTGGCGACGGCAAGCGCACCGAACAGCGCCGCGAAGGGGATGGTTGAAAAAAGGATCGGCATACTGCCGCGCATGCCTTCGATAAAGTCGCTACGCATGGTTCGTCTCTGTTGTCATCGGTTTTTCACTGTCGCAATAGGTACTGATACACAAGCCAATTCGCGTGATGGTTTATCGCGCGGAATTGATCGCGATCATTACCTCGCGCAAGACGTCGGGGATTTCTTGAACGAAAGGAACGCCGACGGATGGCCGAGCCCGATTTTTCACCCGAGCAGCTGGCCGTGCTGGTCACGGCGGTGCAAAAGCACGTCGATGCGGAATACGACCTGAAACTCGGACGCTTCGAGGCGGAAAGTCTGATCGAGTTCATGGCGGGCACGCTCGGCGCGCTTCATTACAATCGCGGTCTGCACGATGCCCAGGCGCTGTTCGCCCGGCAAGTCGAAAGCCTTGGCGATGCGATCTACCAGCTTGAGCGCCCGGTCGGCTCCTGAAGATCTGCGTCAGCCGGGGATTTCGACAGTGAAGGCAAAACGGGCCTTTTCGCCCGGAGGCAATATCTTCGTGAACGGCCGTTCCGTGATGTCGTCTGATGCGCCGATGGCCGCAGCCGTGCCATGCCAGGGCTCCACGCAAAGGAAGGGAGCGCCCGGCTTGGTCCAGAGCGCGAGGTTCGGCAGGTTCTCGAAGCTGAAGCGCAGAGCCTCACCGCCCTCGACGCCATAAGTGAGGGCTGTTCCCGTTCCCTCCGGGAAGATCATCGCGTCTTCGACGAACATTTCAGGCGATATCTCCAGCTTCCCCTTGGTGAAGGGTGAAGGAAGGCGGTCGGCACGCAGAAGTCCATCCTCAAGACGTGCCAAAGGCGGTTCCGCCCGGTTTGCGAGCAGCACCATATGCTGCTTGCCTTCTGCACCGGGTAGAGGCCACAGGAAGGCGGAGTGGAAACCTATCCCGAAGGGCATAGGTTTCGTGTCCAGATTTTCGACCTCGGCGGCAACGGTGAGCGCATTGCCGTCGAGCGAATGGGTCAGTGTGAGGGCGAATTCGAAGGGATAAACGGCGCGCGTCGCATCCGTTGCCGTCAACCGGTGCGCACAACTCGTTTGCGTCTGGCCCGCGAGCGCAAAGTCGTTGCGGCGGGCAAAGCCATGCTGCGCCATATCGACCTGCCGGCCGTCGATGGTCAGTTTGTTGTCCGGCGCCTTGCCGACGATCGGAAAGAGAATTGGAGAACGGCCAGACCACCAGGCAGCATCGCCGTTCCACAGCCATGAGCGGCCATCCGACGAGACAAGCGACTGCATTTCCGCCCCAAACGAGGAAACCTCGACGGTAAGGCGATCATTGGTGATGCTGACGATTTCCGGCATGGCTGGTCCCTTCGATTCCTGTGGCGTACCATAGGGGCGGGAGATGACAGTTTTCAATCGCGGAACGGTGCTAGGGTCCAAACTCAATCAGGATAGGTGTTCTGTTGGTCTGGATGGGATTGAATGGCAGTGAACAATGCTCGGCAAGGCCGGGTGGCCTTGCCGAGCATTGTTCGCAATCAGGCGGCCCATCCAGACCAACCCTTTGGGCACGCCGTATCTTGGGCCTGCGGGCGTCGGAAAGGTTTGAAAATGATCCGCATTTCCTGCACCTTTCCTCCTACTCAGGCCCAAGATGCGACGCGCAGAACACCTATCCTGATTGAGTTTGGACCCTAGGCCGTCAGCTTTTCGGACGCGGCTGGAATGTGTGCTCGGGACCGGGAAAGGCGCGGGTGCGGACTTCGCCGGCATAGTCTTCGGCAGCCCTCGATATAACTTGCGCAAGTTCGGCATAGTGTTTGACGAAGCGCGGCTTGAAGTCGTTAAAGAGGCCGAGCATGTCGTCGGAGACGAGGATCTGGCCGTCGCAGGCCGGAGACGCGCCGATGCCGATGGTGGCGGCCGATACGGAGCCGCTGATCTCTCGGGCTAGCGGTTCGACCGTGCCTTCGATGACGATAGCGAAGGCGCCGGCCTCGTCGATGGCGCGGGCATCGCGGCGGATCTTGTCCGCCTCCTTCTCGCTATGGCCCTTGGAGCGGTAGCCGCCCGATGTGTTGACCTGCTGTGGCATCAGCCCGACATGACCGAGCACCGGTATGCCGCGCTCGACGAGAAAGGCTACGGTCTCGGCCATTTCCGCGCCGCCTTCCAGCTTCACGCCGTCGCAGCCGGTTTCCTTCATGATGCGGGCGGCCGAGCGGAAGGCCTGTTCCTTCGATTCCTGATAGGAACCGAAGGGCATGTCGATGATGACGCAGGCGCGGGAGACGCCACGCATGACGGCCTGGCCGTGGGCGATCATCATTTCCATGGTCACGCCGACGGTGGTGTCCATGCCGTAGAGCACCATGCCAAGACTATCTCCGACCAGCAGGAAATCGCAATGCGGATCAAGCAGGCGCGCCATCGGTGTCGTGTAGGCGGTCAGCGACACGACGGGGCGATTGCCCTTCAGCGCGAGGAGGTCGGCGGGCGTGAGGCGCTTCTGGCGGGGTGGTGTGCTCATTTCAGGCGGCCTCCCTGCCTTTTGCCGAGCCGTTGCCGATGACGCGGTTGTCGAGCAGCTTCGTCTTGCCAACGCGGACGTAAAGAAGGACGAGGAAAGGACCGTCGAGGGTCGAAAGCGGCAACAGCGTATCCGGGTGACGCACCGCCACGACTTCCGGCGTCGCCAGAGGCTCGGCGGCGATGAAGGCGGAGAGAGCGCGCTCCATTTCGGAGGGATCACTGAGGCCGAGCGTGCGAAGTCGCGCCGCTTCCTCAAGCGCTTTCGGCACGATGACGGCTGCCGCCCGTTCCTGTTCCGAAAGGTAGACGTTGCGCGAAGAGCAGGCGAGGCCATCCGTCTCGCGCACCGTCGGCACGGGAACGACCCGGACCGGCAATGCGAGGTCCTCGACCATGCGGCGGATGACGGCCACCTGCTGGTAGTCCTTCTCGCCGAAATAGGCCGCATGGGGCTGGACGATGTTGAAGAGCTTGGTGACCACGGTCGCGACACCGGCGAAATGGCCGGGGCGGGCCTCACCTTCCAGTTCGGAGCCGAGTTTCGGGACGTCGACCACGGTTTCCATCGGGCGCGGATACATGTCCTCGACACGTGGGGCGAACAGGAAATCGACCCCTGCCAGTTCCAGCATCATGCTGTCGCGGGGAAGATCACGGGGATATCGGTCGAGATCCTCGTTTTTGCCGAACTGCAGCGGGTTGACGAAGATCGACACGACGGTGACGTCGTTTTCCGCGCGGGAGCGCTCGACAAGGCTCATATGGCCTTGATGCAGATAGCCCATGGTCGGCACGAAGCCGATGTCGCGGGAGGCCCGGCGATGGGGGCCGAGCCGCTGCCGGAGGGCGGAAATAGTGGTGACGGTCTCCATATCGGCTCCTCCCGATTGACGCGACGCGCTGCACTAGCGCCGTTCCTGCGAAAAGGCAATGTGTTGAATCGGTTGGAGCGTTTTCTCAAACGATTATATCAGCGCTGCTTACGATCTCGGCGCCGGCGGCCTTCATCTCTGCGATGGCTGCCTTCACGCCGTCTGGGTCGATGCCGCGGGAGCCGTCCTCGATGAAGCGCACGGTGACATCGGGCAGCATTTCCAGAGCGTCGAGCACGGAAAACCTGACGCAGTAATCCGTAGCGAGACCCATGATGTCGAGTTCGCTGACGCCGTTTTCCCGAAGATAACCGTCGAGGCCGGTCAGGGCGGAGCGGTCGTTGTCGCGAAAGGCGGAATAGCTGTCGACGGCAGGATCCTGCCCCTTGCGCTGCACGTAATCGATGGCGGATGTGTCGAGGGCGGGATGGAATTCGGCGTCGCTGCTGCCCTGCACGCAATGGTCCGGCCACATCATCTGCGGCTGGCCGGAAAGCTCTCCCATTTCGAAGGGCGCCTTGCCGGGATGCTGTGAGGCAAAGCTGCCGTGATTGGCCGGGTGCCAGTCCTGCGAGGCGACGATCAGCGTGTAGCGGCCGCTCGCCATCAGCGCATTGGCAACCGGCACCACCTTGTCGCCATCCGCTACCGGCAGGTTCCCGCCGGGGCAGAAACCGTTCTGGATGTCGATCAGCAGCAGAGCCTTGGTCATTGTCGTTCCCTTCTTGTCTTTATGCGTCGCAAGATGGCAAGCCGTGGCGGCGGGATCAAGGGCGGGGGTGCGTTGTCCTCTGTCTTTCGCGATGCGTGGGTCTGGTTCCGTGACGCGGATCCGGACATTTCGCTTCGGTGATGGATGACGACACGCCGAAAGTACTGCTGCCACTGGATTTATCTGGATGCAGCATGTCCCTGGAACAGTGGATTTGACCTCGCATGTTCGCCCCACCAAGGGGCGGTACAGCTCTTTTCGTGTTTGCGCAGCAACGCCCTGTTTTCGGCGACCAGACAAATATCAATTCGGATGGAACAAAAACACGGCTGTCGCGTTTGCGCCGTGGCGAGTGCGTGCACTCGCAGCGTCCGGGTCATTTTCATAACGAATTGGAAGCGACATGATCATTGTCCTCACCGCCGTCCTGTTCGGCGCAATCGGGCTCGTACTCGCCATCGGCGGCGTCGAGCTGGTCGCCTTGTCCGGCAGCCCCTTCTATCTTGCAGCCGGCATCGTCTTCATCCTCACCGCAATCCTGCTTCTCATGCGTCGCAAGGCGGCGCTTTGGCTCTACGGGCTCTTCATTCTCGCCACGCTCGGCTGGGCCATTCTGGAGGTCGGCTTCGACTGGTGGCAGCTCGGGACGCGGGGAGGGTTGGTCATCCTGCTCGCCTTCCTGCTTCTCCTGCCTGCCGTTCGCCGACGTCTGAACGGTGGCGATGCCTCGCTCTGGCCGGTTGGCATTCCGGTGCTGATTGCGCTGATCGTCGCAGGTTATTCTCTCACCATCGACCCCCTGGACAAGGAGGGTGCCCTGCCAACCGAGGCGGTGGTCCAGACCCCGGCCTATGGCGGAGAGGTGGCGGATGCCGAATGGCATCAGTACGGGCGCACGCCCTTCGGTCAGCGCTACTCACCGCTGACGCAGATCACCACTGAAAACGTGAAGGACCTGAAGGTCGCATGGACCTACCAGACCGGCGACGTCAAACAGCCGGGGGATGTTGGAGAGACCACCTATCAGGTGACGCCGCTCAAGGTCGGAAACCGGCTCTATCTCTGCACACCGCACAACTGGGCAATCGCGCTCGATGCTGCCACGGGCAAGGAGGTCTGGAAATACGATCCGAATGTCGGGCTGAACCCCGACCGGCAGCACCAGACCTGCCGTGGTGTCACCTATTATGCCGATCCGGCTGCGACTGCCGGAGCAGAATGCGCCACCCGCGTTTATCTGCCGACGTCGGATGCGCGCCTAATCGCGCTCGATGCCGAGAGCGGCAAGATATGCACGAGCTTTGCCGAAAACGGTGTCCTGCATCTCGAAACCGGCATGCCGTACAATCCCGCCGGTTACTATTACTCCACGTCGCCGCCGGCGATCGCGGATGGCAAGATCATCATCGGCGGGGCGGTGAACGACAATTATTCGACGCAGGAGCAATCCGGCGTCATCCGCGCCTATGACGTGCATACCGGCGCCCTGATCTGGAACTGGGACAGCGGAAATCCGGGCCGGACCCAGCCAATCGGTCCGGGAGAGACCTATACGGCCAATTCCCCGAACAGCTGGTCGGTCTTCTCGGTCGATGAACAGCTAGGTCTCGTCTATATCCCGCTCGGCAATCAGGTGCCGGACCAGATCGGCATCGGCCGCAGCGAAAACGTGGAAAAATACTCCTCGTCCATCGTGGCGCTCGACATCAAGACCGGAGCAGACCGCTGGGTACGCCAGACTGTCCACCACGATCTCTGGGACATGGACGTTCCAGCCCAGCCGGTGCTGCTCGACATTACACAGCCGGACGGTACACCAGTGCCGGCGCTCGTCGGGCCGACCAAGCAGGGCGACCTATACGTACTTGACCGGAGAACCGGCGAGCCAATTATTCCGGTCAGCGAACAGCCGGCGCCGGGCGGTGCGGTGGAAGGCGACTTCTCCTCGCCGACGCAGCCGCTTTCCGCCTTGAGCTTCCGGCCGCCAAAGCTGGAAGAAAAGAACATGTGGGGCGTGACGCTGATCGACCAGATGGCGTGCCGCATCGCATTCCACAAGCTAAAATACGAAGGGCAGTACACGCCTCCCTCCCTGCAGGGAACGCTTGTCTATCCCGGCAATTTCGGCACCTTCAACTGGGGTTCGGTCGCTGTCGATCCGGAACGGCAGGTGATGTTTGGCATGCCGACCTATCTTTCCTTCACCTCGCGGCTGGTGCCGCGTGCCGAAGTTCCGCCGCGCGGGCAGGACGAGAAGGGATCGGAGCAGGGGCTGAACCGCAATGATGGCGCACCCTACGGTGTGTATATGGGGCCGTTCCTCTCGCCGCTCGGCATTCCCTGCCAGGCGCCGCCATGGGGGTATGTTGCTGGCGTCGATCTTCGCACCGGCCAGATCGCCTACAAGCACAGGAACGGCACAGTGATGGACATGACGCCGCTGCCGTTGCCCTTCAAGGTCGGCGTGCCCGGTATCGGTGGGCCGATGATCACCAAGGGGGGCGTCGCGTTCCTTGGGGCGGCGGTCGACAACTACCTCAGGGCCTATGACCTGACCACGGGCCACGAACTGTGGAAGGCAAGGCTGCCGGCTGGCGGGCAGGCGACGCCGATGACCTATGCTCTCGATGACGGCAAGCAGTATGTCGTGATGGTCGCCGGTGGTCACGGATCGGTCGGCACCAAGCCGGGCGACTACGTCATGGCCTTCACCTTGCCCTGATCCACCTTTGCCAAAAAAGCGAGGAGCCGTTCTCCCCGGGCGCGAATGCCCGGGGAGTGCTGCCGAACCCATGAAATCTGAGGGCGAAACCGAACGTTAACCATATGGACCTTACACACATATCGTAACGTAAGGATGCTTCGTATGAGTGATTTCGCCGCCAACGGCCAGACTGCCCCATCCATCGCCTTCTTTCCGCTGACCGGCCGCCGCGATCTGATTCGCCGCTCCGCCGTGGAACTCGACCGGTTGAACGGCCACCATGCGGTCAAATACTGGCGTTCCGTTTGCCGCGCGCTTGGCGACGAACTGCTTGCCCTGGGATGCCCCGAAGAAGAAATGCGCACCGAAATCATGGATTTCCAGGCTGCCGTTCAGGCCGAACTGATGTGGCTTCACCGTGGTGAAGAAGCGCGCGGTTGATAAGCCGACAGCCTTTCCAGACTTGATGTCTTCAAAGAAAAATAGCCGCGTCTCGCGGCTATTTTCGTTTCTGGAATTGGAGAAACGGGCGTCTCAAACTTTCTCGACGAAGCCGTCGAGTACGCGTTTTTCGCCGGCGCGGTCGAAGTCGATCGTCAGCTTGTTGCCTTCGATCGCCGCCACGTTTCCGTTGCCGAATTTGATGTGGAACACGCGGTCGCCGACCACGAATTTCGACGGCGTATCGGCTACCGATTTCGCCACCAGTTCGCCGTCGATGGTACGGGCGCGGGGACCGCTCTCACCGTAACCGATGCGTTCGACGGCATGGCCGGAGCGGCTGCCCCAGTTGTCGCGGGTGGCGTCGGTCCTGTTCTGCTGCGCCCGCTTCCAGCCCGGAGTGGAATAGCTGTTCTGGAAGGGCTCGGCCTTGTCGAAACGCGACTGGCCATAGCCGCCGCGACCGTAGCCGCCATAGGACTGTTCGGTCTGGGCGACCTCCACATGGGTGACCGGCAGCTCGTCGAGGAAGCGCGAAGGCATGGTCGACTGCCAGAGGCCGTGGATGCGCCGGTTCGAGACGAACCAGATATGGCAGCGGCGCTTGGCACGGGTGATGCCGACATAGGCGAGGCGACGTTCTTCCTCGAGGCCGGAACGGCCACCTTCATCCAGAGCCCGCTGGTGGGGGAAAAGGCCTTCCTCCCAGCCGGGCAGAAAGACGGTGTCGAATTCCAGTCCCTTGGCTGAATGCAGCGTCATGATCGACACGGCATCCATGTCCTCGTTCTGTTCGGCATCCATGACCAGCGAAACGTGTTCGAGGAAGCCGCGCATCGATTCGAAGGCTTCCATCGAGCGGATGAGTTCCTTCAGGTTTTCGAGGCGCCCGGGGGCTTCCGCCGACTTGTCGTTCTTCCACATGTCTGTGTAGCCGGATTCTTCCAGGATCTGTTCGGCAAGCTCGGTATGTGGAGTCGTTTCAAGCAGTTCCTGCCATCTCCTGAACGTCTGAATCACGTCGAAAAGCGCCTTTCGGGCCTTCGGCTTCAGTTCGTCCGTCTCGATGAGGTCACTGGCCGCGGCGAGCATGGGGACGTCGCGGGCGCGGGCATAATCGTGCAGGGTGCGGATCGTCGTGTCGCCAAGGCCGCGCTTCGGCGTGTTGACGATACGCTCGAAGGCGAGGTCGTCGGCAGGCTGGCAGACGAGCCGGAAATAGGCCATGGCGTCGCGGATTTCGAGGCGCTCGTAGAAGCGCGGACCACCGACGACCCGGTAGTTCAGGCCAAGCGTCACGAACCGATCTTCGAACTCGCGCATCTGGAAGGAAGCGCGGACGAGGATCGCCATGTCGTTGAGATTGTGCTTCTTGCCGTCACCATCGCCGCGCTGAAGCTGTTCGATCACCTCGCCGACGGCTCGGGCTTCCTCTTCACTGTCCCATGCGGCATGGACGACGACCTTTTCATCGTCGGGTTCCCGACGGTCGGTGAACAGCGTCTTGCCGAGACGGCCCTCGTTGTGGGCGATCAGGTGGCCGGCGGCACCCAGAATGTGCTCGGTCGAGCGGTAGTTACGCTCCAGCTTGATGACCTTGGCGCCGGGGAAATCCTTCTCGAAGCGCAGGATGTTGTCCACCTCCGCACCGCGCCAGCCGTAAATCGACTGGTCGTCGTCGCCGACGCAGCAGACGTTCTGCGGAACGCCCTGCGGGCGCTGCGCGAGCAGGCGCAGCCACATGTACTGCGCCGTGTTGGTGTCCTGATATTCGTCGACGAGGATATAGCGGAATTTCTGGTGATAGTCCTTCAGCACATCAGGGTTCATACGGAACATGCGGATCGGGTGCAGCAGCAGGTCGCCGAAATCGCAGGCGTTCAGTGATTTCAGGCGGTTCTGGTAGGCCGCGTAAAGTTCGCGGCCCTTGCCGTTGGCGAAGGCGCGGGCGTCGCCTTCGGGAATCTGCGAGGGGTCGAGCGCCTTGTTCTTCCAGCCGTCGATCATGGCGGCGAACTGCTTGGCCGGCCAACGCTTGTCGTCGATGCCTTCCGCCTGGATCAACTGCTTGATCAGGCGCACCACGTCGTCGGTGTCGAGGATGGTGAAATCTGAGTTGAGGCCTACCAGTTCGGCATGGCGGCGGAGCAGCTTGACGCCGATCGAGTGAAAGGTGCCGAGCCAGGGCATGCCCTCGACCGCGCCCCCGACCAGCAGGCCGATGCGTTCCTTCATCTCGCGCGCGGCCTTGTTGGTGAAGGTCACGGCAAGGATCTGCGAGGGGAAGGCGCGGCCGGTCGCAAGGATATGGGCGATGCGGGTGGTGAGCACGCGGGTCTTGCCCGTGCCGGCGCCGGCCAGCACCAGAACCGGGCCGTCGGTGGTCTCGACGGCCTCGCGCTGCTCCGGATTGAGGCCGGCGAGATAGTCCGGGCTCCGGGCCTGATCGCGGGCGGCCATGGCGCGCGCGGCGATGCCAAGGCCGCCGGCCGCAGGGGCCGAACCGGAGGGTGCGCCGCCTGCCGGCTTGCGCGGCGCGGGTTCCTCATCGAAGAAGGGAATGTCGTCGAAACCGTTACTCATGCGGCTCAATGTAGTGATTCGGGATGGAAAGGCGAGTCAAGATGTTCTCCTTTCATTCCGACATCACTATGACCGGGTGCCAAATGTGTCGATGAGACGACCTATTCCAGATCTGCCATCAGCGCATCGATCTCAAGGCTCCACTCGCCTTTCCAGAGTTTCCGTGTCGGTTCGTCCAGCCAGCTTCCGTCGATGGCGTTCATCACGCTCGCGCGAATATCGCTCGGGGAAAAGCCGAGGAAGTGGGCCGCCTTTCGATATTCCGCGCCGAGATCGGTGAAGAACATCGGCGGGTCGTCGCTGTTGAGCATGACCTTGAGCCCAAACTCCTTCATCCGGCGGATGGCATGGTCCGGGCTTGTCAGGTCGTGCCATGGAGAGGTGATGGCGCTGGTCGAGGGGCAAACCGTGAAGAGAATGCCTTCGTCGCGGCAGCGGGCCATAAGCTCGGGGTCGTTGACCACGTGATAGCCGTGGTCGATGCGGCGAACCTTGAGTGCGTCGAGCGAACCGCGGATGAAATCCGCAGGTCCCGTCTCCCCGGCATGGGCGGTCACCTTCAGGCCGGCGGCACGAGCGCGATCGAAAAGAGCCGCATAGGGCTCCGGCGGGAAGGGGGCTTCGTTGAAGTCCAGGCCGATGCCGACCAGCTTGTCATCGCCTCGCGCGAGGATCATGTCGAGGAACTCCTCGCCTGCTTCGGGGCCGAGTTCGCGGTTGATGCCGGGTGCGCAGACGCTGACGATGCCGAAATCCCGCTCCGCATCCTCGATACCGGCGACGATGCCGTCCATCTGGGTATCGAAACCGATGCCATGGGGGAAATGGACCTGCGGGGAGAAGAAGAACTCCACGTAGCGGGCGTTATGGGCGGCGCAACTCTCCAGCATCTCGTAGGTGATGCGCCGGTAGTCATCCGCTGAGACCACGCTGTCGGAAACGGCAGTGTAGATCGCCAGGAAGTCCTTGAGGTTGTCGTAGTGATAGAGTTCCTCGACCCTTTTGAACGGCGGCAACGTCACGCCATTCCTGGCTGCAAGGTCGACGGCGGTCTGGGGGCGGATGGATCCTTCGAGGTGAAGATGCAGTTCCATTTTCGGTATGCGGGCAAGAAAATCATCCAGTGAGAGCATTTTTACGACCCGGTTACACAATGGCGATGGCTGCTGCCGATAATGTCGGCGTATCCTGAAGTTTTGCCGCAGTGCAGCAATTGTCAAGGACAGGTAACGCGCCCCGCGGATGACATTTTGGTAATGTACCGTTTCTTGACTTGCCGAAGCGGGCCGACGGCGAAATATTGCGGCGCAAGCCGGCCCATGAAGCGCGGCAATTTCGCGACAGTTCCGCCGGAACGGACTGTCGGTATCAAGACTGGAGTCCCCGATGGCGTTTTGGAAGCAGTTGCTGCTGAGTATTGTGGCGATCGCAGTCTGTCTCCTGGGGTGGATATGGCTCGTGCCCGGTGCCGGCGCGATCCTGGCGCGGGCAGGCGTGCCCCAGTCGGTCATCGCCATGATCGGCCCCGGCGAAGCATCGAAAGCCACCGAGGGCAGCGGCAACGGCAGTGGCAACGGTCAGGGTGGCAGCCACAACGGTAACGCCGCGCCATCCGTGGTGGTTCAGAATGTGAAGGTCGGGCTCGTCAACGACCGGCTTTCCGCTATCGGCACGGGCGATGCCATCCAGTCGGTAACCATCATGCCACAGGTGGCTGGAACCCTTCTTGAGATCCATGTGAAGTCCGGTGACAAGGTCACCAAGGGGCAGGTCATCGCGCGGCTGGAGAACGAGGAACAGCGTATCGCCCGCGATCAGGCGCAGGTGGCGCTCAAGAGCGCGACGGAGAAATCGCAGCTCTACACCAATCTCAAATCCGCGGTGTCGCGGATCGATGCCTTCGACGCCGACATTGTACTGGAAACGGCGAAGCTCACGCTCGCTTCGGCCGAGCTTGAACTGAAACGCCGCGATATCGTGGCGCCGATCGATGGCATTGCCGGGATCGTGACCGTCAATCCGGGCGATAACGTCACGACTTCAACAGCGATTGCAACGGTGGACGACCGGTCCGAACTTCTGGTCGATTACTGGGTGCCCGAGCGTTTTGCGCCGATCGTCAAGGTCGGGCAGCCGGTGAGCGCCACTGCGGTGGCGCGGCCGGGCAATGTATACGACGGCAGCGTCGAGGCGGTGGACAATCGCATCGACGAGGCCAGCCGCACCTTGCGGGTGAGGGCGCGTATCGGCAACGACAACGACGACCTGCGGGCCGGCATGGCGTTCACGGTCTCGATGACCTTCGCGGGCGAGCGTTATCCCGCTGTCGATCCGCTATCCGTCCAGTGGGACAGCGAAGGCTCCTTCGTCTGGCGCGTTACAGACAGCAAAGCCGAGCGGGTTCCCGTGCGGATCGTGCAGCGCAATCCCGATGGGGTGCTGGTGGAAGCCGCTCTTGCCGATGGCGACCGGGTGGTGACCGAAGGCGTCCAGCGCGTGAGGGCCGGGCGTGCGGTGCAGATCGTCGGTGATGAAGCCGGAACCGTAAAACCCGATAACGGCGAAAAACCGGTGGCAAGCCGATGAGCGAAATGACGAACGAGACGACAGGCATGCCTGAGGCTGGGAAGCCGGCGGAGAGACATGAGCCCAAGTCTGCACCGGATGTGCAGGCCGGTTTTACCGCGCTTTTCATCCGCAGGCCGATCTTTGCGGCGGTTCTCAACGCCCTGATGGTCGTTGCGGGTCTCGCTGCTTTCTACGGCATTGAAGTGCGTGAACTGCCGGATGTCGACCGGCCGGTCATTACGGTCAGAACGACGTTCGACGGTGCTTCTCCGCAGACCGTCGATCAGCAGGTGACGACCGTGATCGAAGGAGCCGTGGCGCGTGTCGCTGGCCTCAAGGCGCTCTCGTCCGCATCCTCTTTCGGCAATAGTCGCGTGACGCTGGAATTCACCGATACCACCGACCTCAATGTCGCCGCCAGCGACGTGCGGGACGCCATCGCGCGCGTGACCTACAGTCTGCCTGACGATGCCGACGAGCCGCGCATCGTCAAGGCTGACTCGGATTCCGATCCGGTCATGCGGCTTGCCGTGACCTCGGACCGGATGAACATCGAGGATCTGACCCTTCTGGTCGACAACGAGATTTCCGACCGCCTGGCTTCGGTCGAGGGCGTTGCCGATATCGAGCTTTATGGCGAACAGGAGAAAATCTTCCGGGTCGATGTCGACCAGTCGGCGCTTGCGAGCCGCGGGCTGACCATCGCTTCGCTGGCGAGCGCGCTGTCCGATATCGCCTTCGACGTTCCGGCCGGTTCGATCACCAGTTCGACGCAGGATATCGTCGTGCGTGCGACCGCGGACCTTCGCACGCCCCAGGATTTTGCCAATCTGATCGTTCAGGACAAGGTGCGGCTCGGCGACGTCGCGACCATTACCTTCGGTCCTGACCTGCGCAGCACCGCGCTTCGTTCGAACGGCAAGGCCGGCATCGGCCTCGGGGTGATCCGTCAGGCGAAATCGAACACACTCAGCATTTCGAACGGGATCAAGAAGGCTGTCGAGGTGATGCAGAAGGAACTGCCGGAGGGCACCCAGATCCGCATCACCAGCGACGATGCGGTGTTCATCCGCGGATCCATCGATGAGGTGGTGAATGCGCTGGTGCTCGCCGCCGTGATCGTCATCGGCATCATCTATCTCTTCCTGCGCGACTGGAGGGCGACCCTCATTCCGGCGATCACTATGCCGGTGTCGCTGATCGGGACGCTGGCGGCCGTGTATCTCGTCGGGTTCTCGATCAATATCCTGACGCTGCTGGCGATCGTTCTGGCGACGGGTCTCGTGGTCGACGACGCCATCGTGGTTCTGGAAAACATCGTGCGGCGGCGAGCGCAGGGCATGGGGCCGAGGGCGGCCGCCGTGCTTGGCACGCGGGAGGTGTTCTTCGCCGTCATCGCCACGACCGCGACGCTGGCTGCGGTCTTCGTGCCGCTTTCCTTCCTGCCGGGGCAGGTGGGTGGCCTGTTCCGCGAATTCGGTTTCGTGCTCGCCTTCTCGGTGACGTTGTCGGCCATCGTGGCGCTTACGCTTTGCCCCATGCTTGCCTCGCGCATGCTGACCTCGCATGCGATCGATCACGGCAAGGGGTTACTTGGACGTTTCGGCGACGCGTTTTCGACCTTCTACCGGGGTGCGCTGCGGGCTTGCCTCAATGCGCCGATGGTGGTGTTCGTGGTGGCGGTGATCTTCTCCGGCGCGGCATTCGGTGCTTTTTCCCTGATTACCAACGAGCTTACGCCCCGCGAAGACCGTTCGACGGTGACGTTGCGGGTGACGGCGCCGCAGGGTGTCAGCCTCGATTACATGCAGGACCAGATGCGCCGTATCGAGGAGGCGCTGAAGCCGCTTCGCGACGATGGCGAAATCGCCAACCTGTTCTCGATTTCGGGCTTCGGCAGCAATACCAATAGCGGCTTCATGGTGCTGACGCTTGCGCCCTGGGGCGAGCGGGAGCGCAGCCAGGACACCATCGTGCGGGACATCAACAAGGCGACCGCAGGCATTCCCGGCGTCAACGCCTTTGCCCAGCAGCCGAACAGCCTGAGAATTCGCGGCGGCGGCAGCGGCCTGCAGTTCGCGCTTGTCGGTTCGAACCACGAACAGCTGACCGCGGCGGCGATCAAGGTGGTTGCCGCACTTGAGACCGATGGCAGTTTCGACAACCCGCGTCTGACCAACGATGTCAGCCAGGCGCAGCTCGGCGTGAGCATCGACCGCGAGCGCGCCGCAGACCTCGGCATCAATATCACCGGGCTCGCCCAGGCGCTGCAATCGATGCTCGACGGGCGTTCGATCGGGGATGTCTATATCGACGGCGAATCCTATCCGGTAAAGCTCGCCTCGACCACGCGGCCGATCGACGATCCGACCGACCTCGAAAACATCTTCCTCAAGACTGGCGACGGCAAGATCGTGCCGATGTCCGTCATCGCAAAGCTGCAGGAAAAGGCCGTCGCGCCGAGCCTCCAGCGGGAACAGCAGCTTGCCGCGGTGCAGATTACGGCGGGTCTCGGACCGGGGCTTTCGCTGGGGTCGGCGCTTGAAAAGGCGCAGACCATTGCGGGACCGCTACTGCCGCCCGGCGCGCGTATCCTGCCGCTGGCGGAGGCTGCGACCCTCAGCGAAAATACAGGCGGCATGGGCATCACCTTCGGCTTTGCCATCGTCATCATCTTCCTGGTGCTGGCCGCGCAGTTCGAAAGCGTGCTGTCATCGGTAATCATCATGGCGACGGTGCCGCTGGGGCTTGCCTGTGCGGTATTCGCCTTGCTGTTCACCGGCACCAGCCTCAACGTCTACAGCCAGATCGGTCTGGTGATGCTGGTCGGCATCATGGCGAAGAACGGTATCCTGATCGTTGAGTTCGCAAACCAGTTGCGCGACCGTGGACAGGATGTGCGCGAAGCGATCGAGAATGCCGCCAACATGCGCCTGCGGCCGGTGATGATGACGATGATCGCCACCATTCTCGGCGGCGTGCCGCTGGTCTTCGCGCATGGCGCAGGTGCGGAAGCCCGTATCGCGCTTGGCTGGGTCATCGTTGGCGGTCTCGGCCTTGCAACGGTGGTGACGCTGTTCGTGACGCCGGTCGCCTATCTGGCGCTTGCCCGCTTCGCCAAGCCGCATGCGCATGAAGAGGAGCGGTTGCAGCGGGAAATGGCTTTTGCCGCCTCGGTCGAGGCAGGCGAGTGATATGATCGCCGAAGCGCCGTAGGCGCTTCCCGGGACCTGAATAGTGTTGAAATTGCCAGGGGAGAATATCTTGACGCAACGGCAAATCGAGGTAGCGACATCCGACGGTATTGCCACGGCTCATCTGTTCGGCACCGCCGGAGCAAAAGCCGGCGTCATTCTCTACATGGACGCCTTCGGTCCGCGGGCGGCACTTTTCGGCATGGCGGAACGGCTGGCGGGCGAGGGCTATGCCGTGCTGGTGCCTGACCTCTTCTATCGCTTCGGAACCTATGGGCCGTTCGACGCCGCGACCGCCTTCAGCACGCCGGAAACCGCAACACAGCTAAGATCGATGATCGGTGGCACCACGCAGGCGATGACCGCCGAGGACACCGGCTTTTTCCTTGCCGCCTTGAGGCAGGCCGGAGCGACCGGGCCGATAGCAGCCCTGGGCTATTGCATGGGTGGTAGTCGCGCGCTGACTGCGGCCGGAACCTATCCCGACGATATCGTTGCCGTGGCCAGTTTCCATGGCGGTAATCTCGCAAGCGAGGCGGCTGACAGCCCACACCTTCTGGCCGGCAAGATCCGGGCGCGGGTCTATGTCGGCACGGCTGGCGTGGATGGGTCCTTTCCGCCGGAACAGTCGGATCGGTTCGTCGATGCCTTCCGCCGGGCGGAGGTCGATTTCGCGCTGGAGAACTATGTCGGCATGGCGCACGGCTGGTGTGTGCCGGATCACAACGTTTATCAGGTAAGCGGTGCGGAGAGGCATTGGCGGCGGCTGACCGCGCTTCTTGCGGAAACTCTCAAGTCGGACTGATGATGGGCCTTGCCTGACTGCGCCGGCCGCGTCTTTCGCTGGACAAAGCCCTGCTGCTGTCCCATAGCTGCGGCCGAAAGATCGGCTTCGAACCGGCCGTGGAATGTGCAGGAGATGCAGTCATGGTGATGAAGGATGTGGTGCCCGGTGTGCGTAACGAGGAGGGGATCGCCAAGGTCCTCGGCATCCTGAAGCAGGAGTTCGGCGAGCGCTTTCATACCGGCCAGTCCTTCCGCGAACAGCATAGTCACACCACCACCTATCTGCCGTCGCAACTGCCCGATGGCGTCGTTTTCGTGGAAAACTCGGAAGACGTGAAGACGGTGGTTCGAACCTGCGCCGCCCACAAGGTTCCGATGATCCCGTTCGGCACCGGCTCCTCGCTGGAGGGCCATGTGAATGCACCGAGCGGCGGCATTTCGGTCGATTTCAGCCGGATGAACCGGGTGATCGAAGTGAACCCGGAAGACCTCGACTGCACGGTTGAACCGGGCGTCACTCGCGAGGACCTCAATACCTATCTGCGCGATACCGGCCTTTTCTTCCCGATTGATCCGGGCGCGAACGCCTCTCTCGGCGGCATGGCCTCGACGCGTGCCTCCGGCACCAATGCGGTGCGCTACGGCACGATGAAAGAGAATGTGCTGGCGCTGACCGTCGTCACGGCGGATGGCGAGGAGATCAGGACAGCGCAGCGGGCGCGGAAATCTTCCGCCGGCTATGACCTGACCCGGCTCTTCGTCGGAGCGGAGGGGACGCTCGGCATCATCACCTCCGTCACACTGAAGCTGCAGGGCATTCCGGCCAAGATCAGCGGTGGCGTCTGCGCATTTCCGAGCCTCAAGGCTGCCTGCGACGCCGTCGTCATGACGATCCAGATGGGTATTCCCGTTGCCCGCATCGAACTGCTGGACGAAATGCAGATGAAGGCGGTCAACGCCTATTCTAAGCTCTCTTATCCGGAAAAGCCGACGCTCTTCCTTGAATTTCATGGCACAGAAGAGACGGTGGAGATGCAGGCCGGACAGTTCCGGGAAATTGCGGCGGAGTTCGGTTCCGATGAATTCCAGTACACCACCAATGCCGAGGAGCAGGCACAGCTCTGGAAGGCAAGGCACAACGCTTACTGGGCGGGCCGGGCGCTCGCTCCGGAACTGAACGGCCTTTCAACCGATGTTTGCGTGCCGATTTCGCGGCTTGCCGAATGCGTGGCCGAGACCCAGGCCGATATTCGCGAAACGGGCCTTCTGGCGCCGATCGTCGGGCATGCCGGCGACGGCAATTTCCATGTGCTGATGCTGTTCAACGACAAGGACCCGGAAGACCTGGCGCGCAGTGAGGCCTTCATGGCGCGTCTCAACGCCCGTGCGCTTGCCATGGGTGGCACGTGCACTGGCGAGCACGGCGTGGGACAGGGCAAGATGAGCTATCTGGAGCAGGAACTGCCTTCGGCGCTGCCGGTCATGCGTTCGATCAAGAAGAGCCTCGATCCGGACAATATCTTCAATCCCGGCAAGATCTTCCGGCTGTAAAAGCCAATCCTTGCAGTTGCCGCAGGGCAAAATACGGGTAGTCTTGCCGCGAAACCAAAGTAAAAAGCATTGAGCGGTTTTGCGGCAACGACATGCGATAAAATGAGGACGTGAGGCGTAAGAAGCGAATCTGAAAGATCGCGACACGCTTTAAGGTAGCCGCGAATGTGAGTGGAGTGGGCAGGTCGTGATCGGACGCTTACTGGTTTTCCTCGGCGGACTATTGGTCGTGGCGTTGTTTGCGGCGCTGCTCGGGCCGATGTTCGTGGACTGGACCGATTTCCGCAAGGATTTCGAGGATCAGGCCAGCCGTATTCTCGGCAAGAAGGTGACCGTGCATGGCGCGGTCAATGCCCGCCTTCTGCCTTTTCCTTCGGTCACCCTGCACGACGTGACCGTCGGTCCCGACAGCGAAGGCGCGCCGCTCGTCACCGTTTCCCGCTTCTCGCTCGATGCGGAACTTGCTCCCTTCCTTTCCGGCGAGGCGCGCATCTTCGACATGCGCATCGAGGAGCCGAAGGCGCGTATCCGGTTGCTGGCCGATGGTACGCTCGACTGGCTGCGCGGCTCCAGCGCGGAAATTCCGGCCCGCACGGTCGTACTCGAGAAGGTGCACGTCACCGGCGGCGAGATCGAATTCATCGACCAGCAATCCGGCCGGACGCGAAAGGTGAGCGGGCTCGACGCCGAGATGGCTGCGGCGTCCCTTGCCGGTCCGTGGACCGCAGACGGCAATGCCGTCGTCGATGGCGAGGCTGGCGGTTTTCATCTTTCCAGCCAGCAACCCAATCCGGCGACCGGGGCGATCCCGTTGAAACTGAGGCTCGATCCCGGCAACAGGCCGTTCAGTCTGGACCTCGAGGGCGACCTTTCGCTCGTTGAAGGCAAGCCGATCTACAAGGGACGTTTCCAGGGCCAGTGGCGGGATGCCTATGCGGAGAAGGTTCCCAACGACCGCAAGCCGGTGCCTGCGCCACGCGCCAAGGGGGAGTTCGAGCTTACCAACGAGCGCATCGTCGTTCCCGAGTACCGACTGGAGCTGGCGGAGGCAGACAATCCCTACGTCATCACCGGCGAGGCGAAACTCGACACCGGAGCAAAGCCGGAATTCCTGCTGACCGCGGAGGGTCAGCAGGTCGACGTCAACAGGCTGGCGAATGACGGCGGGCAGGGCAAGACCGGGCGCAATGCTGCCGGGTCGGTGCGCCAGCGCCTCAACCTCCTGATCGCCATGGCGGCGGATATTCCGGTGCCGACCGTGCCGGGACGCGCCAACCTGAAACTGCCGGCAATCGTGGCCGGCGATACCGTGCTCCGCGATATCCAGATCGACATTCGCCCTGCGGGTACCGGCTGGACCGTCGAGCGCGCGGCGGCGGTTCTGCCCGGCCGGACACAGGTCGAGGCGAAGGGCAAGCTCACGCTGATCGGATCGCCTTCATTCAGCGGTGACCTGCTTGTGGCATCGACCCAGCCGTCGGGACTGGCTTCATGGGTCTCCGGCGCGGTCGATCCTGCAATCCGGCAATTGAAATCGGCCGGCTTCTCCGCTGCCGTCAACCTGACGCCCGATATGCAGCGCTTCGAGAAGCTGGAACTCGCCATCGGCGATGCGCATCTTAACGGCCGTCTGGAACGGGAATCTCTGAGGGGACAACCGGCGACTCTGTCCGTCGATCTCTCCGGCAATGAAATCGATCTCGATGCGGCGCGAGCGCTCGGTGCGCTCATCGTCGGCGACGATCTCGACAACGGAGTCTTCGCCCAACGGATCGCGACGCGCATGAAGGTCGGCAAGCTTGTCGCTTACGGTGTCGAGAGCCACGAGGTCGATACGATCTTCACGCTTGATAGCGGCAGCGTTTCGGTCGAGAGGCTGAATATCGGCGACGTGGCCGGCGCTTCGATCCGCGCCAGTGGCGCCGCGAGCGGCTCGCTGCTCGATTACACCGGCAAGGCGCAGATCGCGTTTCAGGCCGCCGATCCTACGCCGTTCCTGACGATGGCCGCGGCCCAGTTGCCACCTCATCCCGCACTTGCATGGCTGGTGAAAAGCGCGCCTTGGTATGCCGATGCCAACGTGCAGGCAACCGTATCTCTGGGGGATGCCGGCGGCAGCGGCCTGACGGCAAAGCTGAGCGGCACGGCCAATGGCAGCACCATCGCCGTTGATTACGCTGTCGATGATATCGCCGACTTCACAGGCACCGCCTCGCTGAAAATGAATGCGACGCTCGAAAACCCGGAAACGCAGATCCTGCTCGGTCAGGCGGGGCTTGATCCATTGCCGATCGGGACAGGTGTTGCGGGCCGACTTGCACTGGATGTCAGCGACCAGGGCGGAGAGGCGGCGGATGTTGCGCTGCAGTTCACCTCCGCCGGCACGGAAGCGATGGCAAGCGGGCAGGTTTCGCTCGATATCGCGGATTTTCTGGCTGGTGCCGGCAAGGTCTCGGTCAAGAGCGACGATCTGGAACCGTTCCTGATGACGGCTGGTGTCGCGATGCCGGCGGTCGGTGGCGGACTGCCCGCGCAGGTTTCCGCGGACGTCAAGCTGGCCGACCGGAAGACCTCGTTCGACCGGATCGAAGCAACGCTGGACGGAAATGCAGTGACCGGTGCCCTCGCGCTCGATCTGTCGCAGGCTCAGCCGAAAATCGAAGGGCAGCTTAAAGCCGGTCACGCCGATCTGACATGGCTTGCCGAGACGGTTCTGGGGCCGGTGGCCGATCCTGCGACAGGCAAGCTTTCGCAAGAGGTGCTGCCGGCGCGCGTCAGCGAACCCGATCTCGACATCGCGCTGGAGATTGGCAGCTTCTCATCCGGTGTCTTCGATCCTGTAACCGGCCTGTCGGCAACGCTGCGTCGGTCGGGTGGTGAACTTACACTCGACGATATAAACGGAAGCTGGTTCGGCGGAACGCTTATGGGCCGGCTGATGGTCGCGAATGCCGATGGAACCGGCCTTTACCAAAGCCGCATCACGCTGGAGGGAGGTGATCTTGCCGATGCCTTGCCGGAACAGCGGGAGGGCGGTCAGGCCGCCGCAACCGGGAGGTTCGATTTCGATCTCGTGGCTGAGGCGAGCGGCAAGACGGTTTCCGAGCTTCTCGGTGCGACCAATGGTTCTGGCTCCCTCAAGGTCGGTGCGCTGACCGTGTCGAAGCTCAACCTTGGGCTCCTGCCGCAGGTTCTGGAGGCGGCCGATGGCATCAAGGGCGAGATCACGGAAGACAAGGTCAAGGGAATCGCGGCAGGGCTGATCGATGCCGGACCGGGTACATTCCAGAACGTTGCGGTGCCGTTCAACATCACGGGGGGCGTGATGCGCATCCAGAACGTGACGCTGGAAAGCCAGTCGGCGAAGCTGGATGGAGAAGCGCGCCTCAACCTTATCGATGGAACCATGGATGGTACCGCCCATGTTGCGCTCAATGCCGGCGACGATGCGCTGGCTGGTGCGGAACCGGGTATTCGGCTTACCTATGCCGGTGAAATTGGCGCACCCACGCGGCAACTCGATGTTGGCGACCTCACCAACTTCCTGTCGCTTCGCGCCTTCGAACGCGAGCGCCGCAGGGTGGAGGCGCTGCAGTCGAACGTGCTGGAAAAACAGCGCTTGAGACGTGAGGTCGTTCTTCACCGCTACCGGGAAGAGGAACGCCAGAAGGCAGAGGCAGAACGGGCAAGGGTCGCCGAAGAAGCACGGCAGAAGGCGGAGGAGGCCGAAAGGCTGGCTGCGGAAGAAGAAGCGCGGCGTGCGGCGCAGGCGGCTTCCGAAGGTGCTTCCGCTCCCGAGACGCAACCGCCTGGCGACGGGACGGTCGCTGCCCCGGAGATGCCGGTTTCGCCGGACGAGAAGGTTACCCGCGATAGTCTTCCGCCGGCACGGCCGTTGCAGTTCGATAGCCTGCCGGGCGTCAATTGAGGCCGAGGCCGTCGCACAAAAATATTGAGCGGTGTCACCTGTTTATCGCTCGTCTTCCGGACCGTCCCGAAACGAATGAGCGCTATAGAGGAGGATAGCTCAGGCCTGTTGAGCCTTTGCCTTCAGCCAATTCAGAACATACAGCCTTAGTGCCGATGAAAGATTGGCTGTCGGATCACGGATTTCGTCGATCTCCGTGATCAGGGCCGCGAGCGCCAGATCGCGCTCATCGGCGATCACTCTCAGTTCGTCCATGAACGGATTTTCGAGCGAGAAGCTGGTGCGATGGCCTCGCAAGGTGATCGAATGCTTACGGATCACGATGGCCTCGCTCGGATGGTGAGGTTTTCACAAAGTGATTCCGGAAAT